>DATLRV010000029.1:0-69017 GCA_035534455.1 Acidimicrobiales bacterium
CGCCGTCCGCACGCGCGCCATGCAGCGAGAGGAGGTCCCCGACGACCTCGGCGGCGCCGCCCGCTTCCTCTGCGGGCCGGGAGCGGGTTTCATCACCGGCCAGACGCTCGTCGTGGACGGCGGGAGCGCCTTCCACTAACCCCTGCGCAGCGGGTTCGTCCCTGGACGCGCGCGCGTCGGGCTCAGCGTCGGCGGGCCGCCGCGCCGCGGAGGTCCCCCTCGGCGTCACGCCAGAACGCCGGCTCCCCGAATCCTCCCTCCGCGAGGATCTGCGCCGTCGCGGTGTCCTGGTCGCCCCCGATCTCGGTGACGAGCCACCCTCCCGGCCGGAGCAGCCGCGCCGCACCGGCCGCGAGCCGCCGGACGAGGTCCAACCCGTCTCGCCCGCCGTCCAGCGCGACGCGGGGCTCGTAGCGGGTCACGTCCGCCGGCAGCAGCCGCAACGCGTCGGTCGGCACGTAGGGGGGCACCGCGGTGACCACGTCGAAGGCACCCCCGCAGAGGCCGAGGTCGGCGTCTGCCACCACGGCTGCGACGCCGTTGCGGCGCGCGCACGCCACGGCACGCGGGTCGAGGTCGGTGGCGACGACGGCCGCGCCGGGCCGGGAGACGGCGAGATGGACGGCGACGGCGCCGCTCCCCGTGCACAGGTCCGCAGCGCGGCCGCGCGCCCCCAGGAGCTCGGCACCCCTGCGGGCGAGCTCGGAGGACTGCGCCCTGGGCACGAAGACACCCTGGTCGACGCGCACCTCGTGGCCACAGAATCCGACGGTGCCGACGATCCACGCGATCGGCTCGCCCTGTTCGCGTCTCGAGACCCACGACATGAGCGTCGGCTGGTCGGGCGCCCAGCGGACGAGGTCCTCGGCCTCCTCGTCGGCCGCGACGCAGCCGGCGCGCGCGAGCCGCTCGATGACGACACGCGCGACTCGCGAACCGTCCACCTCGGTCAAGTCTGCTCGACCGGCTCTGCTCGACCAAGAGGGCTGACCGGCAGCGGCGCGTGGGCCTCCCACACGGCCAACTCCTCGTTGCGTGGCGCATGCTCGACGAGAGCGGACGCGCCGAGGACCATCGTGGCGCGCCGGACCGGGTCCCACGCCGGCCACGTTCCCGCGAGCGGAATGGAAGGGTCGCGCGAGCGGGCGAAGGCGACCCAGGACGCCCGCATGGCGGCCGACAGGGCGTCCGCATGGGCTGCTCGTGCGCGGCCGTCGGGGCTCGCGTCGCCCCTGTCGGCCACGAAGCGGCTGATCCCAGGGTCCGCGTGGGTGCCGAACACGAAGGGGATCTCGAGGGCGTGCGTCGCGCCCAGGACGCCGCCGAACAACGGCGACTCCCACGTGAACAGGTAGACGAAGGTCCGCGGGTCGTGGGCGCCGAGCGCCGCCGCCAGTCGAAGGGTCGGCCACCGGAACACGATGTCGCTCCCGACGGCCACCCAGAGGTCGCGTGGCTCGCACGATTCGCCGCGCCGGGCGAGCACGTGGCGGTAGTGCTCGACGATGCGGGCGGCGGGGACGTCGGGTGCCGAGCGCTCGATCCGGTGGGACAGGGCGTCGCCGGCCATGTCCTCAGCGCTGGGATCACTCAGCGCGAAGAACGTCATCTCGTCGCGGTTCGTCCCCACCATGGTCGCGACGCCCGACGCCGAACCTCGGGCGACCGCGTCGAGCGGTGGCTCCGGCAGCGTCACGCCGTCCACGACGGGGAGGAGCGGCTGTGGAAGCTCCCCGGGACGGGGAAGGGAGCGTGAGAGCGAGGAGAGCGCCGACACGAGCTCGGCCGCGGGGACGCGCTCCAGCGCCTCCCGGCTGACCGAGGGGAGGCCGAGCTCATGCGCGAAGGCGTTGGCCGCGTCCTCGGCCCGACGCGCGTCGTGGGCGTAGGGCGGACCGCTCTGGATCACCGCACCGCCGAACAGGCCGCGGGCGCCGGGCATCGCGAGCAGCGCCGAGATGCACATGGCACCGGCGGACTCGCCGAACACCGTGACGTTGGACGCGTCGCCGCCGAAGGACGCGATGTGGTCGCGCACCCAGCGCAGCGCGGCGATCTGGTCGAGGAGCGCCCAGTTCCCCCACGCGCCGGCGCCGGAGGAGAGCGCGGGGTGTGCGAGGAACCCCAGCGCACCCAGCCGGTAGTTGACGTTCACGACGACGACGTCACCCTCCGCCGCCAGGCGGCGGCCACGGTAGAGCACGCTCCCCGCAGTGCCCGAGGAGAAGCCCCCGCCGTGCACCCACACCATGACGGGCCGCCGCGCGCCGTCGAGAGCGGGCGTCCAGATGCTGAGATGGAGGCAGTCCTCGCTCTGCTCCAAGGGGTCGCCCGGCAGCGCCGCGCCCGGGGCGGCCCTGCCCTGGGGGGCGAGCGGACCGGGCGCCGCGGCGTCCCGCACGCCCGACCACGACTCCGGCCGCTCCGGTGGCCGCCAGCGCAATGGCCCGAGCGGCGCCCGGGCGTAGGGCACCCCGAGGAACGCCCACACGCCCTCTTCGACGTGCCCGCGCACCCAGCCCCCGTCGACGCCGACAGTGCCGTCCACGGCCGCCGACCCTACCGGTCGCCCTCTGGGGGGAGGGCGGCGGCCCCCTTCGAGGCAGGCGCCGTTGGTGCCGGGCGCCCCTGGACGGAGGCGCTATCGGAGGCAGGCGCCGCCTGCCGCGGCTTCAGGAGGGCGGGAGGGCCCGGCGCAGGCGCCGCTTCGCCCGACCGGCCAAGAACGGCAGCACGTAGCGCACCGTCGCAACCGGTGCCGCGCCGACGAGGCCCGCCGCGCGGAGGTCGGCGACGCAGGCCCGGGCGGCGGCTCGGTCCCCGGCGAGGAGGTAGGCGAGGGCGAAGCGCAGGTGGTGCCAGGCCATCACCGCTCTCCCGGACCTCGACGGAGGCTCACCCAGCTCACGCTGGAGCATGGTCCGGCCGGTGCGGTACACGCGCTCGAGCGCCTTGCTGTACCCCGCCGCGACGTCCGTGTACCGGACGAAAGGCCAGTCCAGCTTCACGACCTTCCCCTGTCGGGAGGCTCGGAGCCACATGTCCCAGTCCTCGACGCCGTCGAGCGAGGACTCGAACCCCCCGGCGGCGTCGAACGCCTCGCGCCGCAGGAGCACCGTCGACGTCTGGAAACGGTTGAGCAGCAGGATCTCACCCGTCGTGAGCAGCGTCGTCGCGACGGGCTTGGGAGCGGGCGCCGTGACCGCGTCCCGCGCCCAGTCGGTCGCGACGAGCGCGACGTCGTCGCGCACCAGCGAGACCTGGTGCTCGAGTTTCTCCGGATGCCACTCGTCGTCGGCGTCGAGAAACGCGATCCAGTCACCCGAGGAGGCGGCGACGCCAGCGTTCCTCGCTGCCGACGGGCCCGCCTGGGCCTGGACGACGAGGCGGACGGCGTCGCCGAGTGCCCGCACGACTGTGGGCGTCGCGTCGGACGATCCGTCGTCGACGACCACGACCTCGTCGGGCGGGCGCGTCTGGCCCAGCGCAGAGCGGATCGCCGCCGCCACGGTCCCCTGCGCGTCGTGCGCGGGAACGACGACGCTCAGCCGCATACGACCCCCGGCTGCGCGCCCCGCGCGGCCAGGGCCTCGCGGGCGGCCACCCGGTCGTCGAGCTGCACGGTCTCGCTCCCGATGTGCTGGAACTGCTCGTGCCCGCGACCGACGATGAGCACCACGTCGCCGGGCGAGGACTCGTCGACCGCCCGCTCGATCGCCGCGCGGCGATCCGGCTCGACGACGACGTCCGATCGGCTGTGCGCCTCGAGGGTGCCGCGGTACAGCGCGCGGATGATCTCGGCGATGGGCTCGTCGCCGGGACTGTCGGTCGTGAGGAAGACCCGGTCCGCCGTCGCCGCGACCCGGCCGGTCTCCGGACGCTTCCCCTTGTCCCTGCCGCCGCGCGCGCCGAGGACCACCGAGACGCGGCCGCTCGAGATGCCCCGCGCCGTGGCGATGAGCGCGGCGAGGGCGTCGGGGGTGTGCGCATAGTCCACGACGACGAGGAACGGACTGCCGTCGCCCACCAGCTCGAAGCGTCCGGGCGGTGCGGACGCCCCGGCGATCGCCGCGACGACCTGGTCTTGCGACAGCCCGAGCGCGCGCGCCGCGAGGTAGGCGGCCGTGACGTTGGCGCCGTTGACCTGCCCGACGAGCGGGCTCGAGAGCCGAACCCGCTCCTCGGGACCGGCCAACTCGACCACGATGCCGCCGAGCCCGCGCTCTTCGACCGCGTAGGGCACGTCGGCGTCCGCGCCGTGCCCGAACGTCGTCACCGGGATCTCGAGGCGCCCCACGAGCCGGCGGCCCCAGTCGTCGTCGGTGCACACGAGCGCGGCGCGGCAACGTGTCGGTTCGAAGAGCCGCGACTTCGCCTCGAGGTAGCCCTCCATCGACCCGTGGTAGTCGAGGTGCTCACGCGTGAGGTTCATGAAGACCCCGACGTCGACGCTGATGCCGTCCATCCGGCGCTGGTCGAGACCGTGCGAGGACGCTTCCATCGCAACCGCCCGGACGCCCGCACGCACCATCTGGTGGAGGATCCATTGGAGGTCCGGCGCCTGAGGCGTCGTGAGGCTCGTCCCGAGCGACCGCCCGAGGTAGTGGCTGCCCACGGTGCCGACCTGCCCCGCGGGGATGCCCGCGGCGTTCAGGCAGTGGCGGAGCACCGCGCACGTGGTGGTCTTGCCGTTGGTGCCGGTGACCGCGGCGACCGCGAGCTGCGAGGACGGGCGACCGTAGAAGGCCGCCGACATGGGCCCGATCGCGGCACGGACCGAGGGGACGACCAGCTGCGCGACCTCGAGCCCGAGTGGCCGCTCGACCACGAGCGCGGTCGCACCGGCTTCGACCGCGGCCCGCGCGTGGTCGTGCCCGTCGGTCCTCGAGCCCGGGAGGGCGAAGAACAACGAGCCGTCGAGGACCTTGCGGCTGTCGTAAGAAATGCCGCTGACGAGAGCGTCTCCGTACAGGGTGCCCCCCTGCACGTCTCGCGCGAGCTCGCTCAGTGCGACCTCCGACGACGACGCGCCGACGGTTGGGATCGTCGACGCGTGGGCACCCGGGGCTCGCACTCCGCCATTCTTTCCCTTTTGCGCTGACACGCAAGTGACGGCGCCCGCCGAGCCGTACGGGAATGGCGTCGATTCCGCAATGCGATCGTCCCTTGGCACCTGGGGCCCCTGGGGCTAGAGTGGCCGATGTGGCTGGTGTGAATTGTCGGGCCCCTCGCCGCGCGCTCGCACGTGTCCTCGCCGCCGGGACCGCCGCGTCCCTGCTCGTGGGCACGTGGGTCGTCGCGTCCGCCGGAGCCACAGCGTTCACAACACCCGCCGCCCAGGCGAAGGTCCACGCGACCCAGTCCCAGGTCACACAGATCGAGCAGACGATAGCCCAAGAGCAGCGCCAATCGGCGGTCCTCGGTCAGGAGTACGACAGCGAGCTGGCCCACCTCCAGGCGGTGCAGGCCGCGATCGCCGCCACCAACGCGCGCCTGTCGAAGGTCCGAAGGACGATCGTCGTGGACCGGCGAGTGCTCGCCGAGACCGCGGTCCAGGACTACGTCCTCGGGGCGCAGGGGACCCAGATCACGTCCCTCTTCTCCACCTCGGCGAACACAGTGGTGATCTCCGAGGAGTACTCGAGCACCGCAGTCGGCAACCTGAGCGCAGCGAAGCACGCGCTCGAAGCGGCACAGGTGAAGCTCACCGCGACCGAGGCCCAGCAGCAGGTGCAGGAGCAGCAGGCGCAGGCCGCGACGGCGCATCTCCAGACCCTGCAGCAGGAGAACCAGCAGGCCGCACAGCAGGCGCAGACCACGCTCGTGTCCTTGAAGGGCACGCTCGGCCAGCAGGTCGCCGCCGCCGCGCAGGCGAGGGCGCAGCGGGAAGCCGCGGCCGCCGCGGCTGCCGCCGCCGCCAAGCGCGCCGCCGCCGCCGCGGCCGCCGCCGCCGCCGCCGCACGCGCGGCGCAGGTGGTCAACGAGCTCGGCGGCACAACGCAAGCCGCCACGCAGGCAGCCAACGACGCGTCCTCGTCCGCCGGTGGGCCGTCGGTCGGCTTCAGCGGCACATCGAGCGCCGCGGGTCTGGCGGCGGCGCACGCGGCCGAGTCCCAGCTCGGCGTGCCCTACGTCTGGGGCGGCGAGTCACCGGGCGTCGGCTTCGACTGCTCGGGGCTGACCCAGTGGTCCTGGGGCCAGGTCGGGGTCGCCATCCCGCGGACGTCCCAGGTCCAGTACGCGTCCGTCCCGTACGTGTCCCTCTCGGCACTGCAGCCGGGGGACCTGCTCTTCTACTACAACCTCGACGGGACAGGCACGGTCGACCACGTCGTCATGTACGCGGGTTCGGGACCGTACGGCTCGCAGACGGTGATCCAGGCGCCGTACACGGGGTCCACCGTCTCCTACGACGCGCTCTACACGAACGGCCTGGTGGGGGCCGGCAGGCCCTGACGCCCTCCCGGCCCGGTCGCCCGTGGGCCGAGGCCCGAGACGTCGGTACGCTCGGGGTGTGACGTCTCGCCGGGCACCGGCGCAGGGACCTCGAGCGGCTCGGACCGACGTCGTGCCGCTCCGCCCGGCCGACGGCGCTGCTCCGGGTCGCCGGCACGAGGCAGTGGCGACCGGAGACCCGAGGCGCTCCGACGTCGACGAGTGGGGAAGGTCCGATCGGGTCCGTTCGCTCGCGCGCCGGATCTACGGGCCGGTGTACTCGAACTGGTTCCGCGCCGCGTGGGAAGGGCTCGAGAAGATCCCGGTGACCGGCGGAGCGCTCCTCGTCGGCAACCACGCGGGCGCCGTCCCCTCCGACGCGCCGGTGATCATGCACGGCATCGAGTCCGAGCTGGGCAGGCCCGTCTACGGGCTCGCCGACTACTTCTTCCGCACGCTCCCAGTCGTCGGGACCCTGTGGAGCCGTGCGGGCGGCGTGCCCGCCCGCCCCGACAACGCGTACCGGCTCCTCCACGACCAGGCGCAGCTCGCGCTCGTCTTCCCCGAGGGCATCAAGGGCGTGTCCAAGCCGTACTCGGACCGGTACCAGCTGCGGCGGTTCGGCCGCGGCGGCTTCGTCGAGATCGCCATGCGCTCGGGGGTGCCGGTCGTGCCGATCGCGATCGTGGGGTCCGAAGAGACCATGCCGATCCTGTGGCAGCTGCCGCAGCTCGCACAGGCGCTCGGGCTCCCGTACTTCCCGGTGACCGCCAACATGCTCGTGATGGGGCCGCTGGGGCTGGTCGTCCCCTTCCCGGCGAAGCTGCGGCTGCGGGTGCTCGACCCGGTCACCTTCGACGTGGAGCCCGGCCTCGATCGCTACCCCAAGGGGCGGGTCATCGAGGAGGCCGAACGGATCCGCCAATCGATGCAGGCCGCCGTCAACGACATGCTGAGCCGGCGCCGCAGCATCTGGTTCGGCTGACGAGCGCGCGGAGCGGGATCGCCATGGGCCGTCGAGTCCTCGTCACGGGAGCCGACACGTTCTGGGGCGGGCGCGTGATCCAGGCGCTCGAGAACGACCGCGACATCGAGGTCCTGCTCGGCCTCGGCACGCGGGTGCCGACGGTGACCTTCGAGCGAGCCGAGTTCGTGCGCGCCGACCAGACGTACTCCATCTTGAGCCGCATCGTGCACGCCACCCAGGTGGACACGGTCATCCACACCTTCATGATCGTGGACTCGACCCAGGCGTCGTCGAAGACGATCCACGAGGTGAACGTCATCGGGACGATGAACCTCCTCGCCGCGGCGAGCGCTCCGGAGTCCTCGGTCCGCCAGCTCGTCGTCAAGTCCTCGGGACTCGTCTATGGGTCCTCGGAGAAGGACCCTGCGACCTTCTCCGAGGACACGCCGCGCGAGCGCTCGCCGCGGACCGACGTCGAGCGCTCGCTCGTCGAGGCTGAAAGCCTCGTGCGCGACTTCGCAGAGGACAACCCCTCCGCGGTGGTGGCGCTCCTGCGATTCGCGAACGTCCTCGGCGACGACATCGTGACGGCGATCAGCCGGAACTTGTCCAGGGCAGTGTGCCCGTGCATCTTCGGGTTCGACCCGCTCGTGCAGTTCGTGCACGAAGACGACGTCGTCCGTGCGCTCGAGTTCGTGACCCAGCACCGCCTCCCGGGCACCTACAACGTCGCGGGCGCGGGACGGCTCCCGTGGAGCGAGGTCGCGGCGATCTGCGGGACGCGGCTCCTGCCCCTGCCTCCGGTCCGACCGTCGCTTGCCGTCATGCCGCTCGTGCGCCTCGGCCTCTTCGGCTTCCCGCCCGAGCTCGACGCGCTCCTGCGCTACGGCCGGGGGATGGATACCTCGCGACTCGTCTCGGCAGGTTTCGAGTACCGCTACACGAGTGCGGGGGCGGTCCAGTCCTTCGCGCGCCACCGGCGGCTCCGCAGGGCGGCTGGACGGTCGGCGTCGCCGTACGTCTACGAGCACGACGTCGAGCAGTTCTTCCTGCACTCGCCGTCGGTGGTGCGGACCACGGCTCCCTGAGTCAACCGCGGGCCCTCGCCGCGGCGGCGGCGGCGATCACGGCGTACGCGGGGCCGAGCGCGTCCACGAGGTCCTCCCCACGGACCCGGATGACCCCGCGGGGCGCGAGGCGGAGCGCGGCTGCCGGCACCGCCGCCTCTTCGGGCAGCACTCGGACGTGTGCCAGCGCCGGACCCGCGACCCAGAACCGTTCGAGCAGGTCCCGGTCGTCGTCATCGGCGACATCGGCACCGGGGGCGCCATCGGCACCGGGGGCCTCATCGGCACCGAGGGCTTCGCGGGCCGCGCCGGCAGTCGGGTCCGGCCCCGCGCCGAGCTCGCGCGACGCGTCGAGACGGCGGAGCGCGCGCAATTGCGCGAGCAGCTCGTCCCGTCCCTTCCCGCGCCACAACAGGAGCGAGAACGGGTCACGGTCGAATCCTTCGGCGAGGAGGTAGCACACGGCGGCGACGTGCTTGCACGGGTTCTCCCAGTCCGGGCAGGAGCACTCGGTAACGAGACGGGCGTGGGGCGCCGGGAGGAGCGACGCGCCCTCCGACTCGAACACCTCTTCCACCTCGTGGGGGAGCTCTCCCGAGAGCATCCGCGCCGCGTAGCCTGCGCGCGCCACGAGCGAGCGGACGATCCGGTCCCAGTCTTCGGCGGGGACGGCAGCCATCTTCAACCTGACGACGTACGGCTCCTCACGGCTCCCCTGCACCGTCGCGGCGACGATCCCGGAGGTGATCTCGAGGTCGACGACCTGTCCCTTCCTCGCGTAGGTGCGTCCCCGTTCCATGCGGCCTCCGACCATCACGGATTCGAGGGAGCCGAGGAACCGCCGTGACCACCAGGTCGCGCCGATCGGGCCCCGCCGCGTCCGTGCGGCGATGCCACCGACCACCGGGCGCGGCCGGGCGACCTCCTCGTGCTCCCACCACCTCCCGCAGGGCTCCTCCGCGCGGAGGTCGTCGTCGGGCGCGAGGTCGTCGTCGGGCGTGAGGTCTTCTGGCGTGGGGTCCGACGTCGCCTTCTTCGCCGCCGCCGTCGCCTTCTTCACCTTCTTCTTCGTCTTCGCCGCGTCCGTGACTGCCGAGAGGCGCGCGCGCAGTTCCTCGAGGTCGCGTGGCCCGCGGTCGCCGGCTCGGCGCGGCGGGCTCACGGGGCCGTCGCCTCCGGCGACAGGGCGAGGACCTCGGCGAGCTCGTCGGTCGACAGGTCGATGAGCCATCCCTCGCCGGTCCCGACCACCCGCTCGGCCAGCGCGCGCTTGGACTCGATGAGCTCGTCGATGCGGTCCTCGATCGTTCCCGCGCACACGAGCTTTCGCACCTGGACGTCGCGGCGCTGCCCGATCCGGTAGGCACGGTCGGTCGCCTGGTCCTCCACCGCAGGGTTCCACCAACGGTCGTAGTGGAGGACGTGGCTGGCGGCCGTCAGGTTCAAGCCCGTGCCGCCCGCCTTGAGCGACAGCACCATCACGGGCATCGCGCTCTCCGGGGACTGGAGCTCTGCGACCAGCTCGTCGCGCTGGAGACGTGGCACGCCCCCGTGGAGGAAGCCCACGCGGCATCCCAGGCGGGCGGTGAGGTGCCGTTCCAGCAGCGCACCCATCTCCGCGAATTGCGTGAAGACGAGCGCGCGCTCGCCTGCTTCGCGCACCTGCTCGAGGATCTCGACGACGCGGTCCAACTTTCCGGACCTCCCGGCGAGCGGCGAATCGTCGCCCGCGTACTGCGCGGGATGGTTGCACACCTGCTTCAGCCGGAGCATGGTGGCGAGCACCAGGCCCCTTCGCTCGATGCCTTCGGCTCCGGCAACCTTGGCCAGCATCTCGTCGACGACCGCCTGGTAGAGCGTGGCCTGCTCGCGGGTGAGCGGGCACCGCTCCTTCGTCTCGATCTTCTCAGGGAGGTCGGGCGCGATCGAGCGATCGCTCTTGAGCCGTCGGAGGACGAACGGGCGGGTGAGGACCCGCAGGCGGTCCGCGGCCCCTTCGTCCGCGAAGCGCTCGATCGGCACGGCGAACCGCTCCCTGAAGGAGGACTGGGAGCCGAGCAGCCCCGGGTTGAGCACCTCCATGATCGACCACAGCTCTCCGAGATGGTTCTCCACGGGCGTGCCCGACAGCGCGAGCCGGCTCGCCGCTCCGATCGCGCGCACCGCTTGGGTCTGCTTGGCCGAGGGGTTCTTCACCTGCTGGGCCTCGTCGAGCACGAGGCGCGCCCAGGGCACCGAAGAAAGCGCGGCACGGTCGCGCTCGACGAGCGGGTAGCTCGTGACGACGACATCGGCGTCCGCCGCCATGTTCGCCAGGATGTCGCCCCTCGCCCGGGCCGCACCGTGGTGCACCATCACGCGAAGGTCCGGCGTGAATCGCTCGACCTCCCGGCGCCAGTTGCCGACCACCGAGGTGGGACACACCACGAGCGTCGGCGACGTGAGGCGGCCGTCGGCGCGGTCGGCCTGGAGCACGCCGAGGACGGTCGCGGTCTTGCCGAGCCCCATGTCGTCGGCGAGGCACGCCCCGAGGCCCGCCCGCTCGAGGAGACGGATCCAGGCCACCCCCCGGCGCTGGTACGGGCGGAGCTCCCCGCAGAACCCCGGCGGCGTCGGACCGACCTCGAGGGAGTCGGCGAGCTGCCCGCGAAGCAGCGCGCCAAGCGGGCCGTCGGCGTCGACCGCGACGACCGGGACGCCGGCGCCCGGCAGCGGCGCCCCCGCGGCCGCCCGCAGCACGTCGACGAGGCCCGACGTGCGCCGCGCGCGCCCCTCCGACAAGAACTCGACGAGCTGCTGCACCTCACCGGGGTGCAGCTCGGTCCATTGCCCGCGCACCCGCACGAGCGGCGCCTTCAGCTTCGCGAGGCGGCGCAGCTCCGCGAGCCCCAGGCGGGCGTCCCCCAGTGCGGCCTCCCAGTCGAACGCGGCGAGACCCCGGGCTGTGAGCCCACCGCCCGCCGCACGGCGCGACGGGGTCGAGGCGGCGCGCACCCGGAGGCCGAGACGGAGGGAAGGCTGGCGCCACCACGACGGGAGAAGCACGCCGAAGCCGGCGAGCTCCAGGACCGGCGCGACCTCGACGAGGAAGCGGTGGGCGCCGTCGACGTCGAGCGTGAGGCCGGTCGGCGCGGGTGCGCTGAGCACCTCGGCGAGCTCGGCGAACGCGCGGACCGCCCGGCCGAGCTCGGCGAGCAGCACCTCCTGGGGCTGCTCCACCGTCCGCGCCGCGCGGCGGAGCGAGTCGCCGGCGCGCCAGACCTCGGCGGCCTCGACGAGCAGCGTCGGCTCGTCCACCGCCTGCAAGAGGAACTCGACTCGCCACGCCCGATCGGGCCGCCGGGCCGGTGACCTGCCGGACCGCGCGGTGGTGTCGCCGGACTCCTGGGAGTCCCCGTCGTCGGCTGGCTCGTGGAGCCGGAAGCAGAGTCGCCAGGAGCTTGACGGAGCCACGAGAGGCTCGCGCCACTCCCCCACGAGGCGCTCCAGCGCCGAGAGCGCCGCGCCGTCGGCATGGACGGTGCCGTCCCGGCGCCGGAGCGCCGAGAGCCACGCGTCCGCCACGGCGCCGTCCGACCGGCCGGATACCGGGGCCGCACGGGGCGCGACGGCCGCGCGCTCGAGCGCGTCGCGGCACAGTGCGTCGACGCACGCGTCGAAGACATGCTCCGCCACGACCGCGGCCGGGGCGCTCCCCGACGCGCAGGCCGCGCCGGGAAGCGCCGCCGAGAGCAGTGCCAACCGCTCGGTGTCGCGCCCGGTCCGAAGCGGGGTCCAGCGGGCGACGTGGCGGTCTCCGTCGCGCGCGAGCGCGGGGACCACCCTTGCGCCGGCGACCACCTCGAGCGCCAGCTCCGCGACACGGGCGAGCGCGCGGACCGACGAGCCCGTCCGGACCTCGGTGCCGCCGGCACCGAGCGCCAACAAGGCATCCAGCGCATGGCTCACCTCGAACCGGAGCGCCGGAACCTCGAACGGACGGAACGTCGGGCGCGAGGTCTCCGAGGCGTGGCCCACCTTTCGTCGATGGCCGACCGCGGCCCCGATCCCGGCGTCGGCGGCATCCGGCGACGGCACCGGCACGCCGCGGCGCGCCGGCAGGCGGACGGCTGCGACGCATGCCACGGCCGATGCCGCGGCATGCGCGCCGAGCACGCCTCCTGCGGCCAGCGCCTCCGAGAGGGCGGCCGCGGGCGTAGGGACCGGCTCTGCCCACAGGAGCAGCGCCCCGGGGCCCTCGGCGTCCCACGCCGCGTGGAGGACGAGCATCGAACGTCGAGGCTACCGACGGGTTGTGCGGTCGGGAGTCTTCCGCGGCGCCCGAGTCCCGGCGGCCGGACGCTCGGGCGGCTGGGCGGCTGGGCGGCTCGGGCCGTCGTGCGCTCGTTCGGTCGTGTGGTCGTGCGGTCGTGCGGTCGTGCGATCAGTCGATCCAGTCCGCGAGCAGCTGGTCCCGCCGGCGGTTCCACTCTTCCAGCGTGACCGCGAACTTCGCGTGGTCCTCCCAGTTGCCGTCGATCTCGAGGTACTTCTGCGCGATGCCCTCGGACCGTATCCCGAGCTTCTCGACGACGCGCAGGCTCGCCTGGTTCCTCGGGATGATGGAGATCTCGACGCGGTGCAGCGCGATGGTGTCGAAGGCGAAGGCGAGGACGACGACCACCGCCTCGGGGACGTAGCCGCGGCCTGCGAGGTCCCGGTCGATCCAGTAGCCGATGTGCCCGGTCTGGAACGGCCCACGCTGGATCGACGAGAGGGTGATCTCGCCGGCGAACCGCGTTCCCACGAAGATGCCGAACCCGTAGCCGGTGCCGAGCTGTCGCTCCCGCTCGCGCAGGGCGCAGCGTGCCGCGAAGCTGACCGGGTCTTCCGCAGGGAGGGGCGACCCCTTGGGCCGCGGTTCCCACGGCACGAGCCACTCCCGGCAGCGCTCCCGCACCTCCTGCCACTGTTCGTAGTCCGCTTCGGTGAGCGTCCGGAGGAGGACCCGGCGCCCCGCGAGCTCGAGCGGCACCGCGGCGGGGCGCGCCATCATCGGGCACCCGGTCCCGGGCAGCGGCGTGCCGCCGGCGCACGTGGCGTCGCTTCGGTGTGGGGAAAGCTCGAGCCGGCACACACACCGCGCCGCGACGTGGGCATGCGTCGCATCGTGGCAGGTCGGCACGCACGGGCGCCAGCGCAGGCGACGTGCAATTGTTGGCGCGTGCCACCGGACGACGCGAGGGTGCTGTTCGCCCCGCAGGCACCCCGCCCCCTGCGCCCGGACGCGGCGGGCGACCGCGCCCTGTACCGCCGATGGGCCACTGCACGCGCCGCGTGGCGCCTGCTCGTGGACAAGCCTCCGCGTCCAGGTCCGGCGCTGGCCCTCCTCCTCGTCGTCGACCTGCGGACGACGCGGGCCGACGGACGGGGGCCCGCCGACCCGGCGGACGTCCGGCGGAGCCTCGACGCGGTGGTCACCCAGACCTCGGGGGACTGGACCCTCTCGGTCACCGTCGTCGGTGGGTCGGACGCGGCCATGGACGAGGCGGTGACCGGTGCGCTCGGGCAGGCGCCCACAGGGCGGGTGCGGATGCACACCCTCCCGGAGAGCACGGATCCCGCCGACGCCTACGCGGCAGCGCTCGAGGAGAGCGGCTCCCCGGCGATCGTGTTCCTCGACCCGGGTGACGAGCTCGAGCCCGACGCCGTCGCGCGCCTGAGTGCCGCGCTCGTGGACGCCGACGTCGCGTACGGCGACGAGGACCGCGCCGCGCCGGACGGCGCGTGGTCCACACCCGTGCTAAAACCGGACTGGTCCCCCGAACTGCTCCTGTCGTGGCGTTACCTCGGACGGCCCGTCGCGCTGCGCGTCGGACCGGTGGTGGCCGCCGGAGGGGTCCGCACGGTCCCCGGCGGCGACTGGGAGCACGATCTCCTTCTTCGCGTGACGGAGCGCACGACGCGGGTGGCGCACGTTCCCGACGTGCTGTGCCACAGGTGGAGCGCCCCTCGGCCGACCGGGCCGGCCGCGGTCGCAGATGCGCTCGCTCGGCGCGGCGAGACTGCGTCGGTGGCGCCCGGGCCGCTCCCGTGCACGTGGACCATCCGCCGCAGCCTCCCCGCCGGCGCGGCGCGGGTATCGGTCAGCGCGGTCGTCCCCTTCAAGGACAGCACGACGTTGCTCCGCGCGTGCGGCGAGTCGCTCGGCGCGGCCGCGGCCGGAGGCCCGCGGTTCCCCGCCGTCGACCTCGAGCTCGTCCTGGTCGACAACGGCTCCTCGGAGCCCGAGACCGCGACCCTGCTCGATGTGCTGACCGCGCGTCTCGGCCCCGAGCACCGCGTCGTCGTGCGCCGGGACGACCGCCCTTTCAACTGGGCTGCGCTCAACAATGCCGCCGCCGCCGAGGCGCGCGGCGACGTGCTCCTCTTCGTGAACGACGACGTCGAGCAGGGGACGGACGGTTGGCTCCAGCTTCTCGTCGCACAGGCCCTGCGCGACGACGTCGGTGCCGTCGGGCCGCGCCTCGTCTACCCCGACGGCCACCTGCAGCACGCCGGGGTGGTGCTCGGGCTCGCCGGTGCGGCCGGGCACGTGCTCGCGGGACTCGAGCAGGGCCGGCCGGGGTACCTCGGCATGGCGGTGCTGACCCGAGACGTCTCGGCGGTCACCGGTGCGTGCATGGCGACCCGCCGGCAGGTCTTCGAGCAGCTCGGCGGGTTCGACGAGGCGCTCGGCCTCGACTTCAACGACGTGGACTACTGCCTGCGCGCGCGGCGACGCGGCCTGCGCGTGCTCGTGGAGGCAGGCGCCGAGCTGGTCCACCACGAGTCGCCCAGCCGGGGCACGTCGGGGGACGCGGGGACCGCGGCCGCCTTCATGGCGCGCTGGGGCGACGCCGTCGTGGCGGGTGACCCCTTCTACAACCGGAACCTCTCGCACGTAGACTTCTCCGCGGCACTCGACGAGCCGGGCGCGGTGCTCGCGGGCGCCGTCCGGTCGACGTCGGGCTCGAGGGTTGCGAGGAGCGTGGGGTGACCGGAGCGACCGGGGAAGAGCAGGCCCGACCCCCATCCGGCGTGGGCGCCTCGACGGCTCCCGGACGAACGGTGCCCGCCGCGCCCCGCCTGCTCTCCCAGCGTGCCGACCCGCAGGGACTTCCCTCTCCGGTGCGCGACGCCGACGAGATCGCGTCGCTGCACGCCAAGTTCGCCCGGCTCGTGTCCGGCGCGCAGGGCGAGGTGGCCGATGTCGCAGGCGCCGCAGGTCCGGCAGGAACCGGTGGGGCGGGGGGCGTCCGGGCGAAGGTCCGTGCCCGCGTCGCCGCCGTCGCACGTGCGGACGCAGGTGCCGACCGCGAGTTCATGGGCGATCTCGTCCGCGCGGTCGCGGCGCTCGCCGAGCGCATGGACGACGTCACCAGCCGAATCGGCAACCTCGAATTGCTCGTCCAGGACGTGGTCGACCGGGTGAGCGAGGACCTCACCCGGGTGCACGAGGCGCTCGGGACGCTCGACGCGCCGCGGTGGCCCGACGGCCCAGGGACCGGCGCGTGAGCGGACACCGCGTCGCCGTCCTCACGGCGTCGTGGACCCGGGCACCCGGGAGCGAGATGGCCACGGCCATGCGGAGCCTCGCAGGCGCGTGCTCGAGGCTCGCCGCCGTCGACGTCTACGTCCCAGGCGGCGCACCGGTCGCCGACGGCGCGTTCGACCTCAGACCGCTCGGTGCGCGGGCCCCGCACGCAGGAGGCGGGGGCGCGAAGCCGGGAAGATGGCCGGACCCCGCAGACGCCTCCGCACCGACGGCACCTGAGCCCGCCGGCTACCGGGCGGTGCTGGTCGAGGAGGGGGACCCCGGGGCACGCCCGCTGGCGGCGGTCGTGGCGCCCGGTGCAGCGGTGCTGACGGTCTGTCGATCGGCGGGCTCGGGCGCGCCCGCGCTGGCCGTCGGCTTTACACCCGACACGGCAGCCGAAACGAGCCTCCCCACGACCGCCCCCGTCGACCGCACCGGGCTCTACTGCCGCGTGCACCCCGGAGCGAGGGAGCGGCGCCACTACGGACTCCGGGGCGTCCCCGACTACCTGCTGATCCTCGGCGACCGACGAGGCATGCCGGTGCCGGCGTGGCCGTCCGACGCCGTCCGGTGGGTGCTCGCGCGATTCGCCCGCAGCTACGTCGTCGTGGTGGAAGGAGGCGCCGCGCGCGCCTGGAGGTCGCGGTCGTGCGTGGCGGAATTCGAGGTCCACACGCGCATGGACCTGTGGATGCTGATGGCTCGGGCGACCGCGGTCGTCGACCTCCTCCCGGGCGAGGTCTTCGCACGCGAGTGCGTGGAGTCGCTCCGCTACGGCGTGCCGATCGCGGTGCCCGCAGGCTCCGCGGCGGCAGGGCTCGCACGTGGTGGCGGAGGGCTGGCGTTCTCGTCGACCGCCGAGCTGCTCTCGTGCGCCGGCGCGCTCGCCGATCCTGCGACGCGCGAGGCGCTCGCGACCGCGGGCCGAGCGCTCGCCGACCGGTGGTACGGGGATCCGGCTGGCCTGGTGGTCCGGCTGGGTGCGGCACTCGACGCCGCGACGCCGCGGTCCCGTCCCGCCTAGAGGGGCCGAGGGCGGCCTTCCGCCCGCAGACCTCGGCTACGGTCGGTCCGTGGTCGACTTCGACGGCGGCGATCTGCGCCGCGCACGGTTCCGCCGCGTCGACCTTTCCGGGGCCGAGCTCTTCGCGGTCGACCTGACGCGAGCGAGGTTCCGGGGTGCCGATCTCTCCGGCGCCGTGCTGCGCGGCGTCGAGCTCGTCGGCGTGCGGATCGACGGTGACGTGCTCGATGCCCCGGAGGCACATCGGTGAGCGCACCGCCGGCACGCGCGTGACGGGGACCCGTGCGTCCAATATCGCCGCTATCGACTGCGGCACGAACTCGACGCGCCTGTTGGTCGCCGACGGGCACGGATCGACGCTCTCGCGTGAGCTACGGCTGACGCGCCTCGGCGAGGGGGTCGACGCGACGCACACGCTCGCCGCAGCCGCCATCGAGCGCACGGTGGCGGTGCTGCGCGCCTACCGCAAGCAGATGGACGAATTCGGTGTGGCCGCCGCCCGGGTCGTGGCGACGTCCGCCGTGCGGGACGCGTCGAACGGACGCGACTTTCTCGACCGCGCGACCGAGGCGACGCGGACGCCGGTCGAGTTGCTCTCGGGTACACAAGAGGGCCGGCTCGCCTACTCGGGTGCCGTCTCGGACCTCGACGACGGCGCGGGACCCTTCGTGGTCCTCGACATCGGAGGCGGCTCGACGGAGCTGACCGCGGTGCCCGCCGGCGAGCACGACCCGCGCGTGGTGTCCCTCGATCTCGGCTGCATCCGCCTGACCGAGCGGTACCTGCACCACGACCCGCCGCTCCCGACCGAGGTCGACGAGGCGACGAGGGCCGTCGGACAGGCCCTCGACCGCGCGGTACGCGCGCTCCCCCTGCTCGATGACGAGCTCCAGGCCGCGACCCTCGTCGGGCTCGCCGGGACCGTGACCACGATCTCGATGCTCGCGCACGGTTGGACGGCCTACGACTGGGGCCTCGTGCACCACTCCGAGCTCGACCTGGCCGCCGTGGAGGCGTGGACCGGCACGCTCGCAGGCGAGACGGTCGCCGCCCGCGCCGCGCGCCCCGGCATGGTCGACGGCAGGGAGGACGTCATCGTGGGCGGGGTGCTCGTGATGCGCGAGGTGATGCGGCGCTTCGGGTTCACGCGCTGCGTCGTCTCGGAGTCCGACATCCTCGACGGGCTGGTCGCGAGCATCGCGTTGCCTGCCGCCGACGGCGCCCCACCGGTCACGGGTCAGTAGGCGTCCCCGTACCCGGTGCCGGAGGGCCCGCGGCGGGCCGCGGCACGCCGCCGTGCTCGCCGGACCTGCTGGCGCGCGACCTCGAGCACGGCCGGCGCGCCACCCTGCGCGTAGAGCGACGCCGCGGTCCGGGACCTGCGCTTGAGTCGCGCCAGACGGCCGTGGACCTCGGCGCGCGACGCCGAAAGCGCACGGTCCGGCGCCCGCGCGGGGTCGCGGCAAAAGCGCAGGAGCGGCCCGAGCGCCGTCGGCCACTCGAATCCCCCGCGCACGCGGGCCACGTTCGACCTGCAGGCGGCCACCGCCTCGGGGTCGCTCAGCAACTCGTCGAGGGCCTGCTCGAGGCCGCCGACGTCTTCGGGCTCCACGACGCGTCCGAGACCTTCGCGCACGATCAGGTCTGCGAACGCGTCCCCCGAGGTCGCCACGACCGGCAGCCCGGCCCACAGGTAGTCGAGGAGACGGGTCCGGAAGGCGAAGGCCGTCTCGGCGTGCTCGAAGTGGGTGCTCACCCCGACGTCGGCGTCGAGCAGCCAGTTCTGCCTGTCGTCGTAGTCGACCCAGCCGTCGTTGAAGAAGACGTGGGTGCCGTCGATCCCGAGGGAACGAGCGACGTCGCGCGCCTCCTCTGCCATCGCCATGATCGGGACCTCCGGATTCGGGTGGCGCGTCCCCATGAACACCAGGCGGACCTGCGGTCGTCGGTGACGCAACCGTTCGACGGCGCGTACGAGCGTCGTCGGGTCGAGCCAGTCGTAGATGCCTCCCGCCCACAAGAGCACGTCGTCGTCCGGCCCGATCCCCTCCAGGGTCTCCCGCGGACCGGGCCCCGTCCTCACCGGGGCACCCGGCGGGAGGCCGAAGGGCACCACGTCGACGAGGGACCGCAGGAGCGGGTCGTGGCCGTAGGTGGCCGCGTTCACGCGACCGAGCGCGGACAGGTGCCCGATCCAGTAGTCGCGTTGCTTCTCGCTGGCACAGACGAAGAAGTCGCCGCGCGCCGCCTGCTCGTTGAGCACCTCGAGGGACGTCTCGACGTGAGCGGCGCGGGAGCCGTCCGTCGTGCGCTTGGAGAACTCGAGCGCCTCGAGGTGCAAGATGTCGTAGCCGTCCACGATCATGATCCGGTCCGCGCGGCGTAGGGCGGGGACGTGGAGCAGCACGAACCCCTGGACCACGACGATCTCGCACCATGCCGCGAGCTGCTCGAAGCCGGTCGCGTCCGGCGCGACGAGACGGAAGCCGACCCCTGCTCCCCTGCAGCGCCCGGACGTGGTGGCGAGCACCACGTCGTGCTCCTCTGCGAGGCACCCGGCCACGTGCCAGGCGCGGATGGCCGGCCCGGCCATCCCCGGGCCGACGACGTCGCCCGTCACCACGAGCACCCTGCGGCGCCGCACCGGCGGCTCGTGCAAGGTCCCGTCGCCGGCGACCGCGACAGGTCGGGCGGATCGGTCACGGCCCTCCCACGCCACGCGGCGCTCGCTCGACGTCTCGTTCGGTGCCAGTGGTCGTGTCAGGGTCGTTGTTGCCGGTGTGGCGGTGGTGCTAAGGACTAGCCATGATGTTAGCCCTGCCCGGCGGTGCCGGACCCGGGCGGGGAGGGCAGCGGGACGTGCGACGCCGTCCGCCGCGCGCGTCGGCGCGGCGATGACCCGCCAGCGCCTGTTGTTCGTCACGACGGACCCGCTGACCGACACGATGCCCGGGCCCGCGATCCGTGCCTGGCATCTCGCCGAGGTCTTGTCCGTAGACCACGACGTGACGCTCGTGAGCTCCGTGGCGTGCACCCGCAGCCACCCCCGGATGGACGTCCGTGTCGCCGGCGAACGGGAGGTCGCAGACCTGTGCGAGTGGATGACCGTCGCCGTCGGCCCGGGCAGCCTGCTCACCCGCTACCCGTGCGTGCGGGACGCCGACAAGCCGGTCGTGGTCGACATCTACGACCCCTACCATCTCGAGAACCTCGCGGCGGGTGGGTCGTCGGTCGCCAAGGCCGACGCGACCGTGCGACAGCTGAACGACGTCGTGAACCGGGATCTCGCGCGCGGCGACTTCTTCCTGTGCGCGAGCGAGCGGCAGCGGGACTTCTGGCTCGGCTCGCTCACGGCAACGGGGCGCGTCAACGTCCGGACCCATCTCGGTGACGAGAACCTGGAGCGGCTGCTCGCCGTCGTGCCGTTCGGGGTGCAGGCGGAGACACCCGCGCACGAAGGTCCCGGCCTGGCGCACCTGTTCCCCTCCGGCGCCCGCCCGTGGCCGGTCGTCCTGTGGGGCGGCGGCGTGTACGACTGGCTCGACCCGCTCACCGTGCTCCGGGCGGTCCACCGGCTGCGCGCGGAGATGCCCGACATCTTCCTCGTCTTCATGGGCATGGGCCATCCGAACCCCGAGATTCCCGAGATGCCCGTCGCCCGCCAGCTCCGCAGCGCCGCCGAGGAGCTGGGGATGCTGCCCTCGACCGTCGCCTTCAACACGTCCTGGGTCCCCTACGACCGCCGGGGCGCGGCGCTGCTCGACGCGAGCGTGGGCGTCAGCACGAACCTCGACCATCTCGAAGCGAGGTTCTCCTTCCGCACGCGGGTCCTCGACTACCTCTGGGCCGGCCTGCCGAGCGTGGTGACGAGCGGCGACGTCCTGAGCGAGCTCGTCGAGGCGGAGGGGATCGGCGTGGCGGTCCCGCCGGGAGACGTCGACGCCGTCGCGGACGGGATCAGGCGGATGGCGACCGCGCCGCCGGACCGCGAGGTGGTCCGCGCCGTGGCCGCACGGTTCCGCTGGGACCGAGTGGCTGCGCCGCTCGTCGACTACTGCGCGGACCCGTGGCGGGCGGCGGACCTGACCGGGCCCCCCGAGGCGCCGGCCGGGACCGGGGCCCCGCGGGCCGCGGACGAACCCTCCCGGGCGCGGACCGGCCCCACCCTGCGGCACCGGGTGCTCGGGTCCGCGTACCGGACCGTCCGCAGGTGGGCGAAGTGAGGCTCCTCGTCGTCTCCGCCCACTTCCCGCCGAACTTCGTGAGCGGCGGCACGCTGGTCCCGTACCGGAGCGCGCTCGAGCTCGCGCGCCGCGGCCACGACGTGCGGGTCTTCGCAGGGTGGATCGGCCCGACACGCACCGGCGGGGAGGCCTTCGACGACGACGCGGGCTCGGAGCGCGGCGCGTCGGTGCCCGTCCGCTGGTTCACCACGAACGACGCCATCGACTGGGCGGACCGTCGGAACTACGACAACCCCGCGGCGGCGGCGGACTTCGCCACCATGCTTCGCGCCTTCGGGCCCGACCTCGTGCACTTCCACTCCATGCAGGGCCTCGGCGCGGGCCTCCTGCCCGAGGCCGCACGCGCCGGGGTGCCCTTCGTCGTCACCGCCCACGACTTCTGGTGGTGGTGCGGACGGCAGTTCCTCTGCGACCGCGAGTACCACCCGTGCAGCCCTGTCGTCGTCGCGGGCGTCTGCCCGTGCGCGGTCGACCGAGCGTGGCTCGACGAACGGACGCCTGTCACCGCCTCCGCACTGCGTCTCGCGACGCGCGTCCTCGCCGTGTCGCACAGTGAGGCTGCGGTCCTCCTCGCGAACGGCGTCGCGCCGGAACGGCTGACGGTCCTCGACAACCCCGTCGACGTCGCGGACTCCGTGATCGCCGCGAACGTCACGGACGTCACCGACGCCGCCGGCGGTGGCGCAGTGGCCGGCCGGCGGGAAACGGCAGAGGCGGGCGACGTGAGGTTCGCCTTCGCAGGAGGCGCGGACCCGATGAAGGGCCTCCCCGTCCTGCGCAAGGCACTGCAGTCGCTCGAGGGGGTCCGGGGCTGGACCGCCGACCTCTACGGCGCAGAAGGCCCGGGAGCGCCGGACGTGGCGTGGCCACCGAACGTCCGCGCCCTCCCCCCGTTCGCCCCCGACGCGCTCGCGGCGGTCCTCTCGGACGTCGACGTCCTCCTCGTGCCGTCCGTCATGCAGGAGACCTACTCCATCCTCACCCGTGAAGCGCTCGCCACGGGGGTCCCGGTGCTGACCACGACCTGTCTCGGCCCCGAGGAGGTCGTCGCCGACCGCGTCAACGGGCTGGTCGTCCCCCAGGACGACCCCGGAGCGCTCGCCGCCGCGATGTCGGAGCTCGTCGGGGACCGCGCCCTTCTCGAACGGCTCAGGCGGGCATCGCGAGGCGTGACGCTGACGACGGTCGGGGCGCACTGCGACGAGCTCGAGGCGTGCTACGAGCGCAGCCGCGCCCGTGAACCCGCTCGTCGCGAGCGGCGGACGCGCAGGGTCGAGCGCGTGCTGTTCGTCGTCGGCATCGACGGCGCGCCGCTCCGGTACCGCGCGCACCTCCCCGCCGAGGCGCTCGGGCTCCTCGGCGTCCACGCGGACGTCCGCCACTACCGCCACCCCGACATCGTGGCGCTGGCCGAGCGTGCGGACGTGGTCGTCCTCTACCGCGTGCCCGCGACGCACCAGATCTCCCGCTTCGTGGCGCACGTCCACCAGCGGGGGACCCCGGTGCTCTTCGACGTGGACGACCTCATCTTCGACCCCGAGCTCGAAGCCGAGATCCCGGCGCTCCAGATCCTCGCCGGAGACGCACGCGAGCTGTGGCTGCAGGGCGTCCACCGTTACCGCACGACGATGGAGCTGTGTGACGCGTTCGTCGGCAGCACCGAGCGGCTCTGCGAGCACGCGTCCGCGGTGACGGCGCTCCCCTCCTTCCGGTTCGCCAACGGCGCGGGCATCGTCATGAGCAGGCTCGCGGACTCGGCGCTGCGTCGTGGGCCGACGTCCGGCCCGGTCCGGGTGGGGTACCTGAGCGGCACGGACACGCACGACCGCGACTGGGCGATGATCGAAGACGCCGTCGTGCGGACGCTCGACGGTCTCCCGGACACCGAGCTCTGGCTGGTGGGGAAGCTCGATCCGGGCGTCGCCGTGCGCCGGCTCGGGGACCGGCTGCGGCTAATCCCCTTCCAGCCGTGGACGGCGTTGCCGGAGCTCCTCGCGACGCTCGACGTGAACCTCGCACCGCTCGAGCACGACAGCCGCTTCAACGACGCCAAGAGCGCGGTCAAGTGGCTCGAGGCGGGATTGAGCGCCACGCCCACGATCGCGACGCCGACGCAGCCCTTCGAAGAGGCCATCGAGCACGGCGTGAACGGACTCCTCGCCAAGGACGAGGAGGACTGGGCCGCGGCGTTGGACGCGCTCGCACGCGACGACGTGCTCCGGCGACGGCTCGGTCAACGCGCGCGGCGTGACGCACTGGTGCGCTTCGGGCCGTGGACGCAGGGCCGCCGCTATCTCGAGATCCTCGAATCGGTCGAGCGCCGTGAGACGTCGGGAGGCACGTGGCGACCGGTGCTGCTCGACGAGCCGTTCGCGCCCATCGGCCTCGAGCCGTACGGGGAGCCCGACCCGGCGGGGGACCCGGGCGCCACGCCCGCCCGCGGTCCTGCTGAGGTCCCCACTCCCAACCTGGCCACGTTGGTGCGCCGTGGTGTCGCCTCCGTGCGCCGGCGCGGCGTGCGACAGACCTCGCGGGTGGTGCTCGAGCGCGCCCGGCGGCGCGTCCGGGGGACATGACGGGGGGCGTCACGGAGGTCCCCTACGATGACGCGCATGGCGTCGAGCGCGCGCCGGCGAGGGGTGGACCCCCGGTGAGCGCGACGCCGGTCGGGCCCGGCGCCCGAGAGCTCGCCACTGCCCTGTCGGGGCTCTCGGGGCTGTCGGGGCTTTCCGCGGGCGAGCGCGGATCCGGTGGCGTCCTCGTCGACCTGTCGGGCGACGGCGCCACTGCGGAGGTCGCCGCTCGTCTCGGACTTCGCTACCTGGGCGTCCGCACACCCCGCGATGCCCCGCACCTCGTGGCGCGCGCGGACGACGACGTGGTCGCCGCCGACCTGTCCGACCCCGCGGCCCTCGCGTCGCCCCTCACCGGGGCGTGCCGGGGTCGTCGGGTCGCGGCGGTGTACGTCGGCGACGTGCTCAACCGCACCGAGGACTTGCGCCGCTACCTCGCATCCCTGCAGGCCTTGTGCCGTGAGCTCGGCGACCCGCCGGTCGTCGTCGCCGCGTCGAACGTCACGCACCTCGACGTGGCCGCCAAGCTCCTCATTGGACGCTGGGACGTCACCGACTCGGGCACGCTCGCGGCGACGTACGTCCACCACTACTCGGCCAGCTCCCTGCGCTCGGTGATGGCAGCTGCGGGATGGCGCGAAGTCGAGGTCGCCGACGTCCCCGGTGCGGATTCGGACCAGCACTTCCCGCCCGACGCCGCCACGCTCGAGCCGACGACGCCCGTCGGCGCGCTGCTCCGACGGCTCCGAGAGACGGCAGCGCCAGACGCCCGCGCAGCGCGCCTCGTCCGGAGCTACGCCCGCGGTGACGTGGATGGCGCCGCGACGGGTACCGGCGAGCCCGACGAGCGCGACGGGGCCGAGGACGTCGACCCGACGACTCCGTTCCTGTCCGTGCTGCTGCGCACGCAGGGACGCAGGGAGGCGACCCTGCAGGAGGCGCTGCTCTGCCTCGCCGCCCAGACCTGCGACGACTTCGAGGTCCTCGTCCTCCTCCACGACGGCGACGCCGCCGCGCTGGGGTCCCTCCAGTCGCTCGTGTCGGTGCACCATCGATCGTTCTCCGGCCGGGTCCGCGTCGTCCCGGTGTCGGGAGGGGGTCGTTGCCGGCCGCTCAACGAGGGGGCACTGCTCGCTCGGGGGCGGTACGTCGCGATGCTCGACGACGACGACCTCGTCCTCGCCAACTGGGTCGAGACGTTCCGCGACGCCGCCGCACGCTTCCCCGCACACGTGGTACGGACCGCGGTCGCCACCCAACGCGTCGAATCGCGCGACGGCCAGTGGGAGGGGCGCCACGGCTACGAGGTGGTCGACCGTCCACGCCTCGTCTTCGCCCTCGACTTCGACCACGTCGACCACATCCTCGACAACCGCACGCCCAACAACGGCTACGCGTTCCCCAGGTCGCTCGTGACCGACCTCGGAGTCCGCTGGGACGAGTCGCTGCCGGTCCTCGAGGACTGGGACCACCTGCTTGCGTGCGCGTCGATCTGCGGGGTCGCAGGCGTTCCCGAGATCACCGCGATCCTGCGGTGGTGGGACGTGGGCGAGGACTCCAAGAGCACGCACGCGCCGGAACTGTGGGCGACCACGCGCCGGCGGGTCGTCGAGAAGCACGACGCCTCGCCGTTGCTGCTCGACCGCGGGGCGTTCTCACGCCTGCGCACCAGGCTCATCGACGGGGACGTGGCGGCGGAGCGCGCCGCCGGTCTCGAGCGCGAGCTGGGCGCCCTCCGTCAGCGGCTCGAGTCCGCCGACCTCTCCATCGGCGCGATGGCCACGGCGCTCGACTCGAGGACCGCCGAGCTGGCCGAGATCCACGCCTCGAGAAGTTGGCGGGCCACGGCGGCCCTGCGCCTGGCCGCGGCCGCCGCCCGCAAGGCGAGGCGCAAGCGTTAGCTGGCCCCGTCGAGCGACCGGCGCTCGCTCCCCCGCTCCAGTCCGAGACGGGATGCCACCCAGTCGCCGACGGGGTCGTCGCCCCCGACGAGCCACCAGGCGAGGTGGGCGTGCAGGCACTTCACCCCGGTGCGCGTCCCGCCCACCCCCCCGGAGGGTCGCGGGCCCGCGTGGTCGGCGGGAATCCGGCCGACGCGCTCGGCGGCGTAGCGGGCGTGCGCCCGTGCGAGTGCCTCCGGGTCCACCGCGCCCTGCGCCTCCCGGACCCCGCCGTTCGCCTCGAGCGCGGAGACCGCAGCCCGCAGCTCGGGATCGACGAGCCAGAAGCGGGTGGGCATCGGCGTCCCGTCGTGGAGGAACGGTGCGTTCTCGATGACTTGGGGAGTGCCGTCGGGTCGGCGCCGGACCACCTGCAGGTCGCCGGCGGGTCGACGGCCGAGCAACGCGGCCACCGTGGCGAGGTCGTCCCGGTCGTCCCGGTCGTGCCGGTGGGAGCCGGGCTCCGGCCGGAGAGCCCGGGGGGTCATCGCCAGAATTCGAGGGTGTGGACGATCCGGTCGAGGAAGCTCCCCGACGTCCCCGTGGCCGTTCCCGGGGAAGACGCCGCACGCCCTGGATGCGACGACGTGGCGGACGACCCCCTCGTCGGTGCCGCTGTCGACCCGAGGGTCCCGTCGGCACTCCCCGACCCGCTCGGGGGGAGCACCTGGTAGGCCTGCTCGCCCGGCGGGACGAGGTCGTACTGCTGCTGGGCGATCCGGCCGAGCGTGGCCGGTGTGCGCAGCTGCGTCGCCTGATGGTGCAGCGCGGCGTTCTGCCGGTCGAGCTTGTGCAGCTCCGCGGACGCGGCGGCGAGCTGGGAGCGCTGATGCAGCAGGTCGGACGCCGGGAACCACGCGGCGAGGACGCCCACGGCGCTCACGATCGCGACCGCCAGCACCAGCCGGTTCCGGCGGACCCGTGCGGCCCTGCGGCGCTCGACGCGCGAGGTCCCGGCCACCCGCCGGGTGGCCGGCCGCGTCCCGCGGCCACCATGAGACCCGCCGGGTGCCGGTGCCGCGGCACCGCGCGTGGCGGGCGTCGCAGCGCGCGACGGCGCACGCGGCCGGCCGCGGCCGTCAGCTTTGCGCACGCCGCTCACCCCGCAGGGCGTCCCCGCCGAGGAACGCGGCCGCCGGCCCGAGGTCCTCTTCGATCCGGAGGAGCTGGTTGTACTTCGCGACGCGATCCGACCGGCACGGCGCGCCGGACTTGATCTGCCCCGCGTTCACCGCGACCGCCAGGTCGGCGATGGTCGTGTCCTCGGTCTCACCCGACCGGTGCGAGATCACGGCGCGATACGACGCTCGGGTCGCGAGGTCGACCGCGTCCAGGGTCTCGGTGAGCGTGCCGATCTGGTTCAGCTTGATCAAGACCGCGTTCGCCACACCTGCGTCGATCCCGCGCTGGATGAGCGCACCGTTCGTCACGAAGACGTCGTCGCCGACGATCTGGATCCGGTCACCGAGCGCCCGGGTCAAGGCCGCCCATCCCTCCCAGTCGTCCTCGGCCATGCCGTCCTCCAACGAGAGCACCGGGTAGCGGTCCACGATGTCCACCCAGTAGTCGACCATCTCAGCCGCCGTGAGCTTGCGGCCCTCCCCGGCGAGCTCGTAGGTGCCGTCCTTCCACAGCTCGCTCGTCGCCGGGTCGAGGGCCAACGCCATCTCCTCGCCCGGGATGCGCCCCGCCGCTTCGATCGCGTCGCACAGAAGTCTGAGCGGCTCCTCGTTTGTCGGAAGGTCGGGGGCGAAGCCCCCTTCGTCACCGACCGACGTGGCCAGCCCGCGGTCGGCGAGCATGCCACGGAGCGCCTGGTAGGTCTCGACGCTCCACCGCAGGGCCTCGGTGAAGGAGGCTGCGCCGACCGGGAGGAGCATGTACTCCTGGAAGTCGATCGAGTTGCGCGCGTGCACGCCCCCGTTGATGACGTTCAGCTGCGGCAACGGGAGCACGTGCGCATTCGACCCCCCGATCGCCCGGTAGAGCGGAAGCTCGAGCTCGCTCGCCGCGGCCTTGGCCACCGCGATCGACGTCGCGACGATCGCGTTCGCCCCGAGCCGGCTCTTGTCGGGCGTCGCGTCGAGGTCGACCATGGCGAAGTCCACGCCGCGCTGGTCGAACGCGTCCATGCCGACGAGGACGTCGGCGATCTCGCCCTGCACGTTCGACACCGCGCGTCTTACCCCGCGTCCTGCGTAGGCGGCATCGCCGTCACGCAGCTCGACGACCTCGTGCACGCCGGTCGACGCTCCCGAGGGCGCGATCGCGCGGCCGTGCACCCCGGAGTCCAAGATCACCTCGACCTCGACCGTCGGGTTCCCGCGCGAGTCGAACACCTGGCGTCCGACCACGTACTCGATGCTGCTCATCGATCTGCTCCCTGGATCGCAGTGGCGCCGGTCCCTCAGGCTATCCGTTCACCGCGCGAGAGCCGGTGCACCTCCTCACGTGTTGACGGGCGCCATCGTGGAGCCTGGAGGATCCACCGGGACCCTGGCGCGAGCGTCGACGAGAGCGCGTGCGCGTGCAGGCGAGGACGTGCGCAGGCGTGCGAGTGTGAGTTCGAGCGCGTGCGCGAGCGCGTGCGCGCGTGCGTGCGCGTGTGCGAACGCGTCTGAAGGCGTCACGGCTTGCGCAGTCCCCTCCACCGACGACGGTCCTCGCGTCGTGGGCTGTGAGCTGGAGCTGGACGCCCTCGGCGCACCGCTGGACGACTGCGGGATCCGCCGGGCGCCCTCCCATCGGCGCCGCAGGGTCGGCCCCGGCCGACGTCTCGGGGATCGGAGCCGGGGGTAGGAAAGCCTCGACCGTGACCGATCGCGGCTACTCTCCCCGCTGCCGCCCGGGCCGCGGGGCTTCTCAGGGACCGACGAGTGAGCTCGCAGGATCGGGGCAGGGACGATGAACCGCCGAGAACGCATCCTCCGTCACATCGACGTCCGCCAGGGGCTCGGCCTCGAGATCGGGCCGCTCGACAAGCCGATCGTGGCCAGGTCGGAGGCGTCGGTGCTCTACGTCGACCACGCGTCGGCCGAGGACCTTCGCGAGAAGTACCGCGGCGATCCGAACGTGTCGGCCGAGGCGATCGCTCCGATCGAGGTCGTATGGGCGGACGGCAGCCTCCGAGAGCACCTTTCGGGCAGAGGACCGGTCCGATGGGTCGTGGCCTCCCATGTCCTCGAGCACGTGCCCGACCCGGTCGGCTGGCTCGGGCAGTTCGCTGAGGTCCTCGTCCCGGGGGGCGTGCTCAGCCTCGCCCTGCCCGACGCCCGCTTCTGCTTCGACGTGAAACGCCGGACGACCGACGTGTCCGAGCTCATCGGTGCGGCGTTGACCGGACGCACCCGTCCGACTGCAGCGCTCACCTACGACTTCTGGGCGAGGATGACGGCGGTCGACCCGGTCGAAGCATGGGCCGGCGGCGTCGCAGGAGCCGAGCCCGACCACGAGGCCCTGGGGCTCGAGAAGAGCCGGGAGCAGCTGGCCTCCTCCGAATACCGGGACATCCACTGCTCGGTCTTCACCCCCCGGTCGTTCGTCGAGGCGCTCGACGTCCTGATGCGGCTCGGCATCGTGCCGTGGTTCCGCATCAGGGACCTGCTCCCGACCGAGAGGGACACGATCGAGTTCTTCGTCGCCCTCGAGCGCCTCGCACCGGCGCTGCCCGACGAGGAGCGGCGGCGGCTCCAGGATGCGTCGGTCGCCGCCGCCCGTTCGTCGCTCGACAAGGCAGACGTGCCCGGCCGCCACACCCGTGACGACGTCGCGCCGACCGGGCTCAGCGACAAGGAGCTCAGGCTGATCCGCGCCAAGCGCGCGGTCCTGTCGGCGTTGCGTCGCACCCAGACGCGCCTGCGGGCGCAGGGCCGGCCGTGAGCCGTCGCCCCCTCGCGTTCGGCGCGATCTTCGCGCTGGCGTTCCTGCTCTCGTTCGCGACGTTCGGGGCGTGGTCGTTGGCCACCCCGCTCTACGCGTCGCCCGACGAGCCGACGCAGGTGGCACACGCCGCCGCGGCCGTGCGCGGACAGCTGGTCGGCACCACGATCACGAGCGACGCCAATGCGCTGACCGCCGTGTCGGTGCCGCGCATCTTCGCGACAGGGTGGCTCACGGCACGTTGCTATGCCTTCCGTCCCACCGTCCCCGCGTCCTGCTCGCCGTCGATCCCTGCGCCGACCGAGACGGTGCGAACCACCACCTACGTCGGAAGGTACCCGCCCCTCTACTACCTGATCGTCGGGCTGCCGTCGCTCGCCGTCGTCTCGACGACCGGCATCTACCTCATGCGCCTCACGAGCGCGCTGCTGAACGCGCTCTTGATCTCCGTTGCCTTGCTCGTCGTCGCGTTGTGGTCCGATCGCAAGCTCCTCTTCCTCGGCGTGGCGGTGGCCGCGACGCCGACCGCGTGGTTCTTCGGCGGGATGGTCAATCCCAGCGGCTTCGCGATCTGCGCCGCCGTCTGCCTATGGACCTCCGGGCTCGTCCTCGTGCTCGAGCACGCCGACCGCCCCCCACCCGCGCTCGTCGCCGTGGTCGCCGGCGCGACGGCGCTCCTCCTTCTCGCCCGCCCCATCTCCCCGCTCTGGGCGGCGATCACGTACGCCGCCCTCGGATTGCTCGGAGGGCGACGTGCGGTCGCGGGCGTGTGGCGCAGCAGGGCGGCACGGTTGGCGGCGCTCCCCCTTCTCGGCTGTGCCGCCTTCGCCCTGTGGTGGGTCGACACGAAGCACTCGTTCGACCTCACGGCCGTCGCCCCCGCGCCGGCGAGCGAGTCCGACCTCCACGTGCTCGGGATGGCCGCCGGGCACACGTGGGGGTGGCTCCAGCAGATGGTCGGCGTCTTCGGCTGGCTCGACACGCCCTCACCGCTGCTCACGTACGGCGTCTGGTTCGCCGTCGTCGCCGCGTTCGCGCTGCTCGCGGTGGTCCGAACCGGCGCGCGGCGCGCGGCGGTGCTCCTGCTCCTCGTCGCCGCCGTCTTCGCGGTGCCGATCGCCCTCACGTACGCCGAGGCGCGTCGGCTCGGGATGAACGGCCAGGGGCGCTACTGGCTTCCGCTGGCCGTCGGGGTCCCGCTCGTCTCCGTGGCGCTCGTCGAGCACACGGGCATGGGCGCGCGGGTGCGGTCCCGGGTCGCCCTCACCGTGTCGATCGCCATCGCCGTGGCCGACATCGCCGCGTTCGTCGAGGCGATCCGCCGCTACGCGGTGGGCGTCACAGGGCCGGCGGACTTCCTCGTCGGCACCTGGCACCCTCCCCTCGGGCTCCTCGGCGCCGCGGTGGCCGGGAGCACGGCCTTCGCCGCGCTCCTCGCCGCCCTCGCCTACGGCGTCCACCGCGGCCAGGGTCCCCCCGTGTCGGCGGCGGTGGGTCCGCCACCCACGGGCGACCCGTCGGTGCCGACGCTGGCGGTCGCCGCGGGCGGCGGCGGGTGACGAGCGCGACAGCCGACGACTGCCGCCTGCGGACGGCCCTGGGTCACGTCGGCGGGGGCGCTCCCCGTTGCCGTTCGGCCGCCAGGATCTCGTCTCGGCGGCGGCGCGCGGCGGCGCGGAGCGCGTCCTCGGGGTCGACGCCGAGCCGCCGGACGACGTCAGCGGCCACCCAGAGGAGGTCACCGGCATCGGCGGCGACGGAGGCGTCGGGAGGCGGTCCCTCCTCGGTGCCGGGCCCGGAGGTCTGCACGAGCGAGAGCGCGGCGTCCAGGAGCGCCCGTGCGCGCTCCCCCAGCGCGCGGGCGTCCGGCGGCGCGGCGGCGGGCACGGACGTCGACCTGCGCTGGAGCTTCGCCGCGAGCGCGAGCGCGGGCAGTGCGGCCGGGATGCCCTCGGTCACGCTGGTCCGCCCCTTTTCCTCCTTCTTGAGGGCCTCCCAGTTGGCCACCACGGCGGCGGCGTCGTGCGCGGCGACGTCGCCGAAGACGTGAGGATGCCGGGAGACGAGCTTGTCGTGGAGGCTGCGGGCCACGTCCGCGATCGTGAACCTGCCCTCCTCTGCGGCGAGGCGGGCGTGGAGGAACACCTGGAACAGCACGTCGCCGAGCTCCTCTTCCAGGTGCGCCGCTGCCCGGCCCTCCGCCTCGCCCGCACGGGTCTCCCCGCCGTCGCGGGGCAGTTCGCGGCCGACATGCGCCCGTTCGGCGTCGGCGAGCGCGTCGATCGCCTCGAGGACCTCGTAGGCCTCCTCGAGGAGGTGGCGTTCGAGCGAGACGTGCGTCTGCGCCCGGTCCCAGGGGCAGTCGCGCCGGAGCCTGCGGACGAGCTCGTCGAGGGCCGCGAGCTCGCCGGCGACCGGCGCGGCCAGCCTTGGCACCCACAACGTCGTGAGGTGGTCCGGCACGACGGAGCGATCGAGCTCGTGCCAGGGCACGACCGCAGTCACCTCGTCGTGGAGACCGAGGTGGTGCAGGACGGTCACGGTGACGCCGAGCGCGGGGTCGGTCTCGCCGAGCACGAGCTTCACCTCGGAGAGCAGGGCGACCGACCAGCACTGCGCGACGAGCAGCGGCCCCCGCTCCCCGGCCGCCTCGGCGGCGAACCGGGTCCCGTCCACGAGCCGGACGCCCTCGGCCAACGGGTCCACCCCGAGGCGCGCCCACGCGAGGTCGAGGAAGGACATCGCCGGCACCACGGTGACGTCGACCCGCGGGTCTGCACGCAAGAGCTCGACGGTGCGCTCGGCGACGAAGGGCGAGCCTGGCACCGCGTAGACCACGTCGCCGCCGTCCGTCGCCACCACCTGTGCCGCCGTCACGAGGTCCGCGACGATCCGGCCGTAGACGTCGTCGAAGGTCGCCGCGTCGTCGTAGTGGTGGTCGAACGTGACCAGCGCCCGGTCGCTGCGCGCACCGCCGGGACGGGCCGCGCGCGCGGCGAGGACCCACTCCGCCGCCGGATGGCGCGCCGTTCGCAAGAAGACGGTGGTCGCCGACGCCAACTCCTCGCGCGCCGTGCGCCCGATGAGCTCCTCGCCGGCCGGCCCCAGACCGACCACGGTGACGTGCGGTCTCGGCAGCGGACTCATCTCGAGCGATCCGGGGCGCGGTTCAGGCGCTCGCCGGTGTGAGGCCCGGGAGGTTCGCCGACGGCGAGACCTGCGCGCCGGCCGGCGGCGCGGCGGCCCCGCGCACGAGTGTCAGTTGGTCCGCCGCGGTGGTCCCGTAGCGGGGGTCGACGCCGACGTGCGCGGCGCGCAGCGCGGCGGTGATCCACGCGCCGGCACGGTGCTGTCCCGCGGCGACCAGTGCTGTCACGACCGCGGTGCGCACCTTGCCGAACGGCACCGTCGACCGGCTCGCCAACCGGACCACCCAGTACGCGCCGCCGCCCGCGACGGGGAAGGTGACGCCCCCGACGTCGAGCTTGCCGACGACGGGGCCGAGGAAGGTCGCACCGACGATCCCGCACCCGACCGAGCCGCCGGCGGCGGCGGACGACGGTGTGATCGATGCGGCCTGCGCTTCGGCGGCGAAGCTCACCCCGCGGCGCAGCGCCGCTTCGACCTTGTCCGCCGCGGGGCGTGACCGGACCACCACGACATCCAGGCACGACCGGTCGAAGGAGCGGCGGTGGGCGGAGAAGTACGCCGACACCGCGGCCGGCGAGAGGCCCGCGCCCGCCGCTCGCGCGTCGAGGAGGTCCTGGTCGGCCTCCGCGCGCGTCCGCTGGGCGACGAACCACCCCGGAAGCGAGGAGAGCACCGTCTGGGCGCTCCCCCCGCACCCGGGGACGGTCGACCCCGCGGCGCGCGCGTACTGGTCGAGCACCTGGGTCATGTGCCGGACGAGCACGGCCCTGGCGACCGCGAGGTCCCCCGGGGTGACCCGCAGGCGGCGGGCGGCGACCACGCCGGCGGCGACCTCGTCGGTGATCATCGAGCCGAGCCAGTCGTCGACGAACGTCGCGTCGTAGACCCCGCCCTTGGCGTCCGCCGTCCCGGCGCCGAGGAAGGGAAGGCGCGCGCCGGACAGGAGCTGGCGCTTTTCGGAGAGGAAGCAGGTGAAGGCGGGACTTCCGGCGATCGCGGATAGGTCCGAGTCGAGCGCCTGGCGGGTCACCGAGGTCGACCCGACGTTCGCGGCGTCCGACGGAAGGTAGAGCCCGACGAGGGCCACTGCGGCCGCCACCGCGATCAACAGGGCGACGAGCCGCTTCATGCGCCGGGCATGCTATCTGCCGCCGCCGCGCCGTCGGGGGCCGGCAGGAGCGCCGCGACGAGGGATCGGAGCGCCTCTGCGGGGTGTGTGGTCCCGGTGAGCGGCACCACGAGCTGCGCCAGTTGCTCCCGGTAGTCGGCGCCGGGGACCAGGCGGCGGAGCCTGACCTGGGCGCTGGCAGGGAGCACCACCGGCGACAGCTTGGCCACGGGATGGCGCGCCCCGCCGACTCGTGCCGGCGCGACGGCGACCTCTGCGATCCCGGTCCGCAGGCACTCGACCCGGAGCCGCGCGAGCGACAACAGGCCCGTGGCCGCAGGCGGCGGAGGCCCGTAGCGGTCGGCCCACTCCTCTTCGATGTCGTCGACGTCGACCATCGACGTCGACGACGCGAGCCGTCGGTAGGCCTCGAGCCGGGCGTCCTCGAGCGGGACGTAGTCGGTCGGCAGGTTGGCGTCGCCCGGGACGTCGAGCGACACGCTCGGCGGAGCCGGCCGCGGCTCGCCGCGCGCCTCCGCCACGGCTTCGGCCACCATCTGGACGTACAGGTCGTAGCCGACCGCCGCGATGTGGCCCGACTGTGTCGAGCCCAAGAGGTTGCCGGCCCCGCGGATCTCGAGGTCCCGCATCGCGATCTTGAACCCCGCGCCGAGCTCGGTGTGCTCGCCGACGGTGCGCAGCCGCTCGTAGGCCTGTTCGGTGAGCACCCGGTCCGGCGGGTGGAAGAGATAGGCGTAGGCGCGCTGGTTGCTGCGGCCGACGCGACCTCGGATCTGGTGGAGCTGGCCGAGGCCGAGCAGGTCGGCGCGGTCGACGACGAGGGTGTTCACCGACGGCATGTCGATCCCCGACTCGATGATCGTGGTGCACACGAGCACGTCGGACTTCCGCTCCCAGAAGTCGAGGACGACCTGCTCCAGGCTGCCCTCGTCCATCTGGCCGTGCGCGACGGCGACTCGGGCCTCGGGGACCAGGGCCCGCAACCTGCGGGCGACCGTGTCGATGTCCATCACCCGGTTGTGGACGAAGAAGATCTGGCCTTCGCGCAGCAGCTCGCGGCGAATCGCCTCGGAGACCGCGGCGTCGTCGTACTCCCCGACATAGGTGAGGATCGGGCGCCGGTCGGCCGGAGGGGTGTTCACGAGCGACAGGTCGCGGATGCCGGTGAGCGCCATCTCGAGGGTCCTCGGGATCGGGCTCGCGGTGAGGGTGAGCACGTCGACGCCCTCTGCGAGGCGCTTCACCGACTCCTTGTGGGAGACGCCGAAGCGCTGCTCCTCGTCCACGACGAGGAGCCCCAGCTCCTTGAATCGCACATCGGTCGCGAGGAGGCGGTGCGTGCCGACCACCACGTCGACGGATCCGTCCACGATGCCGTCGACCACCTGCTTCGCCTGCGCGGCCGAGAGGAACCGGCTGAGGAGCTCGACGCGCACCGGGAAGCCGGCGTAGCGGTCCGAGAACGTCTGGTGGTGCTGGCTGGCGAGCAGGGTCGTCGGCACGAGGACCGCCGCCTGCTTGCCGTCCTGCACGGCCTTGAAGACGGCACGCACCGCGACCTCGGTCTTGCCGAAGCCGACGTCGCCGCAGACCAGGCGGTCCATGGGGCGGGGCAGCTCCATGTCCGCCTTCACCTCGGCGATCGCGCGGAGCTGGTCGGCGGTCTCGGTGTACTCGAACGCCGACTCGAGCTCGAGCTGCCAGGGCGAGTCGGGCCCGAACGCGTGGCCCTGCACCTCGAGCCGCCTGCGGTACAGGGCGACGAGCTCCTCGGCCACCTCCCCGGCCGCTGCCCGCGCCCTTGACCTGGCGCGCTGCCAGTCCGCACCGCCCATCTTGGAGAGGGTCGGCGACTCCCCCCCGCTGTAGGGCGTCACGGCCTCGATCTGGTCGACGGGGAGGTAGAGGCGGTCGCTCCCGCGGAATTCGAGCACGAGGTAGTCGCGCGTGGTGCCCGCCACCGTGCGCGTCGTCATTCCCGCGTAGCGCGCCACCCCGTGCTGGCGGTGGACGACGTAGCCCCCCGGCCCCAGGTCGTCGAAGAACCCGTCGGTTGGCCGCGCGCGAGGCCGGGCGCGACGGTGCGGCGTGCGGCGCCCCGTGACGTCGGACTCGGAGAGCACCGCGACCCCCGCGCCGGGGAGGACGAACCCCGTCGAGAGCGGTGCGGTCACGACGCGCACCCCGGCTGCGGCGTCGGCGCGCGGCGCCGCCGGTGCGACGACGCCCTCTTCGCCCAGGACCCCCGACAGGCGCGCCGCGCCGAGGGTCGTGGCCGAGCACAGCGTCACCGAGAACCCGGCGCCGACCAGGTCCCGCACCTGCCGGGCCAGACGGCTCGCGTCCCCGGCGACGTGCTCGAAGCCCCTCACGGTGATCGAGACGACCTCGGGCGCGCCCGCAACCGGGACGATCGACAGCGTGGCGGCGCGGGTGCGACCGAGCAGCCGGGCGAAGGGCAGGTGGAGGCGGGGGAAGCGCGAACCTGCACCGTCCTGGTCGGTGCCGCGGGTCTCGCGGTCCTCATGGGGCCGCGCGCCCCAGGTGGCCGCCAGCGTGTCGGCGAGCGCGGCTTCCTCGGAGACGACCTCGAGCGCCCGGTCGCGCACGCGGCGCGGCTCGAGCACGATCACCTGGGCGCGTGAATCGAGGAGGTCGGGGAGCAGCTCCTCGTCGGGGTGGAGCCACGGCAGCCACGACTCCATCCCGTCGAACGCCTCGCCGTCGGCGATGCGCTGCCAGTTCCGCCGTCCCCACGCCTCGGTGTCGACGAGGTGGGCCGCGCGCGCCCGGACGGCGTCGGTCAGCACCATCTCGCGGCAGCCGAAGACGACCACGGCGTCGAGAGGTCCGACCGATCGTTGGTCCGCCACGTCGAACGCCGTCAGACGGTCCACCTCGTCGCCGAACAGGTCGATGCGCACGGGCGAGTCGGAGGTGGACGGGAACACGTCGACGATGCCGCCGCGCACGGCGAACTCCCCGCGGTGCTCCACCTGGGGCTCGCGCCGGTAGCCCGCGTCGGCGAGCCACGTCGTGGCCTCGCGCACGTCGAGACGCGCCCCGCGCCGGACGACGAGCGGCGCCCCGATCTCGCGCCACGGCGCGAGGCGCTGGAGGAGCGCCCGCACCGAGGCCACGACGATCGTCGGTCGCCTCGCGTCCTCGGGGCCTGCGGCCTCTCCCCCCTCCTTGGAGCCTGCGAGCTGCCACATCACGGCCAGTCGCCTGCCCATGGTGGCCACCTCAGGGCTCACCCGTTCGAAGGGGAGCGTCTCCCAGGCGGGCAGCCGCACGACGGGATCGGACAGGTCGCCGGCGACGCGGTGCTCGCCCGGGTCTGGGGGCTCCAAGAAGCACGCGAGGTCCGCCGCGAACCGCTCGGCGTCGGCCTCCGTGGCGGTCACCACGAGCAGTGGCCGCCGGTCGGAGAGGCGGGCGAGGCCTGCGACGGTGAAGGCCTGGGCCGGCCCGGCGACCGCAAGCGTCGCGTCGGGCACCCCGACCACCCGGGTGATCGACGCCTCGTTGCGCAGTGCGCCCGTCAACGGCGCGAGCGGCGCGAGCGGCGCCACCGCGGCCCCCGGGCCGTCGGTCGCGGCGCCGGGGCGCTCAGCCGTCACCGTTGCACCGGTTCATCGCGTCGTCGATCCCGTCCGTGACGATGATCTCGACCGCGTCCGCTGCGGCCTCGACGGCGCCGTCGAGGAGCTCACGCTCTGCCTTGCCCGGCCGCCGCAACACGTAGTCCGCTCCCGACTGCCGGCCGGGCGGCTTCCCGATCCCGATACGCACCCGCACGAACTCGACGGTGTGGAGGTGGTCGCGGATCGACTGGAGCCCCTTGTGGCCCGCGAGGCCCCCGTCGAGCTTCACCCGGATGCGACCCGGGGGAAGGTCGAGCTCGTCGTGCACCACGACGAGCTGCACGGGATCGGCGACGCCGAACCGGCGCATGAGCGGCCGCACGGCGGCGCCCGACTCGTTCATGTACGTGGTGGGCACGGCCAGCGCCACTCGGCGGCCGCCGATCCTGACCTCTTCGACGACTGCCCGCTGACCCTTCTCGGGACGCAGTCGCCCCGCGCCGCTGCGCCGCGACAGGACGCGCACCGCGTCTCCGCCGACGTTGTGCCGGGTGCCCTCGAAGTCCGGCCCCGGGTTCGACAGCCCGACGACGAGCACGTCGGCAGGGGTCCCCCGGCGGGGCTCGGGGTCCCGGCCGCGCCCGGGGCCGCGCCCGCCGAAGAGCGGCGCCAGTGCCTAGCCCTCTTGCGGCTCTTCGGAGGCGGCGGTCTCCCCGCCCTCCTCCTCGCCCGCCGGGGCGGCCCCGCCCGCACCCTCGGCGGCCTCCGCCGCCTCGGCTTCCCCTTCGGCGAGCGCCTGCACCCGCGGAGGCACGCCGGTCACCACCGGCACCTCGTCGTCGAGGTCGACGGACACGCCCTCGGGCAGCGCGAGGTCGCCCACCCTGATCACGCCGCCGATCGTGAGCGACGAGATGTCCACGTCGAAGTTGGTCGGGATGTCCGCCGGCTTCGCACGGACGGGGAGGCTGAAGAGCTGCTGGTCGACGATCCCGTCGCCGTGGTGGACCTCGATCGCCTCACCCTTGAGGAGGATCTGGACGTCGGCGGCGATGATCTCGTCGCGCCGGACGATCTGGAAGTCGACGTGGGTGATCGTGCCGCGCACCGGGTGCCGCTGGAGCTCGCGCGCCACCGTGAGGTAGGTCTTCCCGCCCGCCCGGAGCGACAACAGGGCGTTCAGGCCCGCGTCACCGGACAGCGCGACCCGCAGGTCGCGACCGGGCACCGCCACGGCGACCGGCGCGGTGCCGTGGCCGTAGACGATGGCGGGGATCTTCCCCTCGGCGCGCAGGCGCCGGGACGCGCTCGAGCCGAGCGGCCTCCCGGCCTCGGCTTCCAGGACGATCTCGGGCATGGAAGGTCTCCTTCGGGGGAACCTGGAGCGTCACGCCGGCGTCGCCGCCGGCTCGGTCGCCAGCGGCTCCCGGGACGTGCGGTCACGCTGGGCGAACGGGCATCCAGCGTAGCGTGCGCGCGGCGGGCCGCTCCAGCGGGCCCCGACGGCGACCCGGTGCCGGGGTGGGCGGCGCCGGGAGTCCCGTGCCGCGCCGGTCCTCAGGCGAGGTTCTCGCCGCCGAAGATCTCGGAGACCGAGGTGTCCTCGAAGACCGCGTCGATCGCGTCGCCGATCACCTTGGCGACCGAGAGGACCTCGAGCTTGTCGAAGATCCGGTCCTCGGGGACCGGCAGGGTGTCGGTCACCACGACCCTCGAGATGGGTGCGGCCTTGAGACGGTCGGCGGCGGGCCCCGAGAGGACCCCGTGGGTCGCCATCGCCCAGATGTCCGACGCACCCGCGTCGGCGAGCAGCTCCGCCGCGGCACAGATCGTCCCCGCCGTGTCGATCATGTCGTCGATGACCACGCAACGCCGGCCCGCGACGTCACCGACCACGTGGCGGGCCTTGACCTCGTTGGCGGTCCCCCGCGGGCGCGTCTTGTGCACCAGCGCGAGGTCCGATCCGAGGTGCTGGCTGTAGCGCTCGGCGACCTTCACGCGACCGGCGTCGGGCGCCACGACCACGATGTCCGACGTGCAGTCGGCGACGTGCTCGCGCAGGTAACCCTCGAGCACCGGGGTGGCCGTGAGGTGGTCGAAGGGCACGTCGAAGAACCCCTGGATCTGGCCCGAGTGGAGGTCCACGCTGACCACGCGGTCCGCGCCGGCCGCGGACAGGACGTCGGCGACGAGCTTCGCCGTGATCGGCTCGCGCCCGGTCGACTTGCGGTCCTGGCGCGAGTACCCGTAGTAGGGGCAGACCGCGGTGATCCGTTTCGCCGACGCCCGCTTCGCCGCGTCGATCATGATCAGCTGCTCCATCAACGAGTCGTTCACCGGCCCGCAGTGCGTCTGCACGATGAACACGTCGCAGCCCCTGACCGACGCGTCGTACCGGCAGTGGATCTCGCCGTTGGCGAACTCCCGGAGGTTCGCCTCGCTGAGCTCCACACCGAGGTGCAGCGCGATCTCCTGCGCGAGGGCGGGGTGCGAGCGCCCCGACACGAGGACGAGCCGCCGCCGGGGGATGAACTCCACGGCGCTGACGCTACCTCGCCGTGTCGGACCCCGCGGCAGGGCCCGGACCGCTCTCGAGGCCGCGCACCTCTGCACCGAGGACGGTGAACGGCGGGACCGACGCACCGGCGGCCACCTCGGCGCCGGGACCGAGCGTCGAGAACGGCCCGACGCGGGCACCGGCGCCGACCACCGCGCCGACGCAGACGCTGTGGCGCACCTCCGCCCGCTCCCCGACCCGGGTGTCGACGAGGGTCGAGTCGGGCCCGATCTCGGCGGCCTCGCCGACCGTGCACTCTCCGCGCAGGATCACCCCCGGCAGGAGCGAGACGTCGGTCGACAGCTGAACCTCCGCGTCGACGTAGGTCCGCTCGGGGTCCCACATGGTCACCCCCCGGCGCATCCACCGCTCGTTGATGCGGTCTCGCAGCTCCGCCTCGGCGACCGCGAGCTGCGCCCGGTCGTTCACCCCTGCGGCCTCCATCGGGTCGGCGACCACCAGCGCCTCCACCCGGTACCCCGCTCCGGAGAGCACCTCGATCACGTCGGTCAGGTAGTACTCGCCCTGCTCGTTGGCGGGACGGAGCCGCCGGAGCGAGGGGGCGAGGACGCTCTGGCGGAAGCAGTAGATCGAGGTGTTGATCTCGGTGAGCTCCCGCTCCTCGGGCGTCGCGTCGCGGTCCTCGACGACCCGGGCCACGCTGCCGTCCTTCCCGCGCACGATCCGCCCGTAGCCGGCGGCGGCGGCCACGTCGGCGGTGAGCAGGGTCGCGCCGGCATGCCGCTCACGATGGTGGCGGACCAGCGCCGCGAGCGTCGGGGGCCGCAGCAGCGGCGTGTCGCCGGGCAGCACGACCACGTCCCCCTCCTGGTCGTCCCCCGAGCCCGGCTCCGACACCAGCCCCGTGAGCCCGACCGCCGTCGCGTCGCCGGTGCCGCGCGGCTCGTCCTGGGTGACGAGCTCGATGGAGAGGCTCTTGGGGGCGTGGTCGACCAGCGTCCTGCCCACCCACTCCGCGCCGTGGCCGACGACGACCACGACGCGGCCGACGTCGAGCTCGGCGAGCGCGTCGAGGACGTGGAGCACCATGGGCCGCCCGCACAGCCGGTGCAGGGGCTTGGGCCGTTGCGACCGCATGCGGGTCCCCTCCCCTGCGGCGAGGACGATGGCGGAGAGCGGGCCGGTGCTCATGCCGCTCATCTTGCCCCCGCGGCGCGCCCGGGACCATGCATCGGGGCGACCGGCCCTCTTCGCTCTGGGCCGGGCGACACCAGGCGCTGGGTAGGCTCGCAGCCGGTGTCGACCCCCGACGTCGCCCCGAAACCCCACGGCGGCCACGTCGCCGTGCAACGCCCCTCCCGGAGCGCCGGCAGTCCCTGGTGGACGCGGCGCGCGGTGGGGCTGCACCTGACCCTCGTCGTCGTGGTCCCGGCGTTCGTCGCCCTGTTCTGGTGGCAGATCGAGCGGGTCCGTGAGGGCAACACCCTGAGCTGGGCCTACGTCTTCGAGTGGCCGTTCTTCACCGGCTACGCGATCTACATGTGGTGGAAGCTGGTCCACGACCCGCTGGGTCCCCCGGATGTGGCGGCGGCGACGGGCGACGCCGCGGACCTGGCGGGCCCCACGGATGTCGTCGATGCCGCGGATGCGAGGGGCGCCGCGGGCACGAGGGGCGCCGAGGGTGCGGGTGGCGCCGACGATACGGGTGGCGCCGACGACGAGCTCGCCGCGTACAACCGTTACCTCGCCGAGCTCGACGCCTCGGGCCGCCCCAAGCGGTGGTGAGGCACCGCAGAGGCGGCCCCTGCCGCGCCTGCGTCGACGCGGACCGCCCCGCGCGCCGGGCGGCGTGCTTCCCTTCCAGGAGGCGCGGACCGCCGGCGGATAGCCTCTCGGCCCATGACGGAGGGGATCCCACAGGTCTCCCCCTTTGCCGTCACCGCAGCTGCGGGCGACCTCACCGCCACCGGAGCGCTCCCCCGGATGGGATCCACCGTCGTGGCCGCGGCCGCGCCGGCGGCCACGTCCGCCGCCGTCTACGCCGCGGCCGCCATCTTCGCCTACCACCGCATCTTGTTCGCGGCGGCGAGCAGCATGCCCGGCTGCAATTGCGGCGACCAGGCGCAGGAGGTGTGGTTCCTCCGATGGCCGCTCTACGCGGTGAGCCACGGGTTGAACCCGTTCTTCTCCACCTGGATGAACTATCCCCGCGGGGTCAACCTCGCGATCAACACCGCGTCACCGCTGCTCGGACTCGCGTCCGCGCCGCTCCAGCTCACGATCGGGACCGTGGCCGCGTACGACGTCCTGCTGGTGCTCGGACTGACGGCGTCCGCGCTGGCCATGTGCCTGGCGCTGCGTCGTTGGGTGCGCTCGTGGGCGGCGGCGTTCGCGGGCGGCCTCCTCTACGGGTTCTCGCCGTACATGATCGGTCAGGGCAGGGGCCACGTCTTCCTCGTCGTGCTGTTCGTCCCGCCGATCGTGCTGGTGGTCCTCCACGAGATCACCGTCGCGCAGGCGCACGGCCCGGTCCGCGACGGCCTCCTGCTCGGGTTGCTACTCGCGCTCCAGTACTACATCTCTCCCGAGGTGCTCGCGATGACCGTCGTCGTCGCCGTCGTGGGCGTCGCGCTCCTCGCAGCTCTGCGGTGGCGGAGGGTCCAGGACCGGATCGGGCACACCGCGCTCGCAGCCGGCGTGGCGGCGCTCGTGTGCGCGGCGGCGCTCGCCTACCCCGTGTGGATGGCGACGCGCGGACCGCAGCACGTGACCGGTCCTCCCCACCCGTTGAGCGGCCTCTCCATCTTCCCTGGAGATCTGCTCGGTCCGGTGCTCCCCACGTCGAACCAGCTCCTCGCCCCGCACGCGCTCGCCGTCCACGCCAACGCGCTCGTCGGCAACAACGTCGACGAGAACGGGATGTACCTCGGCGTCCCGCTCGTGATCGTCCTCGCCGTCTTCGCATGGGTGTACCGGCGCCGCCGCGCGATCCTCTGGTTCGTCTTGATGGCGGTCGTCGCGGCCATCCTCGCCCTCGGGCCGCAGCTTGTCGTCGACACCCACCACACCGGCGTGCCACTGCCCGCATGGGTGCTCGGGCGGCTCCCGCTGCTGCAGGACATCCTCGACGTCCGCTTCTCCCTCTTCGTCCAGCTGTTCGCCGCGGCGGCGCTCGCGCTGGGGCTCGACGAGATGCTCGCCGCCGCACGGGGGACGGGGTGGCGCGACGCGGCGTCGCACGTCGTCGGGGTCGCCGCGCCGGCCGCCGTCGGCGTCGTGGCCCTCCTCCCGCTCGTTCCGGCGTCGGCCTACTCGCCGGCCCCGGCGCTCACCCCCGCCTTCTTCACGTCGCCGGCCGTCGACCAGATCCCCGCGGGGTCCGCTGTCCTCACGTACCCCTACACCCTCCGCGCGGACGCCGAGTGGAGCATGACCTTCCAGGCGGAGGCGGGGATGCGGTTCAAGGTGTTCGGCGCCGACGCGTTCGTCCCCGACGGGCCCGGCGGCACGAGCGTCCCGACCCCGACGCCGCTCGCCCCCCGGGTCGTCGAGCATCTCTTCTCGGACGCGTACACACCGGAGTTCGCCAAGGTCGAGCTCGGGACAGCGCCGAACGCCGCCACACCGCCCGTCGACGGACGCACCGTCGCGGCGCTGCGAACGTTCCTCGCGCGCTACCACGTCTCGACGGTCGTCGTCTCGCACTTCGGTCGCGACCCCGACAAGGTCGTCGGCTACGTGACCGACGCGCTCGGCACGCCGGTCGTGACCGGGGGCGTATGGGCATGGTTCGACGTGCCCCGCCTCCTGGCGCGGCCCGCGGCCGCGCCCTGAACCGCTACGAGGACGGCGGCAGCGCCGATCCGGTGGTGCCCGGCACCACCGGATGGATCTGCAGCGGAGAGCACCCGGGGAGCGGCAGTGTCACGCGCTGGGAGTGCGTCGATGTGGGTGGCGTGACGAGCAGCGCCGGGTAGGTCGGACACGACGACGCCGTCCCCTCGGGAACGTCGGTGCCCTCGACGAGTGCGGACGCCGTGGCCCCCGGCGCGAGCGTCACCACCGGCGGCGCGGTCGACCCTGTCTCCATGCCGCCGAGGTACCCGTTGGGCGAACGCTGCGCCTGCGAGACCTGCTGGCCTGTCGCGTTGAGCGCCGCGACGCCCGGGTAGCCCGACAGCGTGCACGTCGACGAACCCGTGTTCTTGAACAGCAGCGGCCCTCCCTCGTGGCCGAGCCCGGCGCCGCCCTGTCCGTGCGAGATGCTCAGGTCGGCGAAGGTGCAGCGCGTTGTCCCCGGCGCAGCCGACGTCGTCGACGTGGGGGTGGAGGACGACGTCGGTGGCGCGGTGGTCGTCGTGGGACGGGACGTGTGCGTCTTGTGGTGCGACCGGTGCGATGTGCGCGACGCGGAGGGGCTCCCTCCCCCGCAGGCGCTGCACGCGAGCGCCACTCCGCCGACGAGCGCGACGGCGACGACGGAACCCTTGCGCATCGCCTGAACGTACCAGCCAGGCTCAGTGCGCCGGACCCGGTGCGCGATCCCCGCTCCAGGTTCCGGGGGGAGGGCTCGAACCTCCAACATCCGGCTCCAAAGGCCGACGTTCTGCCGATTGAACTACCCCGGATCCGCCGTCCATTCAACCAGGTCCGGACGGAGCGGTCCGTCGCACTAAGAAGTTCGGAAGAACGCCCGACCTGGGACTTCTCGCCGTCGAGCCCCCCGATAGTGTCGTTGCGGCCGACCAGCCGACAAAGTGGAGCCGCCGTTGCGTGGCCGCCGGCGTGAAAGGAGGGTCCGGGGTGCGCATCCTCGTCGTCGACGACGATCCCGGCGTACGGGCCGCGCTCGACCGCGCGCTGCGGCTCGACGGCTACGAGGTCGCGTCGGTCGCCGACGGCGCCTCGGCGCTCGACGCACTGGCGGGCTCGCCCCCCGACGCGGTGGTGCTCGACCTCGGGCTCCCGGGGATCGACGGCCTCGAGGTCTGCAGGCGGATGCGCACCGCGGGTGACGACACGCCGGTGCTGATGCTCACCGCCCGCGACGCCGTCCACGACCGTGTCCTCGGACTCGACGCAGGGGCCGACGACTACGTCGTCAAGCCGTTCGCGCTCGCGGAGCTCGAGGCGCGCCTGCGCGCGCTGCTGCGCCGGCGGCCCGCGGAAGGCGGCGAGTCGCTGCGCTTCGCCGACCTCGTGCTCGACCTCGGCACGCGTGAGGCGCGGCGATCCGACCGCGTCTTCACGTTGACCCGCATCGAATTCGACCTGCTGGAGCTCTTCATGCGCCACCCACGCCAGGTGCTCACGCGCGAGGTGATCCTCGACCGCGTGTGGGGCTACACCTTCGACTCGGGCACGAACTCGCTCGCGGTCTACGTGGGGTACCTGCGCCGCAAGACCGAGGCGGGGAACGAGCCCCGCCTGCTGCACACCGTGCGCGGCGTGGGGTACGTGCTGCGCGAACGGTGACCTTCCGCAGCAGGCTCGTCCTCGTCGCGGCGATCGCCGTCGTGGTGGCGGTGTTCGCCGCGGCCGCAGCGAGCTACTTCGCCGCGCGCAATTCGCTGCTGGGGTCGATCGACGGCACGCTGCGCGCCGAGGCGCGCGGAACCCTCCAGTCGGTCCGGACGAACGCCGGGCACCTCGAGCGCCACCCTGCACTCGGCTACCAGGGCTACCAGTTCGTGACGCCATCGGGCGTCGTCCTCAGCGGTGGAGGGATCCCGCAGTCCCCGGCGGTGAAGACGGTCGCCGCGGGCGGTGCAGCAGAGCTCTTCGCGGACGTCACGATCGGAGGTGCCGACTTCCGGGAGCTCGTCGTCTACGTGGGGATCCTCACAGTGTTCACAGGGGGCATCTACGCGGGGACCACGCGCGCCGCCCTCCAGGTGGTCGTGCCGCTCACGAGCGTCGAGAGCCAGCTGCAACGCCTCGGCTTCATCCTCGCGGGCGTCGCCGTCGTCGGCATCGCGCTCGCGCTGCTGCTCGCGTGGCTGGTGGGCCGCACCGCGCTCGTGCCGCTCGACGAGCTGACCGCCGCGGTCGAGCAGGTGGCCGCGACGACCGACGTGAGCCAGCGCCTCGACCCCGGGGGCCCCGACGAGCTCGGCAGGCTGCGCCGCGCGTTCAACCACCTGCTCAGCGCGCTGCAGCGCTCCCAGGAGGCGCAGCGACAGCTCGTCCTCGACGCGGGGCACGAGCTCCGTACGCCGCTCACCAGCCTCCGGACGAACGTCGAGGTGATCCGCAGGCTCGACCAGCTCTCGCTCGACGAGCGCGAGGTGCTCGTGGACGACCTCCTCACCCAGATGAGCGAGCTCACCACCCTCGTCGGCGACCTGTCGGAGCTCGCGCGCGGCGAGCAGCGCCCGACGCCCCCGCGGACGTTCCGCCTCGACCGACTCCTCGAGGACGCGGTCGCCGTCGCCACGACGCACGGTCGCGCCCGGGAGGTGACCTACCGCCTGTCGTCGAGCCCGACGTGGGTTCGTGGGCAGCGCGACCGGCTCGAGCGTGCCATCGGCAACCTCCTGGACAACGCGCTCAAGTGGAGCCCGCCGGGCGGCGTGGTGGAGGTCACCTGCCACGGCGGCATCGTCACGGTGCGCGACCACGGACCGGGGATCGCCGACGAGGACCTCCCGCACGTCTTCGACCGCTTCTATCGCGCCCCGGGCGCGCGCGGCCTCCCCGGGTCGGGTCTGGGTCTCGCGATCGTCGCCCAGGTCGCCCACGCCGAGGGCGGTTCCGTCTGGGCCGGCAGCGCGCCCGGGGGCGGCGCGATCTTCAGGTTCGACGTCCCCACGGTGCCGCCGCCGGGCGAGGGCGACCGCACAGGGGCCGAGGCAGGGGCAGAGGACGACGAGTAGCCGGCCCAGGGGCCTGTCGCCGGCGGATCGGGGGGTCCGCCAGGCACGTGGACCGGCGGCCTCGGTGACAACGGGCATTCCCGGCCCCGCACGGGGAATGATGATGAGAGGAGGCGGACGACATGGTGAGGGATCGGACACGAGCGCCCGGCGACGGCGGACGCGGCGGTAGCCGGAGGGGCCGCCGCCGGTGGCCCCGGGCGCGCCGCGCCTGGCGCCGCGCCGCCGACGGGGCCTCGTCGGTCGTCGACGGGATCGTCGGCGCACTCGGCCCGGCCCCGCGCCCGGTCGTGGTCCCGGTGCCGGTGCGCGCCACACGGCCGCTTCGCCCGGGCACATAGGTGGCGGGCGACGTGGCGGGCGACGTGCCGGCCCTGTAACCTGCCCCGAGCCATGGGAAGCCTCATCAAGAAGCGCCGCAAGCGCATGCGGAAGAAGAAGCACAAGAAGATGCTGAAGGCCACGCGCTGGCAGCGGCGCGCGGGCAAGTAAGTCCGGGACTACTCCTCGGGGGCGCCGCCCGTCCCCGGACCGGCCCATCCGGCCGGCACCGTGCGGACCGGGATGAGGCGCCCCTCGTCGCGCCCGCACACGAGGAGCTCCCCGTGAGCGACGCCGACCTCTTCGCCCGAGCCCTCGACGAACCAGGTGGAGCCGCTCCCCGCGAGCACGGGCGCCCGGCCGGTCCGCTCGCCGAGCAGCTCGCGCCATGCGACGAGGCGCGGGTCCACGGCGAGGGCGGCACCGGTGAGCCGGTTCTGCTCCTCCTCGGGCCCGCGGCCGGCCGCCACCAGCTCGTCGAAGCGCCGGTACACGGCGGCCGTGTCCACGCCGAAGGGCGGGACGAGCAGCACGAACGAGCGATCCCGGAACTCGAGCGGCGTCACTCGCTCGCCGATGCCCTCGACGCGCGCCCGGCCGCCGACCGTGCAGAACGGCACGTCGCCACCCAGCCCGGCCGCGACGGACAGGTCGTCGACACCCGCCCACCGGAGGATCGCCGCGGCGTCGGCGGAGCCGCCGCCGAGGCCGCCGCCGACCGGAATGTGCTTCTCCACCCGAACCGCGGCGCGCCGCCCCGCGGCGGCGAGCGCCCGCGCGACGAGGTTGTCGGAGCCCGCCGAGAGCCCCTCCGCCCGCGCGCCGGGTGCAGCGACGACCTCGACCGGCGCCAGGACGGATGCGGGCTCGGGGACGCCGGATCGGGGGTCGACGACGAGGCGGTCGAAGAGATCCAGGGTGACCATCTCCGCGACGATGTCGTGGTACCCGTCGTCACGGCGACCGACGACCTGCAAGGACACCGTGAGCTTCGCCGGCGCCACGAGGACGGCGGTCGCACGGTCGCCGCTCACCGGGTGACGGCCCCCGGCGGCGTCCGCGCCGCGAGCGCACCCCACTGGGCGACGTCCAATTCCTCCGCGCGCGCGGTGGGGGCCACCCCCGCGGCGCCGAACGCGTCCGGCTCGACGACGCCCGCGAGCGAGCGGCGCAGCATCTTGCGCCGCTGCCCGAATCCCGCCTGCACGACGGCGCACAGCCGCCGGTAGGTGACGGCTCCGGGTGCGAGCGCGGGGACGTCGCGGCGGACGATGCGCACGAGCGCGGAGTCGACCGAGGGCCGGGGCACGAACACCGTCGGGGGCACGGACCCCACCACCGCGGCCTGCGCCCAGTAGCGCACCTTCACCGACACCGCGCCGTAGGCGCGCGTTCCCGGTGCAGCGGCCAGCCGCTCGGCGACCTCGCGCTGGACCATCACGAGCATCGAGCGGATCTGCGGGGCCTCCTCCAGCACGCGCACGACGATCGGCGTCGCCACGTTGTAGGGGAGGTTCGCCACGAGGGTCCACGGCGTCACCTCCCCGAGGATCTGCGAGAAGTCCAGGCGGAGCCCGTCCCCCTCGACGACCCGGACGTTCCCGCACTCCCCCACGACCGAGCGCAGGACCGGCACGAGGTGACGATCCACCTCCACGGCGACGACCTCCGCGCCGGTCCGGCCGAGCGCGAGCGTGAGCGACCCGAGTCCCGCGCCGACCTCGACGACGTGCGAGGTGTCGTCCACGCCGGCCAGCCGGACGATGCGCCCGACCGTGTTGGGGTCGGCGACGAAGTGCTGGCCCAGCGCCTTGCTCGGGCGCAGGCCGTGCTCGTCCATGAGCCGGCGGACGTCCGCCAGTCCGAGGCTGGCGGGTCCGGTGCTCACAGCCCGAACACCCGGAGGGCGACCTCGCTCGACGTCCGTGCGACCGTGCCGGGCTCGACACCCTTCACCTCGGCGACCGCGGCGCCGACGAGAGGCACGTACGCGGGCTCATTCGCCTTCCCGCGGTGCGGCACCGGCGCGAGGAACGGGCTGTCGGTCTCGACGAGCAGCCGGTCGAGGGGGCAGAGCGCCACCGCCTCGCGCACGTCGGCCGCGTTCCGGAACGTGACGATCCCGCTGAACGAGAGCACCATCCCCGCGTCCAGGCACCGCCGCGCCTCGTCCGGACCGCCCGTGAAGCAGTGGAGGACGGCGCGTCCGGGGACACCTTCGGCCTCGAGGACGTCGAAGAGGTCGCTCCAGGCGTCGCGGGCGTGGACGACGAGGGCGAGGCCGAGGCGGTGCGCGGCGGCGACCTGCTCGGCGAAGGCGCGGCGCTGCACCTCGCGCGGCGAGTGCTCGTAGTGGTAGTCGAGCCCGCACTCGCCCACCGCCACGAGCCGGCCCCCCTCCGCCACCGCCTCCCCGCGGGCGACCGCTGCCTCGAGGAGCGCGACGGTCGCCTCCACGCCCTCGGAGGCGTCGTGCGGGTGCAGCCCCGCGGTGGCCCAGAGCCCCGGCGCACCCTCGTCGAGCTCGCCCCCGGCACTGCGCGACGCGAGGGAGAGGGCCTCCTGCGAGGTCGCCGGGCCGGTCCCCACGCACACGATGCGGCGCACCCCCGCCTCGGCGGCCCGTCGCAGGGAGGCCGCCAGACGCGCGTCGGCCGCGGACGCACCCTCGTCGGCGGCGCCCTCGTCCGGGGCGCCGGACGCGCGGGCGGGGTCCGGGCCGCGCTCGCCGAGGAGGTAGGTGTCCTGGAGATGCGAGTGGGAGTCGACCCACTCGATGCCGTTCGCGCTCACCCCGCGCTCTTCCTGCGCGGGAAGAGCGGGTCGCCCTTCACCACCGGAAGGCCGCCCGGGTAGCCGCCCCACGCCGCGTCGGCGGGCAGCCGCCGGTCCTGCGGCGAGCCGTCGAGGCCGATCCGGCGCCAGATCTCCGCTGCCGTGGAGGGCATCGCGGGGGACACCAGCAGGCTCACCAGCCGCAGCACCTCGAGCGCGTCGCCGAGGACCGCGTCGACAGCCTCGCCGGGTTCTGCCTTCCAGGGCTCCGCGGTCTCGAGGGCGTGGTTGGCCGCGCCGATCAGCCGCCAGGTGGCCTCGAGCGCCTCGTGGGGCGCGAGCCGCTCCCACCCGCCGGCGGCGCTCTCGACGACGTCGCGCGCGATCCCGGCCAGCGCGCTGCCGGCGGCGGGCGCCGGTCCGACCCCGCCGCACTTGGCGCCGACCACCGTCGCGACCCTTGCCACCAAGTTGCCGAGGTTGTTGGCGAGGTCGGCGTTGTACCGGGAGGTCATGCCCTCGTAAGAGAAATCGCCGTCGGAGCCGAACGGCACGTCGCGCAGCAGGTGGTAGCGCGTGGCGTCGACGCCGAAGTCCTCGGTGAGCGCGGCCGGCGTGATGTCGGTGAGGCGGAGGGGGCGCGGCACCGGGGCTGCGCCCGGCTCCGCCGCGCCGTCCGGGGCGTCGGCGCGCGCGGCGTCGGCCTTCGCCTGCTGCCCGACAAGGGTCTTCGAGAGGCGCTGACCCCCGACGAGGAGCCAGCCGTGGACGAAGACGTCGGCTGGGGGGTCGACGCCTGCCGCCATGCACATGGCGGGCCACCAGACGCAGTGGAAGCGGATGATCTCCTTGCCGATGAGGTGGTGCACCCCGGGCCACCAGTGGCGCCACCGCTCCTCGTCCTCGCCGAAGCCGATGGCGGTCAGGTAGTTGATGAGCGCGTCGTACCAGACGTAGAAGACGTGGCCCTCGTCCCAGGGGACCGGGACGCCCCAGCGCAGCGAGGTGCGCGTGATGGAGATGTCCTTCAGCCCACCGCGGACGAAGCTCAGCGCCTCGTTGCGCTTCGTGGCGGGCCGGACCGCGTCGGGGAACGTGTCGTACCACTCGAGGAGGCGGTCCTCGAACTTCGAGAGCTCGAAGAAGTAGTTCTCCTCTTCCATCTCGACCGCCGGGCGACCGTGGACCGGGCAGTTCCCGTCGACGAGCTGCTCGGGGGTGTAGTAGTCCTCGCACGACACGCAGTAGAGACCCCGGTAGGTGTCGAGGCGGATGAACCCGTTGTCGTAGATGCGCTGGAGGAACCCCTGCACGCTGCGGTGGTGCCGGGGCTCGGTCGTCCGGATGAAGTCGTCGTTGGCGATGTCGAGGCGACGCCACGCGTCGAGGAAGCGCTGGACCACGGTGTCGGCCCACTGCTGGGGCGACACCCCGTGCTCGGCGGCCGCCTCTTCGATCTTCGCCCCGTGCTCGTCGGTCCCGGTGAGGAAGAACACCTCGTCGCCCAAGAGCCGGTGCCAGCGCGCAAGGGCGTCGGCGTTCACGGTGGTGTAGGCGTGGCCCGCGTGCGGCGCGTCGTTGACGTAGTAGATGGGCGTCGTGACGTAGAAGGGGGGCACCGGCCGTAGCGTACCGGTGTCAGCTTCCCTCTCTGGTCTGCGGTTGCTCCCCCGTGCGGCGCGTTCAGGGGTCGCGCGCGCCGCCGGCCTGCGCTTCTCGTGCGCCGTGCCGGATCGCCACCGCGACGCCGTAGGCGCGCCGGCGGCTCACGCCGAGATCCGCAGCGACGGCTGCCGCGGCGTCGCGCACCGACATCCCCGACGCGAGCGCCGCGGCGGCCACCCGCGCGAGATCGGCGTCCGACGGCCCGGCGTCCGCGCCGCCGCCCCCCGGCGCGCCGGACGATGTGCCGGGGGGCGCGCCGGCGCCGGACCCGGCGACCACGACCGTCACCTCCCCGCGGACGCGGCGCTCCGAGAAGTGCGCCGCGGCTTCCGAGGCGCTGCCGCGCCACACCTCCTCGTGCAGCTTCGTGAGCTCTCTGCAGACCGCGAGCTCGCGGCCCGGGGCGAGGGTCGCGAGGTCGGCGAGGGTCGACGCGAGCCGCTGGGGCGACTCGAAGACCACCGACGTGCGCGGATCGGTCACCACGGCGTCCAGGCGGCGTCGCCGTGCAGCCCCCGAACGTGGCAGGAAGCCCTCGACGCAGAATCGGTCCGTCGGCAACCCGCTCACCACGAGCGCGGCGAGCGCGGCCGAAGGGCCGGGCACGACCGTCACCCGCGCCCCGGCGTCGGCGGCCGCGCCGACGAGCCGCGCCCCCGGGTCCGAGACGGCGGGCGTCCCGGCGTCGGTCACCACCGCCACGGTCCGGCCCGAGGCGACGGCGGCGAGCAGCTCGGGGATCCGGGAGCTCTCGTTGTGCGCGTGGAGCGAGCGGAGCCGGTGGCCGGCGGGGACCCCTGCCGCACTCAGGAGCACGCGGGTCCGCCGCGTGTCCTCGCAGCACACCAGGTCCGCGTCCCGCAGGGTCTCGACCGCCCGGGGGGACAGGTCCGCGAGGTTGCCGATGGGCGTGGCGACGAGAACGAGCGTGCCGCCCTCTGCGCCCGCGTGCGTCACCGCGTCTCGCGGATCTCGACCTGGTCCCCGGGCTTCAGCCGCCACCGCTCGAACGCACCGGCCCGGGCCTCGAGCACGTGGGCCGCCCCACGCCTCGGGAGCGCCACGCTCCACGTCCGCACCCTGGTGACCGCCAGGACCTGCAGGTCCTTGTCCAAGAACGCGACGTCCACGGGGAAGCGCATCCCGGCGGTGTGCACCGAGCGGGTGCCCATGAGGAGGAGCGCGCCGTCGTAGTGGGGCCGGCCCAGCAACCCCCGCGCGCGGTCGACGATGGACTCCGCGATCTCGCCGGAGGCCAGGACGTCGCCGCCTCGCAGGAACCACACGGTGCGCATGCGGGCCCGAAACTACTCCGAGCTGCGCTAGGGTCTCCGGCCGTGTCGAAGCGGACGGTCAAGCGCAAGCTGCGGCGGAAGAAGAAGGCGAACCACGGCAAGAAGCCGAACTGCGGCCGCGGCTGACGCGACGCGGGTTCTCCGCACGGGGCAGACCGCCTCAGCCTGATCCTGACCAGGCCGCGCCGAGCTCGTCCAGGACCCGGCGCAGGATCGCCGGGAGGTCGCTGATGATCCCGTCGACACCGAGCTCGACGAGTCGCCGCATGCTCGCCTCGTCGTCGACGGTCCACACGTGGACCGCCGCTCCCGCTGCGTGGGCGGCCTCCACGAACCGCTCGTCGACCACCGTCGTCTCACCGAAGACCTCGGGGACCTGGAACGCCACCGGCCGCCCGGGCGATGTCGGCGAACCCACCGTCGGGGCCTCACCGGCCTGAACCCCCCGCCAGAAGGTCGCGGTGGCGAGCGTCCCCGCAGACGTCGCCACCCGGGGGGCGAGCGCGGCGAACCGGGCCGTCGCCCGGTCGAGGAACGACGCCACGATGACGTCGTCGCGGCGGTCGTACTCGGCGAGGAGCCGCGCGAGCGTCCCCTCGTAGGGCGCGGTCTCGGGGGCCGTCTGCTTCACGTCCAGGTTCAGGACCACCCCGGGGAACGCCTCGAGCACTTCGCGCAGGGTCGCGATCCGAAAGTCCGGGTCGTCGGGCGCTCGGCCCCGGAAGGGGTAGTCGGGGGGCGGGCGGTCGTAGGCGGCGTCCGCACCGGGGACGAACCAGTACGCGTTGTCGAGCGTGCGGAGCTCGGCGAGCGTCATCGCGGCGATTCGGCCGCTGCCGTCGGTGGTGCGGTCGACGGTCGCGTCGTGGCAGACCACCAGCTCGCCGTCGGCCGAGGCGTGCACGTCGAGCTCGATCCCGGTGGCGCCCGCGGCGAGCGCCGACCGGATGGCATAGAGGGTCGACGACGGGGCCTCCCACGCACCGCCCTGGTGCGCGTACGCGATGACCCGGCGCGCGAGCCACGGGTTCACGGCGGGACGCGGGCTGCGAGCGGGGCGAGGGTCGGTCACGGTCGGTCCGAGGAGTGCGGCAGGGCGCGGGGCGGCTCAGAGCCGGAGCGGCTTGATCGCGCTCATCACGAGGCTCGGATCCGCGCGCCAGTCCGCCCCTGGGACGTCGACGTAGAGCTCGAGCTCGTTGCCGTCCGGGTCGAGGATGTAGAGGCTGTGGCTCACGGTGTGGTCGCTCGCGCCGGTGACCGTCACCCCCGCCTCCTCCAGGCGCGCGAGCGCCGCGCGCAGCTCGTCGTCGCTGTCTCCGACCTTGAGGCCGATGTGGTACACCCCGACCCTCCTCCCCCGGGGCTGGGGCTGGGCGTCCTCCCCCACCTCGATGAGGAGCAGCTCGTGGTGCGTCCTTCCGGAGGCGGACGAGAAGGCCGCGGCGGGGAACCGGACGCCCCCGGCGCCCGGCGGGTCGGGGTTGAGCTGGCGAAACCCCAGGACGTCCCGGTAGAAGGCGGCCGAGCGTGCGAGGTCCCGCACGTAGAGCACCACGTGGCCGAGGTCTTTGATCTCCATTCCGTGAGCCTACGCAGGCACGACGGGGTGACGGATCCGGAAGTGTGGCGACGGCCGGCACGGCAGCGCAACGGCTGGCGAAGGCGACCGCAACGGCCGGTGCGTCGACGGCTCCTCGGGCACCGCTCGGTGCCGTCTCCGCCGGGGACGGCCACCGGTAGCCTCGGGCTCGCTGTGCTCGATCACCTCCTCGTGGACGTCATCGCCGCCGTGCAGGACTCGTTCGACCGGGCGCTCCTCGAGCGACAGGCCATCGAAGAGCGGTTCCAAGTCGACGTCTTCCTCGGCGACGTCTCCTTCGAGACCAGTTACAGCCTTCCCGGTGAGGGCCAGCCGCCGCGTGTCCGCGTGGACGTCTCGATCGACTGGCCGACGTGGAGCCAGACCGCATACCGCAGCTGGTCGATGGGCGAGACGCCCGCCGAGATGCCCGAGGCGGTGGTGGAGGTCTCGATGCGCATTCAGCGGCTCGCGGAGGCGCCGTCGGCCGAGCGTGTGCTCGCCGTGCTGCCGCCGGCGAGCCCGCCGATCGGTCACGACCCTCTCGTGAGGACGACGGTCACCGTCGAAGAGGTGCACGCCGACCCGGACACCGGCGAGACGCAGGGCGAGGCGTCGGTGCGCTGGGCGATCGAGGGCAGCTACGAAGGAGCGATCCGGTTCGACGAGGTCCAGCTCGAGGACCCCGAAACGCTGGTGCCGATCGCCGATACCCTCACGCAGTGGATCTCCTCCACGCTCGTCCGGCTCGCCGACCTCCCGCTCTCGTACCACCCACCGGATCCCGCCGACGCGACGTGACCCGCGTCCGGCGCCACCTCGCCGGCGCGGCGGTGCTGGCGACCTGCGGTGTCCTGCTCGGCTCGTGCACCTCGACCATCGACGCGTCCTCGTTCACCGTCACCCCGACGACGGCGAGGGGCGTGATGCTGTCGACGGAGCGCTCCCCGGCGGGACGCATCCTCGCCACGCCCTCAGGACGCACGCTGTACGACTTCACGCCCGACACCCCGACATCGAGCGCGTGCACCCGGGGTCTCTGCGTCCGGCTGTGGCCGCCGCTCCTGATGACAGGGACGACAGGGACGACAGGGACGACGGGCGCGACAGGGACGACGGGTGCGACGGGTGCGACGGGTGCGGGGGTGTCGGTCGGGCGCGGCCTCCGACGGTCGCTCGTCGGGACGGTCCGGCGTCCGGGCGGACAGCTCCAGCTCACCTACGCCGGCCATCCCCTCTACACGTGGATCGGTGACACCACGCCGGGCATGATCACGGGGCAGGCGCTCTTGAACGTCGGCGGCTACTGGTACGTGCTCGCGCCCACAGGCCGCCAGATCACGTCCCCGTTCCGGGTGACACGGACAGCCATCCACAGGCACTGACCGTCCCCGGCCCGCCCACGGGCCCGGCGCCGAACCGCATCGCTCAGGAGCCGGTGCCGCGGATGGCCGCCATCTCGCTGGCGAAGGCGTCCGCACCGACCGTCCACCACATCTCCGAGACGGGCGGGGGCACGTGGGCGAACACCTGGGCGCGCACCTCGTCGGGGAACATCTCGGTCGCGAGGCCCAGAGGGAGCCAGAGCCTCGGCCCGGAGTACTGCGACATCGCGTGCGCCGGCATCGCCCCCCACTCCTCGGGCGTGACCGATCGCGCGGCGATCGGCACGACCGCCTCCTCTTCCTCGGTCAGGTGCCCCGAGAGCACGTCGAGGAGCGACCGGCACGCCGCAGCCAGCGCGTCGCCGTCGCTGGCGGAGCCGGACGCCCCGAAGCGCTCGGTGGCCTCCTGCGCCCCGTCGATCCCCGCGATCACGCCGGCATGCTGGGCCGCCATGGTCGAGAAGAGGTCCGCCGACTCCGGAACGCGCGCGACGAGTAGCGGGTAGAGCAGCTGGTCCTCCCCCTCGTGGTGGACACGAAGCAGCCACAGGAGGTCGCCGAGATAGCTCGCGAACCGGTGCGCCCTTTCGACGTCGCCGTCCCCGATGGCGGCGATCTGTGCCGGCGCGTCGCCGAGCGCCCGTCTGAACGCGTCGTGGACCCATTTCATGTCGCGCGTGTCCGTGAGCGCAGGTGCACCAGACATCCGAACCCTCCGTCATCCGAGCGTGGCCCTCGCACGCACCGGGCCGGCCCCCGCCGGCGGCGATCGCGGTTCTAGCCGAACTCCCTGCCGGGGACCACTGAGTTGCGCACGCGAAACAACCCGGAACGCGCCCTCGACGGGCCCGCCGCGGAGACGGCGAGCTCCGAGGCCCGGCGAGCTCCCCGATGCCCGGCGCGCGTGTCTTGGGAGGGGCCGGACCGGCGATCATGGCGTGGGAGGCTTGACGGCGATGAAGGTCGTCGAGCTGGTCTTCGAAGCCGGGTGGGCGGCGTTCTGGCTCTACTGGCTGGTGGCCGCGTTCTCGATGAAACGGGGCCGGGTCCCGTGGTCCCGGGACCTCGGCGTCAGGGCGGTCATCGTCCTCGTCGTCTTCGCCCTCTACCGCCTCGGCGTGATCCGGCACCAGCACCTGAACACGAACCTCTGGCTCGCCGCGCTCGGTCTCTTCGTCTTCGCCGCCGGCCTGGCGTTCGCCGTCTGGGCGCGTCTCCACATCGGGCGCAATTGGGGGACGCCGATGACCCGGAAGGACGAGCCGGAGCTCGTGACGAGCGGCCCCTACCGCCTCGTGCGCCACCCGATCTACTCGGGCGTCCTCGTCGCCGGCGTCGGTACGGCGGTCGCCATCAGCTGGGTCTGGCTGGTCGCCGTGGGGCTCGCCGGGTGCTACTTCCTCTACAGCGCTTCGGTGGAGGAGCGCTACATGACCGAGCAGTTCCCCGACGCCTACCCGGCGTACCGGCGATCGACGAAGATGCTCGTCCCGTTCCTCTTCTGAGCGAGCGCCGGGACGGACTGCCCGCCGCACGATGGCACAGGAGGAACTGACCGCCGGCGCGCAGGACGCCGGCGACGACCTCGTCCGTGCGCCGGCCGGGAGGTTCGTCCGGTCCGGCCGGGAGATGGACGACGATCTCGGCGACCGGATCGTCCACTACCACCGGCACGACGCAGCGCGCCCCTGACCGCGGTCCCGTCACCCGCCGAGGAGCGGTCGGAGCGCATCGCCGAGGATCTCGAGCGCACGATCCGCGGCGGCCGACGCGCTCTCGAGGTCGTCGTGGACGGGGCGGACGACCTCGACGTAGCCCTTGAGCTTTGGCTCCGTCCCGCTCGGCCGCACCAGGACGCGGGCCCCGGACTCGAGCCAGAAGCCGAGCACGTCCGCCGGCGCGAGCGGCGGCATCCCCTGTTGAACGACCGCGCCTCGAGCGAGGTCGATCGAGCGCTCGACGGCGAGGCGGGCGATCTCATCCGGCGGACGCGCGCGCAAGCGCGCCATGCGCGCCGCGGGGTCGCGCGTCGCGATGGAGTGCTGCGCGGTGCGGTGCACGCCGTGACGACGCATCAGGCCGTCGAGGTAGGCGTCGACCGTCGTGCCGCGGGCGCTGAGCTCCCCGGCGAGCGCGAGGAACGCGAGGGCGGCCCCGATCCCGTCCTTGTCGTGGACGACGTCGCCAACCACGTAGCCGAGCGCCTCTTCGTACCCGAAGGCGAGCCTGCTCCTTGCGACGGCGTCGACCGCTCGCACGATCCACTTGAACCCGGTGAGGGTCGCGACGAACGGCACGCCCTCCTCGTCGGCGATCTTGGCGAGCATGCTCGACGACACGATCGACGCGGCGACGAGCGGCCGGGCGGCGGTGTCGCCCGGAGGTCGCCAGCCGTCCCGCACGCGCTCGAGGACGAACGCGCCGAGGGCGACGCCGACCTCGTCGCCGGAGAGCCGCCGCCACCCGCCCGCGGCGGCCGTGTCGGGCACGGCGACCGCCAGCCGGTCGCCGTCGGGGTCGTTGGCGAGGACGATGTCGGCGCCGTGCGCGCGGGCGTCGTCCAGGGCCAGGCCGAGCGCACCGGGCTCCTCGGGGTTCGGGAAGGCGACGGTCGGGAAGTCCGGGTCCGGCGCCGCCTGGGCCACGACAGGCGCGGCGGGCGGGTAGCCGGCGAGGCGGAGCGCCCCGGCGAAGATCTCCCCCGCCACCCCGTGCATCGCCGTGTACACCACGACGAGGGGTCTCGGCGGCGGGGAACCGGTCGGCGCCGCCGCGACGACGGCCCGCAGGTACGCCCCGGCCACCTCGTCGCCGTGGTACGTGACGAGCGGGCTGGACGGAGCGCCGAGCGGCACCCCCGACAAGGGCCCGACGTCGTCCATGAGCGCTTCGATCTCCTGGTCCACGGGAGGGACGATCTGCGCGCCGTCGCCGAGGTAGAGCTTGTAGCCGTTGTCCTGGGGCGGGTTGTGGCTCGCCGTGATCATCACGCCCGCGGCCGCGCCGAGGTGTCGGACGGCGAAGGCGAGGAGCGGCGTCGGGCGCCGGTCGGGCAGCCGGTGTACGGGGATCCCGTGGCCTGCCAGCACGGCGGTGACCTCGTCGGCGAGCTCGCTGGAGCGGTGCCGTGCGTCGCAGCAGACGGCCACCCCGCCCCGTCGCGCGTCGGGGCGGTGCGCGTCGAGCCAGCGCGCGAGCGCCGCCGTGGTCTGGCGGACCACCGCGCGGTTCATGCGGTTCGGCCCGGCGCCGAGCGCACCGCGCAGCCCTGCGGTGCCGAAGCGGAGCCGGCCCGCGAAGCGGTCCGCGAGCTCCGCGCGTGCCGCGTCACCGGCGTCCTCGGTGGCGGTGGCGCCCTCGGTAGCGGTGGCGCCCTCGGTGGCGGTGGCGTCCTCGACGAGCTGCTCGAGCTCGGCGCGGTCGGCGGCGTCGGGATCCTGCGCAGACCATGCCCGCGCTGCGGCGAGCAGGTCGGTCACAACGTCGCGACCACCCTTGCGAGGAGCCGCCCCACCCGCGCCGCCGACGCCTTCCCCGCGGCGACCACCTCGGCATGGTCGAGCGGAGCGCCGGTCCGGCCGGCCGCCGCGTTGGTGACGAGCGAGACCCCGAGGATCTCGAGGCCGAGGTGACGCGCCGCGATCGCCTCCAAGACGGTGGACATCCCGACGAGGTCCGCGCCGTTGGACGTGAGCATGGCGACCTCCGCCGGGGTCTCGTAGTGCGGGCCGCGCAGGCCCGCGTAAACACCCTCGGCCAGGTTCGGGCCCTCGGCATGTGCCAGGGCGCGCAGGCGCGCGCTGTACAGGTCGGTGAGGTCGACGAAGGGGAGCCCGTAGCCCGCGGGGGGTGCGGGGCCCTCGAGCGGCGACGCCGCGGTGAGGTTCAGGTGGTCGCGGATCAGGACCGCCTGGCCGACCTCGTACTCGGCGTTCAGCGCGCCGGCCGCGTTCGTGAGCACCACGACGCGGCAGCCGGCCGCTGCGGCCGTCCGGACCCCGTGCACGACCGTCGCGGGCGGGTGCCCCTCGTAGAGGTGGACCCGGCCGGCGAGCACGAGGACCCGGAGAGCCTGCACGCGCACGGAGCGGACCACTCCCGAGTGCCCGGCGACGGTCGGTGCCGGGAAGCCGGCCAGCTCGTGCATCGGGATCTCCGCGTCCGCGACGCCGAGCTCGTCCAACGCGGGCGACCACCCCGAGCCGAGGACGATCGCCACGTCGTGGCCCCCGATGCCGGTCGCCGCGGCGACCTCGGCCGCCGCCGCCCGCGCGAGCGCGTAGGGGTCGCGCGCCTCCGCCGGGACCGTCACGTCTTCACGTAGGGCTGGCCGTCCGCCTTCGGCGGCCGACCCCTTCCGACGAGCCCCGCCACGGCGGCGAGCGCGATGAAGCCCAGCCCGGACGACACTGTCTTGCCGAACGCCCCGACCGATCCGACGGTCAGGTAGGCCCCGGCGATCCCGGCGACGACCCCGCCCAAGAGGACGTTGCGCCACCGGGTGGCGTTCAGCGTCGTGAGGTCGATCATCGAGATCGCGGCGTCGAGCGCCCACAACTTCGCCTCGCGCTTGATCGAGCGAGTGGCGAGGGACGCGGCCCTCGCCTCCACGCCGACCTGGTCGACACCCGGGAGGCCGTGGAGGAAGCGCCGGAGCGCCGCGTCGGAGGTGGCGATGTCGGGGGACCACGGGCCGGCGAGGGGGGCGGTCACGGCGCGTGGCGCGGTTTGGAACCGGGGAGAGGGACGCGCGGACGTCCGCGTCGCGCCACGACCCGCCGGGCGCGTCCCCGCGTCGCCCTTCATTGCGGCCACAAGCACCCTCACCTCCCGGCTCCCCGTCTCCCCGGCTCCCCGTCGTTCACTGCACGCCCGCCGCGCGCGCTTCGGCGAACCCGGGCTTGATGACCTCGTTGATGAGGCGGAGTCGCTCGTCGAAGTGCGCGAAGGCGCTCTTCATCGCATTCAGCGTCAACCATTCGATGTCCTGCCAGCCGTAGCCGAAGGTCTCCGCCACGTCGTGCAGCTCCGACGAGACGGAGACCCCGCTCATGAGGCGATTGTCCGTGTTGACGGTCACCCGGAAGAACAACGAGCGCAGGAGGCCGATCGGGTGCCCCGAGAGGGTGTCGGCGTTCCCCGTGTGCACGTTCGACGTCGGGCACATCTCGAGCGGGACCCGTCGGTCACGGACATAGCCCGCGAGGCGTCCGAGGGTCACCGATCCGTCGGGGTGACGCTCGATGTCGTCGACGATCCGCACGCCGTGCCCCAACCGGCCCGCGCCACAGATCTGCAGCGCCTCCCAGATCGAGGGTAGACCGAAGCCCTCACCGGCGTGGATCGTGATGTGGAAGTTCTCCCGCTGCACGTACTGGAACGCCGCGAGGTGCTCGGTCGGCGGGCTCCCCTTCTCGGCGCCGGCGATGTCGAAGCCGACGACCCCGCCGTCGCGATGCCGGACCGCGAGCTCCGCGATCTCGAGGGAGCGCGCGGCGGTCCGCATCGCGGTCAGCAGCGCGTACATGCGGATCCCCCTGCCCGCGCCCCCCTGACGGAAGCCCTCGAGCACCGCCTCGACGACCTCGGTCTCGGTGAGCCCCTGCGCCGTGTGCAGCTCGGGGGCGAACCGCACCTCGGCGTACACCACCCCGTCGGCGGCAAGATCCTCGGCGCACTCGGCGGCCACCCGCACGAGGGCGTCGCGCGTCTGCATCACTGCCACCGTGTGCGCGAACCCCTCGAGGTACAGATCGAGGTCGCCCCGCGCGGCCCCCGCATGGAACCACTTCGTCAGCTCTCCGACGTCGGACGTCGGGAGGGCGTGGTAGCCGATCTGGCGGGCGAGCTCCACCACCGTCTGCGGACGGACGCCCCCGTCGAGGTGATCGTGGAGGAGCACCTTGGGGGCGCGCCGGATCTCCTCGAGCGTCGGCGTCGTCGGCGCGGCCCGGACGGTCCCGGTCACTCCCTGATCACCTGATCACCTCCAGCACCAGGGGGCGCTTCGGGGCGGGCTCTGGGCCGATCTCGACGGCACCTTCCAGGTCCGCCGCAACCGGGGCGAGGAGCCGCGGGTCGTCGGCCCGAAGCTCGAGCACCGGCTCGCCCGCCTCCACCTCCTCGCCGGGCTTGCGCAGGCACACGACCCCTGCCGACGGGCTCACCGCATCCTCCTTCCTCGCGCGCCCCGCTCCGAGCCGCCATGCGGCGACCCCGACCCGGCGGGCGTCCACGTGCCGGACGAACCCGCGGGACCCCGCAGTCACGACGGAGCGATGCGCGGCGACGGGCAGCGGCGCGTCGGGATCGCCTGTCTGTGCCCGCACCATCTCCCGGAACGCGCCGAGGGCCCGCCCGTCACCCAGGGCGGCCCGCAGCGCGGCGCCGACGTCGGCCGACGCGGCCACCTCCAGGGCTGCGAGGTCCGCCATCTCGACGGCGAGCGCGACGGTGACCTCGACCAGGTCGTCGGGACCGTCGCCCGCGAGCGTCTCGACCGACTCTTCGACCTCGACCGCGTTGCCGACAGCGCGTCCCAGCGGCTCGTCCATGCGCGTGAGGACGGCCGTGGTCTTCACGCCGAGCGCATTGCCGATGCCCACCATGGTCTCCCCGAGCTCACGGGCCTGCGCGACGTCCGGCATGAAGGCGCCGGCACCGACCTTCACGTCGAGCACCAGTGACGCGGTGCCCTCGGCGATCTTCTTCGACATGATCGAGCTCGCGATGAGCGGGATCGACTCGACCGTCGCCGTCACGTCGCGCAGGGCGTAGAGCCTGGCGTCCGCGGGCGGCAGGCCCGGGCCTGCCGCGCAGATCACGCACCCGACATTGGTGAGGACGGCACGGAACTCCGAGGTCGACAGGTCGGTCCGGAACCCCGGGATCGCCTCGAGCTTGTCGAGCGTGCCCCCCGTGTGGCCGAGTCCGCGCCCGGAGAGCTGCGGCACGCAGGCGCCGACGCTCGCGAGCAGCGGGGCGAGGACGAGGGAGACCTTGTCGCCGACGCCCCCGGTCGAGTGCTTGTCCACGGTGGGCCGGCCGAGACCGTCGAGATCCAGCCGCTCCCCCGACGCGACCATCGCCGCGGTCATGGCGCCGAGCTCGGCGGCATCGAAACCTTGGAAGAACACTGCCATGAGGAACGCCGCCATCTGGTAGTCGGGGACCAGGTTTGCGGCGTACGCGCCGACGAGCCAGTCGATCTCGTCGTTCTCCAGCCTGCTGCCGTCGCGCTTCTTGGCGATGAGGTCCACCACTCCATACCGGTGGCCGGTCACGACATGCCCCGGGCCCGCGCGGTGCCGGCGGTGCCGGCCGCGGGCTCACGTCGGGCTTCGAGGTCCGGGCCGCCGAACGCCCCCGGGAGGAGGGCCGAGAGGGCAACCGGGCCGGAACCCTCGCCGCTGTCCACCAACAGGTCCGGGCCTCCTGCCTCGAAGAGCAGCTGCCGGCAGCGACCGCACGGCGCGAGCGGCCGGCCGTCGCCGGCGACGATGCTCACCGCGACCAGACGCGCGCCGCCCGCCAGATGAAGCGCGGTGACGAGCCCGCACTCGGCGCAAAGAGTCAGCCCATAGGAGGCGTTCTCGACGTTGCAGCCGGAAACGACCCGGCCCGTGTCCGTCACGCCGGCAGCCCCGACATGCAGACGCGAATAGGGCGCGTACGCGCGCGCCGCGGCAGCAGACGCCTCCGCCCGCAACGCCACCCAGTCCACCGCCACCGTCTCCGCCAAGAGGATCCCTCCCACCGGCCCGACGCCCACAGGGTAGCGACGCAAGCCAGGGCGCGGCGGCGAGCTGCGGCGCGTCAGCCGGCCGGACCAACGACCGCCACAGCTCCGAGCGCCGTCGGTCGGGGCAAGGTCGCGAGCAGGGGAACGGTGGTGCCGGCTGCTTGCGGATGAACCGCCGGTCCTCGGGGATGAGGCGCCCTTCCCGCTCGAGGACGTGCAGGGGAATGGCGATCGTTCCGGTCTGCAGCCGTCCGATGAGTGCGCCCTCCCTACGATCTGCGCTCGGCCGCCGGGTCCATAGGATCCAAGGTCCCGATCGACGTGTGGTGCGCGAAGGCCGACGACGCGATCCCCGATTTGGTCAGGGGGTTCCCACATGTGGAACGGAACGTCGCCCGTGGGAGGTGGGGTTGGTGTCACGTCGTCAGGCTCCCGGTCGGAGTGGAGATCCCGTGTGGGAGAGTTGTCGATGCCCTCAACCTGCACCAGAGAGATCCTCCACATTGCGCACATGAGCCCAGACCCTCCAGACCGTGACTTCCAGGCGATGGAAGCTCGACGCACGCGTGGCGCGAATGTGTGGAGCAGTCGGTACTGCAGCGCGCCGACCGCCCGGAGCTATTTCCGGTGAGCGCGTCGCATGCTGACGCCGTCGAGGAGCGTCTCGGCGACCTCGGACTCCGGTTGCCGCCCGCAATGGCGCCGCTGGCGCGCTACCGCTGGGCGACGAGGGACGGGAACCACATCTACCTCGCGGGTCACGGGCCCTTCGAGAGCGGGCGGGCGGTCCACGTCGGCAAGGTGGGCGTCGACCTCTCCGTCGAAGAGGGCTACGAGGCAAACCGGTTCGTAGCGCTCACTATCTTGCGCACGCTCAAAGAAGAGCTCGGAACCCTCGACCTCGTGGAGAGGCCGCTTGCAGTGACGAACTACGTGAACGTGGGTCCCGGCATCGGCGATTCCTATATGACCGTCGGGGACGGGAGCACGGATCTGTGGGTGGACCTATGGGGCGAAGACGTCGGTCTGTGCGCCCGGATGACCGTCGGTGTCTCCGAGCTCCCGTGGTCGGTCCCGACCGCGATCGTCTCAACCTGGCTCGTGAAGGGCGACGCTTGACCTTGTCGGGTGTGATCCGGTCAGGTGGAACACCGCACACTGCCGAAGATCCACCAGGCACGCCGTGGGCACGTTCATGGCGGTCTCGCTCGGGGCGCGCTCATGGCGGCGATCACCTACGTGTGTGCGCAGTTCCCCTTCCCGATCGAGCTCACCACTCGCCTCGAGCGCATGGCGCTTTCCAAGGCCCCCGCTCCCACCAAACCCCGGGTCAACCGGTCGTTCAACGCCTCCCACCATCCGGAGATTCTTGGTGAGGCAACGAATCAGCGTTCCCGGAGGTCTTGACGTGAGGCAACAGGCTCCTCCCGAATGGCTCTTGTCGGTATCCGATGCAGCCGAGACCCGCCGTTACCCTCCAGACCCTCCCGACGCTGGCAGACAGAGACCCCATCACCGCATTCGACCATTCGACTTCGCCCGTAAGGCCTGACGGCGTCCGAGCGAGCGGCAGTCGAGCTGACTTCCCGCGCCAACAGCCAGAGGACAACGCATTGGCCCTCACACTCACTGCCATCCGGTAGGGCCGATCCGCCGGGGTTCTCGTCGGCGCAGCTGCTGGCGACGCCCCCGGGGCGGGCTACGAGTTCGGCTCGCCGGCCCAGCCCGAGGACGTGACGATGCACCGCAGCGTGCTCACGGGTCGACCGACGGGGTCGTGGATCGACGACACGGACATGACGGTCTGCGTCGCCCAGGTGGCGGCAGCCGGTCACCGCCTCGACGGGCGTGAAGGGCGACCTCGCTACCAGCCGAAGAAGGCGAGGGGTAGCGAAGCACAACCCGCCCGTCTCGTCGTCGTGGTCAGCTCATGGCTTGGCGTAGTCCCCCATGCCCTGCCAGTCGATCGTCACCGCGGGCTCGTCGCCGATCACCCAGCCGTCGTGACCCGGTGGGATGCTCACGAAGTCGCCGGGTCCGAACTCCGCCTCCTCGCCGTCGTCCATCCGTATTCCCATGCGCCCAGACACCTGGTAGCCGACGTGCGCGGCTTGGCAACTCTCGGTGCCCGCGACCGGCTTCACGTGCTCAGACCATCGCCATCCCGGCTGGAACGTCGCTCTCCCTACGACGCCACCGGGGACGTTGACCAGTTCGATCTGGCCCATGTCGCCTACGATCTTCCGGACCTCGTCCGGGGTGTCAAAGCTCTTACGCACTAATCCGCCCATAACCGCCTCCCTGCTGATCCGTCGTTGCTGACCCGTCTTCGACGGGTGCGATAACAGGTTACGACCGCGCGGGGCCCTCGCTCAACAGGGTGCAGCCCCCCCGTCGCCGTGATCGACCTCCGCGTCGGCGCGTGCGAACAAGCTGACCTCCCTGATGTAGCGCCTGAGCAAGGTCATGCTTCGGTGCCCGGTCGTGTGGGCGATCACGCGCTGCGGCACACCTGCGGCGGAGCCCGGTGCAAAGAGAGCTCGAGCTCGTCGCTCGTCGCTCTTGGGGTTCGCCAGGGCGAAAGTGACCGGCAGTTCAGCGACGCCGCGAGTGGCTGGCGCAGTAGCCGTAGCCCAGCAAAGCCAGCGAGCCCGGAGCGCTTGACGGTCTCCTTCGAGCGTCCGCAATCGACGGGGGTGGAGTCGACCAACCAGCAGACTCCGGGGATCCTAGGATGCTTACCACCTGGGCAAACAGGCATCGCTACACGTTGAAGCGGAACGTCGCAGGCATCATTGGACGTGTGCGGCAGTCGACGGGTATTGCGACTGACCTGGACCTTGATACGGGGCGGACGACGGACGTCGATGGTGGTGGTTGGACATCTCGCGGACTGTCCGCGGACTCATCGCGTCAAGGGCCGAGCTACGTTCTCCCGGAACTGCCGAGGACTTCGCCACCGTGACCTCCACGCTCAGCGCCATCCAGAAGGGCCGGGCCGCTGGTGTCCTCGTAGGTGCAGCTGCTGGCGACGCACTCGGGGCTGGCTACGAGTTCGGGACCCCCTGTGCGCCCGAGCACGCGAAGATGCTGCGGGGTGCGCTCACGGGACGTCCGGCAGGCTCCTGGACCGATGACACTGACATGGCGATCTGCGTGGCCTAGATCGCCGCCGACGGGCACCGACTCGACGAGCGTGAAGGTCAGGTGCTCGTCGCCGAGCAATTCCTCCGCTGGTACCGAGACCGTCCGCCCGATGTGGGCAACCAGACCCGATCGGTGCTGTCGTCGACCACCGACCCCGAGAAGCTCGCCGACGCCGCCGCCAAGTTCCAGCGCGCTCATCCCGACGCCGCGGGCAATGGGAGCCTCATGAGGACGGGGCCCGTGGAGCTCGCCCACCTCGGGGACGACGAAGCGACCGCCGCTGCGGCGCGCGCCATCAGCTCGCTCACCCACCCCCACGACCTCGCCGCGGACGCCTGTGTGCTGTGGTCGATCGCCATCGACCGGGCAGTGCAAGAGGGTCGCCTCGACGGCATCTGGGACGGATTGGCGATGGTGCCGTCGGAGCGCCGCCAGTTCTGGGAGGACACCATCACGACCGCCGAGACCGCGTCCATCGAGTCGTTGCGCACGAGCGGCTACGTCGTGACGACCCTCCAGGCTGCGCACTGGGCGATGACGTCCACCGCGACGATCACGGGTCCTGGTCACCTGGCGGCCGCCCTCCGCCAGGCGGTTGCGATCGGCGGCGACACCGACACCATCGCGGCGATCGTCGGGGCGCTCCTCGGTAAACAGCAATCGAGCGGAGCCGAACGGTGGCGTCGTCCCCGTCACGACGTTGTCATTGACAAAGACAATCCTTCTCGTGATACGCAAATCACTGGACCACAGGACACTGGTGCACCTATCGTCGCATCTGCTAGCGTGCTGAAGCGAAAAGTTGCAGGGAGGGGGCACTATGCGTCGCCGGCGTTACGGAGCAGGGGTCAGCCTTCTTCTGCTTGCCCTCGTCGGCACGATCGACGCAGCCGCGGAAATTCCCGCCTCCGCCTCACTGCAGCGCAGTCAAACTCTGCAGCGGGTGCCACTGACATGTCGGACAACGATCCTTGGCTCAACAGACGACCAGCGCACGGCGACAGACGCCTCAGTCCATCCAGGCGTGATCGTCGCTACTCACTACACATTCCTTCCTACCTCTTACACGGCGTACACCATCGACACAACTGGACACCTCACAGTCATTGGTCCGCTGACAACGATCGTGACGACCGATCACCTCGTGGCTGCGTGGGTCGACAGCACGAACTGCTCAGGGTCACCCTTGTCCCGCAACGCCTGGGTCGCAGACGCACAGGGCGCAGTGTTCGGCGAGTCGACATACTCGGGGCCGCCAGCCAATAACTACGGCAGCATGGCCGGTAAGCATCTTGACAAGCCCGTCGTCGGGATGAGCCCCACTGCTGACGGACGGGGGTACTGGCTGGTTGCCTCCGACGGAGGCATCTTCACCTTCGGCGACGCTCACTTCTACGGGTCGATGGGTGGACGCCATCTCGACCAGCCCATCGTCGGGATGGCAGTCACGCCCACAGGCGGCGGCTATTGGCTGGTCGCCTCCGACGGCGGGATCTTCACCTTCGGCAACGCGCCGTTCCTTGGCTCGATGGGAGGGCATCCCCTGAGGAAGCCGATCGAGGCGATGGTCGCGACCCCGGACGGAAGGGGGTACTGGATGGTCGCCTCCGACGGCGGGATCTTCACCTTCGGCGACGCGCCGTTCCTTGGCTCGATGGGAGGGCAGCGGCTCTCGGCGCCGATCGCCGGGATGATCCCCAACGGAGCGGGCTACACCCTCGTCGGCGAGAACGGACAGCTGTACCCCTTCTCGTAGGTGGACGGAAGACCGTCGGCCGGGTGATGACGCTGACCGAGATTGCGTAGAGCCGGTCACCCTCCCGAGTCAACCCCCCAGGCGGCGGCTATTGGCAGGTCGCCTCCGACGGCGGGGATCTTCACCTTCCACTCGGGGACTTCCTGCCTTTTCCGAGCAAGAGTTGGCAACTTGCCCTACCATTCCCGAGGAGCGGAGGAGGAATTAGATGGCCAGCGCACCACCGCCGGGCGAAGGTCCGGCAAAGCCGCCTTCAGGTTCGGGCGGCGTTCCTTGGCGGCAGGGACCCGGCGGCTGGGAGTACCAGGGTCCAGACGGACAATGGCACGGGTACCAGCCGCCACCTGCGCCGGTTGTCTCTCAAGGAGCGGCACCGCCTCCGTCGCCACCGCCTCCGCCCGTCG
>DATLRV010000030.1:0-14328 GCA_035534455.1 Acidimicrobiales bacterium
CCGCCCACCGGCCGCACAGATATCAGTCCGACCGGGGGCGAACCAAGAAAGGAACCGAATGATGATACGACTACCCCGTCGATTCGCCCTCTGGGGTGGAGCGGCGGCCATTGCCATGGGCGGCTTCGCCTTCATGGCCTCGAATCACGTCGACGCCAGTAGCGCTGGCGCCGGTGCTGGAAAGGTGAGCGGTTACACCGTCGCCAACCAGAGCTACAGAATCACAAATCGCTGTGCAACAGGAACAACGAGCCCGACGTGCACGGCGACACCCTACATTAAAGGCTTCACCTTTACTTTGACCGCGAATAGCGCGACAGCAAACGCAAAGGTGCAGCCCACCACCGTCCTGGCCTACCCCGAAACCAACACAGGCGGGCGCCCGTGGGGGCACACCACAAGTTGCACGGTTACCACGTGGAATGCAACAACAGGTACTGGGACCGTCACATGCACAGCAGCAGCCCACCCATCACAGGCGCCAGTTGCGACATTCGACCGACTGTACGTCGAGGCGAGCCAGTAGCGACCAACTAGCACAAGTTGTAGAAACCGAGCCGCTGCTGCCGGGGTGGGGTCAACCACCCCGGCAGCAGTCCTCGAACACGTGAGAGGAGGCCCGTGAACTGTGGTGCATCTCGTTCCCCGTCAGGGGATACCGGGGCCGATGAGAAGAGGGGGTCGGTTATTGGCAGCGTTGGCGGTCGTTCTGCGCCGTGACCACGCCTGACGTCGATCGCACACGAGCCCCATGACCGCCATCGAAATCGAAAGACCAGCGGACCCTGCTGGCGCTAGCACCGATGCAGTGTCGCAGTCGCCGTCAGCACCGCAGCGAATCAGGGGGAGTCGATCTCATCTCGTCTCCAAGGTGGTCCTCGCTGGCGTGATCGCCCTCGTCGTGCTCTTTGCCGGACTCCTCCCTCAGCAGCTCGGAGGTCGGATGTCCTATGTCATCACGGACGGCATCAGCATGCTGCCCAACTTCCACGCGGACGACCTCGTGATCCTCCGCCGGGAGCCGACCTACCACGTCGGCGAGGTCGCCGCCTATCACAATCAGCAGCTCCACGTGATCGTGCTGCACCGGATCGTCGCCATCCGTGGCGACCACTACGTCTTCAAAGGCGACAACAACGATTACGTGACACAATACGAACCCACGAAGTCCCAGATCGTTGGGGCCGATTGGGTCCACCTGCCTGGCGCGGGACGCATCGTCCTCGACCTGCGGGTGCCGGTCGTCGCCGCGGCCCTCCTCGGCGCACTGTGGCTGTACTCGTTCTGGCGTCCGCGGAGCCGACGGCAGCGAAGGAGACACCGACATGCCAGATGACCCTCGATCTCGCGCTCCCAAGCACCGCGCGCCGAGTTCGAGACCGGAAGTCTTCTTCGCATTCACCATCGTCGCGCTGTGCGCCGCGGGTCTGGCCGCCTTGTCTTGGACCCGGCCCGCCACGACGACCTCTTCGGTCGCGTACGAACAAGTCGGACAGCTTTCCTACAGCGCCAAGACGGCTGCCTCCTCTCCCTATGGGACCAAGGGCGTCGTTACCGGCGAAGGGGTTGATCTGAGGTCGGTCCCGGTGCTCTCCATCTCTTACTCCTACCGGCTCTTGGCGACCGCCCCTAAGACGCTGCAAGGGACGGAGCAGCTGGTGGTCAAAGTGCGCGAACCCATCGGGATCGTCCGCGACATCCCCCTTCAAGCGGTCGGGCACTTTTCTGGTGACGGGTTCTCGACGACGGCGACCGTGACGTTCTCGTCGATCCAAGCGATCATCGCGTCGTGGACGCCGATGTCAACGGGAGCCGCATACACGGTCTCCATCGTGCCCAACGTGAGCGTAAGTGGGAATGTCGCAGGAGAACCCGTCAAGACTGGCTTTTACGCCGCGACGGGCTTCACGCTCAGCCCCACGCTCTTCGAGCCCTCGGCGTCGCCGGGGGGCGGGACGGCAGCGATCACCACGAAGCCGTCGTCCGTCGGACATCCTCTCACTCAGCGCACCAGCGGGTCGGTGCCAGGGCCCAGGCGTCCGGCCACGCTGTTCAGTCAAGTCTCGGTGCGCGACGTCCGCTACGGCTCTTTGGTCCTCCTGGCCGCGGCGCTCGTTGGGATGGCCCTCTTTGGCCGAAGGTGGTTCAAGGACGCGACCAGCGACGACGAGCGGGTGCGGATCGCGACGCGCTTCGGGTTGTCGCTCCTCTCGGTGGACGCGCTTCCCGCCTTATACGACCTCGCGGTCGTCGAACTCAGCTCCTTCGAAGGTCTTGTAAGGGTCGGGCAGCGCCTTGAGTGCCCCCTGCTCCACCTGGAGACCGGAGTCGCCGACGAGTACGCCGTCGTCGACAACGGCACCCTCTACCGCTACACGCTCGCAGAGCGCCACGTGCGGGGCGGCGTCGCCGCGATCGGAGCCGCGGAGCTTGGACCGACGTCTCATACGCGATCGCGCGCGATCGCGAACGGGTCGTCCGTCCTGGGGGGATCGGTGGGACCTGATGGACCGTCGAGAGTCGGCGCGCATCGTTTCGGAGCCAGTCGATGACCGGTGACGCGCCCGGCCTCCCGTCCCGGGGCGAAGTCAGCGTTCTCGCCAGAGGCTCGGGAGGGAGTGAAGCCTTGATCGCGTTCGAGGACTAGGTCTTGTGACGTGCACACCCTGCGCCGAGTCCTCATGGCGCGAGCAGCGTCCCCGACCGCGTCAGACAGATCGTGCCGGAAAGCCGCAGGGAGCAGCGCAGGTCGTGCCACACGACACCGTTCTTGATGACCGACCGCGGTGTTTGTCACCGTCGACGTGTTTGTGGACTTCACGACCACGTCGTAGGTGATCGTGGTGGTGCCACCGCTCGCCAGCGTGTGGGTGGCCACGAGCTTCGAGCCTGGGACCTTCACCGAGCAGGTGCGTGCACAACGGCGCAGCGCTCGTCGAAGGTCACAAACCCGGTGATGGTCCTGAGCGTGGTCAAGTCCTCGTTCCCCGCTTGCGGCTCGATCGTCCCCCTCACAACCAAGGGCACCTCACGCTCACCGACTCTCGGATCGAGGCAATGCACGACGATGGCTGCTGATCAGTTCACCTACACGACACCGGCGCCGGTGACCGCGTCGGATGGCACGTCGGGCGGTACACAGTGAGTGCGACCATGAGCCGCGACCTCGCCACCTATCTCGACGCCATCGACGCGCGCATCGACGCCGACCACGAAGTGGACCTGGAGCGCTCGGATGACGACCTGCGTGAGGTCCGGCGCTGCGCGGTCGCCCTGCTCCGGGGAACCATGATCCCAGAGAAGGTCCACGAGGACTGGCCGGACTTCTTCCGCCTCGTCCTCGCCGTCGTCCTCGCCCACGGCTCACTGCGGCTCTGCCACCTCCAGCAGGAGTCCTCCCTCTTCGAAGGCTGGGGCGACGACCCGCTCACCGACTACGACCGCGTGTTCCTCGAGACCTTCATGGACGAGGTGGACGGCGTCCTTGATGAAGGTGGCGTCTGCACGCACGGTGGTCTTGCGAGGCGTGAGGTGGAGGGGACGAGATGAAGGTGAACCGCTTGGAGCAGGTGCGACAGGCGCTCACCACCGCAGGAATGGGTCCTCCTCGTCACCGCGTTCTCCTACACGGTCTCGGGGATCCTCGTTTCCCCCCGGCCCGCCTCGGTCCGCCGACCCCCCTCGGCGCGCCGAGGCGCTCTCGCGTTCAGGGCTCGGAGAACGCCTGATCCACCGCGTCGGCGAGGTCGTCGTCTGAGAGGTGGAGGTAGCGCTCGGTGGTCACGAGCTGAACGCCGGCTCACGGAGCTCCCGGTAGCGGGCGACGGGCTTGCTCACCGAGTCACCTCGGCCTGCGACCGGGGGATGCCAGGCCGGTTCGGGAGGACCGGATGCCGAGATAGTAGGACAGTAGAAAGAGGCACCATCGTCTTGGGGTCGTCGGCACGCCGTTGGCCGAAAGATCGTGGGCACGGCGAGTGCCGAGGAGCTCGGTACTGTCGGGAACCTCATCTTCGACTCGTCGCTGCGGCGCGTCGGCGCGGTCGCCGTTGGTCGCGGGCGTAAGGCGACCATCGTCGAGTGGCACGCGGTGAGTGGCTTTGGGCCGGATGCGGTCATGGTCGCCGCAGACGCCGCGCTGCGCTCACCCGCCAACGACCAAGAGCGCTTCGCCGCTGGGAAGCTCGACCCCGTCGGCAAGCGAGTCTTGAGCGCACAGGGGAACGAGCTCGGCGTCGTGGACGATGTTACGTTCGACACCGAGACCGGTTCGGTCCACGAACTGCTGGCTGGCGATCGAGAGATCTCGGCCACCGCCATTCTTGGGTGCGGCACCTATGCCGTGGTCCTGGAGGCAACGCAGGATCCGAACCCATCAGCCCCCCCTTCGACGGCTCGGTAGGGCACGCCGACCGTGCGCCCATCCAACCACTCCGGAGACCATGAGGGCCCGTTCCACTGACGCGCGGCGTACGCGTCACGCGTCGAGCGGATGAACCCACCGGAGCCCGGGGAACCTCGCGAACCCGCGGTCCGCTGACACCCAGCTCGCCCCCGCCTCCATCGCCAGTGCGGCCAAGAACGCGTCGGGGACCTGGTTCCCACGCGCTCCCGCATGCCTGCACAGCTGGGAGAAGATCGCCCAGTGGCGCGGGCCCGGCTCGAGCGGCATCACCGCCGGTGAGGACCTGACCGCGTCGACGAATTGCAATGCGGCATCTACAGGCGTCGGGTCGCGGAAGACCCTCGGATGGGTCACGATGCGGAGGAAGCCGCTGAACACGAGACCGCTCAGGCCGAGCGGTTCGTCGCCACGGTTCGCTTCCTCGAGCCAGTCCCGGTACTCCGAGTGACGTTCCGCGTCGGCCCGATGCGCGAACACAAGAACGTTGACGTCAACGCCTCGCATCGACCGGAACGCCCTCGTCCAGCAGCTCGCGCGTGGTGGCGTTGTCCGTGAGGTCAACTCCGGGCATGAGGCCGCCGCGACCGAAAGTCGGGAGCGGGGGAAGTCCGCCCCTCGGCTCGTCCGGAGTGACGAGACTGCCGCGAATCGCGTCCTCGATCACCTCTGCGGCCGGTCTCCCGCTGCGGGCGGCCTTCACCTTCACCTGGCGGTACAGCTCGTCGTCGAGCTTGATGGTGGTTCGCACAGCGGCATCTTAGCATCAAGCGGTCGCATCAAGATGTGCATCTTTAAGTCTACGAGCTGCTGTCCTCTCTTCCTTTGAGGGCGGCGCGCGGCGGTGGCCGCCGGCCACCATGCGCCGCATCGTCGAGGCCGCCGGCGTGCGCCGGCCCTGCGTTCGGCTCAGCGCGCCAGTGGCCCTTCACCTCGGTGCCATCTCCGCGCCGGTACGGCTCGACCCAGACGTCGCCGCCTGCCGAGCGGGGCCCGTTCCCCGTCGCTGAGACCGCGAAGGTCACGACGGCGCCGGCGACGCGCTCGCGCAACGCCCGCGCACGGGCACCCAAGAGCTCGACGAGCTCGGGCGGCGACCAGGGCGACGCCACGGCCTCGGCGTCGATCGCGTCGGGCAGCACCTGCGCGACGCTGCGAACCGCCTGCCACGCCGTGGCCTCCGAAAGCCCCCACGACACCGCCTCTGCGACGAAGTCCTCCGGGCGGACCTCGTCCACCGACCGCCTGCTGTTCACGAACATCCCGGGGACAGACGACACGTGCGGGTACCCCCGCGTGGACATGACGTCGTAGAGCGGGGCAAGACGGATCGATCCCTCCCGGTCGTGGAGCACGCTCACGTTCTTGCCGTGGCGGTCGGCATCGCCGAGCGTGATCGTGAACACACAGGCACGGAGCAGCTCGACGACGTCGTCGCCCGGCGCGCGCCAGCGGCGGAGGACGCCCGCCACCTCGCGGAGCGACGGGCCGCCACGCTCTTCGTACTTGCGCTCGGTCGGGACCGAGAGCGCCTGGCACATGTCTTCCTGATGGACGCGGGAGACCTCGCCAGAGGACGTCGCGCGGTCGAAGCGTTCGACGACGAGCACGCGTCGACCCCCGATGACCGCGACCTCGCAGTTTGCCGCTCGCAGGCCGACGCGCCGGGCGAGTCGCATGCAGAAGGCTTCGTTCTCGACCGAGCGGTCCAGCCCGGGGATCGGCGGCTTCAGGAGGTGCGTCGACGGCACGCCGCCTGCTGGCAGTGCCCAGCCGCCGTTTGCGAGGCGGGTGAGGAGGAGCTTGTGCTGGAGCCCGGGCAGGGAGAGCCGGACCAGGTCGTCGACGCCGAGCGGCGCGACGCGCAGCTGCTCGATCCGTCGCGCCACCTCCCCGTCGTCGACGGGCCGGGCGTCGTCGAGGCGCGCGTGCCGTGGCGGAGGCTCTGTCAGCGGTTGGATCACGAGCGCGCCCGCGCAGTCACGCCCGAGCGCGCCGAGGAGGCCGAACGTGTCGGTGTCCCTCAGGCCGAGGTCGAACGCGACCATGCGACGGACCTCGCCTTCGGGCAGAAGCCCGTCGAAGAAGGGGAACACGCGTCGGTGCCGGTGCGGTCGGAGGCTGAGCGGCAACGCGAGGGAGACGAGCGGGGTGTTGAGCGGCCATCGTCGCCGGGCGATCTCGGTGTAGGCGAGCGAGAGCTCATCGCGGCGCGCCTCGAGCGTCGCCACGTGCTCGCCGTGGAGCCAGACCGCGAGCGGCACCGCGGCGGCCACGGGTCAGCTCCCTTCGGCGACGAGGAGGACGTCGACGCCGAGTTGGTGGAACGCCTCGAGGAGGCGGGCGAGCTGCTCGGTCACGCGCCCGCGCTCGAGCTCCGAGAGGTAGGAGCGGTGGACGCCCATCGCCTCGGCGAGCTGTGCCTGCGAGAGGTGGCGCGCCGCCCGGAACTCGCGGACCGCCGCTCCGAGGGAGGCGGCGTCGTTCACCCGGAAGGTGAGCGGCTGTGGCATGGACCCTGCACCTCGTTGTCTGGATCTCCCGACATCCTATCAGATACGGCCCGACGTCGGGATTCTCCGACATAGTGGCTCAACCGGGGAATTGTCGGGATTCGAAGACGAGCGGGCCGCTGCGGATGCCCGTCCGGAAGTTCACCCTGATCGCGTTCGCGGTGCCCGAACCGGGGCACCGCCGCACCGGCACCGCACCCCATCGATCGCGGCACGGCGGGTCACCGGCTGGTCATGAGCGGGTAGCGTCGGCACGGAGGCGGCGACCGCTCACGCGCGTCGAAGGGTTCGACGTCGGACGAGACCTCGTCGGCATCGACCGCCCCGTCCAGATCCTCACCCCCGAAGGAGAGCGGACGCGCACGGACTGCCCAGCCGGCCTCGGTCCGGATCGTCGCCGTCGCATGCTCACCGACATGGGCGTCTCACCCGCCGGCTCGACACCGAGCTCGTGAACCTGCAGCGGCAGGGTCAGCTGGCCCTCTACGCCTCGTGCCTCGGGCAGGAGGCCGCGCAGGTGGGCGTCGCCTCCGCCATGTCGGAGCAGATCGACCTTCCGGTCGTCGTGCGGATCCCGTCGTTCGGGGGGATCGGGTCCCCCGAGCACCACTCCGAGTCGCCCGAGACCTACTACGCGCACACCGCCGGATTGAAGGTCGTGACGCCGTCGACCCCTGCGGACGCCTACTCGCTCCTGCGAGAGGCGATCGAGCGCCCGGACCCCCGTCATCCACCTCGAGCCCAACCCGCGCTACTGGGCGCGCGAGGACGTCGACCTGCCGGTGCGGACCGTCGATGGACCGCGCGGTCGTGCGGAGGGCCGGTGGCGCCGTGACGATCGTCGCCTACGGGCCGACGGTCGCCACCGCGCTCGAGGCCGCCGACCTGCGGTCGCTCGCGCCCCTCGACCTCGACGCCGTGGTCGAGTCGGTGCAGAAGACGGGACGCCTCGTCGTGGTCCACGAGGCGCCGAGGACCCTCGGCGTCGCAGCCGAAGTCACGGCGGCGGTCCAAGAGCGCGCCTTCTACCACCTCGAGTCGCCCATCTTGCGGGTCACGGGGTTCGACACCCCCTACCCGCCGGCGCGGCTCGAGGACGGCTGGCTGCCGGGCGTCGATCGCGTCCTCGACGCCGTCGAAGAGGCCTGGTCCCACTGATGCCCGAGGCGGGCGTGTAGTGGAGCGGGACCTCCTCCTCCCGACGTGGGCGAGGGCCTCGAAGACGCCACCGTGGTCGAGTGGCACGTCCGCGAGGGCGACGCCGTGGCGCTCAACCAGCGACTCGTCACGATCGAGACCGCCAAGGCCGCGGTCGAGCTGCCCGCGCCCGTTCCAGGGGCAGATCGTCCTCCTCAATGCACGGCCCGGGGAGAGTTTGCGCGTCGGGGAGCTGCTCGCCCGGTTCGACATCGACGGCGGAGCTCCTCCTGCGGGACCCGGCCGTGAACGTCCAGCGGCTGCGCCCGCCCCGTCGCCGCGGGGTGCGGTGCCCGCCGCCGGTCGGGAGGCCGGCGGACGTGCAGCCGCCACCGCCCCGGCGTCCCCCGGAGCGAGCCAGGGGACCGAAGGCCTCGACGGCGGCCAGGAGGACCGGGTGCACGGCGCCCGGTCTTCGTCGGCTACGGCGTGAACGACGACGTGCGGGCGGCACGAGGCGGTCGCCGGTGGCGCGCCGAGCGCCCGCCGGGGACGAGACCCGAGCCGCCGCCGGAGCGCCCGCCGTTGCCGGGGACCGAGGTGCCGGCCGCGCCAGTGCATCGGGACAAGCCCCTGACCAAGCCGCCGGTGCGCTGGCTCGCTCGGACTCTCGGGGTCGACCTCGCGCAGGTGCGCCCGAGCGGGGGCCGCGGCGAGGTCACGCGCGAGGACGTTCGTGCCGTGGTGGAGGAAGGGCGGGGGACGGGTCGCCTGCGGGCGGCCGGCGAGGGCGACGCCGGGAGGGCGCCGGCGGCGGCCGAGTCCCGCGAGGAGGTCGAGGAAGTCGAGGAGATCGAGGTGGTCGGCATCCGGGCACGCATCGCCGAGCGGATGAGCGCCTCCCGTTCGACCATCCCCGAGGCGACCTGCGGGCTTTGGGTGGACTTCGAACGGCTTCTCGAGCTGCGGGGGACCCTCCGGGACGACATCGGTGACGCCGGCGCCGACTTCCTCACCCCCTTCGCCCTCCTCGCGTGGATGGTGCCCGCCGCCCTGCAGGCGTCGCCGCTCCTGAACAGCACCTACGACGGCACCCGCAAGGTGATCCGCGTCCACCGTCACGTGCACCTCGGGATCGCGACGAGCACCGGGCATGGCTTGCTCGTCCCCGTGGTCCGCGACGCGGACGCGCTGAGCCTCGTCGAGTTCGCATCCGAGCTGGCCCGGCTCGGCAGGAGGGCGCGTGACGGAAGCCTCGCGCCGGGCGAGCTGATGGGTTCGACCTTCACCCTCACCAACTACGGAACGCTCGGCCTCGACGACGGCAACCCGGTCATCAACGCCCCCGAGGCGGCCATCTTGGGCGTCGGGACGGTCCGCGAGCGGGCCGTCGTGTGGGAAGGGAATCTCGCCGCCCGCAGGACGGCGAAGCTCATCTGCGCGTTCGATCACCGCGTGGTGGACGGCGCCGAGGCGGCGGCCTTCCTGGGCCGGCTGCGGGCGACCGTTGAGCGCCCGGAGCTCCTGCTCGCCCGGGGCTGAAGCCTCGGGCGGGGCGGGGTGGCCCTGACCTGATCTGGGACGGTCTGTCCTCCCATCGTTCGAGGGCGACGACGTGAATCGCCGACCAGCAGTCATGGCGCGCCCGGCTACGCCAGCTCAATCCCCTTCGAAGGTGTGTGGGGCATCGTGAAGGCCGAGGAGCTTGCCAATCTCTGTCCCGAACCGTCGACGACATGGAGCAGGTCCGCCGATGACGGGCTGTGCCGCATCGAGGCAAGGGGCGTCCATCTTGGTCCCGTCGAGTGCGACGAGGCCGACGCCGGTCATCCCGGCCTTCGCACATAGCGGAGCGACGTCGTGAAGAGGGTCTTCAAGGCCTCTTCTTGACGTTCACGGAACCGGCGGATCGCGTGTGGTCCGGGAACGGCCCGGTACAGATCACAAGGAAGGCGACGTCGACCTGGCAGGCCTGCTCGATCTGGCGGGAGGACGGGTGCAGAGACAGTAGGCGAGCCACCATCGTCTTGGGGTCGAGCGCTGCGCCGCCTCAGCCGTCGTCGAGGTACCCCGCGTAGAACGCGGTGAGGTCTGTCTCTTCCTCCGCGTCGAGGACGAACCACGCCAGGTGGTCTTGGTCAAGTCGCGCACTTCCCGCGCGCGCTGCCAGGGATCATGCAGATCGATCCGGGGGTTCGTGCAACAGCGTCGATTGACAGGAATTTGGCCTCGCAAAGATTCTCACGTGACATACAGACCGTAGAACCTTTTCGGAGCGGTGGACTCGTGCCACCGGGAACGGAGATCGGTCAACTCGGGCGCTGCTTCCCGTGCGATCTCGCCAATCGGGAGAGGGCGGTCGATGGGAACACGGCGACAGGGGGTCGCGGGTCTGCGGGGATCGGCGACGCCGCCGATCCGCGCGGACGCTGCCCCCGACGTGCACCCCTCCCCGTCCTCCCCCAAGGGCCTGCGACGGGTGCTCCTCCGTCGCCGCAACGAGCGGACCATCGGCGAGCAGGCGCTCGTCCAGGTGCGCCGGATGCCGGTGTGGAAGTCGATCCTCGTCGCCGTGGCGACGCTCGGCTTCGTCCTCGGCATCGCCCTGGCCGAGATGGTCGGAGTGGGGGCGATCCTCCGCACGATCAACCCCGCCAGGCACGTCGACATCTACCACGCGCTCCACAACCAGCTGGTCGTGGGGTCCCTGATCGGCATGTCCCTCCTCTGGCTGCTCCCGCCCCACCCGTGGGCGCAGCGGCTCGTCGAGGCGACCCACCGAGAAGAACCGGCGCAGACCGCCGGCGCGGCGGGAGAAGGGGACCGCAAGGTCGCCTCGCTCTCGGTGTACCCGCGGGGGGACATGCCTCCCCGGCGAGACGAAGCACAGGGGGTCGGCGGATGAGATGACGACCTCCTGAAACCGACTACGCAGCACACGCAATTCGAACAGCACAGCAATCGAGCAACACGAACATCCAAGTCAACCGAAAGGAACATCGAGTGAGACTTCCGAAGTTCAGCAAGAAGGTGATGGCCATCGGCGCAGCCGCTGGCATCGCGATGGGTGCGGCCGGCATCGCTGCGGCGTACTTCCCGACGACGGGAAGTGGCAGCGGTACAGCAACCGCCTCGATCCAGGGAGTGAAGCTGGCCGTCAACGGGACCGCGACCGTGCCGGTCGGGACAACGATCCACGTGCACATCAACGCGTACAACCCGAACCATGCGAAGGCGACAATCGGCGACGTGACGCTGACCAACCTGGAGCCCGTTAAAGTTACATGTCCTCCAGGGTCGTTCACGACCACGGCAGCGTCCAACCCGCTCTTGGTCACAGCCGGGCCCGGGAGCTTCAACTACACGACAACAACGGTGACGCCGACCATCACCCTGAACACAATCACAGGGCAGACACAGGCGAGCTGCCTCACAGGCGTCACGTTCACAATCACAAGCTGAAAGGTGTTGCCCGGGCTGGCGCGAGAGCGCCTCGCCCGTCGAGCTGGTCACACGATCGGGTCACGGAGGGTCGGCTCCGTGGTCCGGTCGACCAGCAAGTGTGTGAGCACAGCGTCGAGTCCCGGAACACCTCCGGGGTTCGCCGGTGTCCTCACGATTCACAGGGACAGGAGAAGACATGAGGTTCGCGAGAAGCGAGGAAGGGACAGAGTGGACGGCGGGCATGGCTGCCGCGCTCTCCACCCCGTTCGCCTCGACGCGCCCCGTTCCTCGCCCTGAGGACCTCGACCGTTGCGACGAGCGCGGGAACGGCAACTGATGGGCAGGACATCCCTTTGGGCCGACGCCGTGCTGCGTGACCGTGCTCCAGCCGACGCACACGGACGAGACCTGCGCCGGGCACGGCGCAAGCCAAGCCATGCAAGGCCCGCACGACGTATCGGTGCGGTTCGGCTCGTACCGGTCCTCGTCGGAACCCTGACGCTCGCCTTCGGGGCCTGTGCAGGCACCGCGTACGCATACTTCACGACGACTGGCTCGGGGAACGGTCAAGCGAGCGCTCGCGGACTCACACCGGTCGTCGTCGAGCAGGCGACGGTCGTGCCGGGCTCGCTCTTCCCGGGGCAGATGGCGGGCCTCTCCCTCGAGATCAAGAACCCCAACGACCGCAGCTTGACCCTCCTCGGCGTGTCCGAGGTCGGCACCACAGTGTCGGTGACACCCGCCACAGCCGGCTGCACCGGCACAGCGGCAGGTGTGTCGGTGGCTGCGACAGCGGCGACTGGGCTCAACCTCCCTCTCAAGGCCAGCACCACAACAACAGGGGTCACGACGCTGGTGATTCCGACAGGGGCCACAATGAGCGAGTCGTCGCCCAACGCGTGCCAGAGCAAGTCGTTCCACATCAAGGTGTCCGTGAAGGTGCGCTCGTGACCGGCCTCCGAAGAGCCGTCTCCTGGCCCTTTACGCGGGCACGCCACGGGGCTCGCCGTCCCATCGGTCGCGCGGCTCTCATCGCCGTCGGCTTCCTCTTCGCGTCCTCGGGCTCCGCCTATGCCTACTTCTCTGCGACAGGGACCGGCACATACGGGCTCGCTGACGCCGGGGCACTCGTCGCCGCGACCAACTTCGGCTCCGGCAACGTCACGACAGCGGGCTTCACACTCCACTGGACAACCCCCGTGGAACCCGCGGGGGCGACGGTCACCAGCGACACCATCACCCAGACCGGGGGATCGCCTGCGGGAAGCGGGTCCTGCTTCTCACCGACACCGTCGTCGCCCTGCAGCGTGACCGGGCTCAGCCCGAACGCCACCTACACGTTCACACTGGCCTACTACGACCACACATGGTCGGTCACGACCCAGGTGAGCGCCTCCACGGCCACGTCGACCACGTCGACCACCTGCGACGGTCCGGGCGAGACAGTGACCCTGGAGCCAGGCGCGACCTACAGCTTCACCATCGAGGGCGGCGGCGGCGGGAACGGCGCGAACAACACGCCGGGCGGTACCGGCGTGGGCGGCAACGGGGCGGCGGGCGCGAGCGTCTCGGGCACCTTGAAGAACACCAACCCCACGGCGGTCACCTTGAAGGTGACGATCGGCTGCGCCGGTCAGCCGGCGATCGGTGACAAGGCCAGCCGTGTGGAAGCGGGCGGCTTCGGCGGAGGCGACAACGGCGGCACAGGGCAGAACACAGGCGGTGGCGGCGGCGGCTCCGGCGGCGGCACCGGCTTCGAGGTGGTCAGTGGCCGGGACTCCCACGTTCTCGCTGCTGCCGCCGGCGGCGGTGGCGGTGGCGGTGCGGTCGGCAACGTGAACGGCGGGAACGCCTCGTCGACGTACCGCACCTCGACGCAGTCGACGACCGCCCCCGAAGGCGACGACGGAGTCGACGCCAGCTGCGGTGGGCGGACGGAGGATTACTCCGAGGAAGAGTCGACACAGAGCTGCGGCGGGAGCGGTGCGGGCGGAGGCGGCGTGAAGCCATCCGCGAATGCCGGCACAGCCGGCACAGCCACAGGTGCACCCGGCGGCGGCGGCACAAACGGCAACAGCTACGTCAAGAGCACCACCGTCACAGGGATCGTGGTCGCCGTCAGCGGGCCGGTCGCAGGGACGAACCCCGGGCGGAACGGTTTCGCCAGCATCACCGAGACCGCGGGTCCCCCGGTCTTCACGAGCGCCGCCTCGGCGAGCTTCGTCTTCGGGCAGGCAACGAGCTTCGAGGTCACGACCGGCGGTGTTCCCACCCCGACGGTCACGAACGCGAGCTGGACCAACCCGTCGCCCGCCTGCACGACCACAGCGAGCTACCCGAGCGGTCTCACCTTCACCCCGAACGCGAACGGTACGGCGACGATCGCCGCGGCGACCACAGTGCCGAAGGGCAACTACTCCTTCTGCCTGCAGGCGAACAACATCTCTGGCACGGCGTACCAGAAGTTCACGCTCAAGGTCGTCGCGCCTCCCCTCTCGTTCGCCGCAATCGGGACCGCGACCACCTGGACAAGCGGTACACACGGTGCGAAGTCCGTTGCGTTCCCCTCCACAGTGACCGCCCACAACGGCGACCTGCTGCTCCTCGTGGTGGTGGGCAACGAGTCTCAGGGCGGGGCGGGCACCCCCACGGGCTGGCAGCAAGGCGACCTCGGGAACCCGGCACACGGGACACACCCGCACGCCGACGTGTTCTGGCGGCAGCACACCACAAGCACAACGTCGGTCTCGGTCACCCCGAACGACAAGAATCCGAGCGCCGCCGCGTGGGTGGTCGCCTACTCGGTCACAGGCACCCTTGCCAGTGCGACCG
>DATLRV010000031.1:0-21880 GCA_035534455.1 Acidimicrobiales bacterium
CGGTCCACCACTGGTCCCAACCGACCCTCGAAGAGCTCGCGCTCGCCCTGGCGCACCACGTAGGGCCGAATGGCGCCCTGCGGCCCGGTGTGGCCCAGGTGCTCGAGGCCGAGGAGGGGTGGCACGGACGGCTCATCGACGTGCTCGGCGTGCTCACCCAGGATGCAGCCCGCATGGGGTACCTGGCGGGCGGACGCAAGCCCGAAGAGGTCATGACATGGCTGCCGTTGTGGGCGGACTCGCCCTTCTCGATCGCGCAGATCCGCACCATCGTGCAGAGCGCCGGCTGGGACCCCGAACCCTTCGGCGGCGTCGTGCGCGAGGGCCTCTTGGAGCGCTTGGTCTACCGCCCCGACGGCTCGTTGCGACGCGTCCGCGGGGAGCTGGCCGGCGCGTGGCTGAGCGACCAGTTCGCGTTGGCGGACGACGAGGAGATCCTGCAGGCGGTGCATACGGTGATCGACGGCGAGGACCCACGGTCGTGATGACGGTTGCCGACGCGACGACGCACCCCGAAGAGAGCGGAACGTTCTTCGTCCTCCCGCCGCACCACCGCCTGTTCGCGGTCGTCGACGACCCTGTGGCGGGAACCGCACTGGCCGCGGAGCTGCGGGCACAGGGAGACGACGACGTCTGGACGTTCTTCGGAGAAAAGGGCATCGGCGACCTCGATCCCCACGTGCGTCATCACGGGGTCCCGCTTGCGATCGTGAGGGTCCTCCAGCGCCTTCTCACGAACGACTGCGAGTACTGCGAGGGCCTCGCATCGGCCCTCGAGCAAGGTGCGATCGTGCTCGCGATCCGGGTCGCAGAAGAAGGGGTGGACGACCTCTCCGCGTGGCTCCGGGATCGGGGGGCCCACTCGTTGGCCTTCGGCGAGCACTGGAACTTCGTGCCGGTGGGCGGGTCCGGCCATGCCATCGGGTTCACCACCTCGGAGGGGCCCGAGACAGACGCCCGTTGAGCCGGCCGCCGCCGGCCGCCGCCTGCCGCACCGCTCACGGGATCCTCACTGGCCCGTCGTATTGGACACGGTGGCGTCAGGTCAATATCTTCCCTGTCCACGATGAGTATCTCAGAGGGGTCGCTTTCAGATACCGTCTACGGTATCCTGCGATCCCGGATCACGAAGCTGGAGATCTCCCCTGGTCAGGTGCTGATCGAAGCCCAGCTGGCGTCCGAGCTGGGGCTGAGCAAGACGCCCGTCCGGGAGGCGCTGAGCCGGCTGCGGCACGAGGGCTTCGTCGTGCACGACACGAACTCGAGCCACCGCGCGGCCCCGGTCACGATCAAAGACACGCGGGACCTGTTCGCCATGCGGGTGCTGCTCGAGGGTGAGGCGGCCGCGCTCGCGGCGAACCAGGCCAACGAAGCGAACGACCTTCGGGAGCTCGAGGACCTGCAGGCGTCGCGCTACGACACGTCGCTGCCCGAGTCCGTCGACGCCTTCTTGGAGGCGAACACCCGCTTCCACACGCTCGTCGGCAGGGCCTCGGGAAACGAGCGCCTCGCGGCCGCCCTCGAGCTCACGCTCATCCAGATGGAGCGACTGTTCCGTGTCGGGTTGCTGCTCAGCTCGCGCGCCGAGGAGATCGTCCACGAGCACACCGATTTGGTGCGCGCCATCGTCGAAGGCGACCCACAACGCTCCCGCAACGCGGCGACCCGCCAGGGACGCCGGTCGCAGCGCATGGTGATCGACGCGCTCTTGTCCAGGGAGGAGATCCGGGGCATCCCGCTCCGCATCCCTCCTGCGCACGCCAGGCGGGAGCAGCTCGGGCGGACCGCCGGATGAGCCTGGTGGAGCTGGTGGGGGGCGACCTCGAGGTGCCCCTCGCCGACGGTTCGACGGCGCGGTACGTGAACCTCGACTACGCCGCGAGCACGCCGCCCACGACGACCGTGCTCCGGGCGCTCGAGTCCTTCCTCCCCTACTACAGCAGCGTGCACCGGGGCGCGGGGTTCAAGTCGCTGGTCTCCACCGAGGTCTACGAGTCCGCTCGCGCGGTGGTGCGTCGCTTCTTCCATGCTCCCGACGAGCACACCGTGGTGTTCACCCGCAACACGACCGACTCGCTCAACCTTCTCGCCGCCGCATTGCCTCCCGGCTCGTCGGTCGTCACCTTCGCGTCCGAGCACCATGCCAATCTGCTCCCCTGGCGGCGCCCGGGCCTGACCGTCGAGGTCCTGCCCATCCCGTCGGAGGCCGACGCCGCGGTGGCGAGCGCCCGGGGTGCGCTCGAGGGCGGCCGGGTCGACGTCCTGGCGGTGACGGGGGCGTCCAACGTGTCGGGCGAGCTCTGGCCGGTCGCCGAGCTGTCGCAGGTCGCGCACGAGCGCGGAACGGCGATCGTGGTCGATGCGGCGCAGCTCGCGCCCCACGTGCCGATCGACATGGAGGCGCTGGGCCTCGACTACCTCGCGGCCTCCGGCCACAAGATGTACGCGCCGTTCGGCTGTGGCGTCCTGATCGGCAGGCACCAATGGCTCGACACGGGTGCACCCTTCCTCCGGGGCGGTGGCGCCGTGCGGTTCGTCACCACCGACGACGTGCTGTGGGCCGACCTGCCGGATCGGGAGGAGGCCGGCTCGCCGAACGTCGTGGGCGCGTTCACGCTCGCTGCGGCGCTCGCGCAGTTGTCGGAGTGCGGGATGGACCGCGTGCGGGACCACGACGCGGAGCTGGGTGCCTACGCTCGGCGTCGGCTCGCCGACGTGGACGGCGTGACGACGTACAAGCTCTGGCCCGACGACGCGCCCCGCACGGGCATCGCGCTCTTCGCCGTCGAGGGCTACCACCACAGCCTGGTCGCCGCGGCGTTGAGCGCCGAGTACGGCATCGGGGTCCGTCACGGCTGCTTCTGCGCCCATCCCCTGGTGGCGCGCCTGCTCGGATTGACCGACCAGGAGATCGGCGCCGTGACCGCGTCGATGCGTGACGGCGGCCACCAACCGATCGCCGGCGCGGTGCGCGCCAGCATCGGCGCCGGCAGCTCGGGAGACGACGTCGACCGTCTGGTCGAGGCACTCGGCGAGCTCGTCGCGCACGGGCCGCGCGCCGAGTACGCGTACGACGGCGCCACCGCGGAGTACGTGCTCGTCGGGGACCGCCGACCCCGCCCCGACGTCGGCCTCCCGCTGGCCGTGGTGGAGACCGCGCGTGGAGAGAGCTCGTGACGGTGACCGACCAGAGGGAGGAAGCGGAGGCATGACCGACAGCGACAGGATGCAGGTGCCGGACCGCATCGGGCTCGACGGACAGCTCGACGTCGCGATCTCCGGGGCGAAGCCCGGAGACGTCGTGACCGTGACCGCAGCCCTCGACACACCCGAGGGCATCCACTGGCGGAGCTCGGCCGACTTCGTCGCCGACGGCTCGGGCGAGGTCCGCCTCAGCGCGAACGAGCCGGTGGCCGGCAGCTACAAGGGTGCGGACGCCAACGGCCTCTTGTGGTCGCTCGCGCCCGACGACCGACCCAAGGCGGAGGCGACGAAGCTGCCGCTCGAGCCGTTGCGCGTCGGCATCGCCGCGACCTGCGGTGGACGCGACATCGGACAGGCCGAGGTGGTCATCGAGCAGGTGGCGAGCGGCGTGACCCAGGTCCCCGTGCGTCAGGACGGCCTCTACGGCGAGCTGTTCGTCCCCGCAGGCGAGGGCCCGTTCCGCCCCGTGCTGGTGCTCGGGGGATCGGAGGGGGACGTGAACCCGCGCGTCGCGGCCTTCCTCGCGGCCAACGGGTACCTCGCACTCGCGCTCGGGTACTTCGGCGCACCGGGCCTGCCGCCCGAGCTCGTCGACATCGACATCGAGTACTTCGAGCGCGGGATCGCCCTCCTCCGGTCGCGTCCTGACGCCGACGGCCCGCTCGCGGTGGTGGGGCGATCCAGGGGCGGGGAGCTCTCTCTCCTGCTCGGCCTCTACCTCGGCATCGAGACGGTGGTCGCCTACGTGCCGAGCCCGATCGTCCACTCCGGGATCAAGAACACGGGCGAGACCTGGCTGTCCGACGTCCCGTCATGGCGCTACGAGGGGAAGCCGGTCCCCTACATGTCCCACACCGACGGCAAGCTCTACGTCGAGGACGGGGTGATCCTCTGCACGCCGACGTACCTCGACTGCCTCGACGACTGGGACCGTGTCGAGGCCGCGATGCTGGCGCTCGAGGAGAGCCGATCGAACGTGCTGCTGCTCTCGGGCGCCAAGGACATGGTCTGGCCGTCGGCGCTGTACTCCGAGATCGCACTGGCGAGATTGCGGCGCCGGCGAGACGGGCGCCAGCGGCACGTGATGTGCGCCGGCGCGGGCCACGTCTTCGTCGCTCCCGTCCTCCCCGCCACCCTCACGATCGTCCGCCACACACAGGTGGACGAGCGGCTGGACCTCGGCGGCTTCCCGCACGCCAACGCGGCGGCCGGCGGCCGCGCCCTCCACGAGATGCTCCGCGCGCTGGCCGGCGACACCACCGACGACGAGTCGTGGACGTGAGCGCACGGGTGGGTCGCCCATGACCGCGATCGACCACCTCGGGTTCCTCACCGCGGACGCCGTCCGCCTCCACTCCGAGCGCACCGCGCTCGTCCAGGACGGGATGTCGCTCACCTACGCGGACCTCGACGAGCGCGCGGATCGTGTCGCGGGGTGGCTCACCGAGCGAGGGGTCGCCCCCGGCGAGCGGGTGGCGCTCCTGTGGAGCAACGACGTCCGGTACGTCGAGGCGCTCCTCGGCACGATGCGCGCCGGCGCGGTGGCCGTGCCCCTCAACGTCCGCCAGACCGACGAGATCCTCGACTACGTCCTCGACGACGCCCGGTGCCGCGGCGTGCTCGCCGGCGACGCCGAGAGCGCGCGGGCCACCGACCTCGCCGCGCGCGCGGCGTCGGTCGGGTTCGTGGCGACGGCAGACGAGCTGCAGCAGTGCGAGCGCCTCGCCGAGGTCCCGCCGTACGGACCCGACTCGATCTCCATGCAGCCCTACACTTCGGGCTCGACGGGCAAGCCGAAGGGGGTGCCGCTCACCCACGGCGGGCAGGTGTGGTGCGCCGACATCCTGAGGAAGATCTACTTCTTCGACGAGACGGACGTCGCGCTCCTGGCCGCGCCGCTCTTCCACAAGAACGCGGCGATGACCCTCAAGGCCCTGTTGCTCGCCGGGGGCACGTGCGTGGTGCTCCCGGGGTTCGAGCCCGTCGCCGTGCTGCGCGCGATCGACCGGCACCGCGTCACGTACCTGAGCGGGGTGCCCGCCATGTACCGGATGCTCCTCAACGAGACCGAGGAGCTCTCCCGCTGCGACGTGACCTCGGTCCGGTTCGCGAGCGCCGGCTCGGCGCCGGTCACCGTCGACCTGCTCGAGCAGTTCCAAGAGGTGTTCGGCGCCCCGATCGCGGAGGGCTACGGCCTGACCGAGGGCGGCCCCGACGTCCTCATCACCCCCCGATGGGGCACCAACAAGCTGGGCTCCGTGGGGATCCCGATCCCCGGGTGCGAGGTGCAGCTGCGAGCGCAGGACCGCTCGAGCGAGGTCCCGGTCGGGGAGGTGGGCGAGCTCTGGGTGAAGAACCCGGGAGTCACGCCCGGCTACTTCGGTCTCCCCGAGGTGACCGCGGAGCGGATCCGCGACGGATGGCTCGCGACGAGGGACCTCATGCGCTGCGACGAGGACGGCTATTACTACTTCGTCGGGCGCGCGGACGACCTCATCAACGTGGGGGGGGAGAACGTCTACCCGAAGGAGGTGGAGCAACTGCTCCTCCGGCATCCCGCGGTGCGCGACGTGGCGGTCGTCGGTGCGCCGCACCCCACCAAGGGCGGCATCCCGGTCGCGTTCGTGGTGGCGGGAGCCCCCGGCGCGGTGACGGCCGGGGAGCTCACCGCCTTCTTCCACACCGTGGGGCCGCACTACGCGTACCCGAGAGTCGTCGAGTTCGTCGCAGCGCTCCCCCTCACCGGTGCCGGCAAGCTCGACCGATCGGCGCTCGAAGGCCGGGCGCACACCCTCGCACAGACCCTTGCAAAGGAGCAGGAATGACCGCGATGCAGGCGGCGCTCGTCACGTCCCACGGAGGACCGGAGCACCTCCAGGTCGGCGAGACCGCGATCCCCGAGCCCGCCGAGGGTTGGCTTCGCGTGCGCGTGCTCGCCTGCGCGCTGAACATGCTCGACGTCTTCGTCCGCAGGGGCATGCCGGGGGTCCACATCGACCTCCCGCACGTCCCCGGGGGCGACATCGTCGGCGTCGTCGATGCCCTCGGCGACGGCGTGGACGGGCCGGCGCCGGGCACGGTGGTCCTGCTCGACCCCTCGGTCGGCGGGAAGGCACTCGGCGAGGACCTGTGGGGCGGCCTCGCCGAGTTCGCCGTGGCGCCGGCGGAGAACGCGATCACGCTTCCCGAGGACGGGGAGGCGCAGGCCGTGCGGTACGCGTCGCTGCCGATCGCCTACGGGACCGCGCGGCGCATGCTCTTCGACCGGGCGGCCCTCGAGGCCGGCGAGACCGTGGTCGTGCTCGGCGCGGCCGGCGGCGTGGGCGTCGGGTGCATCCAGCTGGCCAAGGCTGCCGGCGCCCGCGTCATCGCCTGCTCCTCGTCGACGTCCAAGCTCGAGAGGCTCGCAGCGCTCGGTGCGGACGACCTGGTCGACACCTCCGACGGGGACTTCGGCGCGAAAGTCTGGTCGCTCACGGGCAAGGTCGGCGCGGACGTCCTCGTCGACTACCTCGGCAAGGACACCTGGCCCCAGTCCGTCCGTGCCGTGCGCCGGGGCGGCCGGCTCGTCACCTGCGGCGCGAGCACCGGGTTCCTCGTCGAGACCGACCTCCGCTACGTCTGGACGCGCGAGCTGTCCATCCTCGGCTCGGACGGATGGAGCCGGAGCGACCTCGACGAGCTGGTCCGGCAGGTCCACGAGGGTGAGCTCGACCCCGTGATCCACGCCGTCTACGAGCTGTCGCGGGCGCGCGACGCCGTCGCTGACCTCGAAGACCGCCGGGCCGTCGGGAAGGTCGTGGTGGTGCCCGATGCACATTGACGAGCTGCAGAGGCTGCTCGACACGTCGCCCGTCCACCGCGGACTCGGGCTGAAGGTCCGGCTCGCCGGCGACGGGGTGGTCCTCGACGCCACCCCGGGGCCGTCGCACTCGGTCGACGGCGGCGACTTCGTGCACGGAGGGGTGATCGCGACGATCCTCGACACGGGGGCGACGTTCGCCCTCATCGACGCCACGGGCACCGACTGGAGCACGGTCGACCTCCGGATCGACTACCTGCGACCCGCGCCGGTCGCGTCCCTGCACGTGACCGCACGACCGGCCCAGGTCGGCCGGCGCTTCGGACGCGCGAGCGCCGAGCTCACGGAGCCCGGGAGCGGGCGGCTGCTCGCGAGCGCCGTCGGCACGTTCGTCAGGAGCGCGTGAGGATCGTGCCGGTGCACGCGATGGTCGACCACCTGCTCTACGGCTGCCCCGACCTCGAGACGGGCATCGCCGACGTCGAGCGCCTGACCGGCGTGCGACCCGCCTACGGCGGGCAGCACCTCGGGCTCGGGACGCACAACGCCCTCCTCTCGCTCGGCACCCGGACGTACCTCGAGGTGATCGCCCCCGACCCGGCGCAGGCGGACCTCGGGGTGACGCTGCCCTACGGCATCGCCACGCTCGGGGCGCCGTCGCTGCGGACGTGGGCGGCGGCGCCGAGTGCGATCGACGAGGCGGTGTCGAGCGCCCGGGCGGCGGGGGTCGGCTTCGGCGACGTGTCGGCGCACAGCCGGCGGGCGCCCGACGGGTCCGACGTGCGGTGGCGGATGGCGACGCCGCCGGTCGCCGGCGACGGCCCCGCGCTGGTCCCCTTCCTCATCGACTGGGGCACCAGCGCCCACCCGGCGAGCCGGGCGCCGGCGGGCGTGCGACTCGTCGAGCTCACGCTGCGCGCCCGCGACCCGGACCACCTCGAGGCGGTCCTCCACGCGATCGGCGTGACCGTCCCGATCGTCCGGTCGGACACGACAGGGATCGACGCCGTCCTCGTCGGTCCCTCCGGCAGGAACGTGGTCATGCGTTCGTGAGCGCTTGAGCCACCGACATCCAAGAAGCAAGCGACGTCAATGAAAAAGGAGAGCGACATGCAACGTCTACGAGGGGGCGCCCGCCGGCTCGGCTGCGGCCTCGCGGCAGTCGGGATCGCGACGATGGGGCTCGTCGCGACCGCGTCTGCGCCCAGTGGCGCCGCGGCGACACACACAGTGGTCACCTGGGCGGAGCCGCCGCAGAGCACGCCCAACTACATCCTGCCGTTCTACGGCGGCGCGGTGGACACCATCATGAACCTCTACGACTTCCAGAGTCTCATGTACCGCCCGCTGTACTACTTCGGCGGCAAGACACTCACCGAGAAGCTGAACCCGACACTGTCGGTCGCCCAGCCGCCCGTGTACTCGAACAACGACACGCGGCTCACGGTGAAGCTGAAGGACTACCAGTGGTCGGACGGCACGAAGCTCGACGATGCAGACCTCATGTTCTGGTTCAACATGCTCCACGCCGAGAAGACAAACTACGGCAACTACGTTCCCGGGGGCCTGTCGATCCCGACAACGATCAAGTCGGTCACAGTGAAGACACCCACGACCGTCGTCTTCACACTGACCCGGCCGCTCAACCCGAACTGGTTCACCAACGACCAGCTCTGGGAGCCGGTCCCCATGCCGCTCGCTTGGACAAAGACGTCCACATCGGCGGCCGCGGGCTCGGGCGGCTGTGCGACAGCGCCGTTCGGGACCGCGGACGCGAAGTGCGCCGCGGTCTACAAGTACCTGTCCGAGCAGGCGGGATTCAACCCGACAAACCCGACAGCGACCAACAACGCGCTGGGCACCTACGCGACCAACCCGCTCTGGCAGGTCGTGGACGGTCCGCTCCACCTGACGTCGTACACCCCCACAGGCGACGTCACGATGGCGCCGAACTCCCACTACTCCGGGCCGAACAAGCCGACGTTCAAGCAGTTCGTGGAGAAGCCGTTCACGACAACCCAGGCCGAGTACAACGCGCTGGTCACCGGGCAGATCGACGTCGGCTACCTTCCAGCGAACGACGTCACCTCCCCGACCTCGACACCGCTCAAGGGTGGGAAGAACAATCCGCGGGTCGCGGCGACATTCAGCTTGACGCCGTTGAACGGCTTCCGGATCAGCTTCATCCCGTACAACTTCAAGTCGACCGGTGACGGCGGCCAAGCCGGGAAGATCTTCTCCCAGCTCTACTTCCGGCAGGCGATGCAGCGCTTGATCAACCAGCCGCTCTACGTGAAGAACATCGCCAAGGGCTACGCGGCCGTCGGCTACGGGCCGGTGCCGGTCATCCCGCCGAACCCCTACACGAGCAAGCTCGAGAAGAAGAACCCGTACCCCTACAGCCCGACGGCTGCAGTGCACCTGCTGCGCTCCCACGGCTGGAAGATCGTCCCGAACGGGACGGACACGTGCGTGAAGCCGGGCAAGGGTGCCCACGACTGCGGGAAGGGCATCAAGAAGGGCGCCAAGCTCACACTCCAGGTGATCTTCGCCGGTGGCACACCGGAGCTGAAGACCGTCATGTCGGCGGAGAAGAGCAGCTGGTCGACGGCGGGCATCAACGTGGCGCTCAGGTCCGAGTCCGTCAACTCGGTGCTCGGCAGCGCGACGCCCTGCCCCAAGGGTTGCGCCTGGCAGATGGCCAACTGGGGCAACGGCTACGTGAACACAGGGTACCCGACGGAACCGGTGCTCTTCTCGACCGGCGCCTATACGAACTTCGGCAGCTACTCGTCGCCGACCGCGGACAGGCTCATCAAGCAGACGCAGCTGAAGAACGTGAAGCTGACACGCTACGAGAACTATCTCGCCAAGCAGCTCCCCGTGATGTGGCAGCCGAACTTCCCGACCTCGCTCACCGAGATCCACAAGGGTCTGAAGGGGGTCACGCCGCAAAACCCGATCGGCTCGATCACACCGGCCAACTGGCACTGGTCGTCTTAGCCGGACCCGACACGTAGCCGGCAGAGTCGGTCGCCGCGTCGACGCGGTCACCCGAGGGCATCACGCCCGGCGGTGACCGCGTCGACCGCGCCGTGCGGCTCAGGGAGCGGTGTTCAAGTCCCTGACCAACTTCCTGGCCAGCGGCTCAACCTGCCGTGTGATCGCCTCGAGGCGTAGCGCCGCCGTCTGCAGGTCCTGACTCGTCGCTGCATGCTCCATCTGTCCGACGGCTGCCCGGTCTCGCCGCAGCTCGGCGATCAGGGCGTCCGCGTCACGCCGGGTCGCCGACGTCGGGAACGCGACGGACCGAAGGGTCGAGATCTGTGTGGCGAGGCTCCGGGCGAGGATCGGCGTGGCGCTCCGCACGCACTGCCATGTGCCGGGGGCGCACGCCGCTGCCGCGCTGCGGAAACTTGTCGCGGCGGCGAAGGTGCGCGACTGCATGGCGTTGAACTCGGTGATGGCATGCTGCTTCTTCAGCGCTGTCGAGAACACCGCCGCGTCGCCCACGAAGGTGAGGACGAGCGCCATCACGCCGACCACCATCGCCACGACCGCGACGGTCTTGGCCCCTCCCGTGAGCACGATCTCGCCTGCGGGGAGTGACGCTGCGCCGGCGGGTGGCAGGGGGTCGCCGAGCGGCCTGCTCGGGTAGTGCGTCGTGAGCAGGAGCTCGAAGGCCGAGACCCGCAACGAGTAGCGCAGCCCTGCCGCCAATGCGAGATGGAGGGCCCGGGGGCACCTGCCGGCGACCAGGGTGAGCAGCCACGCGGCGGTGGCGAAGATCCCCAAGCCGTACGTGAAGATCGAATTCACGAAGAACGCCGGGACGAGGAGGATCCCCCGGAAGAACACCGACGCCCGGTTGAACCGGTCGGGCGGACCGACGAGCGACATCGACACGGGATAGGGCGCGTCGCCCAACGTGAACGGCGGGTACCGGTCCGTGAGGAAGTAGGCGTAGGCGTAGGTCCGCGCCTGCCACTTGAGCACGTCGCTCGTGAAGCGCCACAGGCTCTCGGGGACCCTGGCGGTGAACAACGCGGCGAACCACATGAGGATCGCGACGAAAAAGACCGCGATCTCGAGGATCGCCAGGACGATCAGGTTCGGGATGACCAACACGGCGCGCAGGAGGGTCTTCCAGCGCGCCTGGCGCTCCGGTTCGTCCAGGTGGAGGTCGAGGACGCCGGGACCGCCGGACGACGCTGCCGGTGATGTCCGGGGTCCTGCGATCTGTTGGCCTGGTGGACCATACGGCGCACCACCGGGATAGGGCGGCAGGCCCGGGTACCCTCCACTCGCCGTGCCGGCGGCTCCGGGCGGCGGTCCGCCCGGAGGACCTGCGCCGTGCCCCGCCAACGGCTGTGGCACCGTCGCGCTCGGAGGGACGAGCGGCTCCTGGCGCCACTCCCCACTCGGGTCACGCCACCGGCGCCAGGTCCACGACCTGCCGTCGAAGTAGGCCAGGTCCTGGGGATTCCCTGCGATCGCGTACCAACCCTCGGACGGAGGTTGCCCGCCGACGTCCGACATGTGAGACCCCCCTCCTGCAGCCCTTCAGGGACAGTAACCGACCACCTGCACGTTCCCGCGGAAACGCCGGGGCCCGTCCCCGCTGCCGGCGGCGCCCACTCAGCGGATGGGGTTCCCGTAGACGCGGACGGGACGGACGAGCACGGCGGCGCGGCGTTCCTCGGCCATCACGCGGTCGTAGGCGTCCCAGTCCTCGTGGGCGCCACCGGCCGCCCGGAAGATGGCGCGCAGCAATCGGCGCAGGGCGTCGTCCTCCACACCCGGCGCGGGGTCGTCCGGCCCGATGACCTCCGCGAGCCCGTCCACGGCGGCCCACTGCCACCCCGCGCGGGCGACCACCGTGCAGCGAGGATCCCCCCGAAGGTGCGCGAGCTTGCGCGTGCCGCCCGCAGCCACGAAGGCGACGCACGGCTCTCCGGTCGTCGGGTGTGCGACCACGCCTGCGTTCACGACCGCTGCGTGGGTGCTGCCGTCGGCGCGCAGCGTCGTGACCACGCAGAGACCGTGGTCGACGGGAATCAGGTCGGCGAACGGCGACAGGTCGGTCATCGGCGCCTCCACGCAGGGGTGGCCGGTCCGGCGGCCCGGCCGCGCCGAACCCTATCCGGAGCTTGAACTTCCTGAAAGTGTCGACGCGGCGCTCAATGCAGGAGGGCCGCCAGCGCGTCGGCGAGGATCGACTCCTCCTGCGCCAGGTGCGACAGGTGGGATGCCATCTCCGTCGCCTCGGCGCGCATCTCTCGCTGGAGGCGCTGCCTGTCTGCAGGACGATCGCTCCGCCCGAGGTCCTGGCGATAGCGGTCGAAGGCACGAAGGTGGTCGATCAGCTCGTCCACGTCGACGTGCACGGACCGCTCCGCTGCCGAGAGCTCCCGCTCCGCGCGCTCCGTGTGTGTCGACGGCAGCTCGCCGTCGTGGACGGTGACGCTGATGACCTCGCCCGCGACCCGCTCGTGCTCGCGCGCCATCCTCACGAGCGCGCGCCGGTCCGCGTCGGTCGTCGCCCGGCTGCTCAAGCTGCGCGGCCACAGACGGTTGGCGAGGACCACGTTGATCTCAGCTGCGTACAGGGTCAGCATCGCTCCCAAGTGCAGCCAGGCCAGCAGGCCGATCACCGAGGCCAGCGTGCCGTAGAGCTGCGACGCGTGCGCCAGTTCGTGGCGGACGTAGAAGGCCCCGAGGCTCTGCAGCGCGGTCCATCCGACCGCCCCCACCGCCGCCCCGGGGACCATCGTGCGCCAGGGAAGGTGCCGGTTGGTCAGCACCTGGAATGCGAGGAGGTACAGGACGAAGTTGAGCGCGAGAGGTGCCGCCACGCTCAGGAGCGCGACGGGAACGGCGAACACCCCGCCCGCCTGCTGGAGGCTGGCCAGTCCGGTGGAGATGAGGAAGGCGAGGCCGAGCATCCCGAGCATGGCGAGCCCGCGAAGGCGCGACCACCACAGATTCGGTCGCTCGGCGAGCGGGATGTCCCAGATGTTGTTCATGGCCCGTTCGGTCGCCCGCGTCACCCCCAGTCCGGCCCACAGCGCCACGAACGCACCGGCCCCGAGAGCCAACGAGCTTCCCTCCGTGTGGGTGCTCACGAATCCCGAGAGGGAGGGGAACGAGCGCGCGACGGTGTGGATCACCTGCGTCCTCAGACCCGGGTCGGACCCGAAGACGAACCCGAGGATCGAGGAGAACACGAGGAGGAGCGGGAAGAGCGAGAGGAAGCCGTAGTGGGCGATCAGGGCCGCCAGGCTCCCGCCTTGGTCGTTGCTCATCTTCCGGAACACGGCGACGGGGAACGCCAGCCATCGCCGGCGCTGCTGGAACCGGTCAGCCGCGTCGGCGAAGCGCCGCATGATCGCAAGGAGCCTGCCCAGGTGGGTCATGCACCGATGGTCGTAGATCCTGCCTGGGCGGGCAAGCGCTCCGGAGGAGCGAGAGCGAGCACCTCGTCTTCCGAGACGGCGAGCAGGCGGTGAGGCGGCCCACGCCACCATGTCGAATCCCCAGGTAGCGTGGCCGCCGTGGCCGCCGTGGTCGCCATCGACGCCGGGACCACCAGCGTCCGCGCACTCGCGTTCGACGTGGACGGCTCCGTGCGGCACGTCTCCCAGCGCCCGCTGTCCCAGCACTTCCCTCGCCCCGGCTGGGTCGAGCACGACCCCGATGAGATCTGGACGGGGATATGCGAGGCGCTGCGCCACGTGTGCACGTTGTCGGCCGACGAGCATACGGAGGTCGCCGCGGTCGGGATCACCAACCAGCGCGAGACCGCCGTCGCATGGGATCGCCGCACCGGCCGTCCGTTGGGTCCGGCGATCGTCTGGCAGGACAAGCGGACGGCGACACGTTGCGCGCAGCTCGCCGCCGGTGGCGCGACCGAGGACGTGCGCCGCATGACGGGGCTCGTGCTCGACCCCTACTTCTCCGCCACCAAGTTCGACTGGATGCTGCGGCAGGGCGGGATCGACCCCTCACCGGACCTCGCGCTCGGCACGGTGGACAGCTGGCTCGTGTGGCAGCTCACCGGAGGCGCCGACGGCGGTCTGCATGCCACCGATCCGTCGAATGCCTCCCGGACCCTCCTGTACGACATCGATGCCCGGTGCTGGTCCGAGGAGCTGTGCGCCCTCTTCGACGTGCCGATCACCGCCCTTGCCGAGGTGCGGCCGACCTGCGGTCGCTTCGGCACCGTCGCACGGGGCGCCGTTCCCGGCGCCCCGCTCCTCGACGGCGTCGGCGTGTCGGCGGTCGTCGGGGACCAGCAGGCGGCGTTGTTCGGACAGGCGTGCGTCGAGCCCGGGATGGCCAAGGTGACTTACGGGACCGGGAGCTTCGTGCTGTCGTACGCCGGCACCACGCGCCCACCCACCGCTCCCGGCTTGTTGACGACCGTGGCCTGGGACCTCGGCGACCGGGCGCCGGGGCCGGGGCCGGGGCCGGGGCCGGGGCCGGTGGCATACGCCATCGAGGGGTCGACGTTCGTGGCGGGCGCGGCCATCCAGTGGCTGCGCGACGGGCTGAAGCTCATCACCGCCGCCGACGAGGTCGGTCCCCTCGCCGAGTCGGTGCCTGACTCGGGCGGTCTCGTCGCAGTCCCGGCGTTCGCCGGCTTGGGCAGTCCGTGGTGGGACCCCAACGCCCGGGGGATCATCGTCGGGATCACCCGGGGTACCGGCCGGGGACACGTCGCCCGGGCCGTCGTCGAGGCGATGGCGTACTCTGTGCGCGACATGGTCGACGCGATGACTGCGGCGACCGGCACGCCCTGCCCGCAGCTGCGAGCCGACGGCGGTGCGGCCGTCATGTCCCTCCTGCTCCAACTGCAGGCGGACCAGCTCCAGCTGCCGGTCGTACGGCCCGTCTGCACCGAGGCGACCGCCCTCGGCGCGGCGCTGCTGGCCGGCCTGGCCGAGGGCGTCTGGGGATCGGTTGCGGAGACTGCCGCGCTGTGGCAACCCGACGAGGAGTGTCGGCCGCGCGTCGACCGGGAGACGGCCGGCTCCGGGTACGCCCGGTGGTTGACCGCCGTCGAGCGCGCCAGAGCTTGGGTGACCGGCGGTGGTTGACCGCAGCGGGTGACCGCCGAGGAGTGAACCCGGTGCCCAGGCCGTTCGGCCCTGTGCGCGTCCCTGCCCTCGGACCACGGTGGAGCCCACGGCGAATCCCGCCGGCGTTCTTCGGACGTGAAGCGAGGTGCACGACGATGGGTGCTCCAGCCCTTTCTCCAGCACGGCGGTACGAGGACCTCGGACGGCTCGGCCACGAGGAGTTCGACGTTCTGGTGGTGGGTGGGGGAGTCACCGGCGCGGGCGCGGCGCTCGACGCGGCAACGAGGGGCTTGCGCGTCGCCCTCGTCGAAGCGCAGGACTGGGCGTCGGGTACGTCCAGCCGTTCGAGCAAGCTGGTCCACGGCGGCCTTCGCTATCTGCAGCAATTCGACTTCCACCTGGTCCACGAAGCGCTGCAGGAGCGCTCCCGGCTGCTCGGCGAGATCGCGCCGCACCTCGTGCATCCAGTGGCGTTCCTCTACCCCTTGCGCACCCCCGTCGTGGAGCGTGTCTACGTCGGGGCCGGGATCGCCCTCTACGACGCCCTGGCCTGGTCGACGCGCCGGACCGGAGGGCTGCCGTGGCACCGGCACCTTTCCCGGCACCGCGCCCTCGGGCTCGCGCCGGGACTGCGCCCGGACAGCCTCGCGGGCGCCATCGAGTACTACGACGCCCAGGTCGACGACGCCCGGTTCGTGCTGGAGGCGGTCCGGACCGCCGTCGCGTTCGGCGCGGTCGCGTGCAACCGGTCCGAGGTCGTGGAGTTCCGCCGGGAAGACAGCCGGGTGTGCGGCGCCCGCGTCCGCGACACCGAGACCGGAAAGGACCTCGACGTGCGCGCCGCGGTCACCGTGATGGCGACGGGGCCGTGGACCGAGGACACCGAAGGAATCGCCGGTCAAACCCGGTCGGTGAAGGTCCGCCCCTCCAAGGGCGTGCACCTCGTCGTGCCCAAGGACCGGATCGACTCCTCGATCGCGCTCGTCGTCCGCACCGAACGCAGCGTGCTGTTCGTCCTCCCCTGGGGGGACCACTGGTTGATCGGCACCACCGACACCGAGTGGGACGACGAGAAGGCGCGTCCGATCGCCACCCGGGCGGACGTCGACTATCTCCTCTCGCAGGTAAACCGCGTGCTCAACCGCCCGCTGCGCGTCGACGACGTCGAGGTCACCTTCGCCGGGCTGCGCCCACTCGTGGCCGGCGTCGGGGTGGTCCGTGGCCCCGGGGAAGCGGGGGCGAAGCGCCTCGACCGCATGCGCACCCGGGAGCCCCAAACGACCAAGATCTCGCGGGAGCACGCCGTGGCGAAGCCGGCGCCCGGACTGGTCGTCATCTCGGGCGGCAAGTTCACCACGTACCGCGTCATGGCGGCGGACGTCGTCGACGCCGCCGTCGCAGAAGGCTCCTTCGCCGTCGGTTCCTCGGTCACCGGCTCCGTGCGCTTTGTCGGCGCGGAGGACTACGACGTCTGGCGGAACCGCCTCCCCTCGCTGGCCGTCGCCCACCGCGTACCCGACTCGCTCGTGGCCCACCTGTTCGGCAGGTACGGCGCCCTGACGGGAGAGGTGCTTGGCCTGATCGACGCCGACCGGACCCTCGTCGAGCCGGTCCCCGGTGCGCCCGGGTACGTGATGGCCGAGGTCGCCTATGCGGTGAGCCACGAAGGCGCGCGGCACCTCGACGACGTGCTGCTCCGCCGTACGCGCGCGGGCGTCGAGACGCCGGACGCCGGGCTCGCGGCAACCCCGGCGGTGGCCGCCGTCATGGCGCGGATGCTCGGGTGGGACGCCCGCACCCTCGCGTCGGAGACCGAGGCGTACCGCAGGACCGTCGCACTCGAGTACCTGGTCGCCGACCGCCCCTCCGACGACGCCGAGGCGGCGCGCCGTGCAAAGGAAACAGCGTCCTTCCTGCCGCTTCCCTGATGCTCTCGACAGTCGGGTACTTCGGCCCTACGGGGCGCGCGCCGGACGAGTTGATGATGGCCAGAGCAGTCGCGTTGACCGAGGAGGCGGCGATGAGCGAGTCACCGATGGATCCATCCCTCGCACACCCCCTGGGGGAGCGCCCCCCGCCCGCGACCCTGCGGCCGGTCGCCGAGCTCACACCGCCGGAGCCGCGTCGACACGCGTCTGCGTGGCGGCGTCTTCGCACGGCGCCGGCGGTCCTTGGCGCCGGCGTCCTGCTGTTGCTCGCGGGCGGTTTCATGGCCAACTCCGCGCAGACCAACGGCGGGAGCGTGCGCGTCAGCCAGGTCTCGTTCCCCACCGCGACAGGCGAGATGATGACCGGACTGTTGTACGTTCCGTCGACCGCGACGGCCAAGCACCCAGCTCCCGGCGTCGTGACCATCGAGGGTTACATCAACACCGTCGACACCATGGACGGGTTCTCCATCGAGATGGCCCGCCGCGGCGCGGTCGTGCTGGACGCCAACCAGACCGGGCAGGGTGGCTCGGCGGGCGTGACGGGCACGACAGCATTCGGGGGTCCTCCCGCGCTCGCCTACCTCAATAGCCTTCCGATGGTCCGGCACAACGACGTCGGTCTGATCGGCCACTCGATGGGAGGGTGGGCGTCCGTGCTCGCCGCCGCCACCTACCCGACCGACTACCGGTCGATCGCCCTGATCAGCTCGTCGGTGTCCACCCCGGTCTACGAGCCGGTCCCCGGCACGCCGACGTTCCCGCGCAATGTCGCGGTGATCGAGGCCACGAACTCTGAGTTCTCGACACTCATGTGGGCGGTGCCGAAGGGCACCGACATCCCCACGTCCTCACGACTCCAAGCGATGTTCGGCACGAAGAGCACGGTCGTCCCCGGCCACGTCTACGGCTCTGTCGCCGCCGGCACCGGACGGGTCCTGTACCTCGACAGTGACATCCACCCAGGGTTGACGATGAACCCGACCGCGATCCAGCAGGCCGTGTCGTGGATGCAGCACACGCTCGTCGGGACCGGGTCCCTTCCCGCGTCGAACCAGATCTGGCTTCTCGACGAGGTCGGATGCTTCCTCGGTCTGTTGGGGACCCTCCTGATCCTCTTCGGAGCCGGTGGCACGCTGCTGCGCACCCGGTTCTTCTCCTCGGTCGCCCGCCGGCGCCCGGAGAACCGCTCCCCGAAGGGGATCTCGTGGTGGATCGGTGCGCTGCTGCTCGCCGGCATTGGCCCGCTCACCTTCTTCTGGTTCCAGACATGGGGGCAGAAGCAGTTCGCGGCCGGCCCGATCTTCCCGGAGACGATCACCACGGGGATCGTCGTCTGGGCGCTCGGCGGGGCCTTCATCGGCGTCGCCCTCTTCCTTCTGCGGCACTTCTTCGGCACGCGCCAGGGGACTGCGGCCGCGGCCCTTGTGCCGGCGTCGCCGGCGGGCGTGGCAGAGATCTCCCCGCAGATCGGCCCGCAAGGCCGGTCCGTCCAGCCGGCGATGGCCGCGGCCGACGTGCCTTCTGGAAGCTGGCGGGGTGTGCAGCGCAATGCCTTCGCCAGCTACGGCATCGCCGAGCCCGAGGGCCGAGTCGTCGACTGGGTGAACATCGGCAAGTCGTTCCTGCTCGCCCTCTCGAGCGTCGTCGCAGCCTACGCCGCCGTGTTCTTCTTCGAGTGGGCGTGGTCCTCGGACGTCCGCATCTGGGTCCTCAACATCCGTCCCGTCTCCACGGGCTACCTGCCGGTGTTCCTCAGCTACGTCTGGCCGTTCTTCATCTACTTCCTCGTCGTGTCGACGATCATCTTCGGGCAGCTCCGGCCGCGGGTGACCACGCTCGGGAGGTTCATGGGGTCGATCACCGGCATCCTCGTGGTCGGCTACGTGGCACTGATCGGGGTCGAGTACGGAGGACTGTGGGCGACCGGCCAGCTGACCACGGTGACACAGCCGCTCCTCGCCATCGTCGCCTTCCAGTTCGTCCCGCTCTTCCTCATCGTCGGCTCGGTGCTGAGCTACTTCTTCTGGAAGACGGGGCGCATCTGGACGGGGGTGTTCGTCTCGACGATGCTCGTGACCGCGATGGTGGTGGTCAACACCGCACTCGCCGCCCGACCTTGGTGAGGTTCTCGACACGGCGAACTGCGGGACCAAGGCACGCATGACCGCAAGGAACCCGCCGTCGGCGCGCGTCAGCCCCTGGTTGACGGGCGCCGACGGCGTCTCGACGAGCGGTCGGGGGTCCTGGTCGGTCCACCGGACCCGCTCCGAGCGCGGTGGGCGCCGCGCGAGCCCCGTCCGTCGCCACCGCTCGGCGTGTGGGTCCCCGCGACGCCGACGTCGCCGGTCCCCGAGACGGCCCTCGGACGACGGAGGTCCTGCCGGGGGCGGCGGCGGTGACCGGCGGGAGCGAGTGAGGAGACGTCGGGAGAGGAGACCTCGCCCGAGAGTCCCAGCCTTCGCTGGATGAGCCGGGTCGCGGCCACCTGGGCACTCCCGACCAGGGACACGACGGTCCCGTTCGCTCCCGCCCGACCGGTGCGTCCGGAGCGATGGATGTAGTCGGTCGCGTCGGCAGGCGGATCGAAGTGGACCACGAGCGCCACCGCGTCGACGTGGATCCCCCTCGCCGCGACGTCGGTCGCAACGAGCACGTCGAGGCGGCCGTCACGGAAGGCAGCCAGCGCCCGCTCGCGCTGGCTCTGGCTGCGGTCCCCATGGATCGCGGCCGACGCCAGGCCCGATCGACTCAGGCGATCCGAGAGGCGATCCGCGCCGCGCTTGGTCCTGCAGAAGACCACGGTCGGGCCGCTCGCGCTCACCACCTCGGTCGTCACGGCGACCCGGTCGTGGGACTCGACCCTCCAGAAATGGTGGGCGACGTCTCCCACGCGGCCCTCGGTCGGCGCGACTTCGTGGCGCACCGGGTCCCGCTGGTAGTCCCGGATCAACTTGTCGACCGGCCCTTCCAACGTCGCAGAGAACAGGAGGGTCTGGCGCAACGGACTGGTCCTGTCGACCAGACGCCGCACCGCCGGGAGAAACCCCATGTCCGCCATGCGGTCCGCCTCGTCGATGACCACCATATCCACGCCGGACAGATTGGCAGAGCCGCGCTCGACCAGGTCGGTGAGGCGGCCCGGACACGCGACGAGGATGTCGACGCCACGTCGCAAGGCGGTTTCCTGCTTGGCGTAGCCGACCCCGCCGTAGATGGAGGCCACGCGTGCGCCGACGACCCTGGCGAGAGGGGCGATCACTTCTTCGATCTGCGCCGCGAGCTCGCGCGTGGGAACGAGGACCAGGGCGGACGGCAGACGGCGACCCGTTCCCGTTCGAGGTGCAGCTGCCAGCCGTGAGAGCAACCCCAGACCGAACACGAGCGTCTTGCCAGCACCGGTTGGTGCCTTGCCGCTCACGTCGCGCCCGGCGAGGCAATCCGGCAACGCCGCGGCTTGGATCGGGAACGCAGAGACGATCCCCCGCTCCGCCAGGGCCGCCGCGAGCGGGGCAGGCACGCCGAGATCCGCAAAACGGACGGGCGCAAGGGTGGAAGAAGACATGCTCATGAGACTCCAGTCGGTCCAAGGGAAGATGGCCGACTCGATGTACGTCTCGTGGGCCTGGCCGGCACCAGTATCGCCAGCCGCCGCCGGGCAGGGCCCTGCGGCATCGGAGAGATCATAGCGGAGTCGCAGACACCTTCCGCACCGCTCGCGCCCTGTGCCGCGCGCTCGACGACGGGCAGCAACTCCCTGGATCCCGGTCAGAGCACGCTGGCTCCCCCGGAAAGGCACCTTGCGGGCCAGCCGGGTCACGGGTCGCCAGCGAGCGCGCGTCGGTGGGGCGGACCGTCGCGGTGATGAACTCCCACTGATGGCCTTCCGGATCGAGGGCGGCGTAGCTGCGCACTCCCAACGGCTGGTCCTTGGGCACCCCGAGCATCGCAGCACCCTTGCGCTCGGCTTGCTCGAAGTGGGCGTCGACATCGTCCACGACCACGGTGATGGCGTGCGTCAGCAGCGCCCAGGACCGCCCGGTCGCCTCCTCGAAGCGCGGCGCCCGCTCTCGCATCCAGCCCTGCGCGGGCGTCAGGCTTGTGGGTTGTCTGTCGCCGACGGGTGTGTCGCCGACGGGTGTGTGGTCGCCGACGGGTGTGTGGTCCGCGTCGGGTGTGTGGTCCGCGTCGGGTGTGTGGTCGCCGAGGGGTGTGTTGTCCGCGTCGGGTGTGTGGTCGCCGAGGGGTGTGTTGAGGCCGGAATCGTGGGCGTTGCCCCTGTTGTCTTCGCGACCACTGTCTTGCACTTCGAGGCGGTCCCCGCCGGTGTCGACGTTCCGAGTACCGTCGCCAGCGTCTTGAACGCAGTCGATGTCAATGCGCGTGAGTTGGCTCCCGCTCCTGTGCGGTAGATCGCCAGGAAGGCCGTGCACAGCCCGAACGTGGCATTGCCTCTTGTCATGCCCGTCGTCGGACCGACCGGGACGGTTGTCACGGCATTCGCAGTGCCCCCGAGACCACTTTCCAGACTCCCAGAACCTGTGCCGATCGCGGTGCTTGTGCCGTTCGTGGACGGCGACGAGCTCGAGAAGTGTGCAGTGTGGGGGTGGGGCCTGGACCGCTGCGAGGTCAGGTTCACGCCTACAGCGGCAGCTGCGGTGGCGAAGCCGACCGCACCGACGATCGACGCAGCGGCGATCTTGAACGGCATGAGCTTCTTGCGCATGGGGATCTCCTTCAGCGGGGACGGGCCGGCCGACACCATGGCGGCCGCGGCCGAGACGACCTTCGCCTCCCGGCTGAGCTCCTCGCCGACGGCGGAAGCGCGAGCAGCTTGCACCAGCCCCGCCACGCCCGCATAGCCG
>DATLRV010000032.1:0-155610 GCA_035534455.1 Acidimicrobiales bacterium
CCCTGCCCTCTCAGCGGGGGCCACACAACACTGCACACCACGACCACGTTCTCCTTCATGACCCCGAAGGACACGGGCAACTACCGGTTCCAGTGCTTCATCCCGTGCGGCGCCGGCCACTACGCCGGTAACGCTGGCCCGATGCAGACGCTCGGGTACATGGGCGGATTCCTCGAGGTGCAAGCGTGAGCGACTACGGCGAGTCCCAACGGCAGACCGGCGCGCCCGTGAGCGGGCCCGCCGAACCGAGCCACTGGCGGAGGATCATCCCGATCTGGCTCATCCTCTCCTTGGCCGGCGACCTCATCTGGTGGTTCGCCATCGGGCCGCACATCCCGCCCGGCGACATGTCCACACAGGCGGCGGGCAGCCAGTTCGACTTCAACGTCCTGTTCCTCGCGGCATGGGTCGTGGTGGCGGGCGTCTGGACCTACATGGGCTACGCCGTCTACACGTGGCGGGCGTCACGTGGCGGCCCCGAGCCCGTGGGCGGCCCGGCCGCCGCGTCGAACTTCCGGGTGCAGGCGGCCTGGATCTCCATCACCACCGTGGTCGTGCTCGCCGCCTTCGTCTTCGGGACCGTGGAGCTGATCGTGCCCCAGGGCGCCGGTGGCGGTGAGGGTCCGAACCCGATCTGGAAACCGACGTCGAACAAGGTCCTTCCCGTGCAGGTGATCTCCCAGCAATGGAAGTTCACCTACCGGTACCCGACCTTCGGGGGGATGGAGACCAACACATTGGTCCTTCCGAACAACGCCTGGGTGTCGTTCCACGTCACCTCGCTCGACGTGATCCACAGCTTCTGGGCGTACCAGATCGGCGTGAAGGCGGACGCCAACCCCGGCGTCGACGACGTCGCCTACGCGCACACCCGCCAGACGGGCAGCTTCACAGTGCGCTGCTCGGAGCTGTGCGGCCTCTGGCACGGGGCGATGTACGACTACGGCAAGGTGGTCAGCCCCGCGCAGTTCATGGCGTGGGGCAAGCGCATGGAACGCCAGCAAGCCGACAACACCAAGTACCTCCCGCCGTTCGCGTGGACGTACGTTCCGACAGCCAACACAGCGACAGGTGTCTTCGCGAACACAAGCGGCCAGGCGCCCTACTCGAAGATCCAGAAGTACGGCGCGACATCGGCGAAGAAGATCGTGACGTCCCCCAGCACAGCTGCGTCCACATTCACAACAGGATGACGGGCGCCCAGAAGAGCAGGAGAGACCAATGACCACCCTCGACGTCGCGCCGCCGGAGACCGGTCGTCCCGGAGCGCCCACGCAGAGGAGTCCTCGTCGCCCGGCCTGGATGAGCCAGCACATCGGCACCGCGGTGATCCTGGCGGTGGCCGGCTACGCGTTCGGGCACTGGATGGGCAACATCATCGCGGGCACATACGTCCGGGTGGGGACAGCGCAGTGGAACGACGTCTCCATCGTGCTCGGGCTGCTCTTCGCGATCCTCGGGTGGCTGCTCGGCATCGGCGCCTTCAACTACGGCTTCGCGAAGATGATCGGTCGTGAGCCGGCCTACCGCGAGGACCCCGACAACTGGACGAAGTACTTCCGCTACAGCGTCGAGCACAAGACGGTGGGGATGCAGTACCTCATCATGGTCCTCGTCTTCTTCTTCACCGCGGGGCTCCTGGCGATGGCCATCCGCACCGAGCTGCTGAGCCCGACGACACACATCTACGGACCGGGCACCTACATCCAGATCGTCGGCGAGCACGGCACGATGATGATGATGATGGCCTCGTCGTTGATCCTGGGGCCGCTCGGGAACTGGCTCGTCCCGATCATGATCGGGGCGCGCCGCATGGCGTTCCCACGGATCGAGGCGACCAGCTTCTGGTGCTTCTCGGCCGGCTATTTCGTGATCCTGAGCGCGTTGGCGCTCGGGGGGTTCCCGACCGGTTGGACCGGCTACGCGCCGCTCCAGGACCAGGCTGCTGCGGGAATGGACTCCTACCTCGTCGGCTTCGCCGTCGTCGCTCTCGGCATGATCCTCGCCGGGTTCAACATCCTGATCACGATCGTCGCGTACCGGGCTCCGGGCATGACCTGGGGCCGCGTCCCGGTGTTCGTGTGGAGCATGTTCACGACCGCGGCACTCCTCGCGACGGCGACGCCGACGCTGGTGGTGGGCATCTACTTCGGGCTCCTCGACCGGAGCGCGGCGACGACGCTCTTCATCAACTCCCACGGCGGGAGCTCGTACCTGTGGGAGGACCTGTTCTGGTTCTTCGGCCACCCCGAGGTGTACATCATGGCGCTCCCCGGGTTCGGGATCGTCGCCGAGATCCTCCCGGTCTTCACGCGCAAACCGCTCTTCGCCTACCGCGTGGCGGCTGCGGGCCTGGTCGGGGTGGGTTTGCTGTCCTACTTCGTCTGGCAGCACCACCTGTTCCAGAGCGGCATCAACCCGGACATGCGCCCGCTGTTCATGCTCACGACCGAGCTCATCTCGATCCCGACGGGGTTCGTCTTCCTCGTGGCCCTGGGGACCCTGTACAAGGCGAAGATGCGCTTCGAGCCGCCGATGCTCTTCAGTCTCGCCATGTACTTCAACTTCCTCATCGGCGGCATCACGGGCGTCTTCCTGTCCGACGTTCCGGTGGACGTGACGGTCCACGGGAGCTTCTTCTCGATGGCACACTTCCACTACACGATCCTCGGAGGCCTCGTCTTCGCCTTCTTCGCCGGGGTCTACTACTGGACGCCGAAGCTCACCGGCAAGACGTTGAACCGCAAGCTGGCGGTGGCCCACTTCTGGACGATGTTCATCTTCTTCAATCTGACCTTCTTCCCGCTCTTCATCATCGGGCTGCTGGACCAGCCGAGAAGGGTGTTCGAGTACGCGACCCGGCTCACGGCGCTGAACGATTGGGTGTCGATCTCGGCGTTCTGCCTGGGCGGCTCCTTCATCATCTTCATCGTCAACTTCGTCTGGTCGATCTGGATCGACCCCAAGCGCGCGCCTGCCAACCCCTGGGACTCGAAGGGGCTCGAATGGCAGACCCCCACGCCGGTCCCGTCGTACAACTTCGCGCGGATCCCCGTCGTCTACGCGGACCCGTACCACTACGGCGAGCCCGACGCGCCGCCCGTCGCCGACCTCGAGCCGGCGACCCGGGAGTTCGTCATAGCAGCCCAGAATGGTCAGCAGCCCGCGCCCGTCGGTGCCGACTGAGCGCCGGGAGGAGGAAGCATCATCATGACCGACGTTCCGATCGAGCGTTCTCTCGGGCCGACCAGAGCCCAGGCACCCTTCGGCACGCCCGAGGAGGTCGCGTACGAGAACCGGGCGGCCGAAACCGCCTTGTACATCGGCGGCAGGGTGGCGATCTCGATCTACGCGTTCGCCTTCGCGGCGCTCGCCTTCGCGTTCTTCTACCTGCGCTCCTCCAACAGCGGTGGCCTGTGGCGCCCGAACCACATGACGGCGCCCACGCCCATCGGCGCCGCCGTCATGGCCTTCTCCGTCGCCGGAGGCGTGACCTTCTGGTATGCCGTCTCGAGGTTCCGCCGGAGCCGGTTCGACGACTGGGAGGTCGCCGGGTGGGTGTCGGTGGCGATGGCCCTGGCCGGTACGGCAGCCCAGTGTTGGGAGCTCTCCGACCTCCCCTTCTTCCCGGGCCGCAGCGGCTATTCCTCGGTGTTCATCGCCTGGGCCGGGATGAACATCTTCCTGCTCCTGTCGGTCGCGTACTGGTCTGAGACGCTGATCGTCCGGTCCGCACGCATGCGGCGGGCCCGGATGGAGGAGGGGGGTGGGAACGGCGGCGGGCTCATCCCACCCGTCTTCCGGGTTAATGTGGGGGCGGCAGCGAGCTTCTGGGTCTTTGCGGCCGTCGTGAGCTTGCTGTTCTGGGTATTCTTCTACCAGCTCTGAGAGGACGGACGATGTACGACCAAATGGAGGCGCAGCTCCTCACCCTGGCGATTCCCCTGGGCGCCTTCATCGTGGGCGCGTTGTGGCTCTACTTCTCGCGCCGGCCGCGGGTGTAACCGCGAGGCGCGCTCCGCTGAAGCGGCTGCATCTCCTGGCGCTGTCCGGCGCTCTCGTCTTCCTGGTTCTCGCGTTCCTACCGCCCATCTGGACGGACGCGCACCGCTACGAGTTCGTCGAGTCCGTCCAGTTCGGGCTCTTCGCATTCGCGGTGCCGGCGCTGGTCGTCGTCGGTCGGCCCTGGGGCCGTCTCGGTGGTGGCGGCGGCCGGGGCCGGCTGTGGCGGCGTCTCGAAGCACTCGAAGCGGGCCGGCGGCGCCACCCGGACTTCTGGCGTTCCAGCGTCTTCGCCGGCGTCGACGTCGGGTTCGTGGTGCTGTGGAGGACGCCCACGCTGATGGACGGGTTGGCGAAACATAGCTGGCTCGTCGTCCCCGAGGCGGTGTCGCTCGTCGTGGCAGGGATCGGCCTGTGGCTGGAGCTCGTCAGGTGCGCGCCGCTCTCGCCACGCCTCAACCGGCCATGGGGGGCGGTCCTCGCGGTCGGCACGATGTGGGCGACGTGGATCCTGGCGTACGCCGTGGGCTTCGCGCACGTTCCCTGGTACCGGGCGTTCCACCATGCCGGGAGCTTCATGAGCGCATCGATGGACCAAGAGGTCGCCACCGGAGTGGTGTGGTTCGCCGCCGCGTGCGCGTTCGTCCCGGTCTTCTTCGCGGACCTCATTAACTGGCTGAAGGGCGACGACGACCCCGACGCCGAGCTGCGCCGGCTGGTCCGGTCGGCCCGTCGCTCCGGGCGCGCCTAGGTCACGCGAACCCCTGCCCCTGACGCGCCGCCTTCCTGCAAGGAATGCCGTTACCCGGGCACCAAGGTTCGACGAGGGCAACGGGGGCAGGCGACCGGATGGCGCTCAAGTCCGTGCGTCCGGACGATCAGCTGAGCGGTCCGTTCCTGTCAGGGGGTCGGGAGGTTCGGCAGGGTGGGGAACGGGACGTGCGATGTGCCGAGCGCGTGCCGTGCGCGGACGACCGCGGCGTCGGCGGCGGCGCGGTGCCGTGCGAGCGCCCGCTCTGCCTTTTGCAGTTGCGCTGCGGCGTCGGCGCTGCCGGGATGGATGGTGAGGGCGCGCAGGGCGTCGATGGCTCGCTGCGCGTCGATGGACTCCCAGCTCAGGACGGACTTGACCATCGCTGTGAGGGCGCGCCCGGCGGGGGTCGACGACAGTGTGAGTGTCCCGAAGATCTCTGTGCCGAGCAGCGCCACCGATGTGTTCGTGAAGGAGCAGGCCTTCGCGTCGTCGGAGAGGAGGGCGGGGACCTGCGCGCGCTGCGAGGCGGTGAGTGACCCGGCCCGGTCCTGATGGGAGAGCGCGAAGGCCTGGGCGGCGGCATAGACGCACGGGTGGATGCTCGAGTCGACGGTGCGCACGACCGCCGCCGCCGCCTTCGTCTGCTGGACCTTGGTGACGTGATGGGGGAGGTCCGTGAGCACCATGGCGCCCCCACCGAGGACGACGACCGCGACGACGAAGGTCCAGGGGCGGAAGTACCACGGGCGGCGCATCGGTCCGGTGGCCCCGAGGGGCGCTCCCGGGGTACCGGTGGGCTTGAGGGAAAGCCGGGTCTGGCTCCGGAGCTCGGTCATCGCGGGGCTGCCAGCTTCTTCGCATAGGCGGCCACGCCCGTCGCGTAGCGTGCGATCTCGGCCTTCGGGAGCGTGTAGTGACCGCGTGCCGTCTCGTCACCGAAGACGTTGGCGCTCCACGCGAGCTTCCCTTGGGGGGAGATGAAGAAGAGCGGATCGTTGTGCGACACGCGGTGCGTTGTCTCGTCCACCGCGATCGCCACGCCGTAGGCCTTCCAGATGGGGTTCAGCTGGTGGATGGTCCCGGTGAGGAACAGCCAACCGGGCAGCGAGGAGAGCTGCGGCTGGTGGACGATCGGAGGGCTCCCGACTTTGGTGTCGAGCGGGTCCGTGTTGATCGTGACGAAGGTCACCGGAACCGTGGTGCCGATGCGCGACGCCGCCTGGTGGAGCTCTGCGGCGAGCACGGGGCAGATGTCGTTGCACTGTGCGTTGGCGAACGAGAGCACCACGACGTGCCCGGAGAGCGACGAGAGCGAGACCGCGGCACCGGTGCTGGCGTTGCGCAGGGTGAAAGCCTTCGCCGCCCTGCCCTTGAGGGGGCTGATGTCCAGGAACTGGGAGAGGGGGGCGTGGAGCGCGTGCGTGGACGACGGGGGCGCCGCTCCTGAGGGGGTCCCGCTTGTCGGCGAGCGGACCGTCCCCGAAGGTGTGGACGCGCCTGTCGGTGACCCGAGCCGGTTGGCCAGGAAGATGCCGATCCCGAGGACGAAGACGAGCCCGAGCACGGCGTACGCGGCGAGGTAGACGTAGCGCCTCGGGAACCGCGGCGGCCCGCCGATGTACGGCGATACGTCCTCGGCGGGGGCTCGCACCGCCGAGGACGTATCGGGCACGACGTCGTGCGGCGCCTCCTGGGTCTGATCCTCCGCAACCACGTCGGCCATGATGGCCGATCAGGGGTGCTGAACGATCGCGACCACTCCCATGGCGAGGAAGAGCGCCGTGAGGTACGTGATCGAGTACCCGAAGAGGCGCATCGCCCGCTTGGGGCTCGCATCGGTCCTGAGCGCGAGCGCGTAGTAGAAGAACCCCGCGTCGAGGGCCACCGTGATGCCGAAGAACACCCACCCGAGGTGGGCGACGAAGACCAGCAGGATCGAGAGGGCGGCGACGAGCACGGTGTAGGCCAGGATCTCGCGCACGACGCGGGTGGTGTCCGCGACCGAGGGGAGCATCGGCACGGCGGCCCTCGAGTAGTCGGCGCGGTGGCGGATGGCGAGCGCCCAGAAGTGCGGCGGCGTCCAGGCGAAGACGATGCCGAACATGACCCAGGCGGCGGCGCCCACGTGGTCGGTAACGGCGCTCCATCCGACGAGGACCGGCACCGCCCCGGCCGCCCCGCCGATCACGATGTTGCTGGTATAGCGGCGCTTCAGCCACATCGTGTAGACGCCGACGTAGAAGAGGGCCGCGGCGAGCGCGAGGAGCGCGGACAGCAGGTTGACCGTGAGCCAGAGCAGGAGGAAGGCGCCGACCTCGAGCGTGATCGACAGGATCAGCGCGTCGGCGGGCGAGACGGCCCCCGAGACCAGCGGGCGCCGCTTCGTCCGGTTCATCACCGCATCGATGTCGCGGTCGTAGAACATGTTGAAGGCGTTCGCCCCACCGGCGGAGCACGTGCCGCCGATGACCGTGAGGGCGACAAGGCGGAAGGACGGGACGGTCGAGGAGGCGACGAACATGGCCGGCACCGTCGTGATGAGGAGCAGCTCGATGATCCGCGGCTTGGTCAGGGCCACCAACCCGGCCAGGCGGGGCGGGATCGCCGGGAACGCGCGACTTCGAGCCTCCGCGCTCGAGATCTGCTGCACGCGCAAACGTTACCCTATGCGCGGAGCAAACGTCTGCACTCCGGAGGGCCGGGATCCGGGCGATCCTGACGGGTGCCGCCGCGGGTCCCGGCTCCCCCACGCCGGCGGGACGGCGGGACGGCGGATACGCTCGTGGGGTGAGCACCGCAGACGTCGTGGTGGTGGTCGCGGCCGGTGTCGGGTCCCTCGGAGCCGTCGTCTCCCTCGCCGCGGCGTTCGTCCTGGTGACCCAGGTCCGTCGGCTCGAGCGCGGCATCGAGGCTCTCCGCCACGAAGCGGTGCCGCTTCTCGAGGAGGCGCACGCCGCGGCCGGCCATGCCGCCAGCGAGCTCGCCCGGGTGGACGCGGTGCTGGCTGACACCGAGGCGGTAACCGCCGCGGTGGACCACGCCGCCCGGACCGTCCGGCGAGCCTTCGCCAACCCCGTCGTGAAGGTCCTGGCGTGGCGCGCCGGGGCGGCGGGCGGCCTCCGGCGGCTCCATGGACGACCAGATCCCGTCCATCCCGCACGCGCCCGCGATAGCCGCCACCGGCACGCGGACCTCGACGAAGGAGCCGCGCCCGCCTTGCCCGCGTGGCGCCGCACTCCGGCCGGGCACCGCCGATGATCCGGCGCCCGATGTGGTTCGGCACCGGGGTCGCGCTCGGCGTCGCAGGGACCCTGTGGGTGGAGCAGCGCGTGCGCCGCCGGGTTCGGCGTGCGGTCGAACGGTTGTCTCCCGCCTTCGCCGGCAGCGAGGCGGTGCGCGCGGTGCGAGGGACCGGTGCTCGGGTGAAGGACGCCGTCGAGGTCGCCCGCACGGAGCGGCACCGCCACGAGAGCGAGCTGTGGCGCCGGATCGGCGAGGTCCCCCCCGGTCGCCGGCACGACGCCGGGCGCGCCCGGTCGCCGAGCGCCAAGGCGAGGGGATCCCGCCGGCAGCACAGGTAGTGACCCGGGCTGTCGGTGTCGACCTCGGATCCCGGCGCATCGGCATCGCGGTGAGCGACGCGGCGGGTTCCCTCGCCTTTCCCCGCCCATTCGTCCAACGACACAAGGACCGGGCCCTCGACCACCAGGCGATTGCCGCGGTCGTCGACGAGATCGGCGCGCGGGTGGTCGTGGTGGGGCTCCCGCTCTCCCTGGACGGGCGCCACGGCCCTGCGGCGGATGCCGCCGCGGAGGAGGCGAGGGCGCTCGGGACCCTCCTCGAGCCTCGCGGGGTGCGGGTCGAGACGCTCGATGAGCGGCTGACGACGGTGACCGCACACGGCGCCCTCGGCGCCGCGGGGACCGGCACGCGGCAACGCCGAGTGCGGGTCGACAGCGCGGCGGCGGCCGTATTGCTGCAATCATGGCTCGACGCCCGATGAGCCGGACCCCGTCGACACCCCCCCACGACGCGCCGCTGGACGACACGCCCCCCCACGGTGTGCCTCCGGTCAGCCGCGCGGCGATCGCCTCCCGGCCGCCCCGGCGCGACGGGGACGGCCTGGATCTCGGCGGGGGGGACTTCGGCGGGGGGGACTTCGGCGGGGTGGACCTCGGCGGGGTGGACCTCGGCGGGGGCGCCCAGGACTTCGGCGGGGGCGCCCAGGACTTCGGCGAAGAAGGCGCGAACGAGCTCGGTCCGGACGGCGACGGCCGGAGGGACGGGCCGACTGCGGACGTCGAGGTGGCAGGGGAGACCCCCGTCCCGGTTCCCCGCCAGCACGCCGGACGGTCCCGACCCCGCGGCAGCGAGCGCGAGTCGCCGAGCAGGCGCCGTGGTCGCCTCACGCGCCGCGGACGGATGGTGGCGGGCGTGCTCGCGGTGCTCCTCGTGGGCGCCGGCGTACTCGCCTGGTACGAGGTGGAGTCGAATCCGTTCGGCCCCCCCGGCGCGACGGTGCTCGTCGATGTCCAGTCGGGCGAGCCGCTCACGGCGATCACCGCGGCCCTCGCCAAGGAAGGTGTGATCGGGACAACGCTCGCGTTCCACCTCTGGTCGTTCGTCCACGGCTCGCCCGTCGTCCTCCCGGGGACCTACCAGCTGCACCGGAACCTCTCGTTCTCCGCGGCGAAGTCCGCCCTCGACGCCGGTCCCAACGTCTCGAGGATCAACGTGGTCGCGGGCACGACGGTCTCGGAGCTCGCCAACGAGCTCGCGTCCCTACCGGGCAACCTCGCCCACACGTTCAGCAACGGGGCGAGCGCGAGCGGGGTGCACTCGCCGTTCCAGCTGACCCCGACCACCCCCCTCGAAGGACTGCTCGGCACCGGCTCGTATCGGATCCTCCCGGGCGAGAGCGGTCGCACCCTTCTGACCAAGATGGTCGACCGCTTCGATACCGAGGCGCGCTCGGTCGGGCTCACGCCCACCGAGACGGTCGGCGGCCTGAACGCCTACCAACTCGTCACGCTCGCGTCGATCGCGCAGAAGGAGGGCTACTTCACCCGCTATATGGGCGATGTCGCGCGCGTCATCTACAACCGGCTCGCCGACGGCATGCACCTCGACATGACATCGACCGTCCTGTACTCGCTCGGAAAGGACGGCGGCAAGGTCACTCCGCAAGAAGAGCAGCTCACAACCCCCTACAACACGTACCTGCACGCGGGCCTCACCCCCACGCCGATCTGCACCCCCTCGGTCCAGGCGCTTGCCGCCGCCGTCCACCCGCCCGCGGGGGCCTGGCTCTACTTCGACCTCGTCACAGCGAAGAACAGCATCATGAAGTTCGCGACCACGTACACACAGCAGCTCGCCCTCATCCGGGAGGCGCGGAAGAACGCGTCGTCGAGCTCGACGGGCGGGTCGGGCACATGAACCGTGCGCCTGTGGCGGGCGAGCCCGGCTGGCCGCAGGCGTCGTCGGTCGTCGTAGGGGTGATCGGCGACCCCGTGCGCCATTCGTTGTCGCCGGCGCTGCACAACGCCGCCTTCACGGCGATGGCGCTCGACTGGGTCTCGGTCGCGTTCCCGGTGCCCCCGGGGGCGCTCGACGCGGCGCTCGACGGCGTGCGCGCCCTGGGTGTCCGGGGTCTGTCGGTCACGATGCCGTTCAAAGAAGCCGTCGCAGCGAAGGTGGACCGCTCGAGCGCGACCGCTGCGCGCCTCGGCGCGGTGAACTGCGTCCTCGTGGAGCCCGACGGCCTCGTGGGCGACAACACCGACGGCGAGGGCTTCCTCGCCGCGCTGGCACGCGGGGCGCAGTTCGACCCGTCCGGGCGCCGGTGCTTGGTGGCCGGGGCGGGCGGCGCCGCGAGGGCGGTGGTCCTCGCCCTCGCCCAGGCCGGCGCGGCGGAGGTGGTCGTGGTCGGGCGCACGCCGGCTCGGGCCGCAGAGGCGGCACGCCTCGCCGGGGACGCCGGTCGGACCGGCACGCCCGCGGACGCGGCCCGGTGCGACCTGGTCGTGAACGCGACGCCGCTCGGGATGGCCGGGACGTCCGATCCCCACGCGCTCGCGCCCGTGGACCCGGCGTTGCTCGGACCCGCCCAGCTCGTCGTCGACCTCGTCTACGTCCCTCGCCCGACCAGGTGGCTGGCGCTCGCCCAGAGCCGGGGCGCGACGACGCTCGACGGGCTCGGCATGCTCGTCCACCAGGCGGCGCGCCAGGTGGAGCTCTGGGCCGGGCGGCCCGCCCCCCTCGAGGCCATGTGGCGTGCCGCAACCGGCGAGGACCGGCACCGGCGCGTCACCGCCCTCGAAGGCTGAACTGCCCCTGCACCGCCTCTGAGCCCTGCGCGGCTTCCGCCGAGCGCCCGGCCTCTATCCTTGTCGGTCGTGCAGGCGCCGTACCGAGTCGGGACGAAGCCGCGTCCGACAGCCCGCGTCCGCCGCCCGCTGATGGCGCGCCGTCCCACGGTGGTCGTCGACCCCTTCCTCATCCTGGCGTCGATCGCGGCGGCGTGCGTGGGTGTCGTGATGGTGTACACGGCGACCCAGGGTCCACTGCTCCGCCTCGGGGAGAGCCCCACGTACTACCTGAAGCGCCAAGCAGTCTTCGTCGTGCTCGGCGTCGTGGCGATGGGTGTCGTCGGCCTGATCGACTACCGCAAGCTCGAGTCGTTCGGCATGGCCATCTACGGCCTGTCGATCTTCGTCCTCCTCGCGGTGATGGTGCCCCACGTCGGGACGCACGCTGCGCTCGGCTCGGCGCGCTGGTTCAACCTCGGACCGATCCAGATCCAGCCGTCGGAGTTCGCGGTGCTCGGCCTCGTCGTGGCGGTCGCGACGTACTGCTCGCGACGTCCCGACGGATTGACGTGGCTCGACGTCGTCAAGGTGCTCGTCCTCGGCGCGGTCCCCATCGGGCTCGTCATGGTCCAGCCCGACCTCGGGACCGGCATCATCATGTCGGTCGTACTGCTCGTGATGCTGTCCGTGGCGGGCTTGCCCACCCGCGTCCTCATCGTGCTCCTCATCGGCGCGGCGGGGCTCGTTGCGCTCGTCCTCGCCGTCGGCCTCCTGCACCACTACCAGATCCTTCGGATCACGAGCTTCCTGCACCAGTCCACAACCCACCTCACAAGCACACTGGCCGGCGCCGTCTACAACGTCCAGCAGGCGAAGGACGCGATCGGTGCCGGCGGCCTGTTCGGCACGGGCATCGGGCACGGTGCGGCGACCTACCTCGGCTACGTCCCCGAGCAGCAGACCGACTTCATCTTCACGGCGGTCGGTGAGCAGCTCGGCTTCGTAGGGGCGGTCGGCGTCCTGGGGCTGCTCTTCTTCCTTGCCTGGCGGGTCCTCCGGGTCGGGCAGATCGCCCGAGACGACTTCGGTCGGCTTCTCTGCGCCGGCGTGTTCGCCTTCATCGCGTTCAGCACCTTCCAGAACGCCGGAATGACCATGGGCATCATGCCGATCACCGGCATCCCGCTCCCGTTCATCAGTTACGGGGGGACCGCGGTGATCGCGTTCTTCTGCGGGATCGGTCTCGCGTTGAGCGTGTACGCACGCCGGGCGGGCTAGTCACGGTGGAGCGGGTCACCTCTTCCACCGCGGACACGGCCGGGACCACGGCTCCACCCGCGCCCGCGGTCCCGTCGCCCGCGCCGTCCGCGCCCCCCGCGGTCTCGCCCGCGCCGACGCGTACGTTCCGGATCGTGCGCGTCGCGGCGGTCGCGGTCGCACTGCCCGACCAGTACCCGGTCGTGACGCTCGAAGACGCAGAGGAGACCCGCGAGCGGCTGTCGTTCCGCATCGGCACGGCCGAGGGTGTGGCGCTCTCGCACTCGCTCGCGGGCACCGAGGCGCCGCGCCCGCTCACCCACGACCTGTTCGCACGCGCGCTCGAGCGTGTCGGCGTCGAGGTCGTCGCGGTGCGGCTCACGGGGCGTGTCGGTGCGACCTACCTCGCGGAGCTGGAGCTCGCCGGACCCCGAGGGCGAGAGGTGCTCTCGTGCCGCCCGAGCGACGGCATCTGCCTGGCCCTCCGCCAGCGGGTCGTCGCGCCGGTCCTCTGCGACGAGCGGCTGCTCACCTCCGGCGGCGACGTCCTCCCCGACGCGCCGGCGCCGGAGCCCCCGGCGGTGCCGGTGGCCGGTCAGGACGCCGGCGCGTAGTTGACCATCCAGCGGATGCCGTAGCGGTCGAGGACGACGCCCCAGTAGGCGCCCCAGGGCATGTCGGCCATCGGGGATCCCTCCGACCCCCCGTCGGCGAGGGCGCCGTAGATGCGGTCGGCATCCTCCCGGCTGTCGACGTCGAGGCACAGCGTGGTGTTGTTGCCGACTCTCGTCTCGTGGCCCATGGACCTGAGCATGTCGGTCGCCATCAGGAGGTGTCCAGCGAGGATGGGCAGCTCCGCGTGGAGGACGAGATCCTGCTCGTCGGGCGGCAGTTCCCCGGTCCCCATGCCGGGCGCCTCCGAGAAGCGGGTGAGCACGGTGATCTCCGTGCCAAAGACGTCCGCGTAGAAGGCGAACGCCTCTTCGGCCTGGCCCTGGAAGTTGAGGTACGTGTTGACGCGGGCCATCGGTTCCTCCTTCGCCGCGGCACCCTTGCGCCGCCCGCACCATCGTCTCTCGCTCCCGCCGTCGGCGCCACCGCTGCCGTCGGCGAGTCGGGAGGCCGGGTGCCCGGAGCCTGACCCGCCGCGACGCGGCGCTCGATCAGCTGGCGACGTCGAACGCCGAGTCGGTGGGGAGGCTGACCCCCGTGGCCCGCTCGGTCACGGTGGACGAGCCCTCCTGCGAGACGCGCATCAAGAGGGCGAGCAACGCGTAGTTCGCGACGAGCGACGAGCCGCCGTACGCGACGAACGGCAGCGTGATGCCGGTGAACGGGAGGAGACGGGTCACGCCGGCCATGATGAAGAACGCCTGGAACCCGAGCACGGCGGTGAGTCCGACGGCCACCAGCCGCGAGAAGTCCGACCGCGCCACCTGGGCGATGCGAAGGCCCGAGCCGACCAACAGGACGAAGGCGATCACCACGGCGGCCGCCCCGATGAAGCCGAGCTGGTCGCCGATCCCGGCGAAGATCATGTCGGTCGTGACGTGGAAGTTCGCGAACGGGTTCGCATAGGCGTCGGTGCCCAGGCCCGCTCCGCCGATGCCCCCGTGCGCGAAGTCGAAGTACCCGTAACCGAGCTGGCTCAGGGGCGCGGCGTGGAGCCACTGGTCGATCCGTGTGCGGACCTGGTGGAAGAGGTGCGCGGCCGCGAACGCGCCGATCCCGAACAGGGCGATCGAGAACAGGATGTACGCCCAGCGCCCCGTGGTCACCCACAGGAGCACCACGAACATCGTGAAGATCAGCATCGCGAAGCCCACGTCGTCTTCGAGCCCGATGACGCCCATCGCGAACGCCCAGAAGAGGAGGATCGGCACGAGGGGGCGCGGGTCGAGGACGAGACGGTTCCCGACGCGGGCGGTCGGGATCGACAGGAGCTCCTTGTTCTCGGCGAAGTAGGAGGCGAAGAAGACGACGAGGAGGAGCTTGGCGAACTCGATCGGCTGGAAGGTGATCGGCCCGAGGCCGATCCACAGGTGCGTTGTTGTGACCGGCTTGCCCAGGTGGGGGACGAGCGGGGAGACGAGGAGGGCGATGGCGACCCCCAAGAGGAGGTAGCGGTACCTGTCCATGTCGCGGGTGTGCCGGACGGCGAGGAGCACCCCGATGTAGCAGAGGATCCCGATTGCCGCCCAGGTCGCCTGCTGCTTGGCGGCCGGAGGTGTGAACCGCACGATGACGACGTAGCCGATGCCGTTCAAGAGGGCGGCGAGCGGGAGGACCACAGCGTTGGCGTCGGGGGCGAGCCACCGGTTCGCGATGTGGGCGACGACCGCCATCCCGAGGATGACCGCCAGGATCGGGCCGATGTGCGGCGGGACCTTTCCCTTCGCACCGACCTCGGCGATGACGTAGAGGGCGACGGTGATGACCGAGGCGAAGACGAGCAACCCGAGTTCGGTCCGTCGTTTGGGCTTGGGGCCGCTTCGCCACGTCGGGAGGCGCCTCACCGGGCTCACGCGGGCCTGGAGCACTGTGGTGGTCGCCACCGCCCGAAGCGTAGCGGGACGTGTACGCTGTGAGGGCTTCATGGCACTTCAGCGCACGCCCCCCGAGCAGGGCGGGGGCGTGCCGGTGACCTCGGACATCGCAGCCGGCGCCAGATCCCCGGTTGACCCTCCGTCCACCGGCCCCCCCTCACCGTCACTGACGACGTCCCGGATCGGGACGATCCCGGCCCTCGCGCGCGACGAGTCGCTCGCCGGCGAGCGCCGGACGGTCCCGGTCCTCGACTCGATCGCCGCCTACGGGTACGAGCGGTTCACCAACAAGGAGCTCTCGCGCCTCGACTTTCTCTCGCGGCTCTTGGACCTCGCCGAGGACACGCGGCTGCCTCTCCTCGAGCAGGTCAAGTTCATGGCGATCTTCGCCGAGGCGCTCGACGAGTTCTTCCAGGTGCGCGTCGCAGGGCTCCAGGACAAGTTCGTCGCCGGCGTGCGCTCGCGATCTGTCGACGGCCTGCGGCCGGGCGAGGAGCTTGCGGCGATCCGGGCGCAGGTGGCCCAGCTCGTCGCCCGGCAGGATGCGGTCTTTCTCGACGTGCTCGTGCCCGGCCTCGCCGAGGCAGGGATCCGTTGGTCCGACTGGACGTCGCTCGACGACGACGACCGTGCCTACCTCGTCGAGGTGTTCCACCGGCAGATCTACCCCGTGCTCACCCCTCTCGCGGTCGACCCCGGCCATCCCTTCCCCTACATCTCCAACCTTTCGCTCAACCTGCTCGTCGAGGTGGGCGACCCCTCCACGGGCGAGCACCGGATCGCCCGGGTCAAGGTCCCCCCGGTGCTCCCGCGCTTCGTCGTGATGCCCGACGGCGAGCGCTTCGTCCCGCTGGAGCAGGTCATCGCCGCGCATCTGCACACGCTGTTCCCCGGCATGGCGATCGGCGAGCACGACACCTTCCGGGTGACCCGCAACGCCGACCTGGCGCTGGAGGAGGACGAGGCGGACGACCTCCTCGTGGCCGTCGAGATGGAGCTGCGGCGCCGCAGGTTCGGGAGTGCGGTCCGCCTCGAGGTGAGCTCTGCGGCCGATCCCCAGCTGATCGAGCGGCTCCGCGAGGAGCTCGACGTGCCCCGCGACGGGGTCTTCACCCTGGACGCCCCGATCGACCTGTCGGGGCTTTGGGCCGTCTACGCCCTCGACCGCCCCGACCTGCACGCCGAGACCTGGACCCCGATGACGCCGCCCTACCTGGCGACGGCGGGCAACGAGCCGACGGACCTCTTCGGGGTGCTCCGAGAGCGCGACGTGCTGGTCCACCACCCCTACGACTCGTTCGCCACCTCGGTCGAGGCATTCGTCGCCCAGGCCGCGGACGACCCTCAGGTGCTCGGCATCAAGCAGACCCTCTACCGGACCTCGGGCGACAGCCCGATCGTGGCATCGCTCATCAAGGCGGCCGAGAGCGGGAAGCAGGTCGCGGCCATCGTGGAGCTGAAAGCCCGGTTCGACGAGCAGGCCAACATCGGCTGGGCGCGTGCGCTCGAAGAGGCGGGCGTGCACGTCGTCTACGGGCTCGTCGGCCTGAAGACCCACTCGAAGACGGTGCTCGTCCTGCGCCGGGAGGACGACGGGATCCGCCGCTACTGCCACGTCGGGACGGGGAACTACAACTCGCGCACCGCCGCGAGCTACGAGGACCTCGGCCTGCTCACGTCCGAAGAGGACATCGGCGCGGACGTCGGCGACCTCTTCAATTACCTCACCGGTTACAGCAGGCAGTCGAGGTACCGAGAGATCCTGGTGGCGCCGGTGACGATGCGCGAGCGCGTGCTCGAGCTCATCGGCCGGCAGACCGACGCCGGGCCCGCGGGCCGGATCGTGCTCAAGGTGAACGGTCTCACCGACCCCGAGATGATCGACGCTCTCTACGCAGCCTCCCGCGCCGGGGTGCCGGTCGACCTCGCCGTGCGCGGGATGTGCAGCCTTCGCCCGGGGGTGGCGGGCCTCTCCGAGACGATCACGGTCCGCTCCATCGTCGGCCAGTTCCTCGAGCACTCCCGGATCTATCGCTTCGGAGGGTCGGCCGACAACGCGCCGCACCACGTCCCGGGCAACGGTGCGTCAGCGCTGTCCCTGGAGCTCTACATCGGGTCGGCCGACCTCATGGAGCGGAACCTCGACCGGCGTATCGAGGTCCTCTCGCCGGTGCGCGATCTCGAGCTGCAGGGGCGTCTCCTCGAGATCCTCGACCTCGTCTTCACCGACGACGTGAACGCCTGGTCGCTGCATGCGGACGGGAGCTGGGAGCGCGTGCGGGCCGTGAAGGGCATCGACTCCCAGCGGCGCCTGAAGGAGCTCGCGCTCGAGCGGGCGCGTCGCCGGCGCGAGGTCGACCCCCGCCACGACGGCTGAGGCCGGACGCCCGTACGGGCGCTCAGGAGCCCGACGACCTGTGGCCACGGCGGAGCGGGCCCCGCAGCTTGCGCCGGGCCTTCCCTTCGGCGGAGAACCTGAGCGACAGGTAGGACGCCCCGCCCGCCGGGATGGGCAGCCAGAAGTTCACGAAGCGGTAGCCGAGCACCGCGAGGATTGCGACTGTCTTGGGGAGGTGAAACCCGACCAGGGTCGGGATGAGGACGCCCTCCACGACGCCGAGACCGCTCGGCGTGATCGGGATGACCGCCAGGATGTTGGCGAGCCCGTAGGCGACGAGCAGGTCGACGGGCGAAATTGCGTGGCCGAAGGCCAGCACGAACACCCAGAGGGACGCGGCGTCGAAGAGCCAGTTGAGGGTGGCCCACTGGAGTGCGTGGACGAGGAGCGCGCGGTCGCGGAGCAGGATCTGGAGACGGTCCGCGATCGTCTGGACGAGGGAGGTCACCTTGTCGGCGTTGACGAACGGCACCTTCTCCGCCCACGTGTGCACTCGTTCGAGCGCTCGTCGCTGTCCCCGGGTGAGGAGGAGGACGACGCCGGCGAACAGCGCGAACAGGATCACCCCGGCGATGGCGGCGAAGTTGTACAGCGGGTTGTAGCCCCTGAGTGGAATCGAGATCAGAAGGGCCAGGAAGAACAGGACGTTCAAGACGACCGCCGAGCCCACCCCTTGGGTCGCGAGCCCGAACGCCGCGGTGCCGCTCGGGACGTCGAGCTCGGTCAGGAGCCGGTATGCGACGGCGGTGCCGGGCGCCGTGCCGCCGGGCAGCACGTGGCTCACCGCGAGGCTCGACATGTTGATCCTGAACAGCACCGATCGGCTCGGCGCGTCCGGGGAGAACACCGTGTGGCTGAGCTCTGCGTACGCGACGAGCGCAGCGACCTCCAGGACAACCCCGATCAGGAGTCCCAGGATGTTGACGCCGCCGAGGAGGTGCAGTGACTTCTTCGCGTTGGCGAGGTCGGGGAGCAGGATGTACTCGAGTACGAAGATGAGCGCCACCACCGCCACCGCGAGGCGGAACGGCGGTGACCGCAACCATCGGCGCAGCCGGGCACGTCGCGCCTCGGCCACCGGCGCTTGCGGCCCCGGCGGCACCCCTTCCGCCGGCCCCCCGTCCGCCGGCACCCCGTCCGGCGGCGCCCCGCCCGGCGGCACCCCGCCCGCCGGCACCCCGCCCGCCGGCGAGGAAGGACCCTCGGCGGCCGAGTGCCCCTCGGCCGGAGCCTCTCGCACGTCCGGGGCCGCGGCGGCACCGTCGGTGGGATCCCGCGGGCCTTCGCAGGCGGCGGTCCCGTCGGGGAGCCGGTAGTCACCCCCTCCGTGCGCGGACGTACCGACCGGGAGGGCGCCGGCCGAGGACCCGGTCGGTTCGTGCCGCGACTCCGCCACACGCCCATGCTTCCATGCGTGGGGGGCGCCGAGGCGTTCCTGGGCCGTCGATGCAGGCCGAGGCGGCCCCCCGGCTCCGGCCGGCCGCCTCTAAGCTCCGGCTCCGTGCGGGTGCTGGTGGTCGTCCCGACCTACAACGAAGCGGGCAACATCGAAGGGCTGCTCCGGGACGTGCACGCGGCGCTGCCCGACGCCGGCATCCTCGTGGTGGACGACGGGAGCCCCGACGGCACCGCCGACCTCGCTGAGAAGGCGGGAGTGGAGCTCGGCGACGTGCACGTGCTCCGCCGAACGGAGAAGGCAGGGCTCGGCAGCGCCTATCGGGCCGGGTTCCGTTGGGGGCTCGACGCCGGCTACGAGGCATGCGTCGAGATGGATGCCGACTTCTCCCACGATCCCAAGGCCCTTCCCGGGCTCGTCGCCCCCCTGGAGGACGGGTACGAGGTGGTCGTCGGCTCGCGGTACATGCCGGGCGGTTCCATCCCCAACTGGTCGTGGTACCGCCACCTGCTCTCGTGGGGCGGCAACCGGTACGCGGACGCGGTGCTCGGTCTCGGCGTGCGTGACTCGACGGCGGGGTTCCGCGTGTACGCCGCATCGGTGCTGCGGCGCCTCGACCTCGATCGCATCCGGGCCGACGGCTACGGCTTCCAGATCGAGATGACCTACCGCGCCAAGCAGACCGGCGCCTCGATCACCGAAGTGCCGATCAGCTTCGTCGACCGGGTCGCCGGGGAGTCCAAGATGTCCTCGGCGATCGTGGTCGAGGCGTTCTTCCTCGTGGCGTGGTGGGGCATCGGCCGGCTCGTCGCGCGCCTGTCGGGACGGCCCGCCGGAGCCGGCCGCCGCCGCCGGTCTGCGATCATGGAGGGGTGAGCGCGGACGGAGAGCGCATCCTCGTCGTCGACGACGAGCCGTTCATCACGGACCTCCTCGCCGCGGCGCTGCGCTTCGAGGGCTTCCGTGTGGAAGTTGCCGGATCGGGACGTGAGGCGCTGGCGCTTGCGCAGCCGGGTCGCTACGACCTCGTGATGCTCGACGTGATGATGCCGGACCTCGAGGGGACCGAAGTGTGCCGCCGGATGCGGGAGACCGGCGTCGTGACGCCCGTCGTGTTCCTGACCGCCCGGGACAGCACCGAGGACAAGGTGCAGGGACTGGGCGTCGCCGACGACTACGTCACCAAGCCGTTCAGCCTCGACGAGCTCGTCGCCCGGGTGCGCGCCGTGCTGCGCCGGACCGGCCACGACGGCCGGGATGCGGCCGAGCTGCGCTACGCGGACCTCGTGATGAACGTCGATACGCACGAGGTGTGGCGCGACGGCCGTGAGATCGAGCTGACCGCCACCGAGTTCCGAGTCCTCCAGTACCTCCTCGAGCACCCGCGGCGCGTGGTGCCCAAGTCCGAGCTCCTCGACAGCGTCTGGGACTACTCGTTCAGCGGCGACCCCAACATCGTCGAGACCTATATCAGCTACCTGCGCAAGAAGATCGACGAGCGCGGGCCTCCCCTTATCCACACGGTTCGCGGCGTGGGGTACACCCTCCGCCTGCCCAAGGACTAGGGGAGCGACGTGCAACTGCGCCGTCGGCTGATGGTCGCGATGGCGGTGCTTCTCGTCATCGGCCTCGGTGTCGCCGACGTCGTGACGTACACGTCCCTCCGGTCATTCCTCTACGGGCGGCTCGACTCCCAGCTCTCCGACGCACAGGGCAACGCGGTGCGGTACCTCGTACATCTGCACCGCCGCGGGCAGCCGCCCTCGGCGGAGTCGATCGGCGACCGGATCAGCCCCGACGTCTACGTGATCGTGCTCGGTGCAGGCGGGAGGGTGCTCGCCACACGACCGTCCGGTTTGCCGCTCAAGCCCACACCCCGACCGCGCGTCCCGCAGTCGGTGCGCCTGTCCCCGACACTCGGCCCAGGCCTCGGCCCGTACCGGCCCAACCCCTACCACTTCACACTCACCGCACGCGACGGCTCGACCTACCGTGCGGACGCCGCGCGGGTCCCCCAGGGCACGGTCATCGTGGCGGTGCCGCTTGCGCAGACCGACGCGACGATGACATCGCTCGTCCGCATCGAGATCGGCGTCTCGGCAGCGGTGCTGCTCGCGTTGTGCCTCCTCGCCCTGTGGATCGTGCGTCGGGGGCTCCGGCCTCTCGACGTCATGGCGAGGGCCGCGGACGAGATCGCGTCGGGCGCAGACCTCGCGCGGCGGGTCGAACCCGACGATCCCGAGAGCGAGGTCGGGCGGCTGGGGGCGGCGATCAACACGATGCTCGGCAGGATCGAGGACGCCTTCGCCGAGAAGTCGGACTCCGAGGCCCGGTTGCGCCAGTTCGTCGCCGACGCGTCCCACGAGCTGCGCACGCCGCTCACGTCGATCCGTGGCTACGCCGAGCTGCTCCGCCACGGCGCCCTCACTGACGACGCGGAGCGCACCAAGGCGCTCGGGCGCGTCGAGCACGAGGCCCGCCGCATGAGCGGGCTCGTGGACGACCTGCTGCTGCTCGCGCGCCTCGACCAGGGCCGCCCGCTCGAGCGCGTCCCCGTGGACCTGCGCCGCGTGGGCCGTGACGCGGTGGACGACGCACAGGTGACTGATCCGGACCGTCCGGTCGAGCTGTTCGCGCCGCTCCCGGTTGAGGTCGCCGGCGACCGTGACCGACTGGCGCAGGTGGCACACGATCTCCTCGGCAACGCGCTCGTGCACACCACGCCCCGCTCGCCCGTGCGTGTGGAGGTGGTGGCCGAGGGGTCGATGGGGGTGCTGCGGGTGGTGGACGAGGGACCGGCGCTCACACCGTCCCGGCGCGCGCGGGTGTTCGACCGCTTCTACCGGGGCGACCGTGCACGCACGGGACAGGGCACCGGGCTCGGTCTCGCGATCGTCCGGGCCATCGCCGACGACCTGGGCGGGCGCGCCTCGGTGCACGCGCGCGAGGACCGCGAGGGCAACGTCTTCTGCGTGGAGGTGCCGCTCGAGGCGCCGCTGGGCACCTCGACCCCCGACCCCGCGGCCGCGCCGCCCGCGGCGCAACCGGGCGAGCCTGCAGGGGGCGCGGAGAGGCTCGAGCCGGCGCTCAGAGGAGGGACGATGCCCCGGGCCACAGGGCGTCGAGGACCGGGCGGAGCTTGACCGTGGTCTCGCTGAGCTCGCGCTCGGGGTCCGAGTCCGCGACGATCCCTGCGCCCGCGCGCACCCGGGCACGACGGCCCGAGAGCTCGACCGAGCGGATTCCCAGCACCCACTCCCCGTCGCCCGCCCCGTCGACCCAGCCGACGACGCCTGCCCAATAGCCGCGCGGGGACGATTCGAGCGCGGCAATCCTCGCGAGTGCCTCGGCGCGCGGAACCCCGCCGACCGCGGGCGTGGGATGGAGGAGCGCGAGCAGCGTGAGCACTGTGTCGCGGCTCGACGGCTCGGCAAGCGTCCCGGTGATCAGGCTTCCGAGCCGTGCGTCGGACCGGAGCCGCAGGACGGTGGGGTCCGTCGGCACGCTGAGCGTCACGCACCGGGGCACGAGGGCCGTGGCGATCTCGTCGACCACGAGCCGGTGCTCGGACCGGTCCTTCGCCGAGTCGATGAGCCACTGCACCTCGTCGTCCGCGCCGGCGTTCGAAAGCGGCACCGTGCCGGCGAAGGCGTGCGAGATGACCGACCGGCCCCGCCGGGCGACCACCAGCTCGGGAGACGCGCCGACGAGCCTGCCGTCGAGGGTGGGGACGGAGAACGGTGAGAAGGGTCCCTCGGCTCCCCAGAGGGTCTCGAGCAGGGTCGAGGGCCGCGGTGGCGCCACGAGCATGAGCTCGACGAGGCGGCCGAGCACGACCTTGCGCAGCTTCCCGGCACGGATATCCGCGACCGCGCGTGCGACGGCGTCGGCGTACCCGGCGGGCTGGGGAACCTGCACGATCTCGGGCATGAGCACTTCGGGATCGTCGGGTCTGTCTGGCGCGCCGTCGTTGCCGCGCGCCACGTCGAGGGGGGCCGAGCGCAGCGCCGTCGCCCGAGAGCCTACGTCCACGCGCCATGCGCGGCCCGCGGCGTCCTTGCACCAGGTGACCGACGGCACGACGAGCGCCGCGGGGCCGCCGCGATCAAAGGGGAAGGCGCCGAGCGCGACCGGCGCGGGCGCGGGCACCCTGGCGTCTGCGCTCCCGCCACGGTCCATGTTCCCGTCGTCGTCGGCGGCCCACGGGCGGTCGCCGAGGGCGCCACCCGCGAGCGGCAGCGCACGCAGCCACGAGCGCGCTGCGCGTAGCGCGTCGAGGTCCGCGAGGCCGTGCGGAAGCGGCAGGGTCGCCGCGACGCCGAGGCCGGCGAGCAGACGGTCACGCCCCGCGACCAGAACGCCCGTGTCGGCGGCATCGCCGACCGCAGACGCCGGCCATGTCCCCGGCGCGACGGGGGTCACGGTCGCGGCGAAGGCGTCGGGGTCGGGGGTGCCGGGTGTCGCGGCCGGCGACGGCGCGCGGTGGTGCGCCGTGGCGCTCACGCGTCACCCGTGGAGCCTGCCCGGGTCCCGGTGAGGATCTGACTGAGGCCGCCCTGGAGGAGTCGCCTGCCGACGGCCTTGAAGCCGACGTCACGCAAGATGACCCGGAGGCCGGGGTCCTCGGGGAGGTACGCGACCGAGTCGGGCAGGTAGCGGTACGCGCCCGGGTCGGAGAGTGCGGCACCGATCACCGGGACGACGTGGTGGAACCACAACCGGTGGCCCGCCCGCACGAGGGGGTGCGGCGGAGTGGCCACCTCGAGGATCGAGATGCGACCCCCCGGCCTGACGACGCGCGCGGCCTCGGCGAGCGAGGCCGGAAGGTCGGTGAAGTTGCGAAGGGCGTACGCGCAAAGCACGCCGTCGAGCGACCCGCTCGCGAACGGGAGGGACGCCGCGTCGGCGAGGGCCGCGGGGAAGCCCTCGCCGCCGGAGCTCACGGGCCTTCCGGCGAGCATCCCCTCGCTCATGTCGGCGCCCACCACGCGGTAGCCATGGTGGCGGGCCTGCGCGCCCAACGCGCCGGTCCCGCACGCGAGGTCGAGCACGGCGGACCCGGGCGCGAGTGCGAGGGCGCGCACGGTGCGATCGCGCCAGTGCTGGTCCATGCCGAGGGTGATCAACCGGTTGACGAGGTCGTAGCGCGGCGCGATCGCGTCGAACATCGCCCGGACCCGGACGGTCTTCTCCCTCCCTGCGGGCAGCGGTGACGCGCTCACGCCCGGTAGTAGCGGAACACCACCTGCGCCGCGCACGATGGCTTGGCCGCGTCACGGACCTCCAACACGACGTCGAGGACCCCCTGCACACCGCCTTCGATCTCTTCGACGGAGGAAACCGCCGCCCCGAGGCGTAGTTCCGAGCCCGCGGGAACCGGCGCGGGGAACCGGACCTTGTTGCACCCGTAGTTGACGCCGAACGCCACGCCTTCGACACGGAGCAGCTGAGGGAGGAGCGTGGGAATGAGCGACAGGGTGAGGTACCCGTGAGCGATGGTCGTCCCGAACGGGCCGGCGGCGGCGCGCTCGGGATCGACGTGGATCCATTGGTGGTCGCCCGTGGCGTCGGCGAAGCGGTCGATGCGCTCCTGGTCGACGAGTACGTAGTCGCTGTAGCCGAGGTGCTGACCCACCATGGACGGGAGCTCGTCGACGCCGTGGACGGTCGTGGTCAATTCGACACCTCGAGCATCGCCTCGTCGCGCGCCCGCGCCTACTTGAACCAGATGCGCTGGTAGTGCCGGCTCTCGGGGTGGAGCAGCATCGCCACGAGGATCCCCGCAAAGAGCAGGTTCAGGATCCCCGAGAGTGCGGCGCCGGTCACCATGAGCGCGAGGACTCCGAGCAGGTAGGCGCAGGCCAGCACGACCGCCGCCCAGTAGGCGATGCGCTTCTCGTTGGCGATGCCGTAGGCCGCGGCAGCCAGGAGGATGAAGACGAGCAGGAAGGGCGACTGCCCGGCGATCAGGGTGAAGACCAACGCGATGGCGGCGTTGAGGTAGGAGAAGAGCACCGCGCCCTGGAGGGTCTGCGGCTGCGACTGGTCCATCCAACGCCCGGGCACCCCTCCATTCTGCCAGGCCGTTGGCGCGGTGGTGACGTCGGTACGCTGGCAGCGTGCAGCGGTCCCGATCTCTGCGTCCCTCCGGTCGCCGCTCCCCCTACAACGCCCACGGCGAGCGCCACCACCGCAACGTCACCTCGGGAGGCGCCCGTGCGGCGGTTTTCGGCATCAGCGACGGGCTCGTCACGAACGTCTCTTTGATCCTGGGCGTTGCCGGCGCCCATCCCGCCGGCGGGATCGTGCGGCTCTCGGGACTGGCCGGGCTCGTGTCCGGGGCGTTCTCGATGGCGGCGGGCGAGCTGGTCTCGATGCAGGCACAGCGCGAGCTCCTCCAGCGCGAGCTGGAGGTGGAGCGTCAGGCCCTCGAGCAGAGCCCCGTCGCCGAACGCGGGGAGCTCGTCGCCATCTACGAGCGCCGAGGGATCACGCCGGCGCTCGCCAAGCAGCTCGCGGAGATGATGATGCGCGACCCCGAGACGGCCCTCGAGACGCACGCGCGGGAGGAGCTGGGCATCGACCCGTCGTCGCTCGGCTCACCGGTCGTCGCCGCGCTGAGTTCCTTTGCGACGTTTGCGCTCGGAGCACTCCTGCCGCTCATCCCGTGGCTTCTCGGCCATGGCAACGGCGCCCTCGTCGCGTCGATCGCGATCGGCGGCGTCGCGGCGATCGGCGTCGGCGCGCTCCTCGGCGCGCTCACCGGGCGGTCGGCCGCGAAGGCTGCGGTCCGCCAGCTCGCCGTCGCGGCGATCGCCGCCGCCGTCACCTACGGGATCGGCCGGGCGGTCGGCGCGTCCACCTGACGGGCCGCCGGCACGTCGCCGCGGAACTGCACCTCGCGGTGGTGCTCGGTGAAGCCGAGCGACCGGTAGAGGACTTGGGCGGGCGTGTTGGTGGCCTCGACGTAGAGCATCGCGGTCGGTACCGCCCGGGTCGCGAGGTGTCCGAGGCCAGCGCGGGTGAGCGCCCGCCCGAGCCCCCGGCCCTGGAAGTCCGGATCGACGCCGATCACGTAGATCTCGCCGAGCACCGGGCTGCGGTGGACCTTGGTCCAGCAGAACGCCGCCAGGCGCCCGCCCACCTCGTGGAGGAGGAACCCACCTTGGTCGAACCAGGGTTCGCGCTCGCGGCGCTCGAGGTCCTCTCGGGTCCACGACCCCTGCTCGGGATGGCCCGCGAAGGCCCGGGCGTTGACCGCGAGCCACGCCTCCTCGTCCCGACCGGGGTGGAACGGCCGAACGGGGACCGGCGGCGCACTGGCGTCGTGGACGGCCTCGGGAGGGAGCGGCGCGCGCAGCTGCAGCAGCTCACGCTCGGGGCGCAGCCCCCGCGCCCTCAGCTCCTCGGCGTCGCGCGCCGCTTCGGTGCGGAGCCATGCCCGTACCCTGCCGCCACCGCGAGCGGCGATCTCGGCGAGGGCGGTGTCGAGCAACGCGCCGAGCACGTCCACCGCGTCGTCGCGAAGCTGCGGGCGCACGACGGTCTCGAGGTTCCACGCACCGTCACGGTCGCCAAGGAGGCCGAAGCCGGCGAGCGCGCCGTCGTCGCGGTCGGCAACGCGGTCGGCAACGCGGGCGAGCAGCGAGACGGTGCCGGCCGGCGCGCCCTCCCCGAAGGCGAGGAGCGCTTCGTCGCTCAGCGCAGGGTAGCCGTCCGCCTGCTCGCTGGCGTGGAGAAGAACGCGGATCTGGTCGCGCACGGCCGGCTCGAGCGACGACGTCACGTCCACATGGACGAGGGGCACCGGCGCGGTGGGCATACGCCGAGGCTACAGGGGCCGCCCACGGGCCCCCGATCTCGGGGCGCGCCGCGCCGCGCCGCTATCCTCGCTCCGGTGGCGGCACCCCGGACCCCGAAGGCTCGAGCCAAGGTGGTCGTCGCGCGCCTCGCTGCGGCGTACCCCGGCAGCGCGACGGAGCTGTGCGCGCTAGGCCACGACAACCCGTTCCAGCTCCTCGTCGCGACGATCCTCTCCGCGCAGACGACCGACGCGCGTGTGAACATGGTCACGCCGGCGCTGTTCTCGACCTACCCCGACGCGCCGTCGTTGGCGGGAGCAGACCCCGAGGCGCTCGAAGAGCTGATCCGCTCGACGGGGTTCTTCCGCTCGAAGGCCAGGAGCCTGCTCGGGATGGCCCGGACGCTCGTGGAGCGCTTCGACGGCCAGGTGCCCTCAGCTATGGAAGACCTCGTCACCCTTCCCGGCGTCGGGCGCAAGACCGCGAACGTCGTTCGCAGCGTCGCGTTCAGTGAGCCGGGGCTCCCCGTCGACACCCACGTCGGCCGGCTGGCCCGACGACTCGGCTTCACGACGTCGCCCGACCCCGAGGTGGTCGAACGGGAGTTGGGCGCCCTCGTCCCGTCAGCGGAATGGGGCGCGCTCAGCCTCAGACTCATCCTCCATGGCCGCGCCGTGTGCACCGCCCGCGCCCCGCGTTGCGGGACATGCCTGCTCGCAGACGTGTGTCCCTCCGCGACCGTTCCGGCTTGACCGCACGGGTGACAGGCAGCCCCCAGGCAGCCGACAGGCAGCCCCCAGGCAGCCACCGAGGCATACCACGGCCTGCTCGGCGTCGACTGGCTCGACGAAGGGCGCACTCGGCGTCAAGTGGCCCCCGACGGACACCCCTGAGGGGGCCCCCGAGGCGTCGCCGTCGAGGTTCTGGATGCGGGAGAGGTGCGGATCGGGCGTCTTCGTGCCTGAGATTTCGCTTCGACGTCAAAAAAAGTTGCGATAGCAATTGCGTGCACGGGAACTCGTTGTATGATGGCAGTGGAACCGGTTCCCGCCACCTGGTTCCAGTGAGAGCGCAGCGCCGGGATCCGCCGCCTGGCCACGCTCGGACGACGACGGCGCCCTCAGGGCGTCGTCGTCGCGCGTGGGGCCCCCGGCCTTCGGTCATACCCGCGGTGCTACCATAAGGCGATGGTGACCAAGAGATCGGTGTCGCTTTCCGACGACGTCGCGAAGGCAGTCGAGATCGCGGCCAAGGAAGACGGTGTCTCGTTCAGCGCGTGGCTGTCCGGCGCGGCAGAGCGTCAGCTGCGCGTACGCCAGGGCCTGCGCGGCGTGGCGGCGTGGGAGTCCGATGCAGGGCCGCTGAGCGCGGAGGAGCTCGCTGCCGGTGAGGCCCTGCTCGGTCGGTTGCTGTCGGGGGTGTCGGGCATGGCGTCGAGGGTACGGAGGCGGCCGTGACCGCGCGCGAGGGCATCGTCTACGGCGCCGGAGCGCTGCGTGCGGCAGCGCACGGCGACAGGATGCTCTGGGCATTGCACCGCGCCGCGCTGACGTACGGCATCGTGCCCGTGGTGGCGGTCGGCGCCGTCGCCGAGGCCTACCGCACCGAGCCGCGTGGGGACCGTCTCGACGCGCTCCTGGCGGGTGCGGAGGTCGAGCCGCTCGGACGCGAGGGCGCACAACGCACGGGAGAGCTGGCAGCGCGCGCCGGCACGGCCGACCTCGTGGCCGTGTCGACCGCCGAGACGGCCGCTCGGCGCAACGCCGCGATCGTCAACACGAGACAGGCCGCCCTGCGTGCCGCGACGTCGGTGTTGGGGCACGACCTCGTGCAGTACGGGGTCTGAGGCCGCGCCGGACGGACGGCGCCATGCGGCGCCCGGCGCCATGCGGCGCCCGGCGCCATGCGGCCCGGCGCCACCGGCGGGTTCACGAACGCCGGCTTCCCCCTTCCGACGACGCACGACCGAGTCGGCGCAGGGCCGCACGGAGGTCCCGCTCGACCGTGAACAGCGCGGCAGCGAGGTCGGGGTCCTCTCCGTCGCGTGCGCGCTCAGCGAGCGCGGTCACCCGCTGGGTCAGCTCCGTGAGCGTCGAGGTGATCGAGGAGAGCTCGGCGCGCGCTGTGGCCATCCCCGCATCTTGCCGTGGTCCGTCCGCCGACCGCGCGCCCGGGGGCACCGCTGCCTTGCCGGAGACGGTGACCCCAGCCCCGGTAGCATCGTGGGCGTCGTGATGGCGGAACCGTGCTGACCAGGATCGACGTCCGCGGCCGCCGAGGCAGGGCGCTCGCCGAGGCGCTCCCTCGCCCCGACGACCCTGGCCGCGGCGAGCGTGACGTGGTGTCGTCGATCATCGAGCGCGTGCGGCGCCAGGGCGACCGCGCGCTCGTCGAGCTCACTCGCGAGCTCGACGGGATCGAGGTGGCGCGTCTGGCGGTGCCCAGCGCCGACATCCACGAGGCACTCGCCCGGATCCCCGAAGAGCTCCGTCAGGCCCTGCTCGTCGCGCACCGCAACATCGCCGCCTACCACGCACACGAGATGTCCACCGTGCCGGACTTCGTCGCGCACGGGATCCGCGTACGCCACCTCATCCGTCCCGTCGAGCGGGTGGGGTGCTACGCGCCCGGGGGCCGGGCGCGCTATCCGTCGACGGTCCTCATGTGCGCGGTGCCCGCCAGGGTCGCAGGGGTCGAACAGGTCGCGCTCTGCGTGCCCCCGAGACGCGATGGCACGGTCGACGACGCCACCCTGGCTGCGGCTGCGCTCGCCGGGGTGGACGAGGTGTACGCGGTCGGCGGCGCCCAGGCGATTGCCGCCATGGCCTACGGGACCGAGACGGTGCGGCCCGTCGACGTGGTGGTCGGCCCGGGGAACCGATACGTGGCAGAGGCGAAGCGCCAGGTCGCAGGCACGGTCGGCGTGGCCTCGGCCTTTGCAGGGCCCTCCGAGGTCGTGGTGGTCGCGGCGCCCGAGACGCCGGTCGCCTTCGCAGCCATCGACCTCGCCGTCCAGGCCGAGCACGGTCCCGACGGCTTGGCGTGGCTCGTGACGTGGTCCGAGGCGACCGCGACCGCGGTGGAGGCGGCGCTCCGGGAGATCGTCGAGCGCTCCGAACGCAGGGAGGACCTCGAGGCAACGCTTGCGAGCGGGGGGTACACGTGCCTCGTGGACGGCCCCGAGCACGCGATGGACGTGGCGAACGTCGTCGCACCCGAGCACCTCGAGCTGCTCTTCGACGGGGCGGAACGGCTGCTCGAGCGGATCTGGTCGGCGGGCGCCGTCTTCTGCGGCCCGTGGTCGCCGGCGAGCCTCGGCGACTATGTCGCGGGTCCGAACCACGTCCTGCCGACGAACCGAACGGCGCGGTTCTCCTCTGCGCTCCGAGCGGACGACTTCCGCCGGCACCTCCACTCCGTGAGCGCCGAGCCGGCAGCGCTCGAGACACTCGGCCCCGCGGCCGAGACCCTGGCGGTGACCGAGGGTCTCCCGGCGCATGCGGCATCGATCGCGCTGCGCCGCGCGGCGCTCGAGGCCGCGCAGCCGGCGGGAGAGGGACACCGGGAAGCCGACGGCGCGCTCGAGCCGGCGGCGGAGCGGTGAGCGCGCCGACGGCGCGCGGGCGGCCCGGAGGACCCGGGAGTCCGCGCCGCGCGGAGCGCCGTCGCGCGACGAAGGAGACCGACGTCGAGGTGGTGCTCGACGTGGACGGCTCCGGCCGGGCGGACGTCGCCACGGGCCTGCCCTTCTTCGACCACATGGTCGCCCAGCTCGCCGCGCATGGCGGCATCGACCTCGTCGTGCGCGCGGCGGGTGACCTCGAGGTCGACGCGCACCACACCGTGGAGGACGTCGGGATCCTCCTCGGCACCTGCTTGGCGCACGCGCTCGGCGACAAGGCGGGGGTCCGGCGGTTCGCGTCGCTCTCGCTCCCTCTCGACGAGGCGCTCGTCGACGTGGCGCTGGACCTGTCCGGCCGGGCGTACCTCGCGTACGACGTCCCGTTCGCCCCCGACACGCCCGGTCTCGGCTCGCCGCCGTTCGATCCGCAGCTCGCAGAGGAGTTCTGGCGAGCGTTCGTCACCGCTTCCGGGGTCACGCTCCACGTGCATCGCCGCTCGGGACGCAACACGCACCACGTTGTCGAAGCGGTCTTCAAGGGCGTGGCACGGGCACTTCGCGACGCGGTCCGTGTGGAGGGCGACGACGTGCCGTCGACGAAGGGCACGCTCTCGCCACCGCCGCAGTGACCACGAGCGCACCCCCCGGCACGATCGCGGTGCTCGACTACGGCATCGGCAACCTGAGGTCGGCCGAGCGCGCGCTCAGCCACGTCGGGGCGGCGGCTCGCCTCGTCACCGACCCGAGCGACGTCGAGGGGGCGTCGGGGGTCGTGCTTCCGGGCGTCGGGTCCTTCGGCCCGTGCGCGGCCGCCCTCGCTGCCACCGGACTCGGCGCCGCCGCGCGCCGGGCGATCGACGCCGGCGTCCCCTTTCTCGGGATCTGCGTGGGCTTCCAGCTCCTCTACGACGGCTCGGAGGAGGCCCCCGGCGTGCCGGGTCTCGGCCTCTTCCCAGGGACGGTCCGGCGGCTGTCGGGGAAGGTCAAGGTTCCCCAGATGCAGTGGAACGTGCTCAGGCCGCGCCGTCGGTCAGGGCTCTTCGAGGGGCTGGGCGACGCGCCCTGGGTGTACTTCGTCCACTCGTACGCGCCCGAGGAAGGTCCCGAGACCGCCGCCACGTGTGAGTACGGCGGGACCGTCGCCGCCGCCGCAGAGAGCGGCGCCCTGTGGGGCACCCAGTTCCACCCCGAGAAGTCCGGGGCCACGGGTCTCGCCATGCTGTCCAACTTCGTGGCGCGCTGCGGGGCCTGACACTTCGGAGACGAGGACGCGGACATGGACCTCTTCTGTGCGATCGACGTGATGGCGGGCCGCGCGGTGCGCCTCGTGAACGGCGAGTTCGGCGCCGCAGAGAACTTCGGGGACCCGCTCGAGCTCGCGGCGCGCTTCTCGGGTGCGGGTGCGTCGTGGCTGCACGTGGTGGACCTCGACGCCGCGCGCACCGGTGCGCGCACCAACCGCGACGTCGTCCTCTCGGTGATCGCCGCCGCGCACCGAGCCGGCACGCGCGTCGAGACCGGGGGCGGCGTGCGCGACGAGCGCGCGCTCGACGAGCTCGTCGCGGCGGGCGCCGACCGCGTGGTCCTCGGTACCGCCGCGATCGAGGACCCGGCGCGCGTCGTCGGGCTCGCCGAGCGGCACCCCGGTCGGGTCGCCGTCGGCCTCGACTACCGGCGCGGGCCCGACGGCACGCCGGACCTGGCGCTGCGGGGATGGACCGAGAGCTCCGGCGCAACGCCGGCCTTGCTCGTCGACGCGTGGGCGCACGCGCCGCTCGCGGCGCTGGTGGTCACCGCGATCGAGCGGGACGGGACGCGCACGGGACCCGACCTCGAAGGCCTCTCCGACGTCCTCGACGCGACCGCGCTCCCGGTGGTCGCGTCCGGCGGGGTCGGGCGCGTCGCGGACCTCTTGGACCTCGCCCGGCTGCGGTCGCCGAGAGCGGGCCGGCACGTCCGCGGGGTGGTGGTCGGCCGTGCGCTCGTGGACGGCTCAGTGGACGTGGAGGAGGCGGTCGCCTCGTGCGCAGCGTGCGGGTGATCCCCTGTCTCGATGTGACGGGTGGTCGTGTGGTGAAGGGCGTGCGCTTCGTCGACCTCGTCGACTCGGGCGACCCGGTGGAGCTCGCCGCCCGCTACGACGCCGAGGGAGCGGACGAGCTCACCTTTCTCGACATCACCGCGTCGTCCGAGGGCCGCGAGACGATGCTCGCCGTCGTCGCGCGCACCGCGGACCAGGTCTTCATCCCTTTCACCGTGGGTGGCGGCGTGCGTACGGTGAAGGACGCGCGACGGCTTCTGCGCGCGGGTGCCGACAAGGTGGCCGTGAACACCGCGGCGCTCGAGCGACCCGTGCTCGTCTCGGAGCTCGCCGACGAGTTCGGCGCGCAGTGCGTCGTGGTGGCCCTCGACGCGACGCGGACCCGCCCCGGCGCGTGGGAGGTCTGCACCCACGGCGGGCGGCGTCCGACGGGGGTCGACGCGGTCGGTTGGGCCGAGCACGCAGCCTCCCTCGGTGCGGGAGAGCTCCTGTTGACCTCGATGGACCGCGACGGCACGCGCGACGGCTACGACCTCGGCCTCGTGCGGCGCGTCGCCGACGCGGTCGGCGTGCCGGTCGTGGCCTCCGGGGGGGTGGGGACGCTCGAGCACCTCGCAGAGGGCGCCGCCGCGGGTGCCGACGCCCTGCTCGCCGCCTCGATCTTCCACCGGCGCGAGCACACGATCTCCGACGCCAAGGCGTACCTCGCAGCTTGCGGCGTGACGGTGCGTCCGGCCTGAGCGCGACGCGCGTCGGGGTCGCCCCGGCGACGCCCGTGCGATGGGCGGGACGTCATGCATGTCCGACGCGCGAGGGCGCGCAGCGCGCCGCGCCCCCCGGCAGCGGCTCTACGGTGGGCCTATGACCGAACCCGAGTCCGCAGTGCGCGCCGGCATGCCCGGCGGCCGTGCCGTCCTCGCCGGGCGCGACGTCCCCCGTATGGGGTTCGGCGCGATGCAGCTCCCCGGGCCGGGCGTGCTCGGGCCGCCCGCCGACCGCGCGCAGGCGCTCGCCGTCCTGCGGCGTGCGGTCGAGCTCGGGGTCCGCCACGTCGACACCGCCCAGTACTACGGGCCCGACGTGTCGAACGAGCTGATCGCCGCGGCCCTCCGCCCGTATCCGGCGGACCTGGTGCTCGTTTCGAAGGTCGGGGCTCGCCGGGACGAACGGGGAGCCTGGCTGGAGGCCCAGCGCCCCGAGGAGCTCCGCGCCGGCGTCGAGGCCAACCTCCGGTCGCTCCGGATCGAGCAGGTGCCCGTCGTCAACCTGCGGCGCCAACCCGACGCCGACGTGCCGTTCGCCGAACAGGTCGACGCCATGGTGGCGCTCTGTGGCGCCGGGCTCGTCGGTGCGATGGGGCTCAGCAACGTCACCCTCGAGCAGTACCGACAGGCCCGTTCCGTGACCGACGTGGCGTGCGTGCAGAACCCGTACAACCTCACCCAGCGTGGCGAACAACCGCTGCTCGAGGCCTGTGCGGCGGACGGCGTCCCCTTCGTGCCGTTCTTCCCCCTGGGGTCCGCCTTCGGCTCTGACAACCCCGTGCTCGGCCACCCCGAGGTGCGCGCCGCCGCAGACGACCTCGGCGCCACGCCGGCCCAGGTCGCGCTGGCATGGCTCTTGCACCAGAGCCCGTCCGTGCTCCTGATCCCCGGCACGTCGTCGGTGGCCCACCTCGAGGAGAACGTGGCCGCCGCCGACCTCGTCCTCGACGAGGACCTGCTCCGCGCGTTGGACGCCGCAGGGCAGGGCGGCGCCGCGGTCGGCTAGGTCGTGTCCCGCCGCCCCGGCCAGGGCGCTACGAGGCTTCGGTGTGCCACCTGCGGTGACGCGCGCGTCGCCAGACGACGAACGCCGCGATGCCCAGCACGAACCAGGGGATCCGGAACGCCATCCACCAGGGCCACCACAACGGGCCATGGGCGAATGCGGCGAGGAAGAAGATCACCGCGAGGACCACGAGCACCCCGGTCCGGCGGCGCCGCGGGCGTTGGGGGAGGGGCGGCGGCGCCACCGGACCGAGCGGGGGAAGGTCGGTCATGAGCCCGGAGAGGTCCTCGCCGGTCTTCGCGCGCATGGCCCGGTCGAGCCGCTCCTTCAGCTCGGCGTCGTCGATGCGTCCCGCGGAGTAGTGCTGTGAGAGGGCCTCGGCCGCCTCGTTGCGTTCGGCGTCCCCGATCCGCAGCGTCGGGTCGGCGGCCTGCTCGCCCCGCCGCCGGTCAGCTTGCCTGGGCATTGCCGCCGTCTCCTCCCTGTCCCGCGTGCACGTGCGGCGTCCAGTGGTTCGGGCCCCGCACGTCGTGGAGCAGCCGCTCGGCGATGCTCTCGTCCGTGCCCTCCTCGGGCACGAGCAGCCAGGCCGCGAGGTAGAGGGGCACGCCCACGCCGCCGGCGAGGGCGAGAACCGCGACGGCGATGCGCACGAGCACGACGTCGACGTCGAAGCAGTCGGCGATGCCCGCGCAGACCCCGCCGAGCATCCGGCCTTCGTCGGCACGGCGGAAGGGCCGGGGTCGGTCTGCACTTCCGTCTGCACCCCGGTCGCTTCGGTGAATGGTGGTCGGTTCCATGCTCCGATCGTGCGCTGCAGGGGGCACCGGCACAATCGGGGAGCCGCCGCTTCCCACCCTGAGTGGTGGGGGACCGCATCAGGGAGCCCCCCGATGCTCGCGCCGCCGCGGCAGCGCGATCATTGAGCCATCGCAGAGCCCTGGGAATCCACGTTGCCACCACTCCTTGCGGAAGGGTCGCCACCCTCACGCCTCTCCGCGCGTCCCGTGCCTGCCCCGCCGCCGCCCCCGCCGGCGCCCGGCTCCCTCGGGCCCCTGACGGTGCAAGGGGCCCCCCGGGACCGTGGCCGGCACGGCCGCCGCCCGCGCCCGGGGGCGCCGCACCGCCGGTGGGAGCGCTCGGTCGACGACCGCCTTCTCGGTGGCGTCGCCGGCGGCATCGCCAGGCGCCTCGGCGTCGACCCGACCCTGGTACGGATCGGCTTCGCCGTGGTGACGGTCTCGGGTGGGCTGGGCGCCGCGCTCTACCTCGGTGCGTGGCTCCTCATGCCGCTCCAGGGCCGTGACGAGAGCATCGGCACGCGGGTCGCCAAGGACCGCCAGGGCATCGTGCTGTCGCTCGCCTTCCTCCCTGCGCTGGTCATCCTGCTCGTGGTGGGCGGCGCGCTCCACGCGGGCGTGGTGACCTCCGCCGCGTGGCCCGTGTTCTTGTGCGCGGCGGGCGGGGTCCTGTTGTGGCGCAACGTCGACGCCGACGAGCGCGACTGGCTGCGCCACGCCGCGGCCCCGGTCCTCCGTCTCGGGGTCGGCACGCGCACCACGCGCCGGCTGTTCGTCCTGCGCCTCGCGGTCGGGGTCGGGCTCGTGCTCGCCGGTGTCGCCCTCTTGACCGTGCACCACACGTACGTGAGCATGCCGAGGATCTTCGGGGGCGTCGTCCTCCTCCTCGTCGGCGCGGTCGTGCTGTTCGGCCCGTGGTGGCTGCGGCTCGCACGCGACCTCATGGCCGAGCGCCAAGCGCGCGCCCGCGCGGAGGAGCGCGCGGACATGGCCGCTCGCGTCCACGACTCGGTGCTCCAGACCCTCGCGCTCATCCAGCGTGCGTCCGGCGACCCCCAGCGGGTCGTGCAGCTCGCCCGCGGCCAGGAGCGCGAATTGCGCGCGTGGCTCTTCGACGGGGAGATCCCCGGCGCCCTCGACGCCGGCGTCACGACGCTCGCGGCGGGGGTCCGGGCGATCGCGGCGGAGGTGGAGGCGGCGCACGGGATCGTCGTCGACGTCGTGGCGGTGGGCGACTGCCCGCTCGACGATCGCCTCCGCGCGCTGCTCGACGCCGCCCGCGAGGCGACGGTGAACGCCGCGAAGTGGTCGGGCGCCGGCTCGGTGTCCCTCTTCGCGGAGGTCGAGGACTCGCGGGTCTCGGTCTTCGTGCGCGATCGCGGACGGGGCTTCGACCTCGACGAGGTGGCGCCGGACCGCCGTGGCATCGCCCAGTCGATCCAGGCACGGATGCTCCGCCACGGAGGGCGCGCGACGATCCGCAGCACGTCGGGCGAAGGGACCGAGGTCGAGCTGACCGTGGCACGGGAAGCGCTCCGTTGAGCCCGCCGGGCGCGCACGACGCGCCGGTGCCGCGGGTGTTCCTCGTCGACGACCATCACCTCTTCCGGGCGGGCGTGCGCGCGGAGCTCGGCGACGCGGTCGAGGTGGTCGGCGAGGCCGACGAAGTGCCCGCGGCGGTCGAGATGATCATCGAGCGAACGCCTGACGTCGTCCTCCTCGACGTGCACCTGCCCGGTGGCGGCGGACAGTCGGTGATCGATCAGGTTCGCCAGTCGGCCCCCGACGTCCGGTTCCTCGCGTTGTCCGTGTCCGACGCGCCCGAGGACGTGATCTCGGTCATCAGGGCGGGCGCGCGCGGGTACGTGACCAAGACGATCTCGGGCACCGAGCTGGTCGCCGCAATCCGACGGGTGGCAGGCGGCGACGCCGTCTTCTCGCCGCGGCTCGCAGGCTTCGTGCTCGACGCCTTCGCGGCGATGCCGTCGGGGGTCGCGCCGGTCTCGGTCGACCCGGAGCTCGACCAGCTCTCGTCACGCGAGCGGGAGGTGCTCAGGCTGATCGCCCGGGGGTACACCTACAAGGAGGTCGCGCGCGAGCTATCGATCTCGGTCAAGACCGTGGAGTCCCATGTCTCGGCGGTGCTGCGGAAGCTCCAGCTGTCCACGCGACACCAGCTCACGTACTGGGCGACGGAGCGCCGGCTCGTGTAGGTGCGCACCCGCCTCAGGCGAGCGGGGAGGGCACCTCAGCTCCCGGCCAGGTGCTCGGTGAAGAAGTCCAGGATGCGCCGCCGGGCGTCCTCTGCGGCCTCGGCCGAGTAGCCGACGGCTCCCGTCCGCTCCAACACCCTCCACACGAGGCCGTCGTGGCGGTTCATGAAGCCGTGCGGGGCTCCGGGGTACTCCTTCACGTCGTGGGGCACCCCGGCAGCGCCGAGCGCGCGCTCGAGGCGGGCCGCCGCGCCGCGGAGCTGCTTGTCCCTGCCGCCGTAGCTGGCGACCACGGGGCACGCGCCCTCGACGGCCTCGTCGAGGCTTGCCGGCAGGTTGCCGTAGTTGTCCGCCGACACCGCGAAGCCGTGCCCCTTGGCGAGGAGCAGCGCGAAGCCTCCCGTCATGCAGAACCCGACGACCCCGGTCCTTCCCGTGCACCGGCGGTCCGACTCGAGCCACCGGCGGCACGCGTCGACGTCGTCGAAGGTCCGACCGCGTCGTGCGCGGAGGTCCTTGAACGCCCGCCGGATGCAGGCCAGTGTGTTCGAGGAGTGGAAGAGGTCGGGCGCGACCGAGACGAAGCCGGCGGCCGCGAGCCAGTCGGCGTGGCGCCGGACGTCGTCGGTCATGCCGAGGGCGTCGTGGAGGACGACGACCCCGGGCCAGGGTCCCTCGCCCGGGGGCTCGGCCACGTAGGCGGGGACCTCCGTACCGCTCGCCGGGATCCTGACCTCGCTCACGCCCACCTCCTCGATCCGACAGCATGCTGCTCGCGCCGGGCGGCGTCGAGACGGGCCGCGGCCGCGCCGCGTGGCCCGACGACGGTCGCGGTCCTCGGGCTGTGCGGTACCGTGCGGGGTGTGGCGTCCAGCCAGGCAGCCGAGAAGACCGAGCACGCCGAGCCCTCCCGTCCCCGCCGGGCGGTGGAGCCCAAGCAGCCGATCACGATCCTCTTCGACCGCGTGATGGTGCAGGTCACCCCGTCCGAGGGCGAGCGGCGGTCCCGTGCGGGGATCCTGATCCCGGCGACCGCGCAGGTCTCGCGCCGCCTCACCTGGGCCGAAGCCGTGGCCGTGGGACCCAGCGTCCGGGCGGTGAAGCCCGGCGACAAGGTGCTGTTCAACCCCGAGGACCGCTACGAGGTGGAGGTGCAGGGCGAGGAGTACGTCATCCTGCGAGAGCGCGACGTGCACGCCGTGGCGTCCGAACGCCTCGACGGGAGCACCGGCCTCTACCTGTGACCGTCCCCGGCGTGCCGCTGGGCGACCTGGACGAGGAGCTGCTCGACCTCGTCGCCTTCGACTCGAGGGGCCTCGTGACCGCCGTCGTCCAGGACGCCGAGTCGAAGCAGGTGCTGATGGTCGCCCACATGGACCGGGAGGCACTCGGCCGCACGGTCTCCTCGGGGCGGTCGTGGTTCTTCAGCCGCAGCCGCCAGGAGCTGTGGTGCAAGGGGGAGACGTCGGGCGACCGCCAGTACGTGCGCGAGGTGCGCGTCGACTGCGACGGCGACGCGGTGCTCCTCCTCGTCGACCAGCACGGCGACGGGGCGTGCCACACGAAGGAGTGGTGCTGCTTCTTCCGCGTGCTCGCGACCGGTCCCGGGTCGCCGGCGACCACCCCGGCCCCCGAGGGGGCCGGGGCGTGACACGAGGCGCCGACCGCCCCGCGCCGCCTGACGGCTCCGCCCTGGCCGTCCGGCCCGATCCCGAGCAGTTCGTGGCGCTCGCCCGCTCGGGGCTGCGGATCGTGCCGGTCTGGACGGCGGTGGTCGGAGACCAGCTGACCCCGGTCGGTGCGTTTCGGGCGATCGTCGGCGACGCGCCGGGCTTCCTCCTCGAGTCGGTGGAGGGGGGCGAGCGTTGGGGAAGGTACTCCTTCGTCGGACGTCGCCCGCTCGCGACGATCACCGCGCACGGGACCGAGGTCGCGGCCGCCGGCGAGCTCCACGTGGGGGCGGGGCCGCAGCCAGGCGTGCTCTCGGCCCTCGAACGCCTCCTGGCAGAGTGCAACCGGCCGGTGCTGCCCGGGCTCCCGCCCCTCCAGTCGGGCGTCGTCGGCTACCTCGCCTACGACGTCGTGCGCGAGATCGAGCGTCTCGAACACGTCCCGCCCGACGACCTCGGGCACCCCGACGCCGCCCTCTTCGTGATCGGACAGCTCGCGGCCTTCGACCACTGGCTCCAGCGGGTCGTGCTCATCGACAACGTGGTCGCGGACCCCGGGTGGTCCGAGGCCGAGGCGGGCGTGGCGTACACGGCGGCCGTGCGGCGGGTGGTCCGGCTCGCGTCCGACTGCTGCGACGGGGTCCCCTCCACGCCGGTCGCCGTCCCCGAGCGCCCGGTGCCCGCCGCGGCGCGCCGAACCCTCGGGTCCGGCGCGTACCGCCACGCGGTCGCGGTCGCCAAGGAGCACATCTGGGCGGGTGACATCTTCCAGGTCGTCCTCTCCCAGCGTTTCGACGTCGCGCTCGAGACCGATCCGTTCGACGTCTACCGCGCGCTCAGGCTCCTCAACCCGAGCCCGTACCTCTACTTCCTGCGCTTCGACGAGGTGACGGTCCTCGGGTCGTCCCCCGAGCCCATGGTGCGCCTGCGCGACGGTGTCGTCACCTCGCGTCCGATCGCGGGGTCGCGCCCCCGAGGCGCGGGGGACGACGAGGATCACCTCTTCGCCGCGCAGCTCGTCGAAGACCCCAAGGAGCTCGCCGAGCACGTGATGCTGGTGGACCTCGCCCGCAACGACGTGGGCCGCGTCGTCGAGTACGGGAGCGAGCACGTCGACGAGCTGATGACCGTCGAGCGCTACAGCCACATCATGCACCTGACCTCGCAGGTGTCGGGCCTGCTCCGGCCGGGTCTCGGTCCCGTCGACGTCCTTCGGGCGACCTTCCCGGCGGGGACCCTCTCGGGCGCGCCGAAGGTCCGCGCCATGGAGATCATCGACGACCTCGAGCCGACCAAGCGCGGCGTCTACGGCGGGGTGGTCGGCTACCTCGACTTCTCGGGCAACCTCGACACGGCCATCGCCATCCGCACGATGGTCGTCGGCCCCGACGGACGTGCGTCGGTCCAGGCTGGCGCGGGGATCGTGGCGGACAGCGACCCCGAGGCCGAGGACGAGGAGTGCCGGCACAAGGCGGCCGCCGTCCTCGCGGCGGTGACCGCCGCCGAGCGGCTCGGCCACGCGCCCGGCCAGTCCACCCGCCGCCCCGCCGTGCCGGCGCCCGTCGACGCTGCGGCCGCGACCGCGGGGCCCGTGTCGTCGTGAGCGCGATCGCGCCCTTGGACGAGGCTTACGACGCCCTCCGCCGCGGCGTCGGCGCGTACCGGTTGGCGCGCGACGTGCTCTCGGTCGCAGGGCCCGACGCGTCGGCATATCTCCAGGGCCAGTTGAGCCAGGACCTCGAGCCGCTCGCCGTCGGCGCATCGGCACCGGCGCTGCTCCTCGAGCCCGACGGGAAGCTGACCGCGCTCGTGCGCGTGACGCGGACCCAGGACGGCGCGTACGTCCTCGACACCGACGCCGGCTTCGGCGAGGTGGTGGCCGCACGGCTCACCAAGTTCAAGCTCCGCACGAAGGTCGACGTCGACGCCCTCGACTGGCCGTGTCTGGCGCTCCGGGGCTCCGGCGTCGAACCCGCAGGTGGGACGCGTGCCGAGCCGCCCTACGAGCTCGCCGTCGACTGGAACGGCACGCGTGGCACCGACCTCCTCGGGCCAGGTGCCGAGGAGCAGGTGCCAGAGGATGCCGTCTGGTGCGGCGTGGATGCGTGGGAGGCGCTCAGGGTCGAAGCGGGGATCCCGGCGATGGGTGCCGAGCTCGACGCGCGCACGATCGCGGCCGAGGCCCATCTCGTCGAGCGGACGGTCAGCTTCACCAAGGGCTGCTACACGGGCCAGGAGCTGGTCGCGCGGCTCGACGCGCGCGGGAGCCGCGTGCCGCGCCGGCTCTGCGGGCTGGTTGCCGAGGGCGCGTCGGCCGAGGAAGCGGCTGTCCTCGCGGGGTCGTCGCTCTGGACCCCTGGCTCCGAGAAGCCCGTCGGGCGGGTCACGACCGCCGCGTGGTGTCCGGGGCTCGGTGCCCTGGGCGCCCTGTGCTACCTGCATCGTTCCGTCGACGTCCCCGCCCCGCTCGAGTGGGGGCCCGAGGGCGGCGAGGAGCGCGTTGCGGCCGAGGCGCGGGCCCTGCCGCTCGTCGAATAGCGCAGCGCGGGGCGCCATGCGGCGTCGGGGGACGAGACCCGGCACAGTACGATTGGCGCTTCATGGCCCCGTTCCTCTCCGAGATCGTGGCCGCCCATCGGCACTTGGCAGCCCGCGACGACCGGGATCCGGACGCGCTCGTGGCGTCCGCGCAAGCGGCCGCCCTCCGGGCGCCGCGCTCGCCGTTCGCCGAGGCCCTCCGGGCCCACGAGGGGCTCGCGGTCGTCGCGGAGGTGAAGCGCCGCTCTCCGTCCAAGGGGCCGCTCGCTGCGGACCTCGACCCGGCCGACGTCGCGGGCGCGTACGCGTCGGGGGGCGCGGCGTGCCTGTCGGTGCTGACCGACGAGGAGTTCTTCGGCGGGAGCCGTGCCGACCTCGTCGCCGCCAAGACGGCGGCGAACCTCCCGGTCCTGCGCAAGGACTTCACCGTGTCCGTTGCGGATGTCTGCGACACGCGCCTCATGGGTGCCGATGCCGTGCTGCTCATCGTCGCCGCGCTCGGGGACGGCGAGCTCGTCGCGCTGCACGCGCTCGCCGGGTCTCTCGGCCTCGACGCGCTCGTCGAGGTGCACGACGAGCGCGAGCTCGACCGCGCGCTCGACGCCGGCGCCTCGCTCGTCGGGGTCAACCAGCGCGACCTCGCGACCTTCGAGGTGGACCCCGCGCGAGCCGCTCGGCTCGCGGCACGCCTGCCCTCCGAGGTGGTCGCCGTCGCCGAATCGGGTATCCGCGGGCCTGACGACGCCCGGCGCCTCGCCGACGCCGGCTACGACGCGGTGCTCGTGGGGGAGACGGTCGTGACCGCGCCCGACCGCGCCGCGGCCGTCCGAGCGCTTCGCGGGCACCGTGTCGCGGCACGCGCCGCCCACCTGCACGCGGCACACTGAGCGATGGAGGGCGCCCTCATCGTCAAGATCTGCGGGATGACCAACGAGGCGGACGCGCTCCTCGCCGTCGGCCTGGGTGCCGACGCGGTCGGCTTCATCCTCGCTCCCTCGCCCCGCCAGATCGCGCCGTCGGTCGCGGGCGACATCGTGAAGCGCCTCCCGCACGACGTCCTGACCGTCGGGGTGTTCCGCGACGAGGCACCCGCGCGCGTCGTCGAGATCGCCAACACCGTCGGGTTCGGCGCCGTGCAGCTCCACGGGCACGAGACCGCAGAGGAGTGCCGCTGGATCCGCTCCCGGGTCGCCCGCACGATCAAGGCGTTCCCGGCGGGGGACCGGGCGATCGGGAGGTTTGCCGAGTTCGGTGCGGACTACCTGCTGGTCGACGGCCCGAGCCCGGGGTCTGGGCAGGTGTTCGATTGGCGACTCGCCGAGGGCGTGGTCGATCCCCAGACGATGTTCGTCTCGGGTGGGCTCGACCCCCGCAACGTGGCCGACGCGATCGCCGCGCTCCGACCAGGCGGCGTCGACGTGGCGAGCGGCGTCGAGTCCGCGCCCGGGAAGAAGGATCCCGAGAAGCTCCGCGCGTTCGTGCGCACGGCGCGCGCGGCCGCCGCGCTCGCGGCCGGGACCGGCTCCCCGCCGCGCGCCGCCGGCCACGACCCTGCCGACGAGTCCTCCCCGTCGGATGCCCCCGCCCCCTACGACTGGATGGAGGGGTGAGCGAGGTCACGCCGGCCGAGATGGGCCGACCGGGTGCCGGGGGGTGGTTCGGGGACTTCGGTGGGCGCTTCGTCCCCGAGTCGCTGGTGCCTGCGTGCATGGAGCTCGAGGCGGCCTTCGACGAGGCCTGGGCGGACCCCGCCTTCCGCGGCGAGCTCGGCGCAATCCTCCGTGACTACGGGGGGCGACCCACCCCGGTCACCGAGTGCCTGCGGCTCTCCGAGCACCTCGGCGTCCGGGTGCTCTTGAAGCGGGAGGACCTGGTGCACACGGGGTCGCACAAGCTCAACAACGTGGTGGGCCAGGCGCTCCTCACCCGACGGATGGGGAAGCGCCGGGTGGTCGCCGAGACCGGGGCGGGCCAGCACGGGGTCGCCGCGGCGACCGCCGCCGCGCTGTTCGGCCTCGAGTGCACCGTCTACATGGGCGAGCTCGACACCCAGCGCCAGGAGCTCAACGTCTTTCGCATGGAACTCCTCGGCGCCGAGGTGCGGCCGGTCACCTCGGGGAGCCGCACCCTCAAGGACGCCGTGAACGAGGCGCTGCGCGACTGGGTCGCGACCGTCGACCACACCCACTACTGCCTGGGCTCGGTCATGGGCCCGCACCCCTTCCCCTACATGGTCCGCGAGCTCCAGCGGGTGGTCGGCGACGAGGCGCGCGAGCAGTGTCGGGCGATGCTCGGTGACGCCGATCCCGACGTCGTGGTGGCCTGCGTCGGCGGGGGGTCGAACGCGGCGGGGACCTTCGCCGGCTTCGCCGCGACGGGGGCGCAGCTCGTCGGGGTCGAAGCCGCCGGCGGCGCGGCGGCGACCGACGGGATTCCCGGGGTCCTGCACGGGATGCGCTCGCTCCTCCTCCAGGACGAGGCGGGCCAGATCCTCGAGGCCGAGTCGATCTCGGCTGGCCTCGACTACCCGGGCATCGGCCCGGAGCACGCGTCGCTGGCCGCGTGCGGCCGCGCCCGCTACGACAAGGCCACCGACCAAGAGGTCCTCGACGCCTTCGCGCTGCTCGCGCGGACCGAGGGCATCCTCCCGGCGCTCGAACCCGCGCACGCGCTGGCATGGCTCGTCCGGGAGGCGGGGCGCTCGATCCCGTTGGGATCGACGGTGCTCGTCACCCTCTCGGGTCGCGGCGACAAGGACGTCGGGCAGGTGCGCGAGCTCCTCGCGCGAGGAGACGGCGCACGGTGATCGCGCTGGAGCCTTGGCTGCGCGCGCGCCGCACCGAGGGTCGCAAGCTCCTCATCCCCTACCTCATGGGCGGGATGGGCGACGACTGGGTGGAGTCGCTGCAGGCGGTCGCGGCGGCGGGCGCCGACGCCGTGGAGGTGGGGATCCCCTTCTCGGACCCGATGATCGACGGGCCGGTCATCCAACGTGCGGGCCTGCACGCGCTCGACCGCGGCGCGACGCCCGCGCGGGTCGTCGACGACGTCGCGGCCGCGGCCCCGGGCGTCCCGATCGCGGTGATGACCTACTACAACATCGTCTTCCGGGCCGGCCACCGCCGGATGGCCCGGTCCCTCGCCGCGGCGGGCATCGGCGCGGCGATCCTCCCGGACCTGCCCCTCGAAGTACTCGACCCGTGGGCACGAGAAGCCGACGCCGCCGGGGTCGCGACCGTGCTCCTCGTCGCGCCCTCGACGCCCGAGGACCGGGTCGGCCGGATCTGCGAGCGTTCGAGGGGCTTCGTCTACGCCGTGGCCCACATGGGGGTGACGGGGGAGCGCGAGACCCTCGGGCACGACACCGAGGACGTGGTCCGGCGAATCCGCGGCGCCACGGACACGCCCGTGTGCGTGGGCGTCGGGGTGTCGACGGCCGGCCAGGCGCGTGCCGCGTGCGAGGTCGCCGACGGCGTCGTCGTCGGATCCGCCCTCGTCCGCCGGCTCCTGGAAGGGGGAGGCCCCGAGGCTGCCGCCGACTTCGTCGGCGAGCTCCGGGCCGCGCTCGACGCGGGATGACGTACTGACTGCCGAAGGCCGGGCACCAGTGTTGCAATCGGCCGCCGGGCGGGCTTAGATGTCCGCAGGTCGGCCTGCGGGGGGCGGCCACGAACAGGAGGGGGACCGCCGTGAGCCGTTCTCTGTGCGCACGGTTGCGTGCCGGCGCGTTGTGCATCTCGATTGCGGCGCTCGGCGGCGCGGGCGGCGCCTTGCTCGTGACCGGCGGTGGGAGCGTGGCCGGCGCGATCGGCAGCACGCGCTACGTGGCCACCACGGGGTCGGACGGGGCCAACACCTGTCTCGTGTCGTCCTCGCCCTGCAGGACGCTCGGCCGGGCCCTGAGCGTCGCCGCATCCGGGGACACGATCCATGTCTCGGCCGGTACGTACCCTGCCGCGACAGACCCGAGCGGGACCTCGAACACCGTGCCGTCGGCCTTGACGAGCCTCACCATCGAAGGGGTGAGCGGCAAGCCCTCGACAGTGGTCATCACAGGCAAGGGCGTGATCTACGCGCTGGCGGTGAACGCCGACGGCACGACCGTCGAGGACCTCACGATCCAGAACTCGGGGAAGGCGGGCTTGCTGGTGTCACCGCCGGCCGGCGCGTCGGCGCCGGCAAGCGTCACCCACGAGACGATCGCCACAAACGACCTCGTGCACAACGACCGGTGCGGCTGGACACCCGGCGCCGCGAAGGCGACACCGACGGGCTGCAAGACAGCCACATTCGTCCCGGACTACGGCGAGGGCATGCACCTCATGAGCGTCGCCACATCCACCATCTCGGGCAACACCATCACCCACAACATCGGCGGGATGCTCGTCACCGACGAGATGGGCCCGACCCACAACGACACGATCTCGTCGAACACCTCCTCCACAAACACCGCGAACGGCGGCGACTGCGGGATCACCCTTGCGGGGCACAACACCTCGGCCGTCCACACGAGCGGCCCGACAATCGGCAAGCCGGACCCGTCCGCCGGGGGCGACTACACACTCACGGTGACGGGCAACGTGGCGGACGACAACGGCGCTGCCGGCCTGCTCGACGCGGGTGGCCCGCCGGGGACCGGCGTCTACCACAACACGTTCACGCACAACCGCGCGGACGGCAACGTGCTCGCGGGGTTCACCCTGCACAGCCACGCGCCGCTGCAGGACATGAACACAAACGTCGTGGAGACAAACACCTTCGCGAACAACGGCAAGGCGATCCCCGGTGACCCCGAGGGGCCGCCGGCCTCTGCCGACCAGATGCAGTCCGCGGGCGTGGAGCTCCTCGGCGCCATCGCACCCGTCACGGGAACGACCGTGGAGCACAACACGATCTCGACAGAGTTCTACGGCGTCTGGCTCAGCCCGCACGAGCTGCACACGAACGCGATCTCGAGCAACACGATCACGGTCGACGCGGGCGGGACGGCGGTCTTCTCCGAGCCCGCACCCAACAGCGGCTACGTCGTCGCCGAGGCGAGCGGGGCGATCACCGGATTCGGCACACTGCCGTCGCACGGCTCGGTGTCGGTCCTCACCCACGCGGTCGGCGTCGCGGAGACGAACGACGGGGGCGGCTACTGGGTCGCCACCTCGAACGGCACCGTCGTCGCGGTGGGCGACGCATCGGCGCTCGGCACACTGCCGAGCGAGCACGTCAAGGTGGGCGACATCGTCGGCATCGCCGCGGCCCCGACAGGCTACGGCTACTGGCTGGTCGGCGCCGACGGCGGCGTCTTCACCTTCGGCGCCGCGGCGTTCCACGGCTCCATGGGCGGGCACCCCCTCGCCAAGCCGGTCGTCGCCATCGCGGCCGCGCCCACAGGCGGCGGCTACTGGCTGGTCGCGGCGGACGGCGGCGTCTTCACGTTCGGCAAGGCCGCCTTCCACGGCTCGATGGGTGGTCACCGGCTGGCGCAGCCCGTCGTCGGCATGGCGGCCGCGCCCACAGGCGGCGGCTACTGGCTGGTCGCGGCGGACGGCGGCGTGTTCACCTTCGGCTCGGCGAGCTTCCACGGCTCGCTCCCGGGTCACGGCACGCCGGCGACCGACGTGGTGGGGATCACCACCAACCCCGCGTAGAGCCGGGCGGCGGGGGGTCTCGCCCGCGGGGCCGGGACCCCCCTAGGATGGCGCGCGTGCTCGCACCCGGGGTCTCCGCACCCGACTTCACACTCCCGGACCAACACGGCACGGACGTCTCGCTGGCCGACCAGCGGGGCCACTGGGTCGTGCTGTGGTGGTACCCGAAAGCCTCGACGCCGGGCTGAACCATCCAGGGACGGGGCCTGCGTGACAGGTCCGACGACCTCGAAGCCGCCGGCGCGATCGTGCTCGGCGCCTCCTTCGACACCCCCGAGGAGAACAGGACCTTCGCCGACGCCGAGCACTTCGGCTACCGCCTCCTCTCGGACACGGGCCGCGACGTCGGCCGTGCCTACGAGGTGGCCCGTGACGCGGCTGACGAGCACGGGGGCTACCCGATGCGGATCGCCTACCTGATCGACCCCGAGGGCACGATCCGGCGCGCCTACCAGGTAAGCGACGTGGAGGGGTTCGCGGGCACGGTGGTCGACGACCTCGCGGAGCTGCGTGGCGAATAGGGGTGCCGGCGAGGCGGCCCGCTCGGCGCGGCGTCACCCGCCGATTCGGAAGTAGTCCTCGGTCGTCCGACGCTCGAAGCCGACCGACGTGTAGAGGCCGAGCGCGTGGTCGTTGTCGACCTCGACCTCGAGCGTGACCGTCGCCGCCCCGCGCCGTCGCGCCTCGAGGCACACCTCGTAGAGCGCGGCACGGCCGATGCCCTGCCCCCGCAGGTCGGGGCGGACCGCCAGGCCGTAGACACCGGCGGCGGGTAGCACCTCCAGGCTGAGCCGCAGCGCGCCCACGACCTCTGTGTTGCGCTCGACGACCAGGGGGAGGTCGTGCGGCCCCGCCGCGCCGGCCGACGCGGCACCCTCGCCGAAGGCGGCCTCGAGGATCTCGACGATCGCCGCGCGGTCCGAGTCGGCCACCTCGCGGATCGCCAGCTGCTCGGTCGACGGCCGAGGCGGCGGCGGACCGACGGGTTCCCCGGGGAGCTCCATGTGGTGCTCCGCGTGGTGGAAGGTCGCGCCCTCGGCCTCCGCGAATCGCCGTCCGGCGTCGGTCGCGCGGGGGGTGACCAGGAGGACGCCCGGGTGGCCGCGCAACGAGGTGAGCCCGAGCGCGCGGGCGACGAGCGCGGTGCCGACGCCACGCCGACGGTGCTCCGGATCCACGGCGCCGGCGAGCTCGGGCTCGGCGCCGAAGGCGTAGATCCCGCAGAAGCCGACGAGGTGGTCGCCGTCCCACGCCAAGAGATCGTTCACCTCGCCGGGCGGACGCTCCCGGAGCACGCCCCACTCGAGCTTCAGGCGTCCGCCGTCGTGCGCGACGACGCGGCGCTCGAGCTCCTCGATCGCGCCGAGCTGGTCACCGCTCAGCCCGCGCGCCTCGAGGACCCTCGGAACCTCCACGCCGGCCGCGTCGCCCGCTACTCGGACGGCGGGAGGATCACGAGGCACCCGTTGTGCCCGCCGAACCCGAAGGAGTTGGACAGCACGGGCCCCGGCTGCCACGGGCGCGCCTCGCCGCGGACGACGTCGAGGTGGATCTCCGGGTCGAGCTCCTCGCAGCCGTAGGTGGGCGGGATCAGCTTGCGCTCGATCGCGAGCACCGACGCGACGGCCTCGATGGCCCCGGCGGCACCGAGCCCGTGGCCGGTCACGCCCTTGGTGGAGGTGACCGGAGGTCCGGGCTCGCCGAAGACCTTGGTGATCGCGCGGGCCTCGGCGAGGTCGTTCAACGGGGTGGAGGTGCCGTGGGCGTTGATGTGCGCGACGTCGCCCGCCGAGAGCTGCGCGTCGGCGAGTGCCTGCTCCATGCAGGCGACCGCGCCCTCACCTTCGGGCGCGGGGGCGGTGATGTGGTGCGCGTCGGCCGTCGATCCGGAGCCGGCGATCTCCGCGTAGATGTGCGCGCCACGCTCGACGGCATGGTCCCAAGCCTCGAGGACGAGCGCCGCCGCACCCTCGGAGATGACGAACCCGTCCCTGCGCGCGTCGAAGGGCCGGGACACGCCGATCGTCGACAGCGCGGTCATGTTGGCAAAGGCGGCAACGGCGACGGGGTGCATCGACGCCTCGGCGCCGCCGCCGATGACCACGTCACAGCGGCCCGATGCCACCAGTCGCGCGGCGTTGGCGACGGCGTGCGTGCCCGCCGCGCACGCCGTGACGACGGTCTCGGACGGACCACGAAAGCCGTGACGCATCGAGACGTGCGCCGCGCCGGCGTTCGCCATCATCATCGGGACGAGGAAGGGGGAGACGCGCCGGGCGCCTCGCTCGTTGTAGACGGTGACCTGGGCGGCGAGCGTCTCGAAGCCGCCGACGCCCGTCGCGAAGAGCACGCCCACCCTCGTCGGGGCCACCCCCAGCTCACCGGCGTCTGCGATCGCCATGTCGGCGGACGCGACGGTGAAGGCGGCGAACGGGTCGACGCGGCGTGCCTCCTTCGAATCGAAGTAGTCGGCGACATCGAAGTCGGGGACGCGCCGTTCTCCCGAGATCGACGGGTGGACGAGCCCTTCCCACAGGGCCTCGACGCCGACGCCGCAGCAGGTGACGGCCCCGATCCCGGTGACGGCGACGCGCCGACCCGGGACGGGCCCGCCGGGCCCGACCCCCAGCAGCATCAGAACTTGGAGCTGATCAGCTCGAAGGCCTGCCCCGCGGTCTCGATGTCCTCGAGCTCGCTCTCCTCCACGGTGATGTCGAACGCCTCCTCCAGCGCCATCACCAGCTCGACGAGATCGAGGCTGTCGGCATCGAGATCCTCTGCGAACCGGGCGTCCATGGTCACCTTCTCCGCAGGCACCTGCAGCACTTCCACCGCGCACTCACGGAACTTCTCGAACGCTGCCTCGTTGTCCACTTCCGTCTCCTTGTCGGGGCTTGTCCGTCGGGGGCTGTCCGTCGGTCCCACTCGGGTCCGCCTCCCGCCACGGCGGCAGACGAGCCTATCCGCGTGGTGCGGGTCAGAGTCCCATCCCGAGCCCGCCGTCGACCGGCAGCACGGCGCCGCTGATGTAGCCCGCCGCGTCCGAGGCGAGGAAGCCGACCGCGGCCGCCACGTCCTCTGGGCTCCCGGCACGTCCCAGGGGCACCATGCCGACGAGCTCACCGACCCTGGCCTCCCCGAGCGCCCCGGTCATGTCGGTCTCCACCACGCCCGGCGCGACCACGTTGACCGTGATCTGCCGGCTGGCCACCTCCCGGGCGAGGGCGCGGGCCATGCCTACGAGCCCGGCCTTGGACGCCGCGTAGTTCGCCTGGCCGGGGAGGCCGACGAACGCGCCGACCGACGAGACGAAGACGAGGCGGCCGTGGTGGAGCCTGAGCATCTTGGCGACGGCGCGCTTTGCGACCCGGAAGGCGCCCGTGAGGTTGGTCTCGATCACCTCGTGCCACGCGTCCTCGGTCATGCGCAGCACGAGCGTGTCCCTGGTGATGCCGGCGTTGGCCACGAGGACCTCGACCGGCCCCCATCGGGCCTCGACCGCGGCGAAGGCCGCGTCGACCTGCGCCGGGTCGGTCACGTCGCACGAGAGCGCCATGAAGCGGTCCTCCCCGGCGCCGTCAGGGGGCTCGAGCCCGTCGGCCGACCCGCGCGTCGTCGCCGCCACCCGGTCGCCGTTGGCCACGAACCAGGCCGCGCACGCCGCCCCGATGCCCCTCGAGCCGCCGGTCACGAGGACGACGCGCCCGGCACCCGCCGGCGCGCCACCTCGGTCCGCTGTTGCTCGGCGTGTCGTCGCCGTCCCGGCCGCAGCCTCCGCGGTCACCGGCGCTCCCCGCTCACCCGGAGCCAGACGAGGGGCTGCCCCTCCTGGACCCGCTCGCCGGCCACCGAGAGCCAACGGATCACCTCGCCCTCGAAGGGCGTGCGGACCTCGGTCACGCCCACCCTCCCGACGAGGTCGCCCGTACGGACGTGCGACGGGTCTGTCGCGTGGCCCGCCGTGCCGGGCAACAGCCCGGTCCCGGGCGCGGCGAGCGACGACTCGGGCATGAAGATCCCCGAGCAGGGGCTGACCACCACGCGCTCGGACATGTAGAGGTGCTCGCCCTGGTGCGCGTGGGCGTCGTGGTGCCACACGTCCGCGGCATGGCCACCCGCGACCGCGTCGAGGAGCGCGTCGAGGTCGTCGGGCTTGGCCACCGAGATGGCCTGGGCCTCCGGCGCGCAGCGCCGCGTGAGCCCGGTGAGGACGCCGCCGGGCCCGACCTCCAAGAACGTGGTCGCGCCCAGCCCCGAGAGCGCTTCGATCGTCTGTCGCCACCGCACCGGGCCGCACAGCTGCGCCGAGAGGAGCCCCGGCCACTCCGAGGGGTCCGCGTGCTCCCGCGCGTCGACGTTCGCCACGACGGGGACCTCGGGCGCGGAGAACGCCACGTCGCCGAGCGCCTTTCTGAGCGCCGGACGTGCGGCGGCCATGAGCGGGGTGTGGAACGCGCCGGACACCGGGAGCGGGAGGACCTTGCGCGCCCCGAGGTCACGTGCGATCTCCGACGCGGCGGCGACCGCGTCGGAGGTGCCGGCGACGACGACCTGTCCCGGCGCGTTGTAGTTCGCGACCCACACCTCGCCCTCTGCGCGGTGGCACGCGGCCTCCGCATCGTCGTCGCTGATCCCGATGAGGGCCGCCATCGTGCCGGGCGCGTCCTCGCCGGCGTGCGCCATCGCGTCGCCGCGCGCGACAACGAGCGCGGCGCCCTCGCTGAACGGCATCGCACCGGCCGCCACCAGGGCGCTGTACTCGCCGAGCGAGTGGCCCGCGCACGCAGCCGGCGAGAGCCCGACGCGCTCGACGGCGTCGAGCACCACGAGCGACTGGACGAAGGTGGCGAGCTGCGCGTTGGCGGTCTGGGTCAGCTCCTCCATGGGCGCGTCGAGGAGCAGCCGCGCGACGTCCTTTCCCACTGCCGACGATGCCTCGGCGACCACTTCCCAGGAGGGGTGGTCGACCCACGGGCGGCCCATGCCGGATCGTTGCGAACCCTGTCCCGGGAAGGTGAAGGCCAGCACGTGCCCCAGTGTGGCACGGGGGGCAATACCGTTGTCACGTGCGGGTGGCTGCGGTCCAGGTGGCGACCTCCCTCGACCCTGGGGAGAACCGCCGTGTCGTCGCGGCCCGGCTCGCGGCCGCCGCCGGTGCCGGCGCCTCCCTGGTGGTCTTCCCCGAGGCCACCATGGCCACCTTCGGCGACGCCTCCTTGGACCTCTCCTCGGTTGCCGAACCTCTGGACGGTCCGTTCGTGTCCGCCCTCGTCGAGGGGGCGGCCCGGCACGGGGTCACGGTGGTGGCGGGCCTGTTCGAGCAGGTCGCCGAGAGCGAGCCAGGACCGGGTGCCGGCCCGGGCCGGGTCCACAACACGGTGGTGGTCGTCGGCCCCGGCGGCGTGCTCGGTTCCTACCGCAAGGTGCACCTCTTCGACGCGCTCGGGGCGCGCGAGTCCGACCGGGTGGTCCCCGGCGACCCCGCCGGCGCCCTCGCCGTGCCACTCGGCGAGGGCCTCGTCCTCGGGGTCATGACCTGCTACGACCTCCGGTTCCCCGAGCTCGCCCGCGTGCTCGTCGACCGCGGGGCGACCGTGCTCGCGCTCCCGGCGCACTGGTACAACGGGCCGGGCAAGGCGGCGGTCTGGGAGACCCTCGTACGCGCCCGGGCGATCGAGAGCACCGCGTACGTGGTCGCCGCCGGCAAGCCCGAGGACGAGGCGGTCGGGCGCTCGATGGTCGTCGACCCGCTCGGCGACGTCCTCGTCGAGCTCGGCGGCAAGGACGAGGGCCTCGCGCTCGCCGACATCTCGTCGACGCGGGTGTCGGCCGTGCGCACGATGCTCCCGGTGCTCGAGCACCGGCGTTTCGGGGTCGTCGAGCGCTGAGGGCCGCTTCCTCTCCCACGTCGACCGCGGCGAGGAAGCGCGGCGAGGAAGCGCGGCGAGGACCGACCCCGCGTCCGGGTCGGCGGGGTTCCGCGTCAGTCGAAGCAGCTCAGCCCCGTCGTTCGACGGCCGGCGGGGCCGAATCGGTGCGCGCGGCGCGCCCGGTCTCGACGGGCGGTGGACCGAACACCTCCACCTGAGGTCGCTCGCCCTCGGGTGCCAGCTCGACCTCGACGAGCGCGGTGAGCGCGGCGGGACCCTGCGCGAGGCGGGAGGTGCCCGTGTCGATCGTGAGCACGTTCGGATTGCCGTGGCGGTCGAGTGACCCCGGCTCTCCCGGTGAGACGGGGTCGAACCACGCACCCGTGGCGATCTGCACCACACCCTCACGAACCGCGTCGCTCACCACGACGCCGGCCAGGCACGCGCCCCGGTCGTTGAACACGCGGACGACGTCTCCTTCTTCGATTGCGCGGGCCGCGGCGTCCGCGGGGTGCATCCTGAGCGGCTCGCGCCCTTGGATCTTCGACGCCTTGCTGACGTCGCCGTTGTCGTACTGGCTGTGGAGCCGGGTGCTCGGCTGGTTCGAGACGAGATGGAGGGGGAAACGCCCGGCGAGCGGCGACCCGAGCCACTCGGCAGGCTCGAGCCAGCTGGGGTGGCCCGGACAGTCGTCGTAGCCGAACCCGGCGATGACCTCCGAGTACAGCTCGACCCTCCCCGAGGGCGTGTCCAGGGGGGCGGCGTCAGGGTCTGCCCGCAGGGCGGTGAAGCTCCCGGCGGGCTCGACCTTGCGGACAGGGAGCTCGACGCGGCCCTCCTGCCAGAAGCCGTCGAAGTCCGGGATCTCTACGCCGTCGCGCGCGAGTTGTCCGCGGGTGACGTCGTAGAGCTGTCGGACCCAGGCTGCCGAGGTGCGGCCCTCGGTGAAGTCCTTGACGAACCCGAGCCGCTCGGCGACCGCGGCGAACACCTCGTAGTCGGTGCGGATCCCGGCGGGCGGCTCGGCGGCCTTGCGCACGGCCGAGAGCCAGTTGTCGAGCGGCGAGGCCGCAAAGTCGTCCCGTTCGAGCGACGTGGCCACCGGGACGACGATGTCGGCCATCCGCACCGTCGGCGTCCACCACGCGTCGTGGACGATGACCGTCTCCGGTCGCTGCCATGCGCGGGCCAGGCGGTGGAGGTCCTGGTGATGGTGGAACGGGTTGCCGCCGCACCAGTAGACGAGCTTGATGTCCGGGTAGCGCAGGCGCCTGCCGTCGTAGTCGATCTCGGCGCCGGGGCCGAGGAGCATGTCCGCGACCCGGGCGACCGGGATGAAGGTGGCGACCGGGTTGGGCGGCTGCGGCAGGGCGGCGATCGGCCAGCGGTAGCCGCTTCGCCCGACGGCGTCCTCGGTGCCGTATCCGGCCCCGAACCCTCCCCCCGGCTTCCCCATGGAGCCCGACATCGCAGCGAGCGCCACCGCCGCCCAGTACGCCTGCTCGCCGTGATGGGCGCGCTGCAGCGACCAGCTGACGGCGATCAGGGTCCGGTGCGAGGCGATCTCGCGGGCGAGCTCCTCGATGGTGCCGGCGTCGACGCCGCAGATGGACGCGGCCCAGTGGGCGTCGCGGATCGTGGCGTCGGCCTCGCCGAGGAGGTAGCCGCGCAAGACGTCCCACCCGTGGCAGCAACGCGTGAGGAAGTCCTCGTCGCACCGCTCCTCTACGAGGAGCGTGTGGCAGATGCCGAGCATGAGCGCAGTGTCGGTGTTGGGTCGTGGAGCGATCCAGCGCGCGTGCAGGAGCTCCGCCGTGTCGTCGCGCAGGGGGCTCACGTTGACGAAGCGCACTCCGGCCCCTGACGCCGCCCGCTGGGCGTCGCGGGACCCGTGCCTTCCCACCCCGCCGTGGTTGACCTGGCCGTTCTTCAGGCCGAGGCCCCCGAACGCGACCACGAGCTCGCCGTGGTCGGCCACCTCGTCCCACAACGGCATCCGGGTGAAGATGCTCGTCGGGGCTCCTCCGATGACGTGCGGGAGGAGGACTTCGAGCGCGGCGTGGCTGTAGGTGTTGACCGATCCCGTGTAGCCGCCGTGCAGCGCGAGGAAGCGGTGCACCTGGCTCTGGGGGTGATGGAACCGACCCGCGCTGCCCCAGCCGTAGGAGCCGGCGTAGATGGCCTCGTTGCCGTACCGGCCCTTCACCCGCGCGAGCTCGCGCGCGACGAGGTCGAAGAGCTCGTCCCACCCCACCTCGACGTACCCCTCGCGGCCACGCCGGCCGTGCGCCGGCGCGGGACCGTCATCGAGCCAGCCCTTGCGCACCATCGGCCGACGAAGCCTTACGGCGTCGTCCTGCGCACCGGCCATGCTCGTGCCGATCGGGGAGGGGTCGGGGTCTGTGGCGCTCGGCCGGAGCGCGACGACTCTTCCGTCGAGCGTCTCGACGTCGTAGTTGCCCCAGTGGGTGGCGGTCGGGGTGACCCGGACGCTGCCGGAGCTGCTCATCCGTCGAGTCTCCCAGGGGAAGCGCAGGGAGCCGGGCGCTCAGGCGGGCAGGTCACGCCGGTGCTCGATGTCGTGAGACATCAGGGTGGGGCCAGACATCACTGTGTGCCCGGAGCGGGATTCGAACCCGCACGCCCTTACGGACAATGCGTTTTGAGCGCATCTTGTATACCGATTCCAACATCCGGGCCTCAAAACTGAAGCGACGCCGACTCTACCATGCGCCTCTTCTGTCGCTTCTCCCTGGATCATCGCTTACTTCCGATGAACTCGTCGAGTTGTGCGACCGACGCGCGGCGCGCGACCGACACCTCCTTCCAGTTGTTGTGTCGGCATGTGACTCCGATTCGATGACAGGCTGCGACGAAGATGCCACGAATGTCGTCCGAGTTGTTGCTGAAGTGATAGCGCGGATATGCCGTTCCGTTCACCACGTTCAAGACCCGGCATCCATCCGAGTGGATGAGGCCTCGAAGGAGTGGCTCGGGATTCTCGGACAGCGCGAGGCGCAGCTGCCACGGCCGCAGCGCGATCGTGCGAAGGTGCTTCGGACCCGGGCCAAGTTGTGGGAAGAGGCAGCGCCAGTGCTTCGAGTAGGAGCAGACCTCGAAGCACCCCGGACGCGCAATCCTTCCCACGCGGTTCGGCAAGACGGCTTCCATCGCGTGCTGACACTCGTCGAGGATGCCTGGGTACTTCGTATCGAGGAAGATTCGAAGCCTGAAGACACCGCGAGGGTATCGCGAGATCGTGCCGTCGCCGAGGTACAGGCCGAAGAGGTAGGCATACTCGCGCGACGGCAGTGCCGCGATATGTGGGCATGCTGCCTCGCAGCAGGCGGGTAGCCGACGAGCCGCGTTCTCCGGTAGGCCATGCTCGAGGTAGCCCCGTTCCTTCCACGTCTTCACAGTCGAGCGCGGGATCCCGAGCTCCCTCGCGAGCCCGGCGACGCTCTTTCCGGCGCGGTAGAGCTCTCCGGCGCGCTCGATCTCTTCACGGGGTCTGGTCACACTCGAACGGTACGGATTGGTTGTGACGCGCCTGGTGAGAGAATTGGCCGAGCGAACTCGGCACCCGAAGGTGCATCATCGCGTCCATGAGCCAGCCGTTCGATCTTTCGAGCACCTACGTCCACCTCGGTCGAGGCGCCACCGCGGAGCCCCTCGGGGACTTTCGCTGGGACGACGAGTACCTCGAGCGGTACACCGCCGCGCACGCCGCCGACGGGGACGACGGACGGCTCGTCATGATCGGGGATGTCTCGTCCACGTGGACCTCGTGGGAGCGCCACCCGGCGGGAGAAGAGGTCGTCGTGGTGCTGTCGGGCAGGGTGACGCTCGTCCAGGAGGTCGACGGGGAAGAGCGCCGGGCCGAGATGAGCCCCGGTCAGGCGATCGTCAACCCGGTCGGGGTGTGGCACACCTGCGACGTCCACGAGCCGGGGCAGGCGCTCTACATCACGCCCGGGGCCGGGACCGAGCACCGGCCCCGGACGTAGCCCCGCGCAGGCGGGTAGACGTGACGGGGTGAGCAGGCTCCGTGCGGTCGACCTCTTCTCTGTCGAGCTCCGTTTCACTTCGCCTGTCCTGACGGCGGCAGGGACCCACCGGGTTCGTCCCGTTGCGTTCGTCAGGATCGAGACCGACGAGAGCGAAGGCTTCGGAGAGTGTGCCGCGCTCACCGAGGGAACCGCCGTCGACCCCCCGTTCGACGCGGTGCTCGCAGCGTTCGAACGTACGGGCATCGATCGTCTCCTCGCCGCGGCGTCCGCGCGTGGTGGCGTCCTCCCGCAGGCGTCGCAGGTGCCCGCGCTATTCGGCTCGAGCCCTGCGGCCCACATGGTGGCGGCGACGCTCGAGATGGCGGTGCTCGACGCAGAGGTCCGCGCGTCCGCCACGTCGCTCTGGTCGCGCCTCGACGTCGACGAGGAAGTCGCGCGCGCGGGCGTGCCGGTCGGCCACCTGGTCGGCATTCCCGAGGGCCGCCGCGTCGACTCGCTGGTCGATCGGGTCGGCGCCCTCGTGGGCTCCGGGGCGACGGCACGTGTCCGCGTGAAGATCGAACCGGGGTGGGACGTCGAGCCGCTCCGGGCACTGCGCGAGGCGTTCGGGGACCTCGCGCTCCAGGCGGACGCCAACGGCAGCTACCGCATGGACGGCGACGGAGACGGTGGAGGTCTCGACGACGCCATGCGCCTCATCGCTCTCGACGACCTGGAGATCTCCTGCGTCGAACAGCCGCTCGTGCCCGGCGATCTCGCGGCGCTCGCGCAATTTGCCGCGCGGCTCGAGACCCCGATCGCCCTCGACGAGTCGCTCACGTCGCTCGGGCGGGTCCGTGACGCCCTCCGCTACGGCGCCTGCGACGTCGCGTGCGTGAAGCCCGCCCGGCTCGGTGGCCTGCTGCGGGCGCGCGCCGCGGCTGCCGCGTGCCACGAGGCGGGGGTGGGTGCCTTCGTCGGCGGCTTCTTCGAGACCGGGCTCGCCAGGTCGGCCAATGCGTCGCTCGCGGGGCTGGCGACCTTCACCCTGGTGGGCGACCTTTCCGACCCGGGCGAGTACCTGCAGGGACCCGTCGGTGCCTCGTCCGGTGCGTATCCCGGCCTCGACGGCGCACGCTTGCGCCTCTTCGACGGTCCCGGCATCGCGCCCGTGCCGGACCTGGCCGCGGCGGTGCCGCTGCGCACCTGGCGCGCCCCGTAGCCGGCGCGGTCCGGTTCCGCCGACCATCCCCGACGCCGGTGATCGGTCGGCCACCCGACACGTACAATCGAACCCTCATGCAGCGGTTCCTGGTCGAGCGGCGCCTGCGCGACGTGCACGTCCGGCTGGTGCGCGCTCGGGAGGAGCTCGCGATCCTGGACGAGCAGCTGGCCGCCATCTCCGAGGAGGCCGAGGACGCGAGGCTCCGCTCTCTCGTCTCCGAGACGCCTCTCGCCGCCCACGAGTACACGGAGGTGCAGCGGCACGTCGACGCCATGGCGCGGGCGCGCGCGACGCTGTCGGCGACCGTGGAGGGGCTGGAGCGGCGCCGCGACGAGCTGTTGATGGACGTGGGCACGGACGGCTGAGGACCGATGGAAGGTGGACGCATGAGCGCAGACCCACAGATGACGCCCGCAGCACCCACCGTGACGACGCCGACGCGGGTCGTGATCGCCGAAGACGAGGCCATCATCCGCCTCGATCTGAAGGAGATCCTCCGGTCGGCGGGCTACGACGTCGTGGGCGAGGCGTCACGCGGAGACGAGGCGGTTGCGCTCGTCGACCAGCACCATCCTGATCTCGTCATCCTCGACCTGAAGATGCCGGGGATGGACGGCGTGCGCGCCGCACGCGAGATCACGACGCGCCACCGCGCGGCCGTCGTCGTGCTCACCGCGTTCAGCCAGCGCGACCTCATCGAGGACGCGCGTGAGGCGGGTGTCGCGGCGTACCTCGTGAAGCCCTTCCGCCGCGAGGAGCTCCTGCCCGCGGTGGCCGAGGTCCTCGCGCGCTGCCGGCAGGAATGGGCAATCGACGAGGAGATCGCCCGGGAGCTCGGTCCATCGCCCTCCGAAGGCGACGCCGCCGAGGACAAGATCGCGACCCGCAGGCTCGTCGAGGAGGCGAAATCCGTGCTCATGGAGCAGCACGGCATGAGCGAGCCTGACGCCTTCGCGTTCGTGCAGCGCACGGCGATGCAAACGCGCTCGCGCATGCGTGACGTGGCGCGTCGCGTCGTCGAAGGGGAGCTCCGACCGTCGTGAGCCAGCGGGCGGAGGGCGCGAGCGGGCCGCTGTTCCTGCTCGATGCCATGTCGCTCGCGTTCCGGGCGTTCTTCGCGCTGCCGCCCGACCTCGCGACGGCGTCCGGCACCGTCACGAACGCGTTGCACGGGTTTGTGGGCATGCTCGTGAACATCGTGCGCGATCACCAGCCGAGCGCGCTGGCAGTCGCCTTCGACCTGCCCGGTGACACGTTCCGCCACGAGCTCGTCGACGACTACAAAGGGGGGCGGGCGGAGACGCCGGACACCCTGCTGCCGCAGTTCGGCATGATCCGCGAGGTCCTGACCGCGCTCAACGTCCCCCAGCTCGGCGTGCCGGGCTACGAGGCGGACGACGTCCTCGCGACGCTCGCGACCGAGGCGCGCGACCGGGGATGCGACGTCGTCGTGGTCACGGGCGACCGGGACTGCTTCCAGCTCGTGGAGGACCCCCACGTGCGGGTGCTCTACAACAAGCGCGGCGTCAGCGACTACGACCTCTACGACGAGGCGGGGATCGTGGCGCGCACCGGCGTGCCGGCGAGGGAGTACCCGGTACTCGCCGCGCTGCGGGGCGACCAGTCCGACAACCTGCCCGGCGTCCCGGGCGTCGGCGAGAAGACGGCCGCCAAGCTGGTCCTCACCTACGGGGACCTCGACCGGATCTTCTCGCACCTCGGCGAGCTCTCGCCGAAGCTGCGTGAGAACCTCGCTGCCCACGAAGCGCAGGTCCGTGCCAACGCGACCGCGACCCCGCTCGTGCGCGATGTGCCGCTGGACGTGGCCGTCGACCAGCTGGAGCTCGGCGGGTGGGACCTCGACACCGTGAAGGACGTCTTCGAGCGCTACGAGCTGCGGACGGTGTGGCGGCGCACGGTGCCGCTGCTCGCCGAAGGCCGCTTCGGCCCGCCGAAGGAGGGCTCGGCGCTGCCGGAGACAGGCGCAACGACTGCGGGCGCGCCAGGCGCCGGCGGCGCGCAGGCGGTCGCCGACGCGGCAGCGGTGGTCGAGGTGCACGTCGAGCTCGCCGCGGAGGTCGGCGCGCTCGTCCCAAAGGACGCGCCGGCTGCTGTCGCGGCGATCGAGGCGCTGGCATCGGCAGCCGGGGCACGGCTGGCGGCGGGGGACGCCGGCGGCTCCGGGAGCACCGGTGGGGCCCTCGTCGCGGTCGGGCGCTGGGACGGGCTCCCGGGCCGCTCGACCCTCCGGGGTGTCGCCGTGGTCGACCCCGTCCCGCCAGGGCAGGGGGTATGGCTCACCGGCCCGCTGCTGGCGGATGCAGCGGTCGAGGCCGCGCTCAGTGCGCTCCTCGACGGCGTGCCCGTGGCGGGGCACGGCGTGAAGGAGCTCCTCCGGTCCCTCCTCCCGCTCCAGGTCGACTGCATGGGGCTCGTGATGGACACCGAGGTTGCCGCGTACCTCCTCGACCCGTCGACGGGCGACTACGGGATCGACGCGGTGCTCCGCGCGACCGGGGGCGCGACGACGGGCGCCGGCCCGGCGAACGACGGCGCCGCTGTGGGGGCGCCCGGGTCCGGGCAGCTCTCCCTCGACGACGCGGTCGAAGCCGCCGGCCTGTCCGACGGGGCCGGGGCCGGCGTCGGGGAAGCAGTCGACGCGGCGCTCGCCGTCGCCGACGGGGTCTCGATCGCCGTCGCGGTGCCCCGGCTCTTCGCCCGGCTCGATGCCGAGGACCTGCGCGCGCTGCACGACGGCGTCGAGCTCCCGCTCGTCCGCGTGCTCGCGCGCATGGAGGTCGCGGGCATTCGCGTCGACGTCGACGAGCTCCGCCGGCTGACGGGGGACCTCGCCTCGGAGTGCAAGACGCTGGTGGACGAGATCCACCGTCTGGCAGGTCACGACTTCAACGTCAACTCGACGCCGCAGCTGCGCACCGTCTTGTACACAGAGCTCAGCCTCGCACCCGGGCGAAAGACCAAGACCGGGTACTCCACTGACGCCGCGACGCTCGAGACCCTGCGCGAGGCGCACCCGCTCGTCGATCAGCTGCTGCGGTACCGGGAGCTCGAGAAGCTCCGCTCCACCTACGGCGAGACGCTCCTGGCCGAGGTCGCGCCGGACGGCCGCATCCACGCGTCGTTCCGCCAGACTGTCGCGCGCACCGGCCGGATCTCCTCGGAGCATCCGAACCTGCACAACATCCCGACGCGGCGCGAGACGGGTTCGCAGTTCCGCCGCGCGTTCGTCCCTGCCCCCGGGTGCCGCTTCCTCGTGGCCGACTACGACCAGGTCGAGCTCCGCGTGATCGCGCACCTCTCGGGCGACCCGGGCCTGGTGGAGGCGTTCGGCACGGGCCAGGACATCCACCGGGCGGTCGCCGCCGGCGTCTACGGCGTGCCGGCCGACGAGGTCACCAAGGACCAGCGCGACCGGGCGAAGATGGTCTCCTACGGCCTCGCCTACGGCATGGAGTCATTCGGGCTCGCCAGGCGGCTGTCGACGAGCCAGGAAGAGGCCGGCGAGATCATGGAGCGGTACTTCGCGGCGTTCCCGAGGGTCCGGCGGTACATGCTCGAGACGGTCGCCGAAGCCCGCGAGCGCGGCTACACCCGGACCGAGATGGGCCGGAAGCGGCCCCTCCCGGACCTCCACGACCGCAACTTCCAGCGCCGCACCGCGGCGGAGCGCCAGGCGATGAACGCCGGCATCCAGGGGCTCGCGGCGGACATCTTCAAGGTGGCGCTCGTCAAGCTCGACCGGGCCCTCGAGCGCGGCGGGATGCGGAGCCGGCTCGTCCTCCAGGTTCACGACGAGGTGATCGTGGAGGCCGACGGCGGCGAGGAGGCGACCGTCGCCGAGCTCACGCGCGACGCGCTCACCCACGCCGTCGACCTCTCGGTCCCGCTCGAGGTCACCATGGCCTGGGGGGACTCCTGGGCGGTGAAGGGCGGCTGACCGCCGGCGCCTGTGACGCTGCGGGAGGCCTCGCCGCGGTTGCTGTTAGCCTGTAGTGCCTGGCCGGCGCCGGCGGTCAGGACCATTCCTCGAGCGTTGCGGCTCCGGCGCGGTCGCCGTGTCGTCCCTCGGGCCCCCCGAGAGCGGGCACAGCCACGAAAGCGAGCAGTCCCAGATGTCCGACGAGCAATCCTCCACCCTCCTCGCACCGCCCCGGCGTCCGGCCCTGTCCGACGAGGCCATGGGCAGCTTCGACGAGGAAGGCGTGTACCAACCTCGAGCGATCGTCGAGGACGATCTCTCCGGCCAGTCCCTCGAGGACCTCATGGCGGGCACCATCGTCGAGTTCGACGACGGCGACCTCGTCGAGGGCACCGTGGTCAAGATCGACCGCGACGAGGTCCTGCTCGACATCGGCTACAAGTCCGAGGGGGTCATCCCCTCGCGCGAGCTCTCCATCCGCAACGACGTCGCCCCGACAGAGATCGTCTCGCTCGGCGACCAGGTCGAGGCGCTCGTCCTCCAGAAGGAGGACAAGGAGGGCCGGCTCATCCTTTCCAAGAAGCGCGCCCAGTACGAGCGCGCCTGGGCGACCATCGAGAAGCTGAAGGACGCCGACCAGGTCGTGAAGGGCCCGGTCATCGAGGTCGTCAAGGGCGGTCTCATCGTCGACATCGGGCTGCGCGGCTTCCTCCCGGCGTCGCTCGTCGAGCTGCGCCGTGTCCGAGAGCTCCAGCCCTACGTCGGGCGCGTCATCGAGGCGAAGATCATCGAGCTCGACCGGAACCGCAACAACGTGGTGCTGTCACGGCGCGCGTGGCTCGAGGAGGCCCAGAAGGAGCAGCGCGGCGACTTCCTCGCCAACCTCAAGCCCGGCGAACGCCGGCGCGGCACGGTGTCCTCGGTCGTCAACTTCGGCGCTTTCGTCGACCTCGGCGGGATGGACGGGCTCGTCCACGTCTCCGAGCTGTCCTGGAAGCACGTCGACCATCCGTCGTCGGTCGTCCAGGTGGGCGACGAGATCACCGTCGAGGTGCTCGACGTCGACCTCGAGAAGGAGCGGATCAGCCTGTCGCTCAAGGCCACGCAGACCGATCCCTGGCAGGAGTTCGCCGACAGCCACGAGGTCGGCCAGCTCGTCTACGGCCGGATCACCAAGCTGGTCCCGTTCGGTGCCTTCGTCCAGGTGGGCGACGGCATCGAAGGGCTCGTGCACATCTCGGAGATGGCGGCGCACCACGTCGACCTGCCCGAGCAGGTGGTGAGCCCCGGCGAGGAGCTGTGGGTGAAGATCATCGACATCGACCTCCAGCGCCGCCGGATCAGCCTCTCGATCAAGCAGGCCGCGGAGGGCGGCGAGGTCTCCGAGGAGTACCGCGAGGCGTTCGGTGAGCACGCCTACGACGCCGAGGGCAACTACATCGGCGCCTACGAGTACGGCGACGCCGGCGAATTCACCCCCGAGACCGAGGCGCAGGCGGCATGGGCGGACTACGCGGGACACACCGGTGGCGCTCCGGCCGAGGGGACAGCCGACCCGGGGGCGACAGGAGCTGCCGGCGGATCGATCGAGACCGAAGCGGCGGCCGGCGCCCCGGAGGCCACCCTTCCAGCAGAGACGGTCTCCGAGGCTGGTGAGCCCGAGGCTGGTGAGCCCGAGGCTGGCGAGCCGACGCTCGCCGGATCCGAGGCGGCCGCCCAGGAGCACGAGGAGCAGCCGGGGTCCTGACCCTCCCCTGAACAGGGAGGGGGAACGAATCGCCGTGCTCGCCGACCAGCGGGCGGCGCCCGCCCGGATGCGATGGCGCGTGTGCCTGCTCGACGCCGGCCCGCTCGCGCTCGCAGGCGCCGTCGCCAACGGCGGGAGCGTGGTCGTCACCGTGGCGCTCGCGCGGCTCCTCGTCGCTCGCGACTACGGCGCGCTCAATCAGCTCATCGGCGTCTTCTTCGTGGTGTCGACGCCGGGCTCGGCGGTGCTCGTCGGCGTCGTGCGTCGTGTGACTCGATGGATGGGAGATCTCGACGCCGTCGCGCGCTGGGGCGCCGCGTTGCACCGGCGGGCGATGCTGGCGCTCGTCGCCTTCGGGGGCACCGTGGTCGCCGTCGGACCGCAGCTCGCACGGTTGCTCGGCCGCTCCGACACCCTGGGCGTCGACGCGATCGCGATCGCCGGCGCCGTGTGGGTGCTCCTCTGCATCGACCGCGGACTCCTCCAAGCACACCGCTCGTACCGCACCCTGTCGGCGAACCTCCTCCTCGAGGGCGGCGCGCGGACCGCCCTCATGGTCGCCGCCGGCGCGGCAGGGCTCGGGGTCTCCGGCGTCGCCGCCGGCGTGCTCGTCGCCGAGCTGTGCACCGCCCTCCACGCCCGGGTGGTCGCGGACCGTGTCTGGAGGCCGGAGGGCGACTCGGCACCGAGCTTCGTACGCTCCGCCCGCCCCGGGCGTTGCGGCGCGCCGGGGGCGCGGCGGACGGCAGCATGGCGCGCCCGCCATGACTTCGGGCACGACCGCCTCGTCCGACGCGACCTTCTCGCCGCGGTGCTGGCTCTCACGGCGATCGCGGTCCTCCAGTACGTCGACGTCATCGCGATGGCGCGGGCTGCCCCGCGGGCGGCCGGCGCCTACGCGGCGGTGTCGGTGTCGAGCAAGGCGCTCGTCTTCGTTGCCGTCGTGGTCGCGGGGTACCTCCTGCCGGAGGCGGCCATCTCGTGGCGGGCGGGCGGCCACGCGCTGGGCCAGCTGTCGGTCTCGCTCGCGATCCTCGCCGTGCCCGCCGCGGTCCTCGTCACGGTGGCGGCGGCAGTCCCGCGCCAGTTCCTCGCGTCCGCGTTCACCACCCGATACGTGTCGGCCAGCGGTGCGTTCCTCCCGCTCGCTCTCGCGATGGTCTGCCTGAGCGCCACCGTCATGGTGACGATGTACCTCCTCGGGGTGGGGGACAGGTGGTTCTCAGCGGCCCTCGCCGGCGCCGCGGTGCTCGCCACCCTCGCCGTCGTGGCAGCCGGCGGCTCGCCACGGTCGACCGCGCTCGCCGACGTCGGCGTCCAGGCGGCACTGCTGTGCGCTGGCGCCGCGGAGCTCGCAAGGGTTCACCGCCGCCGCGTCACGGGCTGACGTCGCTGAAGTCCGGGCTGACGTCGGCCGGTCGCAGCAGCGGGGCCGACCGCTCGGTTCCGTGCCGGCTCTGTGAGACCCCGTGGATGCTCGCTCAAGCCGTCCCGGCCTCGCGGCGCCGGACCACCGCGCCGCCCACCCCAGCCAAGGCCGCGATCACACCGAGGATGCCGCCCCACTCCAGCGTTGCGCCCGACGGCGTCGTGACGAGACCGATCACGACGAGGAGCAACGTCACCCCGGTCGCTCCGAGCAGCGCCTGTGCGTGGGAGACGGGGAGCCGGACCTCGACGGCCGCCAAGGCAGCGACGTAGCCGATCGTCGCGATGGTGAGCAGGAGCGTGACGACCATCCACCCGTGCCAGAGCCCGTCCACCGTGAAGCCGATGAGTCCTGTGCCGTACCAGGGCAAGAAGAGCGCGATGAACACGACCAGTGACGCCACTCCGACGATGCGGTCGCCACGCGTGAGGCGGGAAACGTTGAAGGTGATGGAACGTGGTGACGGAGCAGTGTCCGCGCCGGGTTCGGCAGGCGTCGGAGCCCCGGACCCGGCGGACCCGGCGACAGAGCCGGCACCTGCGGCACCCGCGGCACCTGCGGCACCCGCGGCAGAGGCGGCAGACGAAGCGCAGACGGAGCAAGGACCACCCTCTTGGCTCAGTTCGGCACCGCACGTAGGACAGACCATGTTGTTCCTCTCCTTCCCAAGGCTCACGATGTCGGAAGTCCGGTCAACCACTGGAACGTGGTGAAGTAGCCACCGCCATATGTGAGCACGTTTGTCGTCACTTTGATAGGTGTGACACCGTGCTGGGCGTTCTCGTTGATCATTGTGATCCGGCCCGTGTACTTGCCGTTGCGTCCCTTTGTGACGTGCACGCTCTTGACGACCCCGACATGCCCAGTGAGGTCCACGTGCGGTTTCCACATGCTGATGATGTCGCCCTTCACCAGTGACGTCGCGTATCTGGAGGTTCCGGCGGTCCTCCCCATCGGCACGAGGCCGAGCTGCGGGTTCTTCCCGTGGAACTTGTAGTACAGGGCCTCAGCGGTGTCGCTCCCCGGATCCGCCGGGAACGACCCGATGCCCGTCACGAAGTAGAAGTAGCGATCCGCGTACTCGACGCACTGGAACCCTGTTGTGTCGAAATCGATTCCGGGATTCCTGCACTTGTGCGCGGGATAGCAGATCGGCTTGGGTGTCGTGTTGGAAGCTGTGTTGACGAAGCGCTGACCGCAGGAGGCGACACCCCGGAATGTGGCGAGAGCCGGTTGGTGGTACGACTTGCAGAACTTCGGACCGGCCCAGTGGGGTGTGGACCAGCTCTTGTCCGCCATCGACGAGCTGGACTGGGACGGGGCGAACTTCAGCCGGACGAGCACGGCTGTGGCCAGCCCGTGCAGGGTCGCCACCACTGTCGGGGAGTCGTTCGCGGTCACACTGGAGAACTGGAGCACGTAGCGGGCGGCCCGGACGAGCAGCCGGGGGGCGGGCGAAGCGGCTGTCCCGGGAAGGAGCTCTGCGGCATCTCCGAGATTCGGCACCCCGATGTTCAGCGAGCTTGCGGACCCGAATTGCTGATAGGCATGTCGAGCTGCCGCGCTCGAGGTGAGCGGGCCGTCGATGAGCACTTGCCATGTGGTCGTCAGCACTGCGGGGACCGACGGTGTCCTCACCTTCGAGGGGGTCCGTACCGACCAGACGCAGATCGAGCTGCCGTTTGTCGTTTCGCCTGTGAAGTGGACGCGGCTCCGGAGGATCGCATGGACCGTGAGGTTCGTGAGGACGGGCTTGGCTGTGTCCGGTATCCCGGAGCGCTGACAGATCCTGACTGTCGACGGTGTCGTGGGTGTCGTCGTGGGCGGCGGGTGGGATGTCTCTGCGCCCATTCTGCTTGCTACCGCGTGGGCGACGCTGGCTCGTACCGACTCGGGGAATGTCTCGTCGGTTGCCAAGGTGAAGAGAAGGGTCACGATCGCTCCGACGTGAATCGGCGCGATCTCCACGGAGTCCCGCACGGTCTGTCCGAACACGGACACCGTCTCGTGGAAGACGAAGCCGGTCGATTCGACGTTGCTTCCGAGGGACAGCGCCGGAAGTGCCGCCAGCTTCGCTGTCAGGAGCGTCGCCAGTCCGGAGGTGATCGCTGTTGTGATCGTGTCTTCCGTGGACAACCAGCACGATTGCACGGACGGGCTGTCGAGCAACGTGTACGCGCGCTCGGCGTCTGCCGTGCTGCCGTCCGTGAACACCGCGGTGCCCACCAGGAGCGACGGAACACCGAACGGCCCGGCGCCCTGGCCGTACAGGCTGCTGATCGTCGCGGAGGGGCTGGTGCCGAATTGGCTGAGCAGCGGGTCGTTCGGGGCACACTGGCGGAGCGCACGTGGCAGTGTCGTGGATGTGAGCGACGTCAGTGTCGGCGCCACGGGCGAGTACCCGGGGACGTCGCTCGGCTGGAGTCCTACGGTCGACGGAGATGGTGCGGCGAGCACTGCCGGGGCGGTGAGACACTCGGCGAGGAGGCACGTGCCCGCGAGAGCGAGGAGGTGCAAGGCCGTTCCGCGGCTATGGCGACCCCGGCGCGGCACCGCGGGCGAGCGACGTGGCAGGAGCCGGTGTGGCCGCACGTCCGCCCTTCCCGCAGAGCGGCGGGCCCGCGCCCCGCTCCCCACCTTGCGCTGCAAAGACGCCCACCGCATGGCCACCCCCCTGCCATCGTCGTCGCCGCCGAGGAAGACGGCAGCATTGTACGTCAGGGGAGGAAGGATTTCACCCCCTTGGCAAGATGATGGCGGGGTCCGTCGGGGCAGCCCGAGAGGGACGACCGGAGCCCTTGTGGGCCCCGAGCCGGGATGAGAGAATTCGCACGATGGCGGACCCGGAGTTGAGGGCGGATCTCGAGGCCACGCTGGCCGCCCGTCGGGAGTTGGGGGACGAGTACGACGCCGCGCTCGCCCGGTCGTTCCTCGAAAAGCTCGACCGCGAGGTGGACGCAAGGGTGCAGCAGGCGCTCACGGCGCGAGACGCGGGGCGCAGCGTGTCGGTCCTGCGTGGCCGTCGCCGCGGCACGTCGAGCTTCGCGCTCGCGTCGATCGCACTCGGCATACCCGTCAGTGCCGTCGTCGCGAGCAACCTGCACGGCAACACCGACTCGCTGATCGGCGTGGTGGTCGCGTGGGCGGCCATCGCCGCGATCAACGTCGTGCACACCTTCGATCGGCGCCGCTGACGGTCTCGGGGAGCGGCGACCACACGCCGCCCCGGAACCTGTCCCGCGTGCCGAGCCGGGAGTACGCTCCGGGCCGGTGACGATGGTTGGGGGGGCGGTCGGGGCGGATGCCCTGCAGGCCATCGCGGCGGAGAGCGGCCTCGAGCGGGTGCGCGTCGTCGCGTGGCGCGACCTCGAGCACCCCGAGGCGGGGGGCTCGGAGCTCCACGCGCACCGCATCGCGAGTCTCTGGGCCGCGGCGGGCATCGGCGTGGAGCTGCGGACGTCGGCGGTCCCCGGCGGTCCCCGGGTCGTCGAGCGTCAGGGCTACCGGGTGCTCCGGCACGGCGGTCGCTACGGGGTCTTCGCGCGTCGCGGCGCCGAGGGGCTCTTCAGCCGGCGCCGGCAGGGGGAGGGACTTGTCGAGATCTGGAACGGCATGCCCTTCTTCTCGCCGTTGTGGTTCGGCGGCCCGCGGGTGGTCTTCCTCCACCACGTCCACGCGGAGATGTGGCGGATGGTGCTGCCGCGGTGGATGGCTCGGATCGGCGAGACCACCGAGCGACGCCTCGCCCCGCCCCTCTACCGCTCGACGCGGGTCATCACGCTTTCGGACTCCTCACGCGCGGAGATCGTCGAGCTGCTCGACCTCGACCCGGAGAGGATCACGGTCGTGCCGCCCGGCGTCGAGGCGCGCTTTTCGCCGGGGCCGCCCGAGGCCCGATCGCCCGTGCCGCTCGTGGCGGCCGTGGGCAGGCTCGTGCCGGTGAAGCGCTTCGACCTCCTCATGAGGGCGCTCGCGCGGGTGAAGGTCGCGGTGCCGAAGCTCCGGGCGGTGATCGCCGGAGAGGGCTACGACCGACCGCGCCTCGAAGCCCTCCGGCGCGACCTGCGGGCGACAGCCTGGATCTCGCTGCCCGGCCACGTCCACGACGACGACCTCGTCTCGCTGTACCGTCGCGCGTGGGTGGTCGCGTCGGTCTCCCGGCGGGAGGGGTGGGGGATGACGCTCACCGAGGCCGGCGCCTGTGCGACCCCGGCCGTCGCCTCGGACATCGCCGGACACCGCGACGCGGTCGTCCACGGCCGGACCGGCCTCGTCACCGAGGATGAGGAGGGGATCGTCGAAGCAATCGGGCGCCTTCTCGCCGACGCAGGCTTGCGTGCGAGGCTCGGTGCGGGCGCGCTCGCGCATGCGCAGGGCTTCACCTGGGAGGCTGCCGCGAGGACGACGCTCGAGGTGCTCGCCGAGGAGGCCTGCTGGGTGACCGACGGCTATCGGGTGTCGCTCGGCGCCGGCGTCGTCGCGTAGTCGACCACCGCGTCCGCGCCGAGGAACGCGACCGCCATCGCGGCGAGCACTGCGGCGTCGTGGTAGGCGTTGGGCCACTCGCCACCCAACGGTGCCGGGTGGAGCACCTGCCCGGCCGCGACGACGACCCCCGCCGCCACGAGGAGCCCGACCGCCGCGGCGGCGCCGAGGAACCTGAGAGGGCGCAGCGCGAGGCCGGCTGCGACCGCGACGGCGACGATGACCCCCGCGACCGGCGCGCTGATCGCCGCGGAGAGCGCGCCGGTCACCACGGAGAGCACGACGATCTTCCACCACCTCGGCCGCCGGGCGCCGTCCGTACCGATCGGGAGGGCGAGCGACGGCGAGTCCGGTGTCGCGGTGACGGCGTGCGCCGCCGCGGGCCTGCGCGCCCTCGCCCCGCGCCGCCGGCGCCACCAGGGCAGCACCGCGAGCACGAGGCAGCCGACGATGGCTGCTCCGGAGATCGCGATCCCGGTCCACACCCAGCGTTGCGGTGCCCAGGTGAGCGACACGGTGAAGGTTCCGCCGCCGAGCGCACCGAGGTCCGCGCGGCCCACCTGCCAGCCGTTGGCGAAGGCGTCGACGAGCGAGGGACTGCCGAGTGTGACCGCGTGGGAACCTGCCGGCGCGCCGGGTCCGGGGGTGGCGACGGCGCGCCATCCCGCGTTCAGGCTCTCGCCGAGCACGAGCTCGAAGGGCCGCGACGCGTGCGTGACGTGGACCGACCAGGACGTCGCCGAGGTCTCCTGGGCGCGCACCCGGGGCACGGGCGCAGGCACTGGCGCCGCGGCCACCGAGCCCTCGGCCGCCGGGCCGCCGCCGGCCACCGACGAGAGCGTCAGCCGGTCCACGCTCCACCCCGGGACCGCCGGCAGCGCTCCCGGCGCCGTCGACGGGCCCGCACCCGCCGGCGCCGTGGAGACGGGCGCGGTGGGGAGCGCACTCTCGACGACGTGGCGGCCCGCGGCGAGGTGGATCCCGTGCGCGTCGGCGCCGCAGGGCTCGACGGTCACCTGGCCGTCGCCGAGCGCGGTCGCCGTGCGCCCGACGACCCGGACGGCGAGCGGCCTGCCGTCGAGCCGCAGCAGGTCCGAGCGGCAGGAACCCGGAAGGGTCGCGGGCGCCGCGGGCACGCGCAAGCCGGGAATCCCGAGCTCGGCGATCCCGATGGGGAGCGCCGGGGTCCGCCTTCCCGTCAGCAGTGTGTCGTGGCGCAGTCGCACGTCGGTGAAGGTCACCTTGATGCGTGTGCCGGTGAGGGCGGGGAACGAGAACGGTGCGGTGACGGTGGTTCCCTCGACCGTGCTCCTCGCAATCGGCAAGAGCGCGAGGTCGCGCGTCTCGGTCGTCCCGGTCGTGGCTGTCGTCGCCGAGACCTCGACGGTCGCGGGGATCGAGTGCCGGCGGTCCGCCACGACGGAGAGCGCGAGGTGGTCGAACGTGATCGGCGACGGGAGCCGGTACCTGAGCCACGCGCCCTCGACGTCTGTCTCGCCGAAGCCGGTCTGCCAGACGGTGGCCGGGTTCCCGTCCGCCGCCGCGTCCGCGGTGCCGCCGAGCGCCCCTGTGAGCCGGCTCGACGAGCTGGCGATCACGCCCGAGCCTGTCGCGCCCGGGACGCCCACGAGCCGATCGACCTGGTCGCCCGGGAGGTAGGGCGAGATCGTGGCGGTGCCCGAGAGCGTGAAGGTGCGCGCGGTCGGCAGGGTGAAGACGCGGTCGAGGGTCATCTCCGGGTCGGTCCGCGCCGTCGTGTACGGCGACACCCGTGTGCGTGTCATCGAGAGCACCAGGGGGTCGGCGAGGGAGGCTGCGCCGAGCCGCGAGAGCAGGTCGGTGGGCATGCGGTCGAGCTCGACGACGTGCTGGCCCGGAACCTCGACCTCGGCGAAGCCGACCGGCGTGCCCCTCGTCGCCGTGGTCGCGTCGATCGTGATGCGGAGCGTCCTGAACGTGCGGCGGGAGAAGGCGATCCGCTGCCCGCTCCGGCGGCGCGACGCCGAGCCGAGCCGCACGGTGACCGGGTGACCCCCTGTGAACGTGAGCGTCACCTTGCGGATCGAGCGCTTCAGTGTCCCGAAGCGCGGCTGGACGACGGTGACGTGGCCGGCGCTCACGGCGTGGCCGAAGGCCGCCTGCCACCACTGCCCGTCGACGTCGGCAGTGAACGTGCCGGTCTCCCACGCGGTCCGCAGGTCGCCGTCGAGCGCCGCGTACGGGCGCTCCTCGGGGGCGTAGGTGACGGGGTTGCCGTAGGAGGAGGCGGTGACGTCCGCCGCGCCGACGTAAGCGGCGACCGTGCGGCTCCCCGACGCCGCTGTCGGGTCGCGGGCCGATGTGAACAGGTCGATCGGGGAGTCGGTGGGTGTCCGTGTTGTCGCGTCGTTCGCCGCGGTCTGGAGCTGTCCGGCGTTCGCGGCGAGCCCGTTCCACCGGAAGCCCTGCTTTCGGTTCGTGTCGGTGACGACGAGGGTGGCGCCCTTTGCGGCGAGCTGCCGGAGCCTCGCCGGGCGGCCGTCGAGCGAGCCGGCGTAGTAGACGGCGCTCCTCGTCGTGAGGAGCCCCTGCGCCGCGAGCGTGTCGAGGCCGGCCGCGTCGCCGGCGACGACGAGCGCGCCGGTGTCGGACTCCGCCCGCACGACGCGCCGGGGGTGGGCGACCGTGTAGACGACGACCGGCGGGGGCTTGGCGGCGTGCGGTGCGCCGGCGAGGCGCTCGGTCGTCGTTGTGGGGGTGGCGACGCGCAGTCCCGGCGCCCCGAAGGCGCGCTCGTGGAGGAGCCCCCTGGGCGTCGTGGCGAGCGACCGCGCCAGTGTCACCGCCTGGGGGCTCGCGTAGCGGGCGGATGTCTGGTCGTACTCGACGAGGACGTTCCCCGCCGACATGAGACGCGCCATCGGGGCGAGCGCGGCCCAGTCCTCGATGTGTGTCTGGAGCGGCGCGTCGAGCGCGTAGAGGGTGTCGGCGGTCGGCATCGAGCCCATGACCTGCTGCTCGCGCGTGACGAAGGGGCGCGTGAGGACCCCGGGCTGCGGCGTGTCGGTCGTCTCGCCCCACCGGTAGGCGGCGAAGGCGTCGCCGGGGATCCCGAGCACCCGGGTGCCCGGCTGCGTCGAGTCGAGGTAGCTCGCCGCCGCGAGGCCGTAGCCCGGGAGCGTCGCCGGCTGGGTGAGCGGGGGGACGATCGCGGCGTCGCCGTTGAAGATCGCCGGGTTGTCGGCGACGACCAGCGCGCACAGCGACGCCGCGGCCACCCACCCCGTCCACGCCCTGCGCCGCCGGGCCGCGCCGGCCGCGCACACCGCGGTGACGCCCGCACCGAGCAGCATCGCGAGGCCGAGCAGCACGAGGGGCGTCGCGCGGTCGGTCGAGCGCATCGCGAGTCCGACGGTCGTGTCGTTCATGAAGGCCTCGAGGACGCCGCCGGCGGCCGGCGGCTGTGTGTAGGGGTAGGCGCCGACCGAGAGCACGACCCCCACCACCACGAGCACGACGAAGTACCCGCGGTGGCGCCAGCGCACGAGCGCGGACGAGACGAACGCGAGCACCGGGAGGAAGTAGGAGAGGGCGACGAGCCAGAGCCACTTGGTGTAGAGCACCACGCTCTGGGTCCACGACCCGGACTTCCCCCCACCATAGAAGTACCAGTAGCCGAGCCCGCGGAGCACCTCGAGCGGGGTCGAGGTGGAGCTCGTGGCGCGGACCGACTCGGTGTAACGGAGGATGTCGACGCCGTACCCGGCCTCGACGATGAGCCCTGCGATCCACCAGGCGGAGACGAGGAGCGAGAGCGCGCCCAGCTGGGCGAGCACGACCCCTGCGTCGCGCCACGTCGACCGGCGCTCGACCGCGACGGCCCAGACGAGCCACAGGACCGGGGCGAGGACGACGTAGAGGACCGAGCTCGCGTTGATGCCGCTCGAGAGCGCCACGGCGAGCGCGAAGCAGGCAGGGTACCGCCACGACTCGAGCGTGGTGGCCCGCGCACCCCCGGTGCCCGCCACGACCGCGTGCCGCCGGCGCAGCGCGAGCACGGTGCAGGCGACGAGCCACGGGAGGGCCGCCCACGGAACGAGGATCACCGAGATCCGGCCCGAGTACTGCAGGAGGTACGGCGAGAGCATGAACGCCAGCGCCGCGACGGCACGCCCGGGCCCGCGCACCCCGAGCGCCCGGCAGAGCCAGAGGACGCCCGCGCCGGCGGCGAAGAGGATGGCGCCCAGCCACAGCCGCTGGGCGACCCAGGTGGGCACGTGGACCGCGGCGGCAAGTGCGTAGTACGGCCCCATCGGGAACAGGTAGCCCACGTACTGGTGGGTGACCGTGCCGAGTGCCACTGTGGGGTACCACATCGAGGCCACCTGGCCGAGGAAACGGGCGGGGTCGAGGTAGAGGTACGTCTTCGTGTCCGAGCTCACGACGCCCCGGTCGACCACCAGGAGTGGGACGAAGGCGAGGGCCGCCACGACGAGGTGGGCCAGGAGCCCCGGGGCGCGCCGGCGCGACGGGCCGACCGGCGCAGTCCGGGCGCCGGGAGCGCCGCCGGACGCGGCGGGTGCGGGCGCGGGGCTGGTGATCCGGGTGGTCATGGTTCGCCGAGTGACGTGCCGGCCGCAAGGCCTGGTGGGCCCCGCATCCGCGGCCGCCGGATCGTTACTGTAGGCAGCGCGCCGCAGCCCGGCCGGGCGGCTGCGCACGAGTGCGACGGGAGCGGTGACGACGACGCGGCAGGCACACGAGCACCCGGCGGAGCCCTCCGCGCGGTCGGCGGAGCGGCCGCGGCTCACGGCGGGGCGGCCGCGGCTCACGGCGCGGCGCCGACGCCTCACGGGGGAGCGGCCCCGGCGGGGCGTCACCCCCGGCTCGCTGCTCGCGCTCCACGACGCGGGCTACTGCGCCGTGCTCGAGCGGCTCGGCCCTGGCCGGGTGCTCGACGTCGGCTGCGGGGAGGGGTTCGAGTCCCTCCGCTTCGCCGGTGAGGGCCGCCAGGTCCTCGGGGTGGACTACGCGTCGGACGCAGCCTCGGCCGCGAGGGGTCTGGCGCGGGGCTCGACGGCGACGGGGGCCGATGGCCGGGGTTCGGCCTTCTCGGTCGCGCAGATGGACGCGGTCGCCCTAGGCCTCGCCGCCGGGACGTTCGACGCGGTGTGCTCGTCGCACCTGATCGAGCACTTCGCCGACCCCGCCCGGCACGTCGCGGAGCTCGCGCGCGTCACCGCCGCGGGGGGGTCCGCCTTCTTCCTCACGCCGAATGCCCCTGCAGACTTCGAGAACCCGTTCCACCTCCACCTCTTCAGGCCCCGTGATCTCGCGTCCTTGCTCGGATCCTTCTTCGAGGAGGTCTGGGTCGGCGGCGTGGACGCCGACGAACGGGTGAAGGCGGACTTCGCCGCCCGGCGCGCCAAGGCCGCGCGCATCCTCCGGCTCGACGTCTTCGACCTGCGCCACCGCATCCCCCGCTCCTGGTACGTGGCGCTCTACTCGCGCCTGCTCCCGCTCGCCTACGCCATCGTCGCGCGCGGCCAGCGGCGCGCCCGGAGCGACGGCACGAATGGCGGGGCGCCCGGCGGTGCGCCCGACGGGGCGCCGGGCGGTGCGCCTGACGGGGCGCGGGGCGTCACCGCAGACGGTTGGTACGTGACCGATGCGGTGGACGAGACGACGCTCGTGCTCTTCGCCGTCTGCAGGCGACCGCGCGAGCAGCCCTGCGGGCAACCGTGACCGCGCAGGATCTCACGCCGTTGCGGATCGGGCTCACGGGGGGCATCGGCAGCGGGAAGTCGACGGTCGCGGACCTGCTGGTCGCGCGTGGCGCCGCGGTGGTCGACGCCGACGTGATCGCCAGAGACGTGGTCGCTCCGGGCGGTCCTGCCTACGACGCGGTGGTCGCGCGCTTCGGACGCGAGGTGTGCTCGCGCGACGGCACGTTGGACCGCGCCGCCCTGGCCACGCGGGTCTTCTCGGACCCCGCTGCGCTCGCCGACCTGAACGCGATCACTCACCCGGTGATCGGGATGGCGATGGTCGAGCGGCTGTCGGTGCTGGACGACCTCCCGACTGACGGGCGCCCCGAGGTCGCCGTCGCCGTGGTCCCGCTCCTCCGGCAGGCCCATGTCGACGCGCTGGGACTGCGCGCCGTGGTCGTCGTCGACTGCCCGACGGACGTCGCCGTCGGCCGGCTCGTCGAGGGGCGGGGCATGGACGAGGCGGACGCCCGCGCCAGGGTCGCCGCCCAGCCCTCCCGGGAGGAGCGCCTCGCCCTCGCCGACTACGTCGTGGACAACGGGTCCACCCCCGAGGCTCTCGCCCTTGCGGTCGGCGCCTTGTGGGGGCGGCTCCGCGACTTGCGCGACCGACGGCGCGGGTGACGCGGGACCGCCCGGCGCGCCGGGGCGGGCCCGCGCGACCTTCGGGGGACGCGATCCGCAGGAACCCGGCGCCAGGAGGCGCGGACCGTTCGCGACGGGATCTCCCGGGCATCGCCGGCACACCCGGTTGGTACGCTCCCGCGGAGTGCCTGAATTCGAGGTCGTCTCCACATTCCGTCCCGCCGGCGACCAGCCGCAGGCGATCCGCGCCCTGGCGGAGGGGGTGATCCGGGGCGACCGGTACCAGACGCTCCAGGGCATCACCGGCAGCGGCAAGACCGCCACGATCGCCTGGACCGTCGAGGCGGTGCAACGGCCGACGCTCATCATCGAGCCGAACAAGTCGCTCGCGGCGCAGCTGTCGTCCGAGCTTCGCGACCTCTTCCCGAAGAACCGGGTCGAGTTCTTCGTCTCCTACTACGACTACTACCAGCCCGAGGCGTACCTGCCGACGACCGACACGTACATCGAGAAGGACTCGTCGATCAACGACGAGATCGACCGGTTGCGCCACGCGACGACGTCGTCCCTCCTCATGCGCCGCGACGTGATCGTCGTCGCGTCGGTGTCCTGCATCTACGGCCTCGGCTCGCCCGAGGAGTACTCGGGCCGGATCCTGGGCGTCCAGGTCGGCCAGCAGGTGGACCAGCGCGACCTCTTGCGGCGCCTCGTCGACCTCCAGTACTCGCGCAACGACGTGAACCTCGTGCGCGGCACCTTCCGCGCTCGCGGCGACACGATCGAGGTCCACCCCGCCTACGAGGAGGCGGCGCTCCGCATCGAGCTGTTCGGCGACACGGTCGAGCGGATCGTGCCCTTCGACGTCCTCACCGGCGAGATGGGGGAGCCGATGGACGACGTGGTGGTCTTCGCCGCGACCCACTACGTCGCGGGCGACGAGACCATCCAGCGCGCCATCGCCTCGATCGAGGTCGAGCTGCGTGACCGGCTCGGGTTCTTCCAGCGCGATGGGAAGCTCCTCGAGGCCCAGCGCCTCCGCGCCCGTACCGAGCACGACCTCGAGATGCTCGCGGAGACCGGGGTCTGCTCGGGCATCGAGAACTACAGCCGGCACCTCGACGGCCGCAGCCCCGGCGACCCGCCCTTCACCCTGCTCGACTTCTTCCCGAAGGACTACCTCGTCGTGATCGACGAGAGCCACGTTGCGGTGCCGCAGCTCCACGGCCAGTGGGCAGGAGACCGGTCGAGGAAGGAGGTGCTCGTCGAGCACGGTTTCCGGCTGCCCTCTGCGCTCGACAACCGGCCGCTCCGCTTCGAGGAGTTCGTGGAGCGGGTGCCCCAGGCCGTCTTCGTGTCCGCCACGCCCAGCGCCTTCGAGCTCGAGCACTCTGCCCAGGTGGTGGAGCAGGTGATCCGCCCGACCGGGCTCGTCGACCCCGAGGTCGTGGTCCAGGCCACCCGGGGCCAGATCGACGATCTCATGGCCCGCATCGAACAGGCGGTCGCCAAGGGCGGCCGTGTCCTCGTGACCACCCTGACCAAGAAGATGGCCGAGGACCTCACCGACTACCTCGCCGAGGCCGGGATCCGGGTGCAGTACCTGCACTCGGACATCGACACGATCACCCGGGTCGAGATCCTGCGGGGTCTCCGGCTCGGGGCCGTCGACGTCCTGGTGGGGATCAACCTCTTGAGAGAAGGCCTCGACCTCCCCGAGGTCTCCCTCGTCGCGATCCTCGACGCGGACAAGGAGGGGTTCCTCCGTTCCGCATCGTCGCTCATCCAGACGATGGGCCGGGCCGCCCGCAACGTCGACGGGAGGGTCGTCCTCTACGCCGACACGATCACCGACTCGATGCGCGAGGCCGTGGGCACCACGCAGCGACGCCGGCAGCTCCAGATGGCCTACAACGCCGAGCACGGGATCGATCCGCAGACGATCCGGAAGGCCGTGACGGACATCTTGGAGCGGCTCCGGGGGAGCGCGGGCGGCACCTCACGGGCCAAGCGGAGCCGCGCGGACGTCCGCTCCGGGAAGGCCGCCCGCACCGTGCGGACCCGCGCGGCGGTGGGGGGCGGGGGATGGACGCCGGGAACGGGACCGGTCGACCTGCCGCCCGACCTCGCCGAGCTCGCGTCCCAGCTCGAGCGCGAGATGCACGCCGCGGCTGCCGAGCTCCGCTTCGAGGAGGCGGCGCTGCTGCGGGACGAGCTCGGCGCGCTGCGCACGTCGGTCGCGGTCGCGCAGCCCGGCGGGGAGCGGGAGGCCACCGGCTCGCTGCCTGCGTGATCGGCCTGCAGCGCTGATCGCCGAGTCCCCCGACATGTGAGATGGGCACTCGACCCCGGGCCCGCAGGGCCTAGGCTTGGTGGCTCGACGACGGGCAATTGCCCGCTGGCGCACCCGATCTGCCGAGAGGAACCCACGACCGCCATGACTTCGACCCCGCACGACGGCAGCCCGACCGGAGGGGCAACGAGCATCCTCACGGGCAAGACGGCCGTGCTCCCCGAGGGGACCCTGGTCGACCTGGTGGCGGCCAACGTCCGCAGCCGGCCCGACGCCCCGGCGGTCGAGGGCGACGGCCCGACCCAGTCCTACGGCGAGCTCTGGCAGCACGCGGCGCGGATGGCGCACGTGCTGGCCGACGCCGGGGTCGGGGAAGGCGACCAGGTGGCAATCTGGGCGACGAGAACCGCGCCCGTCGTGGCCGCGGCGCTCGCGGTGATGGCGCTCGGAGCAGGGTACGTGCCGATCGACCCGACCTACCCGGCGGCGCGCGTCCGGCGGATCCTCGAGGTGGGCCGGCCGAAGGTGATCATGTGCGCCGAGCCGAACTCGCTCGCCGGCAGCCTGCCGCGCGGCGTCGCGACCGTCGACACGCACGCCGGGCCCCGCGGCGCCGGCACCCTCGAGCCGTCGGCGCGGCGCGACGACGTGGCGTACACGGTCTTCACCTCGGGTTCGACGGGGCAGCCCAAGGGCGTGCTCGTCGCGCACCGCTCCCTCGTGAACTACCTCGGCTGGGCGAAGGAGCTCACCGACTTCGGCGAGGACGACTCGACGCCGTGCTTCGCGAGCCTCGGGTTCGACCACGCGGTCACGTGCCTGTGGCTGCCGCTCATGGCGGGCGGCTCGGTGCAGCTCGTACCCGACAGCTGGGACCCGCGGCCGTGGCTCGCGCCGCGGGAGCGCCCGTTCGCGTTCGTGAAGATCACGCCGTCGCACGTCCGGCTGTTCGAGCGGATCGCCCGGCCCGACTACCGGGCCATCACGCGCACGGTGATGTTCGGCGGCGAGCGGCTCGACGCCGCGCTCGTCGCCAGCCTCGGCGACCGACTGGAGGGGGTCCACCTCCTCGACCACTACGGACCGACCGAGGCGACCGTCGGTTGCACCGCCTACCGGTTCGAGCGCGACGCGCTGCCGGCCGAGGGTTCCCTTCCGATCGGCGTACCGGCGTGGAACTCGCGTGCGTACCTCCTCGACGAGGACCTCCGCCCGGTGCCCCTCGGCGAAGAGGGTGAGCTCGTGCTCGGCGGGGAGTGCGTCGCCGTCGGCTACCTCGGGGGCGACGAGGAGGACAAGGGCCGGTTCCTCGACGAGGACGCCATCGCAGGAGCCGCGCCGGCCGCCCCGGGCGGCTCGCGCGCGTACCGCACCGGTGACCGGTGCGTGATCCGGGAGGACGGGCAGCTCCACTACCGTGGCCGGCTGGACGAGCAGGTGAAGGTGCGCGGCTTTCGGATCGAGATCCACGAGGTGCGCGACCTCGCCGAGTCGGTCGACGGGGTGGCACACGCCGCCGCCGCCGTCAGCCAGAAGGGCCTCGGGGGCCTCGAGCTGTTCGTTGTGCCCGAGGGCGAGGTCGACGATGACCTCGTCGCACGGGTGTTGGAGCGGCTCCGCGCGGAGCTGCCTGCCGCCGCGGTGCCCGAAAGGGTGTTCGTCGTGCCTAACCTGGTGGTGAACGCCCACGGCAAGTGGGACGCCGACGCGACGAGGCAGCTTGCCGGAGCAGGCGAGGAGGGGTCCGGATCATGAGCACCACGGAGACGGGCGCGACGTCTGGAGGGACGGTCCGGGCGACCTCGCTCGTCTGCGTCGACTGCGGCTCGACGGATCAGGACCTGTCGGGGCGTTGCCTCGCATGCCACGGCCTCGTCGACGCGGTGTACGGGCCGACCGACGCCGTGCTCGAGCCCGGCGACGCCGACGCGCTCGAGACCTACTGGGACCTCCTCCCCATCCCGGACCGGGCGACCTGCCGGATCGCGATCGAGCCGACGCCGACGGTGCTGTTGACCGAGCTCGACGGGGTGCCGATCTGGGCGAAGGTCGAAGGGGTGCTCCCGACCGGGTCGACGAAGGACCGCCTGATCGCGGTGTCGCTGCCGCTCATGATCGAGCGCGGGGTGGAACGGTTCGTGTTCAGTTCGACCGGGAACACGGCTGCCGCGTACGCCTGGGGGCTCGAGTCCTACCCCGAGCTCTCGGCGCGCGTCTACGTGTCCGAGGACGTCCCCGAGAGCCAGCTCGGCCCGAAGACCGACCAGATGGAGATCGTCCGGGTGAAGGGCGACTACGTGGAGGCGGGGAACCGCTCGCGCGCCGAGCTCCGTCGCGGCGAGGTCTCCGAGGGCGGCTTCTTCAACCTCGGTCGTCGCGAGGGCGCGAAGCTCGCCTACCTCGAGGCGTTCGACGACGTCGCGCGGGCGGGCGGCCGGGTGGACACGGTCGTCCAGGCCGTCGCCTCCGGTCTCGGGATCGTCGCCGCGGCCCGCGCGGCCGAGCAGAGCGCGGCGGTCCGGACGTGGGGGAGGGGCCCGAGGCTCTTCTGCGCGCAGCAGACGAGCTGTTCGCCCATGGTGAAGGCCTACCGCGCGGTGCTGAACGGCACGGGGGAGCGCCTCCCCGAGATGCTGCCGTCGGGCCTCGCCGCCGCGATCCTCCTCGGCGACCCCTTCTCGAGCTTCGACTACGTCGCCCGGGCGGCCCGGGAGTCCGACGGCGGCTTCGTCGACGTGACCTCCTCGGAGATCGCGGCCGCCCTCCAGCGCCACAACCGCGAGGTGCCCATGGGCGACTCGGCGGCGGTGGCGCTTGCGACCGCGTATCGCATGTGGGAGCAGGGCGACCTGCGCGGCTCGGAGGGTGTGCTCGTCGCGCTCACCGGCGGGCCGGGCCGGTGACGCGCGCGGTGACGCGCGCGGCGACGGGGGCGGTGGGTTCGGCCCGATGACCGAAGAGGCGTTCTACGACCGGATGGAAGCGTTCCTGCGCGAGCGCCGCCCGGACCTCCACAGCGACATCGAGCCGACCACCCAGCTGTGGCAGGCCGGCTACCTCGACTCGTTCGGGCTCATCGAGACGCTGAGCCTCCTCGAGGAGCTCACGGGCCACCCGATCCAGGTGGGGGCCGACGACCTCCCGAGCTTCTTCACGATGAAGGGGATCTTCGAGGCCTTCGTCGCGGGGTGATCCGGCGCCGGGCGGCGCGCCGCTGCTCTCTCACCGGCTGGTGCCTCGGGCGGGCACGGCGAGGGCCGCGCGCAACAGGCCGGCGACGACGCGCCGCGCGGCGCTGACCGACAGCCCGTTGGAGCGGCGGATGCGGTCCCACAGCGGCCAGGAGCCTGCAGCGTCGAGCGCCGCCAGCGCTTCCCTGCGGTCGCGGCGCCCGAGCGCGTCGAGCTCCGGCGCGAAGGTCTGCTCGAGGAGGTCACAGAGGATCCGCTGGGTGGCTTGCTGCCGTTGCGTGAGGCCCGGATGGCTCGGCGCGAGGGCGGCCGTGTTGCGTCCGAGGTTCCCGATCGACTTGTAGAGCGTCGCCCGGAGGCGGGCGGTGCGCTCGATGCGGGTGTCGAAGGGCAGGTCGGGAGCCACCGAGGGGACCATCGGGCCGAAGTGTTCGGCGTAGACGGCGCTCACCATCACGTGGAGGGCATCGAGGTCCTCGTAGTGGTGGAAGATCAGCCGGTGCGAGACCCCGGCGCGCCGCGCGATGTCGTGGGCGTTCGGGGGCATGTCCGACTCGATGAGGAGCGACAGGGTCGCTTCTGCGATGCGCCAGCGCGTCCGTTCGCCGCGGGTGTTGGGCGTACCCCTGGTCCCCCTCCGGGCCGCGTCGCGGCCGGGATCTCCCGCCATTGCAGGTTTGCCCCCTCTGGATCTCCGCGCACCGGGACTGAACCCGTGACGCTACCCGCTTGCGACGGCGCTGACGACTCGACGCGTCGCGCCCGCTGCAGCGCGTCGCACCGCGATCGCGAGCAGGTGGTGCTCATGGACGGGCCGCTCGCCGTCTCGAACGCGGTCGTCACCGCGCTCGTGCAGCCCCTGCTCCTCACCGAGAGCCCGACGGTCGTCGGGAGCCATCTGACGACATTCTTGAGGGGCGCGGGGAGCAAGGGGATCGACAGCGACGGGAGCCCGGTCTTCCCCCTGACGATCCTCGGGGGGGCGCTCGCCGTCTCCACGGCGGTCGTGAGCTCGATGGAGTCGGACCTGTAGGGCGGCTGCACTCGGGAGGCAATCGCCGTTCCAGGCTACGCTTGCAGGGCCAGAGGGGGTGACTCCGATGAAGCGGAGCACACGGACGCTGCCGGCGTTGGCGTGGGGAATCGCGGTCGTGGCGGTCGCGGGAGCGATCGTGGCAGTCGCCTGGGCCTCGGGCTCCCTCGGACACGCGTTCAGGAATCCCACGTGCCGCACACTGGGGATCTCGTGCCCGCACGGCCGCGTTGGCAGCGCCGCGGCACCGCCACGGGTCGAGCCGTCGGTGCCGCCCACTCCCACGCCCTCGCCTACGACCACGCCCGCGACCACGCCCGAAACGTCGCCCGGCGCACCGGCCGGCGGGACCGGTGCCGCGCCCACGACGCCCGCGCCGGCGGCCGCCTCTTCGAGGTACCCGTCGGCCGCCCTGGTCGGTACCGACACGCGGGGCACGACGCCGGCCATCCGCGCGCCCCGCACGACGACCCCGGGCGCCACCTCCTCGGGGGCCGGGTCCTCGGGGGCCGGCTCCTCGGGGGCCGGGTCCTCGGGGGCCGGGTCTCCGGAGGCGGTTGGCTCGTCGCGCACGCAGGGCCCACCCCACCCGCCGCTCGGAAGAGTCGTGGCGATGTTGCGCGACCAGACGAATGCCAGGGTGCGGACGCCGGCGACACGGGGCGAGCTCCACGCCACTCTGCGCGTCGACGGCACGCACGCGGTCGGTGTCCCGGGCGATTCGCAGACCGAAGGACCTCACGGCGCGTCGTTCGGGAGGCCGCCGCCGGCCCGTCCGAACCTCCCGCTCCCCGACCCGGCGACGCCGCCGTCCGGTCCGCCCCCGCTCCCGACGCCCCCCTCCTCGCCGCCCCGTGGCCGAGGTGGCGACGGCACGGCGTCGCCCCACTTCCTCCCCGTCGTCCCGGCTGGACAGGAACCCGTGCGTCCGTCCGACGCACCTCCGGCGCCCGGGGCGTGCTCCGCCCCGGGATCTCCTGGCGACGCTCCCCCGCACGGCGCACGTCCGCTGCCGGGAGGGCTGCAGCATCGCGAGGGCCGGCCCCCCGACTAGACGCGGGCGGCGCCACGCGGGGGGCGGCGCGGGGACCTCGGCCTCACGTCTTGGGATGGAGCACCCGGCGACGTTCCGCCGTGCCGACGCTTCTCAGACGAACGTGTGTTCGCTAGAGTGTGGCGAATGGCGGTCAGAGCGGACCGATATCCTCCCGGTGTGTCCGGGCGGCTCGTGATCCGGGGGGCGCGGGAGCACAACCTCCAGGATGTGTCCCTCGACCTCCCGCGTGACAGGTTGATCGTCTTCACCGGCCTGTCCGGGTCGGGAAAGTCGTCCCTCGCCTTCGACACCATCTACGCCGAGGGCCAGCGCCGCTACGTCGAGTCGCTCTCCGCGTATGCCCGCCAGTTCCTCGGGCAGATGGACAAGCCCGACGTCGACTTCATCGAGGGGCTGTCGCCGGCGATCTCGATCGACCAGAAGTCGGCCTCGCGCAACCCTCGCTCGACCGTCGGCACCATCACCGAGGTCTACGACTACCTGCGCCTCCTCTACGCGCGGATCGGGAAGCCCCACTGCCCGATCTGCGGGCGTCCCGTGGCGCGCCAGACGCCCCAGCAGATCGTCGACCGCGTGCTCGAGCTCGCCGACGACACCCGTTTCTGGGTGCTCGCCCCCGTGGTGCGCGGCCGCAAGGGCGAGTACTCCGGGCTCCTCGACGACCTCGCGAAGCAGGGATTCTCGCGAGCGCGCGTCGACGGCGAAGTCGTCGAGCTCGCGGACCGGCGCGACACGTCGCTCGCGCGCTACGAGCAGCACACGATCGAGGTCATCGTCGACCGGCTGGTGCGGCGAGACGGCATGCGCCAGCGGCTCACCGAGTCCATCGAGACCGCGCTCGGCCTCACCGGTGGGACCGCAGAGGTCCAGGTCGTCGGCGCCGACGGCGTTCCGGAACCGGGGCAGGACCCGATCACCTTCAGCCAGCACCTCGCGTGCACGTTCGACGGCGTGAGCTTCGAGGAGCCCGCACCGCGCAGCTTCTCGTTCAACTCCCCCTACGGGGCGTGCCCGACGTGCCTCGGGCTCGGCACGCGTTTCGAGGTGGACCCCGAGCTCGTCGTGCCGGACCCGTCGCTCTCCTTGGAGGAGGGCGCGCTCTCGCCGTGGGCGGCAGCGCGGAGCGAGTACTTCACCGGGCTCATCGCGGGCATCGCCGAGCTGGGCGGGTTCTCGCTCGAGACGCCCTGGTCGAAGCTCAAGGCCAAGGACCGAAAGCTCGTCCTCTACGGCTCGGGGACCAAGCAGGTGAGCGTGCGGTACCGGAACCGATTCGGGCGGAGCCGCTCGTATGCGACGAGCTACGAGGGGATCGTGCCGTGGCTCCAGCGGCGACACGCAGAGTCCGACTCGGACTGGAGTCGCGAGCAGATCGAGCAGTACATGCGCGAGGTCGCCTGCCCCGCCTGCGGGGGGGCCAGGCTCAAGCCCGAGTCCCTCGGGGTGACGATCGGCCGCGGCTCGGACGGACGGCGCGACCTGTCGGCCAGGCGCGAGACGGGCCAGGGCGGGATGAACATCCACGAGCTGTGCAGCCTCTCCATCACCAGGTCGCTCGACGCGATCGAGCAGCTCGAGCTCTCCGAGCGCGACCACCTGATCGCCGACCGGGTCCTGAAGGAGATCCGCGAGCGCATGCGCTTCCTCCTCGACGTCGGGCTGGACTACCTCTCGCTCGAGCGGGCCTCCGCGACGCTCTCGGGTGGCGAGGCCCAGCGGATCCGGCTCGCGAGCCAGATCGGGAGCGGCCTGGTCGGCGTCCTCTACGTCCTCGACGAGCCGTCGATCGGCCTGCACCAGCGTGACAACCAGCGGCTCATCCGCACGCTCGTCCGGCTGCGCGACCTGGGCAACACCGTGATCGTCGTCGAGCACGACGAGGAGACCATCCGGACCGCCGACCACGTCGTCGACATCGGGCCCGGCGCGGGGGAGCACGGCGGGAGGGTCGTCCACTCGGGCCCGGTGACCGGGCGCGGCGGGCTGCTGTCGAACCCGGAGTCCATGACCGGCCTCTACCTGTCGGGCAAGCGGAAGATCAAGGTGCCCGACCGACGCCGCCCGGGGTCGGGGCACGCGGTCGTCGTGCGCGGGGCGCGCGAGCACAACCTCGCGGACATCGACGTGGCGTTCCCGCTGGGATGCCTCATTGCGGTGACCGGCGTCTCGGGCTCGGGCAAGTCGACGCTCGTGAACGAGATTCTCCTCCGCGCGCTCGCCCACGACCTCCACCGCGCCAAGGCCGTCCCGGGTCTGCACCGGGCGATCGACGGCATCTCGTACGTGGACAAGGTCGTCGACGTCGACCAGGCGCCGATCGGCCGCACCCCGCGGTCCAACCCGGCCACCTATACCGGGGTCTTCGACCACATCCGCCGCCTCTTCGCCCAGACGCCCGAGGCGAAGGTCCGCGGCTACCAGCCCGGGCGGTTCTCGTTCAACGTGCGCGGCGGACGCTGCGAGGCGTGCGCGGGGGACGGGACCATCAAGATCGAGATGCACTTCCTTCCCGACGTCTACGTGCCCTGCGAGATCTGCGGCGGCGCGCGCTACAACCGGGACACCCTCGAGGTCACCTTCCGCGGCAAGAACATCGCCGAGGTGCTCGACATGTCCTGCGAGGAGGGACTCGAGTTCTTCTCGCACCAGCCCCCGATCGCCCGCCACCTCCAGACGCTCGTGGACGTCGGGCTCGGTTACATCCGGCTCGGCCAGCCCGCCCCGACGCTCTCGGGCGGGGAGGCACAGCGCGTGAAGCTCTCGAGCGAGCTCAGCCGGCGTCCGACCGGCCACACCATGTACATCCTCGACGAACCGACGACGGGCCTTCACTTCGAGGACGTGCGGCGGCTCCTCGACGTGCTCGACCGTCTCGTCGAGCAGGGCAACACCGTGGTCGTGATCGAGCACAACCTCGACGTCGTCAAGTGCGCCGACTGGATCGTCGACCTCGGCCCCGAGGGTGGCGACCGGGGCGGCAGGGTGGTGGCGGAGGGCACGCCCGACCAGGTGGCGAAGACCCCGGGGAGCTACACCGGCGAGGTGCTGCGCCCGGTGCTCGGCGCAACCGTCTGAGCGTCACCGCCAGAAATGCCCGGCGTGGAGGCGGTCGAGCTCGTCGTGGCCCATCACGAGCGCGCGACCGTTCGCGTCGGCGACGTGTTCTTGAAAGTCGACGCTGATCAGACGCGATCCGCGCGTGGTGGTCGTCCCCGGCTGCCCGCTCAGTCGTCGAGGACGTCCGCGAGCTCGGCAGCCTGAAAGACGCGGCGCACGATGCCGGTCGCCCCGCAGATCCGGAAGTCCCCCCCCACGTCGAGCACGGCCCTGCGCGCGCTGAGCAGCACCGACAGCCCTGTCGAGTCGACGAAGCTCAGCCTCGCGAGGTCGACAACCACGGCGAGCTCGGTGATGCCGGCGAAGACCTCACGGAGCTGGTCCGTGTAGGCGAAGTCGAGCCCGCCGCGGCAGTGGACGACGACGGGCTGCCCGTGTGTGACCTCGACCTCGAAGTGGTCCCAGGACAGCGGCTCCTCGCTGGGGAGCGGACCACCGGTCCGTTCAGGCCACCTTTGCCGTGGCGACTGGGGTGCGACGCGCATGCCGGCCTCCCTTCGTGGCGAGTCGGGTGACGGGTCGGGCGTCTCGAGTCCGGGCGAGGAGGTCACCCGCGCGCTCCTCGTCCACCAGCGCGTCGAGGCCGGCCGCCGCGAGCGTCGCCCGGATGGCGTCCGTCGCGCCGTGCACGAGGATGCGGCCGCTCCCCGAGACGACGTCGTGGCGGATCGCGACGAGCGCCGCGAGCCCCTGCGCATCGATCGTGGCCAGGCCCGACAGATCGATCCGGAGCGACGGCGGCCCGCGTCGGAGGAGCTCGCGGCGGACCTCGTCCGCACACGGTGCCTCGAAGCGCCCGACCAGGCGCACCACGAGCACACCGTCGTGCTCACCCACCTGCATCTCGAAGGGCATTGGGACCATCCGAAGCCCCTATCTCCGACACGTGCTGCTTGGCGCCCCCTCCGGCCTGTGACCGAACCTACGCACGCGTCACGCGTCGCGCAAGCAGAATTTGTCTCCCCTGGTCGCGGTGTTGTTTCCGGCTCGTTTCGCCACGATGGGCACGGGGGTAGTGCAGCGGGCGGCGGGAGATGCGGGCACAGGAGCGAGGACATGGACTTGATCGACGTCGTGCAGAAGGACCACGAGACGGTGGAGGCACTCTTGGAGCGGGTCGCCACGGTGACCGGGAAACGGCGCGAGGGGGCCTTCGCCCGCCTGCGGGGCGAGCTCGTGCGCCACGAGGTGGCCGAAGAGGAGATCGTGCACCCGCTGACGAGGTCGTTTGTGGGGAACGGGGACAGGATCGCGAAGGCTCGGGTCCACGAGGAGGAGAAGGCCGAGGGCATCTTGAAGAAGATGGAGCGGCTCGAGATCGGCACCCCGCCATGGGAGCGGCTGTTCGGGCGCCTCCGCACCGCGGTCCTCGAGCACGCCGAGAAGGAGGAGACCATCGAACACCCTCGCCTTCGAGAGAGGGTGGAGAAGAAGGACCTCGCCCGCCACGGCAGGGCCTTCCAGTCGATGAAGAAGCTCGCTCCGACCCGCCCGCACCCCGGCACGCCGAACTCTGCGGTTGCCAACATGGCCGCAGGGCCGGTCGCCGCCCTCGTCGACCGCGCGCGCGACGCCGCGTCGGAGGCGGTCGCCCGCTGAACGGCCGCTCCGGGCGACCCCGGGCCTAGACGATCTCGAGCATGCGCTGGAGCGCGAGACGCGCCGATTCGGCAGTCGCCCCGTCCACCTCGATGCGATTTCGCACGACGCCGTGGACGAGTCCCTCCAGCACCCACGCGAGGTGCGGGGGGTCGATGCGCGACATCGTCGAGCAGGGGCAGACGAGGGGATCGAGGCACACGACGGTTTTGTCCGGGTGCTCGTCGCCGAGACGCTTCACGAGGTGGATCTCGGTCGCGACGCCGAGCACCGCGCCGGCCGGGGCGTCGTCGACCGCGCGGATGAGGTGGTCGGTGGATCCGACGACGTCGGCGAGCTCCACGACGTCGTGCGCGCACTCGGGGTGGACGAGGACCACGCCGTCGGGGTGCTCGGAGCGGAACGCCTCGACGTGCTCGGGGCGGAACCGCTGGTGGACCGAGCAGTGTCCCTTCCACAGCAATAGCCGCGCCGCCTTCACCTCCGCCTCGTCGAGACCGCCGAGCGCGCGCCGGGGGTCCCAGACGACCATCTCGTCGGCGGCGTAGCCGAGGTCGAAGCCCGTGTTCCTACCCAGGTGCTGGTCCGGGACGAAGAGCACCTTGTCGGCCCGCGCCTCGCGACCCGACTCGGCGGCGAGCGCCCACCGCAGCACCGCCTGGGCGTTGGAGGAGGTGCAGACAGCGCCGCCCCGGCGGCCGACGAAGGCCTTCAGCGCGGCGGCGGAGTTCATGTAGGTGATCGGGAGGACCCGCTCGACGTCGGTCACCCGCCCGAGCTCCTCCCACGCCTCCTCGACCTCGTCGACGTCGGCCATGTCCGCCATGGAGCAGCCCGCGTTCAGGTCGGGGAGGAGGATCTGCTGGTGCGGAGCGGTCAGGACGTCGGCCGACTCGGCCATGAAGTGGACGCCGCAGAAGACCACGAACTCGGCGTCGTGGCGCGTTGCCGCGATCCTCGAGAGCCCGAACGAGTCGCCTCGGGCGTCCGCCCACCGCATCACGTCGTCACGCTGGTAGTGGTGGCCGAGCACGAGCAGCCGCTCGCCGAGGTGCTGCTTCGCCGCGCCGATCCATTCGGCCAGCTCTTCGGGCGACGCGCTCGTGTAGCGGTCTGGAAGGGGACGCTGGAGCCTGATCACTTGTGAACCCCCTCGGGGAGGCCTCCCATGTGACCGGCGGGGACAGCCTGGTCGCCCGTCCGCGGGGATGTCGGTCTGGGAGGTGGTGTGCCGGGATACCAGGCCCGGTACCGCGATTGTAGGCGCGCCCGGGCTATCCGGAGACCGCGGACCCAGATCGGCGCACAGCCCGTCCACGACGTCGATGCCGGCGGTCCCTGTGGCCTCCGGACAGCTCATGACGGCGACGACGTAGTCGCCGCCCGTCGCCGTCGACCCAGGCGGTCGTGTTGATCTCCCAGCGGCCGTCCACGAGGAGCCAGCCGTTCTTGATCGCGACGCTCATCCCCGGCGGGACCCCTGCGCTCGCGCCCCAGGCCTGTGTCGGGTGAGGAGCCCGAGCGCCTCGTCTCGAGAGGCGTCGGCGGGCGTCGCACGCGACGGACCGGCCGCGATCGCAGCCGCGACGCTGGTGACCGCGAGGAGGGCGCGCTCGGCGAGGCGGCGTGCGGGGCTGGCTCGTCCGACCGTCACACCGGCCACGCGACAATGGAGGGGTGCAGAGCCGCCCGCCGACCGGCGACATTCCCGACGCTCCGGGCTCGTACCAGTTCTACGACGCCGACGGCCGCGTGCTCTACGTGGGCAAGGCGAAATCGCTCCGGCACCGGCTGCCGAATTACTGGCAGGACCCCGTCGCGCTGCCTCCCCGTACGGCGCAGATGGTGGCTCACGCCGACCACGTCGAATGGGTCGTCGTCGCGACCGAGGTCGAGGCGCTCATGCTCGAGTACTCGCTCATCCAGGCCCACCAGCCGCGTTTCAACGTCCGGCTGAAGGACGACAAGTCCTATCCCTGGCTCGCCGTGACGGTGTCCGAGGAGTGGCCGCGGCCAATGGTCTACCGGGGCCGAAAGCGCAAGGGCGTCCGCTACTTCGGCCCGTTCGGCCACGTCGGGGCGCTCAGGGAGACCCTCGATCTGTTGCTCCGGAGCTTCCCGGTGCGCACCTGCTCGGACACGAAGTTCCGCCGCCACGAGCGGCTGGGGCGCCCGTGCCTGCTCTACGACATCGAGCGGTGCTCCGGCCCGTGCGTCGGCGCCGTGGGCCACGACGAGTACGCCCGGATGCTGGACGACCTCATGACCTTCGTCTGCGGCGAGACCGCGCCGATCGTCCGGCGGCTCGAGCGTGAGATGACCGAGGCGTCGGCTGCATTCGAGTACGAGCGAGCCGCGCGGCTCCGGGACCAGCTCGTCGCCGTACGCAAGGCCGCCGAGACCCAGCAGATGGTGACCGAGAAGCCCGAGGACTTCGACGTGGTCGGCATCGCCGACGACGACCTCGAGGCCGCGGTGCAGGTCTTCCACGTGCGGCGCGGCCGGGTGGTGGGCCGTGGGGGCTTCGTGGCCGACAAGGTGGAGGACCTCAGCTCGGCGCAGTTCACCGCGCGCGTGGTCGAGCAGCTCTACGGCGCGCAGGGCGCGGACGTCCCCCGGCGCATCCTCGTCCCCGAGGAGCCCGAGTCCCCTTCGGTGCTCGGCGAGTGGCTGGGGCGGGTGCGCGGCGGTCCTGTGACGATCGCGGTGCCCAAGCGCGGGGCCAAGCGGGCGCTCCAGGAGACCGTGGTGCGCAACGCGCGCGAGGACCTCACGCGGCACCGGCTCCGCCGGGCGACGGACCACAACGCACGGTCGCGCGCGCTCATGGAGCTCCAGGACGCACTCGGCCTCGCCCAAGCGCCGCTTCGGATCGAGTGCTACGACATGAGCCACCTCCAGGGCACCGACTACGTCGGGTCGATGGTCGTCTTCGAGGACGCGCTCGCCAAGAAGTCCGACTACCGGAAGTTCGCGGTGAAGCACGTGCCGGGGAACGACGACTACGCCGCGATGTGCGAGGTGCTGACGCGCCGGCTGACCGCCCTGTTGGCGGACCGGCGACGCGAGCTCACCGATCGGGCCGCGCGCGCGGCGACGGCGGATGTGCAGCAGCTGGAGGAGCAGCCGGCGGACCTCGACGCGCTCGGTGTGCGCGCCCCGCGACGTCGCTTCGCCTACACCCCCCAGCTCCTCCTCCTCGACGGGGGAAAGGGTCAGCTCGGCGTCGGGATCCAGGTGCTCGAGGAGCTCGGGCTCACCGGGCAGGTCGAGCTGGCCGCGCTCGCCAAGCAGTTCGAAGAGGTGTACCGCCCCGGCAACCCGACACCCATCCGGATCCCGAGGGGCTCTGAAGCGCTCTACCTCCTCCAGCGGGTGCGCGACGAGGCGCACCGCTTCGCCATCACCTTCCACCGGAGCAAGCGCGGGAGCAGGATGACCGCCAGCGTGCTCGACGGAGTGCCCGGCCTCGGACCGACCCGCCGTGCGCGCCTGGTGAAGGAGCTGGGCGGGGTGCGCGCCCTGCGGGCGGCGGGCGAAGCGGAGCTGCTCTCGCTGGCGTGGTTGCCCGACCGCGTCGCACGCGCCGTCCATGCCCGGCTGCACGCAGGCGCCGTCGGGAGCCCGGCGCCGGGCGCGGGGGACGCCGCAGCGGGAGTCATCACGCCACGGCGTATTGCAGCGCGGGAGAATGGCACGGGATGAGCGACTTTCTCTTCGTCACCGGGATGTCGGGCGCGGGCCGCTCGACGGCCGCCGCGGCGCTCGAGGATCTCGGCTGGTTCGTCATCGACAACCTGCCGTCGGCGCTCATCACCAAGGTGGCCGACCTGGTCGGGCGGCCGGGCTCGGAGAACGAGCGCGTCGCACTCGTCATCGGCCGCGGCGGCGGCGACGAGTACGTCGACGACGTCGAGTCGATGCTGAACCGCTTGCGCCGGCGGCATCACGACGTGCGGGTCCTCTTCCTCGACGCGCCCGACGACGTGCTCGTCCGCCGCTTCGAGGGGACCCGCCGCCGCCACCCGCTCGCGGCGCGTGGCGTCGAGGAGTCCATCGCCGACGAGCGGCGCCTCCTCGACGGGCTGCGGAGCGCGGCCAACGTCGTGATCGACACCGGCGACCTGAACACCAACCAGTTGCGCCAGCGGGTGATCGAGCTGTTCGGCGACCCGGTCCACACCGCGCACATGCAGACGTCGATCGTGTCCTTCGGCTACAAGCACGGGATCCCGCTCGACGTGGACATCGTGCTCGACTGCCGGTTCCTGCCGAACCCCTACTGGGTGGACGAGCTCCGGCCGCTCTCGGGGCTCGACGCGCCGGTCCGCGACTACGTGCTGTCGCTCCCGGACACGGCTGCCTTCCTCGACAAGGTCGAGGAGCTCTTGCGCATGCTGCTCCCCAGCTTCGAGCAAGAGGGGAAGTCCTACCTCACGGTCGCCCTGGGCTGCACGGGCGGCCGGCACCGCTCAGTGGTGCTCGCCGACGCTCTCGCCGCCCGCCTCGCCGCCGGCGGCGTCCGGACCTCGGCGTTCCACCGCGACGTCGATCGCTGAGCGGCCCGCTCGCGGGGAGGGCTCCTGCCCCCACGGCGGCGGCCACGCGTCCGGCGGCGGCGACCACGCGTCCGGTGGCGATCCCGCCGGCTGGGACTCTCCGCCCGCAGGCGGATACGGTTTCCCCCACCAGCCGGAGGGCTGCCCCCGCCGCGCGGCACGCTCCTCTGCGCGGGCCATGGCCTCCTCGCGCGATGCGCCGAGCAGCACGAAGATCCCGATGAGGACGAGCCAGAAGTCGTAGAAGATCCCGGCGACGAGAAGGCCCAGCGCGAGTACGCGCGCGACCGAGGAGGCGACACGCGTCGCCGCGAGCCGCGGCAGCCGCCGCGCCAGCGCCGCGCGGAGGACCCGTCCGCCGTCCATCGGCAGCGCCGGCAACAGGTTGAACGCGCCGAGCAACAGGTTCAGCCATCCGAGACGCGCCCACCACGAGCCCGCGACGAGCGTCGGCGGCCAGATCGCGGCGCCGAGGATGGCGCCCACCGTGAGGAACATGCCACCGATGAGGAGGCTCGTCGCCGGACCGGCGGCGGCGACCGCGGCCTCGTCGCCGGACGAGGACGGGAGGTGCTCCATCCGCGATACGCCGCCGATCGGGAGGAGCAGGATGCCGAGCACGGTGCCACCGCGCCGGCGCGCGAGAAGGCAGTGGGCGAGCTCGTGAGCGATGACGCAGGCGAAGAGGGCCACGACCCATGCGAGTCCGCCGCCGATCGCCGCCGCGCCTGTGGGCCACTCCGCGGCCACGACGAGGCCGAGCAGGAGGAGGAAGCTCCAGTGCACCTGGAGCGGGATGCCGAGGATCCTTCCGATGCGCAGGCTGTGGGCCGCCGAGCCGTCGGGGCGCGGCGTCGCGCTCGGCCCGTCGACATCCCGACGATCTGGTGCGTGCTGCGACGTGCGTGCGCTCATCGAGAACCAGGCTACGAGCGCGCGGTGACGCAGCGCCCGGAAAACCTCGATCTTGTAGGAACTCTTATCTCTCGTCGACCGCTCGAGCGAGGGTTCAGTCCCGCCAGTCGGGATCGAGCTGATGGAGGAACTGGCGGCACCGCTCCGCCTCGTCGGCCTCCCCGATCGCGGCCGCGGTCGCCCGTAGCGCGTCGAGGGAGCGGAGGAAGCCGCGGTTCTCCTCGTGCGCCCACCGAACGAGCCCCGTGCCGCGCCATCCGGCGGCCCGCAGCGCGTCGAGGCCGCGGTGGTAGCCGACGCGGGCGAAGGCGTAGCGGTCCGCATGGACGGTCGCGATCTCGGCGAGGTGCGCCCACGCGTCGAGGTGCCGCGGCCAGCACGCCGCGACCGACGACAGCGCTGTGCGCCGTTCCCCGGCGGGTCCGGCGATCGCCGCTGCGGTCGCTGCCGCGGCGTCGGGGTCCGCCGGCGGAAGGACCGTCTCGGGCGACCCGGTGGTGAAGGCGACCGGGTTGGAGGCGCCAGCGGCACCGTGGGAGCTCGTGGGGCGGGGGTCGTCGTGCACGCCCCCATCCTGGGCGTTCGCGGCCCCCGGCGCCAGCGTGCCTCGCCGCTCCCCGAGGGGGTGGCGCCATAGGATGCACCGGGTGACCGCACGTACCGAAGCGGCGCTCCGGCGCGCCCGCTCGAGCCGTGACGAGGGCGGCTCGGGCACGGTCGGCGGAGATCCCGAGGACGCCGGCGAGGCGAAGACCGGCCTCGCGCTCCTCGTGATCGTGATCGGCGTACTGATGGCCGCCATCGACACGACCATCGTCGTCCTGGCGCTCCCCTCGATGGAGCGGTCGCTCCACGTCGCGCTCTCGGGCGTCATCTGGGTGATCATCGGCTACCTGCTCGTGATCACCGTGCTCGCCACGCAGGTCGGACGGCTCGGCGACATGTTCGGGCGCGTCCGCATGTACGAGGCGGGGTTCGTCGTGTTCATCGTGGGCTCGGCGCTGTGCGCGCTGGCGAGCAACGAGGCGACGATCATCGCCTACCGGGTCGTCCAGGGCGTCGGGGGAGCGCTGATCTCGGCGAACAGTGGGGCGGTGATCGCGGACACCTTCCCCCGCGCCAAACGTGGCCGCGCCTACGGCTTCACCGCGGCGGGGTGGAGCGTCGGCGCGATCCTCGGGATCCTCCTCGGCGGCGTCATCGTGACCTACGTCGACTGGCGGTGGGTCTTCTGGATCAACGTCCCCACCGGTCTCGTTGCGGTCGCGCTCGCGCTGCGGGCACTGCACGACAAGGGGGAGCGCCGCAGGGAGCGCCTCGACCTGCCCGGCATCGTCCTCTTCGGGACCGGGCTCTTCGGCGTCCTGTGGGCGATGACCAAGCTGGCGACCACCTCGTTCAGCTCCAGCGTCGTCGCCCTCCTCGCCGGCGGGGTCGCGCTGCTCGGGGTGTTCCTCCTGGTCGAGCGCCGCCGCAGCGCGCCGATGCTCAATCTCTCGCTCTTCACGACCCCGACGTTGACCCCTGCGCTCCTGGCGTCGCTCTTCCAGGCGATGGCGAACTTCGCCGTGCTCTTCCTCGTGATCATGTACCTCCAGGGAGTGCGCGACTTCACCCCGCTGCACGCCTCCCTTCTCCTCGTGCCGGGCTACCTCGTGTCCGCGCTCGTCGGCCCGGTCGGCGGCAGGCTGACCGACAGGGCCGGCCCGGTCTGGCCGGCGACGGTCGGGCTCAGCATCCAGATCGGCGCGCTCCTGATCTACGCCCAGCTCGGGATCGCAAGCTCGGTGTGGCTCGTCGTCGCGGGATCGATCGTGAGCGGTCTCGGCGCCGGGCTCTTCTTCCCGGCCAACAACACGGCGGTCATGCTGGCCGCGCCGGCGGAGCTGTTCGGGGTGTCGGCCGGTGTCCTGCGGACCTTCTCCAATGTCGGGATGGTCTTCTCCTTCGCCGTGGCGATCCTCGTCGCGGGCCGCGCGATCCCGCACCGGGTGGCCTTCGCGATCTTCGTGGGCACCACGCACCTCACCCACCAGCTGGCCGGGTCGTTCACCGACGGCCTGCACGCGGCGTTCTACGCGGCCATGGGCCTCATGGCGCTCGCCGCGGCCCTCTCCGCGACGCGGGTGATCGGCACCGCACGCCGCCGACCCGTCACGACGTATGGTCCCGTCGAGATCGCCCCGCGGGACTGAGGCCGGCTCGACCTCCGGCCGGGCCGCCGGGGCGGCGCCACCGGGGCCGAGCGAGGCGCTCCGTCGCATCGCCTACCTGCTCGAGGCGTCGCGGGCCGAGACCTTCAAGGTGCGGGCATTCCGTCGCGCCGCGGCGAGCATCGACGACGCCGGCCCCGAGCGTGTGGCGGCCCTCGGGACGTCGGGCCGGCTCGCCGAACTTCCCGGCCTCGGCCCGACGACTGCCGCGGTCGTCGTCTCGTCCCTCACCGGAGAGGTCCACCCGTACCTCGCGGACCTCGAGGCGCGCCGGGAGACGGCCAGCACACCCGACGTGGCCGCGTTCTGCGCCCGGCTCCAGGGTGACCTCCACAGCCACTCGGACTGGTCCGACGGCGGGAGCCCGATCGAGGAGATGGCGCTCGCCGCGGTCGCGCTCGGCCACCGGTACCTCGCGCTCACCGACCACAGCCCTCGGCTCACTGTCGCCCACGGCCTCGACGCGGACCGGCTGCGCCGCCAGCTCGACGTGGTGGACGAGCTGAACGAACGGCTGACGCCGTTCCGGGTCCTCACGGGGATCGAGGTCGACATCCTCCTCGACGGTGCCCTCGACCAGGAGCCCGAGCTGCTCTCACGCCTCGACGTCGTGGTGGCGTCGGTCCACTCGAAGCTCCGCATGGAATCGAAGGAGATGACCCCGCGGATGGTCGCGGCGGTCGAGAACCCGCACACCGACATCCTCGGGCACTGCACGGGCCGGATCGTCGTGGGAAGGGGACGTCCGCCGTCCTCCTTCGACCCAGACGCCGTCTTCGAGGCCTGCGCCCGCACGGGCACCGCCGTCGAGATCAACTCGCGTCCCGAGCGCCAGGACCCGCCCCCCGACCTGCTCCACCTCGCCGTCGCGGCCGGCTGCGTGGTGTCGATCGACACCGACGCGCACGCGCCGGGCCAGCTCGAGTGGCAACGCGTAGGCGCCGGGCTCGCCGTGGATGCCGGCATCGACCCCGAACGGGTGGTGAACACGTGGCCGCTCGACCGGCTGCTCGGTTGGACCGCCTCGCACGAGGGAACCCGCCCGCCCGCCGGGACGCCCGGGCTTCCCGCCCGCCGGCGGCAGCGGTACTCGTAGGCTCGTCCGATGTACGCCGCCGCGCATGCTGCGGAGCACCCGGACAAGCCGGCGATCGTCATGTCGCCGGGCGGCGAGGTGGTCACCTACCGCGCCTTCGAAGCACGGGCCAACCAGATCGCGCACCTCCTGCGGGCGCTGGGCCTGCGACGGGGCGACCACGTTGCGGTGCTCTCGCAGAACTCGCCCGCGATGCTCGAGATCGAGGCTGCCGCAGAGCGGAGCGGCCTCTACTACACCCTCGTCAACACGCATCTGACGACCGACGAGGTCGCATACGTCGTCGACGACTGCCGCGCGCGGGTCTTCTTCGCCGGCGCCCACCTCTCGGACGTGGCGGTCGCGGCGGCCGCCCGGTGCCCGGCGCTGGAGCACCGCGTGATGGCGGACACCCGGGGGCGGGGGGGTGGCGGGAGGATCGGAGGTCCCGCTGCGGACGGGGTTGCGGACGGGGCTGTCCAGGAGCTGGCCGAGGGTTGGGAGTCGCTCGACGACCTCGCCCGCGACCTCCCGACGACCCCCGTTCCCGACGAGCAGCTCGGCTCGGCGATGCTCTACTCGTCGGGGACGACCGGCCGGCCAAAGGGCATCTGCCGGCCGCTCCCGGACATGACCCCGGCCGAGTCGCTGACAGGCATGCGCTTCGTACGCCACCTGTTCGGCTACCGGGAGGGGATGACGTACCTGAACCCGGCGCCGCTCTACCACACCGCACCGCAGGCGGCCGTCTCCGCCGCGCTGAGGACGGGCGCGGGCGTCGTCGTGATGGAGCACTTCGACGCGCTCGAGTGGCTCTCGCTCGTCGAGCGCCACCGGGTCACGCACTGCCAGATGGTGCCGACCATGTTCCACCGGCTCCTCGCCCTTCCTCCCGACGTGCGCGATCGCTACGACGTGTCGTCCCTGGAGAACGTGACCCACGCGGCTGCGCCGTGCCCGGTGCCGGTCAAGCGGGCGATGATCGACTGGCTCGGGCCGATCGTCCACGAGTACTACGGCGCCACCGAGGCCTACGGGTTCACCTACGCCAGCGCCGAGGAGTGGCTGGCGCGGCCGGGGACCGTGGGACGGGCGGTGCTCGGCGAGATCGTCATCCGCGACGAGGAGGGAAAGGAGTGCCCGGCCGGCGTCGACGGGACGATCTGGTTCCGCGACTCGCCCACCTTCGAGTACTTCGGCGACCCCGAAAAGACGAGGGAGCACCGGGACGCCGCGGGCGAGCTCACCACGGTGGGCGACGTGGGCCACGTCGACGACGAGGGGTGGCTCTACCTGACCGACCGGCGGTCGTACATGATCATCACGGGCGGCGTGAACGTCTACCCCCAGGAGTCCGAGACCCTGCTCGCGACCCATCCGGCCGTGGCCGACGTGGCCGTGATCGGCGTGCCGGACGCCGAGATGGGGGAGGCGGTGAAGGCGGTCGTGCAGGCGAGTCCGGGGGTGGTGCCCGGGCCCGACCTCGCCGACGAGCTCGTCGCGTACTGCCGCGCGCACCTCGCCCACTTCAAGTGCCCCCGGAGCGTCGACTTCGTCGACGAGCTCCCGCGCCACCCGACCGGGAAGCTGTACAAGCGGCTGCTCCGCGACCGGTACTGGGGGGGTCACGGCGGCAGGATCGGCTGACGACGCGCCCCAACCTGGCGCGCGTCAGGACGGCTCGGGCGCCGACCTCCCCGCCGCCTCCGAAAGTCCTTGTGCCGCCCGGGTCAGAAACGACCGGATCGTCGACTCCGCAACCCGGCGGAGGATGGCCCGGTCGAGCAGCCTCCCGACCCCGTCGAACGGCGGTCGGTAGCTGGCCTCGATCCCGAGGCGACAGCGGTCGCCGGCGAGTGGGGCGATGAGGAGCGTGCCGTCGAGCACCGGGAAGAGCGAGCCGAAGCTCACGGCCTCCCAGCGGATCGGGATCGCGACGCTTCCGCCCCGTGTCCACGACGGCCCCAGATGCACGCGGACCGGGACCCCGAAGACATGGCCCCCGAGCGCGGGGCCGACGTCGACGAGCGCCTCGACGGTCTCCGTCGCCTCACGGGCGAGCGGAAGGAGCTCGGGCCCGATCCACCGGAGGCAGTGCTCTGCGTCGCAGCCCGCCCCCTCCACCTCGACCGAGTCGGCGAGGAAGACGACGGACGCGGCATCGGGCTCGTCGACCATTGACCGCCAGCATGATCGGGCCCTCGAACGAACGGTAGGGTCGAAGGTCCCCCCGCGAACGGCCCGCTCAGCAGGCTTCGTCGATGTCGGCGGTCACCCGCCCACGTCGACGTACCGGACGCGGCACGTCGACGTTGGGAGCGCGCGTTGTGGCCGTGTCGCGCCGTGCCGGTCCGAATGGGTCGAAATTCTTACGTTCTGCGAGACAAATGCGTCCCGCATTTGGCACAATGGACGTGTCGGTCGGCTCCGATGGGGGAACGGGTACCACGAACCACCGACCGGTAGACCAAGGCGGCGCGGTCGACAAGCGAAGGGGGATTCGGAGACGATGAGCGACCACCCGATCGAGCGGTTCGACCCGCTGCTGCGGAACATGCTGTCCTGGAATCTCCTCGAGCGGACCGATCGCGGGTGGGACCTGCGCCCGGAAGTCGCCGATCGGCTCAACAGCCTGGCGAAGATCACCACGCGCGACGAGCCGACCGAGGTTGTCTACTTCGGCCACACCTGCGTCGGGTGCAAGTCCAACGGGCTCACGCGTCTGCGTGACGGGCAGTACCTGTGCGACGACTGCCAGCGGGCCGCCGACCTCGCGGCCGTCGCGACGCTCCTGCCCGCGCCCGAAGCCGAGAAGCCACGGCGTTTCACCAGGGCGCGCAAGATCGCGAGCTGACGGGCGTCCCTGACCGCGACCTGAGCGCCCGGCCTCGCCCCGACGCCGGGTTGTCTGCCGGCATCCGGCACCCCGGCGTTCGACAGCTGACCTCGCGTGCCTCGATAGAGTCACCGGGGTGTCGTCGCAGGGGACCTCGAGCGTGAGCGTGCTCGGCCACCGCATCGACCGCCTCGAGGACCCGCCGCTCCTTACCGGGGCCGCCACGTACCTGGCGGACCTCTCCCCCGAGGGCATGCTCCACGCCGTCTTCGTGCGTTCCACCGTTGCGCACGGCGTGCTGCGGGGAACCGACGTGGCCGACGCGCGCTCGCAGCCCGGCGTGGTCGCGGTGTTCGTGGCCGCCGACCTGGGGCTGGGCGACCTCCCCGAGTGGCCCCGCCCCGATGGTCCGCCGCGCGCCGAGGTCGCGCGCCCGTGCCTGGCGACCGAGCGCGTGCGGTTCGTGGGCGAGGCCGTGGCCGTCGTCGTCGCCGAGTCGGCGGCGGCCGCGGTGGACGCCGCGGAGCACGTCGTCGTGGACGTCGACCCTCTCGAGGTGGTGGTCGATCCGCTCGCCGCGCTCACCCCCGGTGCCCCCCTGCTCTTCCCGTCGCTCGGCACGAACGTGGTGCTCGAGGCGCGACCGACGGTCACCGGCGCGCTCGAGGGCGCAGAGGTCGTCGTCCGGGCACGGTTTCACAACCCGCGCGTCGCCGCGGTGCCCATCGAGACCAATGCGACCCTGGTGACGCCCGGTCCCGACGGCCGGCTGGACTGCGTCGTGACGTGCCAGGCACCCTTCGCCGTCCGCCGCGGGATCGCCTCGGCGCTCGGCGTCGACGAGGGAACGGTGCGGGTGCGCACGGTGGCAGTGGGCGGGGGGTTCGGCGCCAAGGGCGGGGTGTACCCCGAGCAGATCGTGGTCGCCGCCGTGGCGGCACGGCTCGGCCGGCCCGTCCGTCACGTCGAGACCCGCTCGGAGAACCTCGTCGCCATGGGTCACGGGCGCGGCCAGGTGCAGGACGTGGCGCTCGGCGCGCGCCGCGACGGCACCATCGTCGGGCTCGAAGCCACGACGGTGACCGAGGTCGGCGCGTACCCCTGGCGCGGCGGCATCCCGTTTCGAACCGGCCGGCTCATGGCGAACGGCCCCTACCGGATCCCGCGCCTCTCGCTCACCTCGCTCGCGGTGGTCACGAACACGACGCCGGTCGGGCCCTACCGGGGCGCCGGGCGCCCCGAGGCCACCGCCATGCTCGAGCGGGCGGTCGACATGCTCGCCGCCGAGCTCGGGATGGATCCCGTCGAGGTCCGCCGCCGCAACCTCCTCGAGCCTGCCGACTTCCCGTACACGACGGCCACCGGCGCGGTCTACGACAGCGGCGACTTCCCACGAGCGCTCGACGCCGCCCTCGAGCTCGCCGGCTACGACGCGCTGCGTGGAGAGCAGGCCGAGCGCCGGCGACGGAAGGATCCCGTCGCGCTCGGGATCGGGCTCTCCACGTTCGTCGAGATCAGCGGCTCGGGCGGGGAGTTCGGCGCCGTGACGGTCGACGCGGACGGCACCGTCGTCGTCACGACCGGGGCCTCTCCCCACGGCCAGGGGCTCGTGACCTCGCTGACCCAGCTGGTCGGCACCGTGCTGGGGGTCGGCCCCGACCGCGTGCGGGTCGTCCACTCGGACACGAGCCTCGTCCGCACCGGGATCGGCACCTTCGGGTCTCGTTCGGGCCAGCTCGCCGGCAACGCCGTCGTGGCCGCGGCGCGAGCCGTGCTCGACCAGGCCCGCGAGGTCGCTTCTGGCCTCTTGGAGGTCGCGGCCGCCGACGTCGTCGTCGCGGACGGGGGCGTGGCGGTCGCCGGTGTGCCGGCGACCGCACTGAGTTGGGCGGAGGTGGCCGCGGCCGCCGACGGCGGGGGGCTGCACGCGGAGGGGGAGTTCACACAGGCGGAGGGCACCTACCCCTTCGGGACGCACGTCGCGGTGGTCGAGGTCGACCTCGAGACCGGCCGGGTGTCGCTCCGTCGCCTCGTCGCCGTCGACGACTGCGGGACGGTGGTGAGCCCGGCGATCGTGGAGGGCCAGGTCCACGGCGGCCTGGCCCAGGGGATCGCCCAGGCGCTCTTCGAAGAGGTCCGCTACGACGAGCGCGGCAACCCGCTGACCGCCACCCTCGCGGACTACGGGATCCCGAGCGCCGCGGAGCTGCCGTCCTACGAGCTCGGCTCGACGGTGACGCCGTCGCCGAGGAACCCGCTCGGCATCAAGGGGGTCGGGGAGTCGGGCACCGTGGGCGCCACCGTCGCAGTGCAGAACGCGGTCGTCGACGCCCTCTCTCCACTGGGCGTGCGCCACGTCGACATGCCGCTCAGCTCCGAACGCGTCTGGCGGACCATCCGCGACGTCGTCACCGACCCCGGGGTGCGGAGCCCGGCGTAGGCTCGGAACTCATGGCCTTCCTCCTGCGCAAGCTGATCCGCCTGCTCCGGTTCCGGCGCGAGCAGCGCCGTCGTTAGGGGAGCGGTGAGCCGATCCGGCGCAGGCCCGCGGTAAACGTACGGGCCACGCGGCCCTTCATGGACCTCGCCCTCGTCAGGTCGCCGTGACATCGGGGTTGGACGGCGGAGGCCGTTTGGCGCGGGCCGTTTGCGGCTACCTCCCCACCGTGGCAGCCCAAGGAACGGGGAAGGTGGCGGTGCCGTCGTCGCAGCCGGGACACGTCGCCGATGGCCCGGTCGGCGTTGCGAGCGGCGGGGGAGGCACCGGCTGGAAGGCCACCCTCGTCCAGATGCGAGCGCACATCAAACGCGACCGGGTGTCGGTCTCTGCCGGGAGCCTCGCCTACCATGGCTTCCTCGCGTTCTTTCCCGCGATCATCGCGGCGCTGGGCGTCCTCACGCTGATGAACCTCGGTGCGGGGGCGCTCCACCACCTCACCCACGGCATCTCCAAGGCCTTCCCGTCGGGGGCGGCCGGCGTGTTCGAGACGGCCGTGCACGCGGCGACGAAGAAGAGCTCGGGCTCGGCGCTCGCGGTCGTGATCGGCGTTCTGATCGCGCTGTGGAGCTCGACGAGCGCGATGGCCGTGCTCCAGCAGGTCCTCGACGTCGCCTACGAGGTGCCGACGGACCGCAAGTTCACGGCGCGGCGCGTCCGCGGCCTCCCTTTGCTCGTCCTCACCGGCGTTCTCGGGATGTCGGCGGCCGCACTGATCGTGTTCGGACAGCCGATCGGCTCGGCGATCAAGGGGGTTATCCCGGTCCCGACAACGGCGTTCAACGTCGGCTGGACGGTTGTCCGATGGGTCGTCGCGTTCGCGCTGATCTCGCTCCTGTTCTCCGCGTACTACGCGGTCGGCCCGAACCGGGGCGGGATGATCTGGCGGTGGAAGACACCGGGGAGCCTCCTCGCCGCCGCAGTCTTCTTGGTGGGATCCCTCGGCTTCTCCTTCTACATCTCCACCTTCGCTTCCTACGGCAAGACCTACGGGAGCTTCGCCGGGGTGGCGATCTTCATCTTCTGGCTCTATCTGACCTCCCTGGCTGTGCTGATCGGCGGTGAGCTGAACGCGCAGCTCGAGCGCGAGGGCTGGTTCGGTCGCACCCGCGCGAGGGGCGGGTCGCAGCGGGTCGGGGCTCGTGCCGCGGCCGGTGCCGTCCCGGTGAGGTCCGACGTGCCCCGCCGGGACGCCGGCTGAACAAGAACAAATCGGAAAGCGGGGTCAGCGCCTCGAGCGCTGGGATCTCCGCGCCGCGGTCCCGTGCTCGTCGGCGCGGCGGAGCGGCAAGGAAGCGCGCCATGGGTGCAGGCCCTGGCCCGACGCTTCACCAGCGCGCAGTCGTGGCCCCTCGAGGTCTGCAGGTCCACGTAGACCGACGTGAGACCGCGGGCGAGGGCATGTTTACCTGTCGTTCAGTAAGTTACCTACTTGTCGACCGGCAAGTCGAGCGCCTACTCTGGCGCGATGGTGTGGGACAGCGGACCGGACACCGTGATGGCCGGCGCGGATGCCGGGCCGGAGACGGCCCGCAACCTCCCCCGTGAGCCCTCGCGCGGCCCCAACGGCCACGCGCATGCCGGGGACCAGACCCGGGCGAAGATCCTCGAGGTCGCGCTCGAGCTGATCGCCGACCGGGGGTACGCGGCGACCTCCACCCGCGAGATCGCCGAGCGCCTGGGGTTCACCAAGGCGGCCCTCTACTACCACTTCCGGACGAAGGACGACCTCTTGGCCGCCATGGTCCGCCCGGTGAGGGACGAGCTCGAGGCGCTGATCGCCGCGGGCGAGCCGACCGACGGCCCGGAGGCGCGCGTCAGCCTCGTTGTCGGCTACGTGACGTTGGTCGGACGGCACGCGCATTTGATCCGGGTCCTGGCAATCGACCCGTCCGTCAAGGAGAGCGCGGGGCTCCACTCGGCGATCCGCCTCTTCCGCCGGTTGGTGCCGCTCCTCGTCGGCGAGGCGACCCCCGACACCGCGCAACGGGCGAGGGCGCGTGCCGCCCTCACGGCGGTCCACGGCGCGCTGGTGCACGCGCAGCCCGACGAGGATCCCGACGTGCTCCGGCGCACGGCGATCGAGGTGGCGTGCGCGGCCCTGGGGCTCACCGCCCCCGAGGCGGACGGCACGAAGGAGACCAACGCAGGTGGGATGGACGGGAGCGAGATGGGCGGCACGAGCGACACGATGACGGCGGCATCGGTGCGGGCACGATGAGCGGCGGAACCCCAACCGTGACGGACGCGGCACCCGACGCCCTTTGGCCCGCGGCCGGGGCGCCCGCGGTGGGCGACGTGCCGGCAATCGACCGGCGCCGGGTCCTCTTCGTGATCTCGGCGCTCCTCCTCGGGATGCTGCTCGCCGCGCTCGACCAGACCATCGTGTCGACCGCGCTGCCGACGATCGTTGGCGACCTCGGCGGCGCGTCCCACATCGCGTGGATCGTCACCGCCTACCTGCTCACGGCGACGGTGTCCACGCCGCTGTGGGGCAAGCTCGGCGACCTCTACGGCCGCAAGTCGTTCTTCCAGGCGTCGATCGCCATCTTCCTCGTCGGCTCGGTGCTCTCGGGGTTCAGTCACTCCCTCGTGATGCTCGTGGCGTTCCGTGCGGTGCAGGGCCTCGGTGCAGGCGGTCTCATGGTCGGGGCGCAGGCGATCATCGGCGACGTCGTGTCGCCGCGCGAGCGTGGCCGCTACCAGGGGTTGTTCGGCGCGGTCTTCGCGATCGCGACCGTGGTCGGACCGCTCCTCGGCGGCTTCCTCACGCAGCACGCGAGCTGGCGGTGGGTCTTCTACATCAACCTCCCGCTCGGCGCGGTAGCCCTCGTGGTCACCGCAGTCGTGCTCCCAGCGCACCTTCGTGGCGCCAAGAAGCCTGTCATCGACTACGTCGGCACGCTCGTGCTGAGCGCCGCGGTCGCCGCGCTCGTGCTCGTCGCCTCCCTGGGCGGGACGACGTACGCGTGGTCGTCGGTGCCGATCGCGATCCTCGGGGTGGGAGGCGTGGTGCTCCTCGTCGTGTGGGCGCTCGTCGAACGCCGGGTGCGTGAGCCGGTGCTGCCGCTCCACCTCTTCGCCAACCGCACGTTCGCGGCGACGAGCGCAGTCGGCTTCGTGGTCGGCTTCGGGCTCTTCGGCGCGGTGACCTTCCTGCCCGTCTTCCTCCAGGTGGCCAAGGGCGCCACGCCGACCGTCGCCGGGCTCCAGATCGTGCCGCTCATGGGGGGGATGCTGCTCACCTCGATCGTCTCGGGGATCCTGATCAGCCGGATCGGCCGCTACAAGGTCTTCCCCGTCGTGGGCTCCGCGGTGATGACGCTCGGGATGTACCTGCTCTCGACGGTGTCCGCCACGACCCCCGACGGGGTCATGTACCTCTACATGATCGTGCTCGGCCTCGGCCTCGGTGGCGTCATGCAGGTGCTCGTGATCGCCGTGCAGAACGCCGTCCCCCACGCCGAGCTCGGCATCGCGACGGCCGGGGCGACCTTCTTCCGCTCGATCGGCGGATCCTTCGGCGCGGCGATCTTCGGCGCGATCTTCGCCAACCTGATCGGGGGTCGCATGGCCGCCGCGCTGCACGGCCATGCGGTACCTAGCGGGCTCGGCGCGTCGGTGAGCCCAGGGACCCTGCAGCACCTCCCTGCTCCCGTGCACCACGCGATCATCTCGGCGTACTCGTCGACGGTCGGAACCGTCTTCCTCGTCGCGGTGCCGATCATGGGCGTCGCCTTCCTCCTCACCTGGCTCCTGCCGGAGATCCGGCTGCGCACCGACGTCCACGACCGCTACGGCCACGGCGAGGATGCCGACGGTCGGCGCCGGGCGGTCGGCGACGGCGACTCGCTCCACGGCTACGACGAGGGCGACCCGGCTGGCGTCGAGAGGCCGGCCGACGACCCCGGCGTGGAAGCACCGGTCGGTGCCGCGCCGGCGCTCTGACGCCCTGGCGGTCAGCCGGCCGGGTCGGCGTCTGCGCCGGCGGCCCGGGGCGGGGTCTGGGGCGTAGCCGGAGACGACGTACCAGGCAATGGGGTCCGCGGTGTGCGCGCCACGGCTGCCGCGAGCATCGCGGAGTTCGGGATCTTGTACTCCCCCTCGTCGGTCTGCAGCGTGACGTAGGTCAAGGCCATCTCGCGCACCCTGGCGTCGAAGATCCCCCCGAGCGAGCCGGAGCGCACGCGGACGCGGTCCCCGACGTGGAAGGGCCGCGTGAACAGCAGGACGAGCCCGGCGAAGACGTTGCCGAGGCTCTGCTGCGCCGCGATGCCGAGCACGATGCCCGCGAGTCCGGCACCCACGAGGAGATGGTCGATGGGCACGGCCAGCACGGCGAGCACGCCGAAGATCACCATGAGGTACCCGACGGCGGCGGAGAGCACCCGGACCGCGCCGCCGGCCGCTGCCGCCGCACTCGACGAGATGTGATGCGCCAGTGCCTTGGAGAGGCGCGTCGTCGCCACCACGCCGAAGAGGACCAGTGCGGCGGCGCTGATCCAGGCGATGAGGCGGGGGTCCAGCTTGGGTGTCGAGACTTTGCCGAACGCCGAGCCCGATACGAGCGCGGCGACCGCCACCAGCCCGGACGCCGAGCCGAGGATCCATCCCCGCCGCGCGGCGCGTCTCGTGTCGTCGGCCATGCCGCATCCGAGGGTACTCGCGGCTCCCGGTGCAACGGCGGTGCCGACCCGGTGGCCCCGAGCAACGGCCAGTGGCGACGTGGCGCGGCCGGGTTACTCCCGGCCCGGTAGCGTCGTCGGAGTGCGCGTCAGGATCTTCGTCGAGCCCCAGCAAGGGGCCTCGTACGAAGATCTCCTCCGGGTCGCGCAGCACGCCGAGGCGGCCGGGTTCGACGGCTTCTTCCGCTCCGACCACTTCGTCGCCATGGGGGGCGACGGCCTGCCCGGGCCGACCGACGCGTGGGCGACGCTGGCCGCGCTCGCGCGCGAGACCGGCCGGCTCCGCCTCGGGACGCTCCTGACCTCGGCGACTTTCCGCAGCCCGGGCCTGCTGGCGGTCACCGTCGCCCAGGTCGACGAGATGAGCGGCGGGCGCGTCGAGCTCGGCCTCGGCGCAGGGTGGTTCGAGGACGAGCACCGTGCCTACGGCGTCCCGTTCCCTTCGATCACCGAGCGCTTCGAGCGGCTCGAAGAGCAGCTCGAGATCGTGACCGGGTTGTGGACGACGCCCGAGGGCGAGCGGTTCTCGTTCGCCGGGCGCCACTACCGGCTCGAGGACAGCCCGGCGCTTCCCAAGCCCCGCCAGCGTCCTCACCCGCCGGTGATCGTGGGCGGCGGCGGCCCATCGAGGACCCCGCGGCTCGCGGCCCGGTTCGCGGACGAGTTCAACGTGCCGTTCCTCGTGCCCGACGACGCCGCGCGCCAGTACACGCGGGTGCGCGCCGCGTGCGAGGCGGCAGGACGCGACCCCGCGACGTTGCGGTTCTCGGCCGCCGTGGTCGTGTGCTGCGGGAGGGACGAGAAGGACGCGCAGCGGCGCGCCGGGGCCATCGGCAGGGACCTCGCCGAGCTGCGGGAACACGGAGCGGCGGGCACTCCTCGCGAGGTGGCGGCGCGATGTCGTGCCTACGGCGACCTGGGTGCGTCGACGATCTACCTCCAGGTGCTCGACCTCTCGGACCTCGACCACCTGTCGCTCCTGGCGGACGAGGTCCTCCCGGCGCTCGGCTGACGGGGGAGCGGGCCGGGGTCAGCCGGCGCCTCGCGCCGTGCCGCCGACGAGCTCGAAGGCCTGCCACATCGCGGCATAGCGTCCGCCCTGTTCGAGAAGGTCCTCGTGGGTGCCGGACTCCGCGACCCCGCCGGCATGGAGGACGACGATGCGGTCCGCGGTGCGTGCCGTCTGGAGGCGATGGGCGATCAGGACCGTCGTCCGTTCCCGCGTGACCTCGCGCACCGCTGCGGCGACCTTGGCCTCCGTCGGCAGGTCGAGGTTGGAGGTGGCCTCGTCGAGAAGGAGGATCGCCGGGTCCACGAGCTGGGCGCGTGCGAGCGCGACGAGCTGTCGCTGGCCGGCCGAGAGCGACCGCCCGCGCTCGGAGAGGACGTGGTGGTAGCCGCCGGGGAGCTGGGCGATGAACTCGTGGGCGCCCACCGACCGGGCGGCGCGCTCGACGTCGGCGTCCGCCGCCTCGGGCCTCCCGTAGGCGATGTTGTCGCGCACCGTGCCCGAGAAGAGGAAAGCCTCCTGGGGGACGTAGCCGAGCTGGTGGCGGTACTCGCCGAGGGTGACGTCGCGCAGGTCGTGGCCGTCGACGGCGACCGTGCCCACGTCGGGGTCGTAGAACCTCGCGATCAGCTTCATGACCGTCGACTTGCCCGCACCCGTCTCGCCGACCAGGGCAACCGTCTCGCCGGGAGCGATGGCGAGGTCGATGCCGCGCAGGGCCTCGGGGGGACGGCGGATGGCGTCCGCGGTGACGAGGAGCTTCGGGTCCGCCGGCCCTCGCCGTCGCCGTGCGGCGAGCCCCGGTCGGACCGGCGCCGTGGGATACGAGAAGTGGAGCCCGTCGAGGACCACCTGGCCTGTCAGGCGCCCGACCCGTCCGGGCTCTGCGGGATCGGGGGTCCTCGTGTCGATCTGCATGAGCTCGGAGATCCTCCCGACCGAGACGCGCGTCTGCTGCCACGCGTCGAAGACCTGGGAGAGGCTCTGGATCGGGGAGAAGAACATGTCGATGTAGAGGAAGAAGGCGATCAGCGCACCGGTGCTCATGTTCCCGGCCGCGACCAGCTCGGCACCGACGCCGAGGACGATGACCTGCGCCAACCCGGAGAGGAACTGGATGAAGGGGAAGTAGGTCGCCACGAGCCGCTGGGCGTGCACCCGGGACCCGAGGTAGTCCTTGCCGAGCCGCTGGAAGCGGGCGCGCGTCGCCCCCTCGTGGACGAAGGTCTGCGCCTCGCGCACTCCCGACAGGCTCTCCTGGAAATCGGCGTTCACGATCGCGATGCGCTCGCGGGCCTGGTCGTACAGGACCGCCGCCTTGCGCCGGAACACGACGGTGGCTGCCGAGAGCGGCACGACGACCGAGAGCGTGCACAGGCCGAGCTCGGGGTTGATGACGACCAGCGCAACCCCGACCCCGACGAACGTGACCATGGCGACCAGTGCCGAGAGCACGCCGTTTTCCATGAGCGACTCGAACTGGTCGACGTCGGTCGTCATGCGCGTCATGATGCGGCCGGCCATCTCGCTCTCGTAGTAGTCGAGTGAGAGCCGCTGGAGCTGCGCCCAGATCCGGACGCGGAGCGACAGCATGATGCGCTGTGCCGTACGGCCGGTCACGAAGGTCTCGGCGATCTGGTCGACGAGGTCCCCGACGGTGATCACGAAGTAGATCCCCGCGGCAAGGAAGAGGACCGACACGGCGTGTGCCGTCACCCCCCCGTCGATGCCGGTCTTGACGAGGATCGGGCCGGCGAGACTCGCCAGCGCGTCGACGACCACGAAGACGAGGCCGAGCAAGAGGGGCCAACGGAACTCTGAGAACAGCGTGGTGAGCCGGAAACTCCGATCTTGGCGCGTGTCGCGGTCGAGGTCGACCTCCGCGACGTCACGCACGGGCCGCAGTGCGGAGACTCGTGCGAGGAGCTCGGGGGTCGGGACCAGGCTCATCCTCCAGCCCCCGCCGGCGCCCCCGAGCCCGGGACCGATCGTCGAGCGCACCGTGACCGTGCCGCCCGTGACTGCCGAGCCGCCAGAGCCGGGGGAGCCCGTCGCCCCGCCGGGGCGGGGCGCGGGCCACGCGGGTGAAGGGGACGGCGTGGTGGGCGCCATGGGGACGTTCGCGATCGGCGCGGCGGACCGTGCCGAAGCCGTCGCGGACGCGTCGATCAGCGCGTCGACGCCTCCGCGTACCGCCTCCGCGTGCTCCTCGTCGTCGAGTCCCGAGAGGAGCGAGCGATAGAGGGCGCTGCGTGCGACGAGCTCCTCGTGGCTGCCCTCCGCGACGATTCGCCCTTCGGCGAGCACCACCACCCGGTCTGCGAGGTGGAGGGTCGAGCGGCGGTGGGCGACGAGGATGGTGGTCCGTCCGGCCATCACCTCGCGCAGCGCGTCGTGGATCTGCGCCTCGGTGCGGGCGTCGATGGCGCTCGTGGCGTCGTCGAGGATGAGGAGGCGCGGGTCGTAGAGGATCGCCCGTGCGAGGGCGATCCGCTGTCGTTGGCCGCCCGAGAGGGTGAGCCCGCGTTCGCCGACGACCGTGTCGTATCCCCGGGGCAGCGCCTCGACGAACTCGTGGGCGCACGCCGCCCGGGCGGCGGCGACGATCTCGTCCGTGGTCGCGTCCGGCCTGCCGTAGGCGATGTTGGCGCGCACGGAGTCCGAGAAGAGGAAGCTGTCCTCGTAGACGATGCCGACCTGGTGGCGGAGGGAGTCGAGCGATGCCCGCCGCACGTCGACGCCGTCGACCGTGACCGACCCCGACGTGGGGTCGTAGAACCGGGCGATGAGCATCGCGAGCGTGGACTTGCCGCTGCCGCTCGGTCCGACGACGGCGATGCGCTCGCCCGCGTGCACGTCGAGGTCCACCCCGGCGAGCACCGGTGGGCCGCCGTCGTAGCCGAAGTGGACATCGGCGAAGGAGATGTCGCCACGGAGTGGTGGCAGGGTCACCGCGTCGGGCGGATCGGCGATCGCGAGCGGCGTGTCGAGCAGCTGGAACACCCGGTCGAGTCCCGCGCGGGCCTGCTGGCCGATAGTGAGCACGCCGGCCAGTTGACGTGCCGGGGACATGAGCGCGACCACGTAGGTCGAGAAGGCGAGGAACGTGCCGAGGCTGATCTCGTGGTGCAGCGCCATCCAACCGCCGAGCGCGAGGATGCCGACCTGGCCGAACGAGGGGATCGCCTCGAGGACCGGTTGGTAGCGGGCCTGGAGGCGTACGGCGCGCATCTGGGAGCTGTAAAGGTCCTTCGCGGACTCCACGACACGCTCGACCTCGCGTCGCTCCTGTCCGAATGCTTTCACGACGCGAACGCCGTTCAGGTCCTCGTCGACGATGGAGACGAGCTCGCCCTCACGTTGCTGCGCGTCCCACGTCGCAGGAAAGACGCGCCATCGCATCCGGTAGGAGACGAGTGCGAGCGTCGGGGCGATCACCATGCTCACCACCGCGAGGAGCGGCGAGAGGTAGATCATGACCCCGAGCGACATCGCCATCAGGAAGACGTTGCCGCCCATGATGGGGATGAAGTTCAAGAGGGCCTGGACGAGGGTGGTGTCGGAGCTGGCGCGAGCAACCAGCTGGCCCGTCGGCATCCGCGACAGGGTCTGCAGGTCGAGCGCCTGGAGGTGGGCGTGGATGTCGTTGCGCAGGTCGTACTGCACCTCGAGCCCGACCTGACCGCCGCGGTACCGGCGGACGTGCGCCGCGCCGAACGCGAGGAGCGCCAAGGCCGCGAGGAGGGCGAGCCAGGGCGCGAGCGGCGTCGTGTGGAGCTCGATGACTGTGTCGACGACCTCGCGGGCGACGAGGGGGACCGCGGTCTGGCACACCGCCCCGAAGATCGCAGCGCTGATGGACAGGGCGACGTTGCGGCGGTGGCGGAGCATGTAGCCCCAGAGGCGCCGGATCCAACGGTCGGCGGCAGCGGGCGGACGACCGGCCGTCACGTCGCGGACTCCGCGGCGCACGGCGGCGAGGGAGGCGAGGGCGGCGAAGGTCGCCGGCTCGACGGGGCGGCGTGACGCTCCCGCGCCCGCTCGTCGAGAGCCGCCCCGAGCGCGGCGAGTGCTTCGGGGGCTGTCGTCGAAGGCGGAAGGCGCCGGAAGACGTCGTCGAGCACGCGGACCATGTCGGCCTCGGCGGCGTCGAGGACCCGGGCACCCTCCGAGGTAAGGCGCAACTCGGACGCACGCAGGTCCGTCGCCACCACCGCGCGCTCGAGGAGTCCCGCCCGGCACAGCGTGTCCACCGCTGCGCTCAGCGTCGGCCGGCCGAGCTCGAAGCGTTCGGCGACCCGTGACGCGCGGTCCTCACCTGCAGCGACCGAAGAGAGGACCCGATACTGCGCGAGACCCAGCTCGCCGCTCGCCCGCTCCAGCAGTCGGGCGGCACGGGCGAGGCTACGAACGGCCTCGACCGTGCGCGCCGACGACGCGGGAGCCGTGTCGGCAGAGGAATGGGGAGCCCGCACCGGCCCGGATCGGGCCTGTGCGGTCGCTGGTGCGGATCGGTCGGGAGCAGCGGGCATCGTGTCTCGACGGAGAGTAGTCCATCGATAGTTCGAGAATCGAACAATTGGCAGGCCCGCCCGCCCGGTGATGGGCGGCGCCGATTGAACAGTGGGGCTCAAGATCTCGGCGACCGGACACCGCGCGCTGAGGGTGATCCGAACCCTCCGGCGGATCTAAGGGCCGCGCTGGATCTGTCTTTCGATCGACGCGACCTTGCCGTGGAGCGCGTCCGCCACCCCGGGTCGGACGTCGAGCTTCACGACGACGCTCGCTCGTGGGGCGCGCGCCATGACCTGCGTCACGCAGCGGCCGATCAGCGCGAGCACGTCCTCGAGGGAGCCCTCGACGTTGGTGAACATGGCGTTCGTCTCGTGCGGCAGACCCGAGTCGCGGACGACTCGGACGACCTCTGCGATGACACGGCCGACCGACCCGTCCTCTCCGACGGCGTCGCCGCCCAGGGGCGTGATCGAAAAGGCTGCCGTGACGGACATACGTCCACGATACGGCTCGACGACCGCGGAGCCGTCGGACGGAACCATCCGGCGGAGCCAGCGGACGAAACGCTCGGGGTCCCCGGTGTGCACGGGGTTCCGCGGTGTGCACGGGGTCCGCGGTGTGCACGGGGTCCCCGGAGGGTGGCAGCATCCAACCCGTGCCGGTTCGCGTCACCGCCCTCGACCACGTGCAGCTCGCGATGCCGACCGGCCGCGAGGCGGAGGCCGAGGCGTTCTATTGCGGCGTGCTCGGCTTCGCAGTCCGCCCGAAGCCGGCGATCCTCGCGGCACGCGGGGGGAGGTGGTTCGCAGCCGAGGACGTCCAGGTCCACCTCGGTGTCGAAGAGGACTTCCGCCCGGCGAAGAAGGCGCATCCGGCGTTGCGTGTGGCCGGGTTTGACGACCTTCTCTCGCTGCTCGACGCCCGAGGGCTTCCGTGGCGGGCGGACGTTGAGCTGCCCGGGCTGCGGCGCGTCTACGTCGAGGATCCGTTCGGCAACCGCCTCGAGCTGATCGACGCCGGCGACCAGGTCGTTGCCGAGGGGAACTGCGCATGATGCTTCTGCAAATTCCTTGTCCGCTGACGCGACCATTGCGTACGATGTGGAAGGGATGGGGCGAGGGGTTCTTCACCGTGTAGCGCTGCGAGTGTTGTCCGCCGCGTTGGTGGCCGTCGGGGTCACGGCGGTCGCCGTCGCGCCGTCGACCGCCGGTGCTGCAGGCACGGCGGGGGCCACCGGCGTGTCGGGTACGACGAGCGGGTCGGGCACCGCGCGGACCTCCGGCACCGCGCGCGCGGACTCCGTCCTCGACGGCCACAGCTACAGCCTCGTCACAGCCAACGGGGGTCTCATCGGCTTCGGTGCGGCGCTCAGCTCCTCGGGCCAGGCCAACCCGGCGTCAACGTTCGTCGCTGCCGCGCCGACTCCGGACGGGAAAGGTGCCTGGGTCGCCGCGGCCGACGGCGCGGTCGAGACGCTGGGTGACGCCGTTTCCCGCGGGTCGATGGCCGGCCATCTACTCGCGAAGCCCGTCGTGGGCATCGCGGCCACCCCGACAGGGGGCGGCTACTGGCTGGTGGCGTCCGACGGTGGCATCTTCACCTTCGGCAATGCGGTCTTCTACGGCTCGATGGGCGGTCACCGTCTGAAGGATCCGGTTGTCGGCATGGCCGCGATGCCGACAGGCGGCGGCTACTGGGAGGTGGCGTCCGACGGTGGCATCTTCACCTTCGGCGACGCCGCGTTCCACGGCTCGACCGGCGCGATGCACCTGAAGGCGCCGGTCGTGGGAATGGCCGTGACGTCGACGGGCCTCGGCTACTGGCTCGTCGCGTCCGACGGGGGCATCTTCACCTTCGGCAATGCGACGTTCCACGGCTCGACGGGTGCCGAGCGTCTCGTGAAGCCGATCGTGGGCATGTCGGCAACCCCCACAGACGGCGGCTACTGGCTCACCGCGTCCGACGGTGGCGTGTTCACGTTCGGCGACGCGCCGTTCTTCGGTTCCGCCGCCCGCTTCGGGCGTCCTGTCGTCGGGATCGCCGTGGAGCTCGGGGGCTACCAGAACCCGCTGCGCGCCGTCGCGAGCCTCACGCCCGAGCGCGTGGACCAAGGCGTCGACTATGCCGGCAGCGGCCCCATCTACGCGATCGGCGACGGCGTGGTGCTGAACACCACCAACACAGGGTGGCCCGGGGATGGGTTCATCACCTACCAACTGGTCGACGGCCCGGCGGTCGGCGACATCGTGTACGTCGCGGAGAACGTGGTCCCCCGGGTGTCGATCGGGCAGCAGGTCAACTCCGACACCGTCCTGGGCACACTCGTGGACGCCTACCCGAACCTGGAAACGGGGTGGGCGGACCCGCCGGGGAACGGGGAGTCGCTGGCACGCGCCATGGGCCAGTGGAGCACAGCGGCCGGGGCGAGCTCGCTGCCTACCGCGTACGGCGCCAACTTCTCGGAACTGCTGACAATGCTGGGTGCCCCCGCGGGGCTCATGATGGGCCCCGTCCAGGGCGCGGTCACATCCGCCTGGCCGAGCTGGCTCCCCGAGACGTAGCCCTCCGCAGCGCGCCCGGTACAGTTCGGGACCCGTGGCCCGCCTCATCGACACGCCGACGGTCGTCGCCGCAGCGGGGACGCCGCCGAAGACGATTCGCGAGCACGTCGGGCGGGTGAACACGGGCGACGAGGCCTTGAGCGTCGCGCACATGACGAGCCCACCGGGCTGGGCAGAGCCGTGGCAGTGCCCGGAGTTCGACGAATGGACCGTCGTGCTGTCCGGCGCGGTCCGTGTGGAGGACGCCTCCGGCGCCTTCGATGTCGGTCCCGGCCAGGCCGTGCATGCGCTGGCGGGCCAGCGCGTCCGTTACTCGACGCCGCACGGAGCGGACTACCTCGCCGTCTGCATCCCCGCGTTCAGCCCCGGGAACGTCCACCGCGACGAGGACTGAGAGGGCTCGGGCCCGCCGGGCGCCTGCACGTCGACGTGCACGCGGTTCTTGGTCGACTTCCCTTCGGGCACGCTCGTCGACCAGGGCGCACGCCGTCGCCGGTCGGCCTCGAGGTCCTGCGTCGCCGGCGCGAGCTGCACGAGAAGGAGCGGAGAGTCCGCGTCGGCGGGAGAGGTCGTGAACGCCAGCCGGCACCGGGTCGAGGTCGACGTCGACTCCTGGCCGAGGCGCCAAGTAGGCGGCCGAGGAACGTAGTGTGCACCGATGGTGTCCGACGGCGGGGGTCCGCACGAACCCGGCGCGAGCCGTCGAGCGGACGGGTGGTCACCGCCGGTGCACGAGCACGGGCGACGGGCGAACGGCCACGCCGGGTGGACGTTCAACGGCACCCGGGTGTTCGAGGAACGAGCTGCGTCCTTCCTCGCTGCGGGGCTTGCCGCCGGGGAGCGTCTCATATTCGTGTCGGACGACCCCGACCCCGACCGGCTGCCTTCCGAGCTCGTCGCCAGTGGTGCGCTACTGGTGCTCAGCACGGGCGAGATCTACGGACCCGACCGCATCGTGGACTCCTTCGTGCAACGGCGTACGTTCGAACGCGCCGCAGAAGACGCGGTGTCGATGGGCTATGCGGGACTGCGTGTCACGGCTGACAACACGAGCCTGATCGCCGGAGTCCGCCGTCTGGATGCATGGGTGGGTTGGGAGACCGAAGCCGAGGCGCTGATGCAGCGCAAGCGCGTGACCGGGCTCTGCGCCTTCGACGTGGCGAGAGCCGACGCCGCGGCCCTCCGTGTCGTGATGGCCCTCCACACGTTCGGACCCGATGACGTCGTCGTCGAGGTCGGAGGCGGCTATCCGGCTTCGAGCACCGCCAGGTCGCGCACCGCGAAGCGGTAGTGCTCGATCTCCTCGTCCATGACCACGACGACGCACTCGAGCACGGAGGGGTGCTCGTCGGGGTAGCCGGGGGCCGGGGAGCGGTTGCACCGCCGTCCGGCGTTCTCGTCGGTCAGCCCGGCGACGATGCGTCGCATCACGGCCGTCCGGTCCGCTCGCGCCGAGAGGACCTCGGCGAAGTCGGGGGCGGCATCGAGGTCGATGCCGAGGGAGGCGGCGTCCGCCGCCGGGTACCAGCTCTGGGGGAGACCGATCGGGTGGTAGGGCCTCGGATCGTCGAGGATGGTGCGACTCGCCCACGCGTCGGTGATGAAGATGAGGTGGCGCAGGGTCTCGGCGAACGACCACTCGTCGTGGACGCGCCGGTAGCGCTCATGCGCCGGGAGGCGCTGGGCCCGCTCGATGGCGGACGCCCAGCGGCGCTCGACGGTGTCCCAGAGCGCCCGGAGTTCGTCGGTGCTCTCCGCCTCTCGCAGCTGCACGCGCTCGGGGTGATGCCGGTCGACCTCGTCGTTGACGAAGCCCGTGACATCGACGCCGTTGACGGTGAGGTTGCGCACGTACCCCGAGACGTCGACGTCGACGAGATAGCCGTCCCTGATCGTCACGCCCGACAGGTCGCAGTCGGTGAACCGGGCGCCACGCAGGTCCGCGACGTCGAACCGGCCGCCCCGGAACTCCTCGCTGCCCCCTCCCTCCCCGGCGGAGAAGCGATGCGGGCCGAATTGGGCGGCGTTTCTCGCGGAGATGTCGGGTTCTTCGTCGGATGACGGACCGGCTATGTCGCCCATCGACGGCAGGGTAGTCCTCGGGGAGGCGCTGACCGACGCGTCACTGGACGAAGGGCGACGTCTCCGAGGGAGAGGCGGATCCCGAAGAGCGGCCACGCGGCGGACGGGCCGGTCCTGTCGTCGGGCACGCCGTCGAGGCTACCCAGACCCGAGCGACGGACGTGGTGCACGATGTGCCGGGCGCAGGCCGAGGAAGAGCGCGCAGGGGGCGGCGCGCAGGGGGCGGCGCGTAGGGATCGTCGCGTGCGAGCGCGCCGGCGAGCGTTGCCATGGCGCGCAACAGGGCGTGGTGCTGTCGGCACCTGCCGGACGGTGACACCCGCTCTCTACTGTTGGATCGCGGAAGCACACGAAGAGAGGCTCCGGCATGCACGAGACCGAAGAAGAGCTCCGGGTGCTCCAGCGGCTCCTGGACGCCTCGCACGCGAGGGCGACCGAGCACCTGCGCGGGGATGGTCGGCTACGCCTCCGACTGCGAGCGCCTTCTCGTGAGCCGGGGTATCGGCCCGTAGAGGGCTGCCGCCCAGCGAAGGCGGCGAGGACCGCAAACCTGGCGACGACCGCAAAGCTGCAGAACTACCATGGCGCTCGGTGGGGGTGACCGGCCGATCATGGCGACGCGTCGGCCGCGACAGGCGGGTCGGAGCGGTCCTGCTCTCTCTCGGCCTCCTCGTGAGCGCGTGCACCGCGTCGCCGACCGCGGCGAACACCAACGGCCCCCGCGGTGGTGCCACGACCACGTCGACCGCCGGGAACGGATCGACGACAGCCACGGTCACCACGACCACGACCGCCCCAGCGGCGGTCGCAGCGAACGTCGTGGCCGGTCGCTCCGCCGTGCCCTGGTCGGAGGTCGGCGAAGGGTGGTTGCTTGCGACGTGGAGCTCGACCGTGCGCTTCGTGACAGGTCAGGGCACAGGACCGGCGACGTTGTTCCTCGTCGATCCAGCCGGAGGCCGCTACGACCTCGGCTCCGCACCGTCTGACCGCCTCCTCGACTGGTCCGGGAGCGGCACCGAAGCGCTCTTCCTCATGCCGTCGACATCGGGCACAGTCGGCCCGTCGCAGCTCGCCACCGAAGACCTGCGGACGGGGGCCGAGGCGGTCTTCTCCATTCCGAGCAGCTCGACAGCCTACGAGGTGAAGTTCTCCAAGCCCGAAGGGACTGCGCTGCTCGTGCCGGGTTCCCCGGCTCGTCGCTACAGCGTGTCGGGGACGCTCCAAGTGACCTACCCGACCGTGCTGCCGGACGGCGGCACCGCATCGAACGCAGGGGGGACCGTCGCCGAGACATCGCGCGGGAACGAGCTCGTCCTCCAAGCCGCAGGCGGGTTCGACGTCGTCGCCAACACAGGGTCGGCCCGGGGCTTCCTGCCGCCGCCCCCGGGTCAGCGGACATGCGCGCTCGACGGATGGTGGAGCGGGTCAGACTTCCTCGAGACGTGCGCCAACCAGCTGCTCGTGCAGGCGGACAGCGGGGGTCCTCCGCGCGTGGTCGCGTCGAGCACCACAGGCGGCGAGTACATCGACGCGTGGACAGTGGGCGGCCAGGTCATCGCCGAGGCGGGGGCGTGCGGCACCACGTGGCTCGTGAAGGTCGGAAAGGACGGCGCCCCGCATCGGGTCACCGTGCCCGGCGCCGGCAGCGTCGCCGGCGTGGGCGCCGCCGGGAGCCAGTTGGCGGTGCTGGTCACGCCGAGTTGCGACGAGCCGACGACGCGCCAGGGCGATCTGCTCGAGTGGTACGCACCGGAGACGGGTGCACTGCGGACGGTGCTCGGCGGCGCGGACGGTGGCGGGACGGTGGACGCCGCAGTGGTCGAGGACATGCGCTGAGCTGCGGTCTCCCGACGGGCGGTCGGCCCGCCCACGGTCCGGCGCGGTCAGCGGGGGTCTGGCCGGTCCAGGCTCCAGTGACGTGAGCTCTGCCCGTACCAGAAGTCCTCTGCCGGCACCATGATGAATCGGGTGATCGTCCGCTGTCCTCCGCGTTGGTCGCCGTAGAGGAGGTCGAGGCGGAACGGCTCACGAGTTGCCAGACTCGTCTCGACGGCCGGCCGCATCGGGTCCTCAGCGTCGCGGATGGCCGCCTCCCAGTAGCCGGTGCCCCCCGCCGGTACGTACAGGTCGATGCCCTGGCGGCGGAACTCCTCGGGCGGCCGGTGCGTGGACCCGTCGAAGGGGTCGTACGCCATGGCGAACCAACCGTGGATGATCGCGATGCCCGCACCGACGTTCCGCAGCCCGAGGGCGAGGTAGATGACGCCGCCCTCCTGCTCGACGACCGCCCGGCCGCCCTCGACCTTTGCGATGTGCCGGTCGCCCCATAGGGCCTTGTGCACCGGGTCGCCGGCGAGCGAAGGCATGAGCAGCGGACGGATCCCCGCCAGCAGTGACTCCTCGGCCACGCGGGCCGAGCGATTGGAGGACCGTACGGCGGAGAACGTGGCGGCGGCGAGCACGAGCGTGCCGCCCGCCGTCGCAAGGGACGAGATGGTCTGCCACTCCGGCACCGGCGCACACTACTTCGGAGCCCGCGCAGATCGGTGCTCGATCTGGGCGCCCGTGGCGCGACGACAGGCAGGGGACCGAGCTACGTGAACTTCGCGGGCGTCCCCTTGGTGATCGAGATGTTGCCCGCACCGAACATTGTGTCGAGGACGGCTGCAGTGCGCGGTGTTGTGGGATCCTCAACCCGAAGTGTCAGCGTGCCCGTCTGGATGCTCGGGCCGAATCCGTTCAGCTGCACGCCCTGAGCTGTCACCGCGGTCCAGTAGCGGAGCACCACCTGCTGGAGGGCGAGGAGGAACTCCCAGGTGTGCGGCGTCGCGACGAACGTGATGGGCGCGGACGGTGTCACCGGAAGGCCTCTTCGGTAGCCGGGTTCACTGTGGTGAGGGAGATGGCGAAGCTCGCGCCCGCCACGAGCCCTCCGTAGGTGGTCGGGAACGTCGCGATCCCGTAGTCGTTCAGGTAGCCGGCGAGTGTGAGCGTCAAGCCGGCCGGCGTCACCCAGATGTCCGCGGCGGCGAACCGGAATCTCATGGCCGCGTACCTCTTCGCGACCTCCGCAGCTCCCACACCACTACCACCAAGACGTGCGCGATGCTGCAAAGGTTGCCTGCGACGCCGGACGGCCTCCACGCATCAGACGGCCAGCGGCGCCGGGAGGGGCAGGGAGTGGACGATCACGAGCTTGTGGATCGGCCGCGTCAGCGCGACATAGAGGAGCCGGAGGCCGCGCAGGTCTCGGGCGGCGATCTCGGCCGGCTCCGCCACGACGACGGCGTCGAACTCGAGTCCTTTCGCTGCGGGGGCAGGGACGAGGGTCACACGCCTCGAGATGCCGTCGCGCTCGACGTGCCCCACGTTGGCGTCATGGCGAGCGGCGTTCTCGAACGCGCTGGAGAGCGTGCCGTCGCGAACGATGAGCCCCACGAGATACCCCTCGTCGGCGAGTTGGAGGGCGGCGGTCATCGACTCGGCCTCGACGTGCTCGGCGGCGACCTTCCGGACGTCGGGAGAGAACCGGCCCTCTCGGACCGACGAGGTCGGGCGCACCGACGGAGCCGAGGCGGGCAGGAGCCTCGAGGCGAAGTCGAGGATCTGCGCCGGGGCGCGGTAACCGAGCGTCAGCTCTTCGCGCCGAACCTCCGACGCGTGCGGCAGGTGGGGCATGAGCTCCTCCCAGCTCCCGTACGGCAGGGCGCCCGTCGCTTGGGCGATGTCCCCGAGGACGGTCATCGAGCCGTTGGAGGTCCGGCGCGTCAGCATGCGGAGCTGCATCGCACTGAGGTCCTGCGCCTCGTCGCAGACGATGTGCCCGTAGGTGCGCGTCCTGCCGTTGATGAGGTGATTCGCCTCGTCGAGGAGCGCAAGGTCCCCCTTCGCCCACTTGCCTCTCGCGGCAGAGGCCACAGGGGGGCGAACGAGAAGGTCGACTTCCTCGGCGCACAACAGGTCCTCGGCGGCCGCGCGGAGGAACGCCTTGTCCGTGAGGACACGGTGCACGAGCTGGTTCGGGGAGACCGTCGGCCAGAGACCGTCGAGGAGATCCGTGAACCCCCGTGATCGTCCGAGCTCGGGTGCGAGCCAGACCTCGGTGGCTTCGATCCGACCGCGAGCCCGGAGGACCTGCCGGCACAAGGCGAGCAGCCGGGCGCGCAGGGCGGCACGTCCCGCCTTGTAGGGAGCAGGGCCGTGGGCGATCGCGTCCACGATCGCGTTCACTGTCTCTGGGCCGAGGCGTATGCGGACGTGGCGCGCGGTGAGGGTGACCTCGTGCGTGAGCCGCCCCCGCAGGAGACCGAGCGCGCGGAAGACGACCTGGGCCATTCGCGCGTCACCTTTGATGGCCGCGGTCGCCGGATCGTCCTCGGCGCGCACCCGCACGCGTGGGGCGATGTCCGAGATCGTGGTCTGCACGACCGAGGACTCGCCGAGGGACGGCAGGACCTGTGCGATGTAGCGGATGAAGGCACGGCTCGGCCCGAGGACGAGCACGCCGGTCCGTTCGAGCTCCGGATGGTTGTAGAGCAGGTACGCAGCTCGATGCAGGCCCACCGCCGTCTTCCCCGTGCCAGGCCCGCCCTGGACGACGACGAGGCCTGTGAGCGGTCCCCGGATGATCGCGTCCTGCTCCTCTTGGATCGTCGCGACGATGTCCAGCATCTCGCCGGTCCGCGCTCGCTCGAGCTCCCGAAGCAAGACGTCGCCTCCGCGGAGCCGGGTGGTTCCCGCACGTCCGTCCCGTACTTCGAAGAGATCGTCGGCCACGGCGACGACCCGTGAAGCCTCGACCATGATCTGGCGACGCCCCTCCAGACCGAGCGCGTCTCCGGGCCTGGCGCGGTAGAAGGGCTCCGCGACCGGAGCGCGCCAGTCCACGACGAGCACCTCTCCGTCGGGCTCCTCGACGTGACGCCGGCCGATTCGCCACCGCGCGCCGTCCTTCTCGTCGATCCGCCCGAAGAGAAGGGGGCGCCGGCTCTCGCCGAGCGCGTTGACGCGCCGCACGAGCGCGGCCTCGTAGTCCTGATCTGGCTTGCCCGCGGTGCGGAGGTCGGCAAGGAGGCGTGCCGTGCGGGACCGCATCGCAGCGAGCGCGCCGTGGGAGCGGTCGAGATGATGCTGCTCGAGCTGCACCTCGGGATCGGTGACGTCGAGACCCGCGGTGGTCTCCTCAGTCACCGAGAGTCGCCTGATCGCGCTGCGAGAAGGGGCGCGCGCGGCAAAACGGCGCGAAAAACCACCGGCACATGCCGGCGGAATCTAACAAGCCAATTTGTAACGATACAAGTCCCTGTGACCAGGAGTTTATGCGCCTCGGTAGTGACCGGGGATTTTGATCAACCAGGCCCTGCGAGACGGCACTATAGCGAAAATCTCCGCGGTGCGCAAGCCGTCTTCGAGCAGTTGGTCACGGAATCACGGACGCAGGTCGACCTGTCCGAGCGGGTAGCGTGCCGGCGGTGTCGCGCGACGAGTTCCCGTTCGACCTCACTGTCGGGCAGCTGCGGCAACGGACGAGCATGAAGTGGCGGGCCGCGGATCCTCACGTGCTGCCGCTGTGGGTCGCCGAGATGGACCTCATGCCCGCAGGTCCCGTCGTCGGAGCTTTGCGTGACGCTCTCGAGCGAGGAGACACCGGGTACGCCTGTGGGACGGAGTACGCCGATGCCTACGCGTCGTTCGCCGCAGCGCGTTGGGGTTTCGGCGGCTTCGAGGTGGTCCGCAGCGCCCTGGTTCCCGACGTCATGCTCGGGATGGTCGAGGTGCTCAAACTCGTGACCGGGCCGGGCGACCCGGTCGTGGTCACGCCTCCCGTGTACCCGCCGTTCTACGCGTTCGTCGAGCACCTTGGCCGCAGTGTCGTCGAGGTGCCGTTGACGAGGGGAGGACGATTGGACGTTCCGGCACTCGCTGACGTCTTCGAGGCGCTCGCCGCAGAAGGGCCGGCAGCGTTCCTTCTCTGCAACCCGCACAATCCCACGGGCACGGTCCACTCGCACGACGAGCTCGCTGCGGTGGCGGCTGCCGCGGAGTCCACGGGTGTGCGTGTCGTGGCGGACGAGATCCACGCACCGCTCGTGCTACCCGGGGCGACCTTCACCCCCTACTTGGCCGCTGACGAAGGGGGCCGGGGGTTCGCCCTCGTCTCGGCCTCCAAAGGGTGGAATCTCCCCGGCTTGAAGGCAGCCGTCGTCTTCGCCGGTGAAGCCGCAGCCGACGACCTCGCCCGGCTCCCCGAAGAGGTGAGCCACGGGCCGAGCCATTTCGGTGTGATCGCGCACACGGCTGCGCTGCGCCAAGGCGGGGAGTGGTTGGATGCGGTGCTCGGCGGCCTGGACCGTAACCGCACCCTGCTCGCAGACCTCCTCGCTGCCCACCTGCCGGCGGCGCACTGGGCTCCCGGTGCGGCGAGCTACCTGGCTTGGGTCGACTTCAGCAGTGTGCCGTGGCTCGCAACATCCGGCAGGGCCGGTCCGAGCCGCGGCGATGTCAGTGTCCGGTCCGGTGCTGCGGCGTGGTTCCTCGAGCACGCGCGCGTGCTCCTCAGCTCGGGTGCGGCCTTCGGATCCGGCGGCAGCTCCTGTGCTCGCATCAACTTCGCCACGTCGTCGAGCGTGCTCTCCGAGGCGGTCGAGCGGATGGGAACAGCCCTTTCCCGGGCGGCCTGAGGATTTCTTCGACTGCCCGACAGAGACGGCAGAGTGCCCGCGCCCACATCGTGCAGTCAGTCCAGGAGGCCCCGAATGTCCGCAGCCGTGAGCGCGCCAGACTCGAAGCCGCCGCTGTCAATGACGCTCGAGAACAGCGCGGCTTTCTTCGCCTTGAGCGCCATCACCTTCTCCTCGATCGTGTCCTTGGCGACGAGCCGATAGACCATCACGTGCTTGGTCTGTCCGATGCGATGCACCCGATCGATCGCCTGGGCCTCCGTCGCCGGGTTCCACCACGGGTCGAGCAAGATGCAGTAGTCCGCCTCGGTCAGGTTCAACCCGAACCCTCCAGCCTTCAGGCTGATGAGGAACACAGGGGCGTCGCCTGACCGGAACTCGGCGAGCACGGCTGTGCGTCGCCTGGTCCGGCCGTCGAGGTAGCAGTGGGAGATGCGTGCCTCCTTGATGCGATCACGGGCCATGGTGAGGAACCGGGTGAACTGGCTGAACACGAGCACCCTGTGGCCGTCGGCCACCACCTCCTCCAGCATCTCCATCAGCGCGTCGAGCTTGGTCGACGGCACCTTCTGGCGCGCAGGGTCGACCAAGGCGGCACTGAGAGACGCCTGGCGAAGGACGGTGAGGGATCTCAGGATCTCGAAGCGGTTCCGCTGCATGTCGTCGAGCAGGCCAAGCACCTTCTGTCGCTCGCGCTGGAGATAGGTCTGGTAGAGCTTGCGGTGGCGGGGGCTCAATTCGAGCTCGACCACCTGCTCCTGCTTCTCCGGCAGATCCTCGGCCACCTGCTCCTTCGATCGGCGCAGGAGCAGCGGCTGGATCCGGCGCCGGAGGAGCGCCAGTTTGTCCTCGTCGGCATGCCGCTCGATCGGCTGGCGGTAGAACTCGCTGAAGCGCTCCGCGCTCCCGAGCAAACCCGGTGAGGTGATGGACAGCAGCGCCCACAGCTCCATGAGGTGGTTCTCCATGGGCGTGCCGGTCATCGCCAGCTTGAACGGGACCGGGAGCGTCTTCGCCCGCTGGTAGGCGTGGGAGTGCATGTTCTTGGCGAACTGGGCCTCGTCGAGGACGAGCCCGGCCCATTCCAGCTTCTCGTAGTCGTGGTACTCGAGCCGGAAGAGGGCGTAGGAGGTCACGACCACGTCGGCGTCCGCGGCGACGTCGAACAGCGTGCATCCTCTCCGTGACGAGGTGGCGGTCACGGTGCCGACCCTCAGTCCCGGGGCGAACTTGCGGCACTCGTTCGCCCAGTTCCCGACGACGCTCGTCGGCGCCACCACCAAGAATGGAGCATCGCTTCGTCGGTGCTCTCGGAGGTGGCAGACGAGTGCCAGGACCTGCAAGGTCTTGCCGAGGCCCATGTCGTCGGCCAAGACGCCGCCGAGGCCCATGTCGTAGAGAAACACCAGCCAATCGAATCCGATCTTTTGGTAAGGGCGCAGGCACGCGTTCAGGCCGGCCGGGACCGGGTGCTCGGTCCGGTCCGACGCTGTGGCAAGCGCTCGTACCGCGCGCTGCCACGCTGCCGCCTGGGTGCTCAGGACGCCCAAGCGCTCCAAGTCCTGCCACAGGCTCGCCTGGTACCGCGTGACCCGGAGGTGGTCCCCGTCTCCGGCGTGGAGCGCTCTGGCCTCGTTGATCAACTGGGCGAGCTCCCGGAGGGCATCGTCTTCGAGAGAGAAATAGGTGCCGGACGGCAGGAGCATGTGGGACTGCCCGGTGGCGAGCGCCGTGAACAGCTCGACGAAGGGCACCTGCTCACCACCGACGCTGACATCGACGGCAAGGTCGAACCAGTCCTTCTCGCCACCTGGCGTTTGGCGCAAGGAGACGATGGGTGCCTCCAGGGCTTCCTGATAGGCAGGACGCTCGCCTGTGTGCTCGACGACAAGGCCAGGGATGGCCTCGAGCCCTGGCAGCACTTCGGTGAGGAAGCGCACGGTGTCCATGCCCTTCATCGACGCGTCGCGCTCGAGGCGGTCCCCGGACGGCGCGAGGATCCGTCCGGTCCGATGCGCGAGGACCGATCGAAACGCGGTGTCGAGGGCCTGGGTGACGGAGCCGTCGTACCCCGCGCCTCGAGGGTCGCCCAACTCCTCGAGCCACTCGGTCCCCGGTATGCCGGTCGCCCACGATAGGTCCAGTCGATGGTCCTCACCGTGACGCAACGTGAGGATCAGGGATTCCCCGGGAAGCTCGGGGAGGTCGACGGTCCCGTCGGCGCAGTCCACCCGCAGGTGGCGGCGAAGGCGCGGGTAGACCGCGTGGAAGAAGCGCTCCCGATCCTCTGCGGGCACGACGAGCTCGGCGCCGCTGAGGAGGGCCGGCCACGGCGCTGTGCGGAGCGCGGGCAAGCGGGAGAACGACAGCGCAGGAGACTCGTTCGCTGAGGCGGCTTCTTCAGGATCCCACCAGGCGATCCCGTGGGGAGGCGTGCCGATCAGCCGCGATCTCGTTCGACGAAGAGGGACCTCAAGGGGGCCCACCGTCAGCCGCGGTCGGAGCAACACGTCTTCTTTCCCCCCAGCGGGGGAGGCGCTGGCGTCCAAGGAGAGCTCCGCATCCAGCCGATGAAGGGTGACCCGTGCCGCGGCGCGCCCGACGCCCACGAGGGGTATCCCGGCGTCCTCGGCCTCGGCGAGCAGGTCCCAGATGCGCCTGCTGTCGATGGCGTCGAGCCAGACTTCTTCGGAAGATGGCGCGCAGGCCGAGGACGTGCGGGAATTGCTGATGCCCGTGACCGCCCGAAGCTCCGTCATTACCCGGAGCTGGGTGGCCGAGCACCGCAGCCGGCTCCAGCGGGACCCGAGGTAGTCCACTGTCCGCCACGACACCCCCGAGCGCACCCAGTTTCCCGTGGCCCCTGGGACCACCGGGCGGACCCGAATGCGGACCTCGGGGTCGTGCGGCGTCGGACGCCGGTGCGCCGGTGTGCCGGCGTTCGCGAAAGGCACACCCATCACGAGCTCGAACTGCAGTGCCATCGTTGCCGGCCCGGGGGAGTGACGAGCGAGGTCAGCCCGGCCGTTGTCCGGTACGAGCATGGCGCCGAGGACGTCATCCCACACGGCGTGAGCCCCGGCGATCGGCTGGTGGTCCCGCCGCGCTCGCGGCTTGGCGTTCACGGACCCGGAGGCCGTCCTCGCCTGGCTGGCCCTGCCGGCTGACTGACGGCGCTGGAGTGTAGAGAGGAGAAGTGCGGCCGCGTGCTTGCAGTCATAGGTGACGGGGCAGCTGCACTCGCTGTCCACCGACACGAGCCGGCCGTTTCCGGCACGCTCCAGGTCGACCGCGACCTCGTAAGGGTGCTCGGCATTGCCCATGACCGAGCCGATGACCCGGCTGCCGTCGGCCTCCCAGTCCGCGCAGAGCACGGCACCTATCGAGACGTATGCCCTGGCCCTGGCGAGCGTCTGCCGGTCGAAGGACCGGTCGATGACCTTGCGATCGGACTCACGGATCATGCGAGCCGGCCTCCTCTGCCGGATGGTTTCCCCGGTGGCCGACGGTAGCGGGAGGGTGCGACAAGGTGGGTGATCGCCTCTGACCGGGGACGACGGTGTTGCGGCTCATCCTCGAGGCTCCGGGCACCGCCGTCTTTCCGCCCCGCCCGAGCGCCTCGGACGTCGCCCCGGCCGCCACCCGGCGCTGGACCTCGTTCATGTGCGGCAGGACCGCTTCGAAGAATCGCTCGAGCCCATCTTCCGTGACCTCCACGCACTCCGCGTACTTGAACGTGACGGGGGTCCTTACCCAGCCGTCACCCACATCGCGAACGGCCGTACACTCCTGCGGACGACCCCGTCTATCGACAACCACCGGGGAAGGCACAAGATGACGATGCGCAGGCTTGGTCTGGGAACGCTGACCGCACTTGCGCTGCTTCTCACGGCGGTCCCGGCGGGTGCCGTGTCGGCAAAGAGCCGACTCCTGAGCGTGACAGCGCTACCGACGGGCTGGATCGTGACATACCACCGAGACAGCCGCGAGGTGTTCTCGAGCCGGTGCCTCTCTGCGCTGGAAAAGACGCCAAAGAGCGAGAAGGGCGCGACCGTCGCCTTTGCGGAGGGAGACGCGAGGAACTTGGCAGAGAAGCTCGTTACCGGCCCGGTAGCGGTCGAGCGGCTCCGTCTACTGAACCGGGAGTTGCGAGCGTGCCGCCGTGTGAGATTCACAGCTCACGGCACCGCGCTGCACCTGAGGAAGGCGAAGATTGCGCTCCCGAAGGTCGGCCCGACATCGGCGAGCTTCTCGTTCAGAGGCTCGGTGACAGGGGTCACAATCGAAGCCGATGTTGTGACCTTCCGTGCGTCGCGATTCGTCGGCTACATCATCTACCGCACGTTCACGAGCGTCAATGCCAGAACCGCCGCCGCGTACGCCGAAGAGGCGGTGGCGAAGGCGGAAGGGAAGCACGTCGTCCCGCCCTCGACGACAACAGCCTGAAGAGGCGTCGTGACGGGTTCGACTTCGGCAGGTCGAAAAGGAACCGACCATTGACGTAGTACCGCTAGTCCGTAGAGGTGAGGTGGCGGCGTGAAAGCTCGGAGCCATCGGCGCCGGCTCGAGCGGTCACGCCTGTGCAGCAGAGCTCAGGTAGCTCACGCAGCCGGCGAGCGTGAAGAGGTGAGAATAGTCGCGTTCGGGAATGTCCATCCCCGTCTTCTCGTGCAGCCCGACGACGAAGTTGAGGAAGTCGATCGAGTCGAGGTCGAGCGACTCTCGCAGTGTGTCATCCGGCCCGACCTCGTCGAGGTCTGCCTCCGGTGCGATCTCGTGAATGGTACGCCTGATGACATCAAGTGCGACGATGTCAGTCATAGCTTCTCCGGCTCTCTGAGCAATCGTCCAATTTCGGTGAGGAACCGCCCGCCACGGTGTCCGTCGCTCACCCGGTGGTCGGCCGAGAGCGTCGCCGTCACGACAGGGCGTACCCCGAGCAGGCCATCCTTGGCGTATGGACTCTCGACGACGCGACCGAAGCCGACGAGCGCCACTTGGGGCGGGTAGATCACCCCGTAGACTGCTTCGACTCCCAGGTCGCCCAAATTGCTCACCGTGATCGTGGGATCGCTCATCTCCGAGCTGCGCAACGTCCCGCGGCGCGTCCTGCCGACGAGGTCCTTCAGCTTGCGCATCAGCTCGTCGAGACCGAGCCGATCGACATCGTGCACGGCGGGAGCGATGACGCCTCCCGAACGCAGCGAGATCGCCACCCCGACGTGGACTGCATCGCTCGGCCGAAAGATGTCATCGGAGTAGAACCCGTTCATCTCGGGAACCTGTTTCGCGGCGAGGGCGGTCGCCTTGAGCAGCAGGACCGAGAGGACGAGCCGGCTCTCGAGCGGGCGCTCGAGGTTGACATGCGCAAGCCATTGGGTCGCGGAGCTCAGATCGATCGTGGTGCTCAAGTAGTAATGGGGGATCTCCCGCTTCGAGCGGGCCATGAGGTTGCCGATCGAGCGCCGGAGCGCCGCTTGGCGATCCACGGCTGAGACCGCGGCAGTCGGTGACGGCGGAGCCGGTCCTGCGGCTCCCTTGCGTGCCGCTCGCCGAACGTCCTCTTCGACGACCGCACCACACGGGCCGGTGCCACGGACCGTGCCAAGGTCGATCCCGAGCTCCGCGGCTTGCCGCCTGGCAAACGGGGACGAGCGCGTGCGTCCGGTGGCGCGGATGGATGGTCGGGCGGCCCGTTCGATGTCCTCGCGCGTGATCACGTCCCCGGGGCCGCTGCCGCGCAGGCCACCCAGGTCCACCCCTAGCCGGCCGGCCAAATTCCGCAGCACAGGCGAAAGGACCCTTTCCGGCGTGGGCGGGACGACGGCGGAGCGGCGGCGCGCCTTGTCGGGGGCGCGGTGGGCGCGCGCGGACTCCCGTGACCGAGTCTCCACGCTCGGGCGTACCGGCTCGGACACGGCTGGCGTCAGGGGAGCGGGACCCGTCGGCACGACGGCCGGTGCTGCGATGGCGGCTGAGGGCTCCCGTGGATGTCCGGCGACCGGCCGCGCGGCGGCGAGCACGCGTGCGAGCGGGGTGCCGACGGGGACGCGTTCTCCTTCGGGCACCAAGAGCTCGCCGATCACCCCGTTCTCGAAGATCTCCACCTCGATATTGGACTTCTCCGTCTCTACTTCGGCGACGATGTCGCCACGGTGCACCTCGTCCCCGGGTTGCACGAGCCACTTGACGACGGTGCCGCTCTCCATGTCCGCACCGAGCGAGGGCATGGTGAACTCGCCCATTTACGAACCCAGCACATGCACGGCGGCTGCCACATCGGCCGCCTGCGGCAGGGCGGCGTCCTCGAGGTGCTTGGCGTAAGGCATCGGCACCTCGGCGCTGCAGACCCGGGCCACCGGCGCGTCCAGGTCGTAGAAGGCGTGCTCGGTGATGCGAGCACTGACCTCAGCTGAGAGGCTGCCGCTTCGCCAGCCCTCGTCGACCACGACGGCGCGGTGGGTGCGCCCGACCGACGCGAAGATGGCCTCGTCGTCAAGAGGCCGGAGGCTCCGCAGGTCGATGACCTCCGCCGATATCCCATCGCCTGCGAGCGTGTCGGCGGCCGCGAGCGCCGCCCGTACGGACCCGCCGTAGGCGATGACGGTGACGTCCTCGCCAGCCCTCCGTATGGCCGCGGACGTGATGTCGACCCCACTTGGGTTGTCGGACAGCTCGCCCTCCATGTTGTACAGAATGCCGTTCTCGAAGATGAGGACGGGGTCCGGGTCGCACAGCGCTGGCCAGAGCATCCCCCGGGCGTCCTCCAAAGTCGCGGGGGCGAGGATGCGGAGTCCTGGGATGTGGGTGTACCAGCCTTCGAGGCTGTGCGAATGCTGCGCGGCAAGCTGGCGACCGGCGCCCGTGGTCATCCGGATCACGAGCGGCACGCTGAACTGACCGCCCGACATGTACAGCAAGGTGGCTGCATTGTTGACGATCTGGTCCAGCGCGAGGAAGCTGAAGTTCACCGTCATGATCTCCACGATCGGGCGCATCCCCCCGAGCGCCGCGCCGATGCCGGCTCCGACGAACGCGGACTCCGACATCGGGGTGTCCCGGATGCGCTCGGGGCCGAACTCCTCGAGCAGGCCGAGGCTGACCGCGTAGCACCCGCCGTACCTGCCAACGTCCTCTCCCATCAAAAAGACTCGTTCATCGCGGTTCAGGGCCTCGCGGATCGCCGCCCGCATGGCCTCGCGGTACGTCATGGCAGACACGGGGTCCCCTCTGGGCCACGCTCGGACGTCACAAACCGTCCGAGCTCGGCGACGTCCTCGAGGGTTCCCGCTTCGGCGAACGCCACCGCGTCCTCGATCTCGGCGGCCACCTCCTCCTCCATGCGCTCGCGCTCTTCTTCCCCGAGCGCCCCGGCGGCGGAGAGCGCCTCGGTGAGAGCAGGGATGGGGTCGCGTGCCCGCCATCGTTCGATCTCGGCCTTGTCGCGGTAGAGGTCGGGGTCGTACATGGAGTGGGCGCGGTAACGGTAGGTCCGCAGCTCGAGGAAGTGCGGACCACCACCGTCTCGCACGGCGGACGCCGCGTGGCGCGCTGCCGCATCGACAGCGAGCACGTCCATGCCGTCGACGGCCCACGCAGGGACTCGATAGCTCGACGCCTTGAGCGACAGGTCGGTCTCGGACTGGGCACGTGCGAGGGCCGTCCCCATGGCATAGAGGTTGTTCTCGCAGCAGAAGAGTACCGGGAGGTGCCAGAGCGCGGCCAGGTTCATCGACTCGTGGAACTCGCCCTCGGCGACGGCCCCGTCTCCGAAGATGCACGCGGTGACGCGGCGGCGGTCTTGGAGCTGGTCCGCGAGGGCGAGCCCCACGGCAAGGGGCAGCCCGCCCCCGACGATGGCGTTCCCGCCGAAGAACCGCGTCGCAGCGTCGAAGATGTGCATCGAGCCCCCGCGGCCGCGGCACGTCCCTTCGAGCTTTCCTTCGAGCTCTGCCATGACGCTACGCATCGAGATCCCACGCGCCAGCGCGTGGCCGTGCTCGCGGTAGGTGGAGACGACAGCGTCCTCCGGGGACAACGCTTCCACGAGGCCGACGGCACAGGCCTCTTCGCCGATCCCGAGGTGGAGGAAGCCGCGGATCGCCGACGCGCTGTAGAGCTCGACGCAGCGCTCTTCGAAATGCCGGATCCGGAGCATCTGGTGCAACAGGTGACGCTCGTGGTCCTTCGCTGTGCCCGCACTCCCGTCCTTTGGCGCCTTCCGTGTCACAGGGGGCCGCACGGGGCTTGTAGCGGGAGCGTCGGGGCTGGCGTCGGCCGCGCGCCCGGGCTGCGCGATTGGGCGGTCCGGCACAGCGGTCTTGCGGGCCCTCGGCGTCACGGCCGCACTTCCACCGTCGACGTGTCGCCTTCGGGCAGCCCGAGCTCACGCGCCTTCAGCAGGCGCCGCATCACCTTCCCGCTCTTCGTGTGAGGCAGGTGCTGGTCGAACGCGATCTCCCGGGGCGCCACCGCAGCGCCGAGCCGACGCCTCGCGAATCCGAGCAACTCGAGCCGGAGGTCGTCGTCAGGCTCGAAGCCGGACTTGAGCGTCACGAACGCCTTCACCACCTCGCCCGAGACCGGGTCCGGCTTGCCGATCACCCCTGCCTCGGCCACCGCCGGGTGCTCCATCAGCGCCGATTCCACTTCGAAGGGACCGATGAGATGCCCGGCGGACTTGATGACGTCGTCGCCTCTTCCGACGAACCAGTAGTAGCCGTCGGGGTCTCGTCGCACGAGATCGCCGGTCATGTACCACCCTCCCGCAAAGCAGGCGCGGTAGCGCTCGTCTTCTCCGAGGTAACCGCGGAACATCGACGGCCAGCCGGGCTTGAGCGCGAGCTCGCCCTCGCGGCCGATCTCGGCTTCGACCGGCCTCCCGCCATCGCCGATCGCGAGGTCGCCCTGCTCGTCGCGTTCGAGCACGGTTGCCTCGATCCCGGGCAGCGGACGTCCCATCGACCCGGGCCGGATGTCCATGCAGGCGAAGTTGGCGATCATGATCCCGCCGGTCTCGGTCTGCCACCAGTTGTCGTGGACCGGGACGCCGAGGACCTCTTCGCCCCAGACGACGACCTCCGGATTGAGGGGCTCGCCAACGCTCGCGACGAACCGGAGCTGGCTCAGGTCGTGCCCCTTCGCCCGCTCGGGCCCGGCCGCCATCAGCATGCGAAGCGCGGTGGGCGACGTGTACCAGACGGTCACCCGTTCGGACTCGAGAACCCCGTACCAGCGCTCCGCGTCGAAGTCCCCCTCATCGACCACGCTCGTCAGGCCGTGGACGAGCGGCGCAACGATTCCGTAGGAGGTCCCGGTCACCCATCCGGGGTCCGCCGTGCACCAGAAGACGTCGCCGGGGTGCAGGTCGAGGGCGATGCGTCCGGTCGAGTAGTGCGAGACGGCGGCGTCGTGCACGTGGATCGCACCTTTGGGGCTTCCCGTGGTACCGCTGGTGAAGTGGAGCAGGGCCATGTCCTCGGGATCGGTCGGCCCGATCTCGTAGTCGTCGCTCGACCGCTCGAGGAGTGCCGCCATGTCCAGGGTCGACGACGGCGTGCCGCTACTGGTCCCCGCGGATGGCATCACCACGACGTGACGGAGCTCGGGGAGGAGCTGGCGCAACCCGGCGACCTTCCGGCGGTAGAGACCCTCGGTCGTCACGAGCACACGCGCGCCGCCGAGCGCGAGACGTTGACGGATCGGCTCCGGGCCGAACGCGGGAAAGAGCGGCGAGACCACGCAGCGGTGCTTGAGCGAGCCGAGGACGGCGACGTAGAGGGCCGAGGTACGGGGCATCAGGGCGAACACGCGCTCGGACTGCTCCACCCCCAGGCCGGCGAGGGCATTGGCGAAGCGGTTCGATTGGCGGGCGAGCTCGCCATAGGTGACGTCCTCTCGCTGGCCATGGCGGTCCAGGCACCTGAGCGCGACCCGTAGCGCCGCGCCGCCTGCGGCGTGCCGGTCCACCGCCTCGTGCGCGATGTTCAGCCCCCGACCTCCCGGGAGGCCGTCGAGCGCTCGTCTGGCCTCCTGCCAGGAGAAACGGGTCCGCTCCGTCGCGTAGTCGGCCATGTTGGGAGCGGGGCGCTCCGGACCGACCGGCGGCTTGTGGATCGTCCGCCACTTCACCACACGCGGCTCCTCCTGCAGACTTCGGGCGGTACGCATCGGAGCGGCCGCCAACACCGCCACTTTGCGCCCTGCCGCCGTGGCCCTTCCCAGGGCCGAACGTCACCTTCCGGGATCGACAATCACGTGCGTATGCCACTGAGGACCCGGTCGCGAGCTGACACCGAACCCCTGGTTCGTCGCCGGGCGTGGCAAGGTGACCGCGTGTCGGCGACATCGGCCCCGTCGGTTCGCGCGCACGACGACGTGGTGCGGGCGGTGACCTTGTTCCCTGTTACCGGTCTCTCGGCCCGGCCACGATCGTCCGGTGGAACGAATCGTGGCCGGCGCCGACGGCTCTGCTTCCTCGCCGGGGGCGGATCCGTTGCCCTCCATCCGCCGTGCACCGTGGCAGTCGTGCGAGGCGGTCACTGACAGGGACATCGGGGTGGGATCGAGTGCAGGCGCGGGGTCTCCAAGACTAAGGGGCGTGACGATGACCGAGAGAGATCTCCCCGACGCAGACGCCCGCCCGCACCGCGCTGCAGGGCATCGACTTGCGCCGCATACTGCAGACTGCATTGTCGAGGCGTGGGCACCGGACCGCGCCGGTTGCCTCACGGAGGCGCTCGAGGGTCTCGTCGAGGTCTTTGTCGACGTGCCCGAGTCGGCCACCACCCGTTACTGGCCACTCGCAGATTCTGCGCCCGGCGCCGAGGACGAACTCGTCTCGCTCTTCGAGGAGGTGATCTACGCGCTGGACGTGTTCGGCGTCGTTCCGGTGCGCTTCCACTTGGCCGAGACCGAGGACGGCGGCATCGCCGGGGACATGGAGGTGGTCTCAGGCGACGAGGTCCAGAACGTCGGACCTGTGCCAAAGGGCGTCTCCTACCACGATCTTTCCATGAAGCTCGAGGAGGGGGAGTGGCGTTGCCACGTGCTGGTCGACGTCTGAGGAGCGACACCGCCATACGGGCCGAGACGGGAAAGGTCGCGCTCCACCGTGTTTCCGGGGCGGTGGACCGTTGGCGCATCGACCCCGTGGGCGCGATGAGGGTCCCCGGCATCGTGTTCGCATCCGAGGCTCTTCTCCCCCAGGTCATGGAAGACGAGGCACTACGCCAGGTGGCGAATGTCGCGACGCTCCCGGGGATCGTCGAGGCGTCGTACGCGATGCCCGACGTGCACTGGGGCTATGGCTTCGCGATCGGAGGCGTAGCCGCGACCGATGTGGAGCGCGGCGGGGTCGTCTCACCCGGGGGCGTGGGGTTCGACATCTCCTGCGGCGTGCGGCTGCTCGCCTCGCGGCTGGTCAGAGAGGAACTTGCGCCAGCGCTCGAGACGCTGATGGACCGGCTGGACGCCGGGGTCCCCCGAGGACTCGGGCTGGGCGGTCTGTGGCATCTCGGCGGGCGCGAGGAGCTGGCGAAGGTGCTGCGCGGAGGCGCCACTGCAGCGGTCGCAGCAGGCCTGGGGACCGAGGCCGACCTCTCCCGGTGCGAGGACGGTGGCGCCGTCGGCGGCGCAGACCCAGCCCAACTGAGCGATCGGGCGATGGCTCGCGGCCTTGGCCAGCTCGGGAGCCTCGGATCGGGCAACCATTTCCTCGAGGTCCAAGTCGTCGACGATGTCTACGACCCCGCTTGCGCCGGGGCGTTCGGGCTCTTCCGTACACAGGTCTGCGTCATGATCCACTGCGGGTCGAGGGGGCTCGGCCATCAGATCTGCTCCGACCACGTGCGGGTCATGCGCCAAGCGATGGAGCACTACCGGATCTCGGTCCCCGATCCGCAGCTTTCATGCACCCCCGTGCGGTCAGCAGAGGGACGGGGATACCTCGCAGCCATGGCGGCCGCGGCCAACTACGGCCGTGCGAACCGCCAGGCGCTGTCGGCCGCGGTCCGGCGTGCGTTCGAGGAATCGGTGGGTAGCTCGGACTTGGTGCTCGTCTACGACGTCTCGCACAACCTCGCCAAGCTCGAGGAGCACGATGTCGGTGGGGTGCGGCGCCTCTTGTGCGTCCACCGGAAAGGAGCCACGCGCGCGCTCCCTCCCGGGTACGCCGACCTCCCCGAGGACTTGCGCGCAGCAGGCCAGCCGGTGCTCGTCCCCGGCTCCATGGGGACGGCGTCCTACGTGCTCGTCGGCTGCGAACCTGGTGGCGCGTTCTCCTCTGCCTGTCACGGAGCTGGACGGACCATGAGCCGTCATGCAGCGGCCCACAGGGTTCGGGGCGCGGAACTCCGGAACGAACTCGAGGAGGCTGGCATCGCCGTGCGGGCGCCCTCGGCACGCGGGCTTGCCGAGGAGGCACCCGTCGCCTACAAGGACGTCGACGAGGTGGTGGCCACGTGTGAGCGGGCAGGTCTGGCCCGACGGGTCGCGCGGCTGCGGCCGCTCGGCGTCGTGAAGGGCTGACACGATCCGCCAGTCAGTGGTCGAGGAACGTCGGGCCGCGGAGCCTATGGAGACCTTGCGCACCTGTCGTCTTCGGGGTCTTCGGACACGATGTTCGACCACCGAAGCGCTTGTCGGAGGCCGCGCGCTCCAGTCGCGCCTTGGTTGCCGCGTCCGGGGTGCGGGATGGTCGATCGTCCAGAGACGGCGCGGTGCAGGGTCGTTCGGCTCTGTCAGGCTCCGCGTGCGGCGAACCATGCTGTGACCAGACCGGCCCGCCGCATCGTCACGCGGCGATCCGAAGGAGGCTTGGTGACCGTGACGAAAGGCATTCGAGCGAGCCCGGTACCTGCCGCGACGCCCAGGGTGGCGCCGACGCTTGCCGCGGGGCTCGTCCAGCGACTCGGCGGTCGCTTCTCGAGAGAGATGGGCATCGAGGTCGACGCCGGGCCGAGCGAGGTCGAGCGCTGGTTCTTGGCATCGACCCTGTTCGGCGCGCGCATCGGAGCACACATCGCTCAGCGGACCTTCGCGGTGCTGGAGAAGCACGGCATTCACCGGATCGCCGACGTCGCCGATCGCGATCCGATGGAGCTCGTCGAGGTGTTGGACGCAGGCGGCTATGCCCGATACGACGTGAAGACCGCGGCGCGCCTGCTGGCGCTCGCGGGCGAGGTACGTACGAGCTACGGGGAGGTCGCGGCGATAGGTCGCCGCTACGGGGATCCGGCGAGCCTGGGAGCCGCCCTCGACAGGCTCCCTGGGTGGGGTCCCGTCACCGTGCGGCTGTTTCTGCGGGAGCTGCGCGGCGTGTGGCCCGGTGCGTGCCTCTCCCCCGACCGACACGCGAGCTGGGCGGGCCACCACGTCGGCCTTGTGAAGGACAAGAGCGAACTCGATCGCTTGAGGCTCGTTGCCCGCCTGGGTTCTTGCGACGAGCGCGATCTGGAATCCGCGCTGGTCCGCCTCGCACTGGCTCACCGGCGGCACCTCCGCTGTCCGGGGGGTCGGAACTGCGTCGTGCTCCTGCGAGCCGCGCCATCGGGCGCCGCGACGGCGCGGGAGATCCCGCTTGCTGGGGGTCGCACGATCACCGTCCGCCCCGTTCGTCGCGACGACGGACCTGGGCTGGTCGACCTCTTCTCGCGGCTGGGTGAGGAGGACGTCTACCGGCGGTTCTTCAGCAGGCGCCCTCCGCGGGACCCGTTCGTCCTCAGGATGGCAGCGGTCGACGAGCGCGGCGGGTTCGGGCTCGTGGCGACGGTGGCCGCCCATCCCGGCAGCGATCGAGCCAGCACGAAGGCACCGGAGCTCCCGGACGAGATCGTCGGCGAAGCGACGTGCGAGCCGCTCGCGGACGGCGATGGCGAGCTCGGGATCACGGTCGCGCCGAGGGCGCGGGGCTGGCTCGGGCCCTACCTGCTCGACGTGCTGCTCGCGGAGGCGGCCGATCGCGGGATTCCGAACCTGCAAGCAGACGTCCTCACGACGAATACCCAGATGTTCGCCATACTGCGCCGACGCGGCTACGCGGTTCTGGACGTCGAGGGACCGCCGACTGCGCTGCGCGTGAGCGTCGGATCGATCGGGCGCCTGCCTTCCTGGTCGCCGGCACCGGACCGCCAACGCGTCGTGATCGAGGTGTCCGGCGGCCGCTGGTACGCCCACGATGCGCTGCGAAAGGCCGGATTCCAGGTAATGGGGTGTTCTGGACCACCGGGTGGCTGGCCGGCTTGCCCACCGCTGCACGGCGAACCCTGCCCACTCGCCGCCGACGCGGATCTCGTGGTGCACGCGTTGGCTGCCGGAGAGTCCCCAGCGTTGCTCGACGCGCACCGGCGGACCCACGCCTCGGTGCCCGTGTGCGTCGTCGCTCCTGCGACGCTGGCCGCGACGGCCCCGGCAGCATCGCCGTGGCCTCTCGCGGGGCGGATCCCCGACGGCGCGCCCGCTAGCGTCGTTGTCGGGATCGTCAAGCAGCTGGTCGAAAGGGCATGAAATTCAACGCTCTGTCGCGGCACCGCTCAAGTTGCGGTGGCACAGGGTCATCGGCTTCCGTGCCTCGTGCACACCAAGAGCGGCAAGGCACCTCGGAGGGATGCGACGACCGCAGCTGCTCCAAGCCACGGCGGGTGACTCCGTGAGAGCCGACGAAGCACGCCGAGCTGTCCGGATGGTGCTCCACGCGGTCGCTCCTGACGCCGACGTCGGATCAGTCGCGCCGGACGAGACGCTGCAAGAGTCGCTCGGGCTCGACTCGCTTGACTTCCTGAACTTCGTCGCCGGGTTGGAGGAGTGCACCGGGGTCTTGGTTCCAGAGTGCGAATACCCGAGACTCCTCACCGTCGAGGGCTGTGTGGACTACCTCGTCTCGACGGGGTCTCGAACGTGACGTTCAACGGACACGCGGGCCCAATACCTCGGGCCCTCAGGCTGCTCGCCGCCGCCTTGGTCCTGCTGGGCGACAGGCCCCTCGCCTGGATTCGCCATCGCTCCAACCACCTGGGAGTGCCCTGATGAGGGTTCACCTAGTGCCGTAGCAGGCAACGTTTGCCCGGTTGGCTCCGATCGCCCGATTGCCGGTGATCGGGGGCGGTGTCCGGGTCCGCCGGGGCCGACTCCAAGTTGGGCCGGACCTGAACGGCATAATGAGCTGGTGTCGGGGACAGCTGATTCTCGACGCCTCGGTCTGAAATGAGCGAGATCCCAAGAGCGATCTCCATCGGGCGCCGCGTCGTGATAACCGGCATGGCCGGGGCGGGCAAGAGCACGTTCTCGCGAGCGCTCTCGGCGAAAACCGGCCTTCCCATCATTGTTCTCGACGTCCACTTCTGGAAGCCCGGTTGGACAGAGCCGACCGAGGACGAGTGGCGCGAGAAGCAGTGGGGACTGCTCGCCAGCGATGACTGGATCGCCGACGGCAACTACCACGCCACGCTCGATCTTCGGCTTGAGCGAGCAGACACGGTGGTGTTCCTCGACACGCCGTGGTGGATCTGCGCATGGCGCGCGCTCGTGCGCGGGATTCGCACGCGCCCGGTTGGCTTCGAGCTACCGAAAGGCTGTGATGAGTCCCGCTGGCGCCGTTTGCGAGATGAATGGTGCCTGGTTTGGCGCATCTGGCGAGTCCGCCGTTCTGAGCGCGAAAGAGAGCTGGAGATCCTGTCGCAGCACGGAAAGCATGTCGCGGTGTACGTGCTCCGCTCCAAGCGCGCGGTGCGCGAGCTTCTCGACAGATGCGTGCCACCTCCCGACCGGGGTCAGGTTTGATCGGCGACGATCGGTAGTGGGCGCACGGGTAATCGGGGATACCCGGCTGTGACGAATGAGCCCGGACGAGGCACACGTTGCCTGCTACAGCACCAACGGCCAGTCCGATCCTTACCGCGCTCCGCCCAGTGCCATCGAACCGCCTCGACCTGACGTCTCGTGTATCTACGTACTTCCGGAGTTCGCCCTTCGCTACTCGTGGCTCCGCCCATACTGCCGCCCTCGATCGAGAGACGCGGGAAGCGACGCGAGATCGGCCGGTCGAGGAGCACGCCGACGCGCCCGCCAGCGCCGGAGCTCGTCGGCACCCCAGACGATGAAGGGGAACGGAAGCACGATCGCGAGCTGTGAAGCCGAGAGTGACGCCGTCCCGAAGAATCCGTGGAACGGCGGTGCGAAGATCAGCGCGAACGCGAACCCGAGCTCGACGGCGATGCCAAGAAGGAGGGGGCGGTTGCTGAACACGCCGATCGCTCGCAGGGGCGCCCATTCGGTCCGTGCGGCGAAGGCAGCTCCCACTTGGCAGGCCACGATCCCGAGCCAGGCGACGGTGGTGGCCTGCCGATAGGCGGTGTGCAGCCGAGTCCCGCTCCCCGTTGTCGCTCCAGGGTGCCACCCGGCGTGGAACAGCACCGCGAAGAACCCAGCCATGACGAGCACGGCCGAGATCGTCCCCATGAAGCCCCAAGAGCGGGCGAGCATGTGACGGGTGATCACGCCCTCGCGCCGGGAGCGAGGAGGGCGCTCCATCAAGCCAGGCTCCGCAGGCTCCCGACTGAGCGCGAGAGCCGGCAACGTGTCGGTGCCGAGGTCGACGGCCAGGATCTGCATGACGGTGAGCGGTAGCGGGATCGCTCCGCCCGAGAGCGCGAAGACGAGGAAGGGGACGACCTCGGGAACGGCGTGGGTGAAGATGTAGACGATGAACTTGCGCACGTTGTCGAAGACCTGGCGACCGGCCTCGACTGCAGCGACGATCGTCGCGGCGTTGTCGTCCGTGAGAACCATGGTCGCGGCTTCCCGGGCGACCTCGGTCCCGGACCGTCCCATCGCCACGCCGATGTCCGCCCGATGGAGTGCCGGTGCGTCGTTCACGCCGTCGCCGGTCATCGCCACGACCTCGCCGTGGTCTCGCAGGGCATCGGCGATGCGGAGTTTGGCCTCCGGCGAGCTGCGCGCGAATACGATCTCCTTTCCACTCGCAAGGAGGCGAGTGAGCTCTTCGTCGCTCATCGCGTCGAGCTCCTCGCCCGTCACGATCGGCAAGTCAGGCCCGCCGATGCCCACCTCCCGGGCGATGGCGGCAGCGGTCAAGCCGTTGTCACCGGTGACCACGTGAAAGCGGATCCCTGCCTGGTGAGCCCGCAGGAGTGCAGGGGCGACCTCTGGGCGCGGCGGGTCGATCATCGCCGCCAGACCGAGCAGGCAGAGATCCGCCTCGGCGTCTTCCCGCCGCTCCGGGACCTCACTGTCAAGCCGGCGACGTGCCACCGCAAGGACCCGGAGCCCCTCGGCTGCGTACCGGCCGACCGCGGCCAAGACGTCGGCTCGGTCGCGTGCCGTCAGATTGCGCTCTCCGCCTTCTGCCGTCACGATCCGCGAGCAGCACGGCAGGACGGTCTCAGGAGCGCCCTTGGTATGGACGGCGAGGGTTCCGTCGGCCTCTTCGTCGACGGTGGACATCCGCTTCACCTTCGGATCGAAGTGGAACGTGGCGCGCCGTCTCGCCGCACGGTTGGTGGTCGACTCACCCTCGCCAAGGTCGTCGCCGAGCGAGAGGAGCGCGATCTCAGTGGGGTCGCCTGAGCCGCCCGGCGCCGTGGACGCCTGAACCTGCGTGCAGGCGACCGCGGTCCGCGCGAGAGCACGGGCCGCTAGCGGCGCGTCCGGCCAAGGTCTGTGCTGGATGTTGAGGTCGTTGCCCGGCACCCAGAGCCTCGTGACGGTCATCCGGTTCTGGGTGAGCGTGCCGGTCTTGTCGATGCAGATCACGGTCGTCGAGCCGAGCGTCTCGACCGCTGAAAGGCGCTTCACCACCGCTCCGCGGCGTGCGAGGTCGCGCACACCGACTGCAAGGGCGAGGGTGATGATCGGGAGCAGTCCCTCGGGCACGTTGGCGACCAGCAGTCCGATGGAGAAGGTCGCGGCGGCCGCCAGTGACAGGCCGGCAGCCGCCCCCAGCGGCAAGAACGCCAGTCCGACACCGACGGCGACGGTGGCGATCAGCCAGGCCGCCCGCTTCACCTGACGTTCCAGTGGACTCTCCTGCTGGCCGACTCGCTGGGACAGCGACGCGATGCGACCGAGCTCGGTGTGCATTCCGGTGCTCGTCACGAGCGCTCGAGCCTCCCCGCCGACGCACGCCGTTCCCGAGAACACGAGGTCGCGTGCCTCGAGGAGCGCCCCGGAGGTGTCGAGGAAGTCAGCCGACCGGGTGGCCGGACGGGACTCGCCGCTCAACATCGACATGTCCACCTGGATCGAGCCGTCGACCAGCCGCCCGTCGGCGCAGATCTGATCGCCCTCTTCGATGGCCAAGATGTCACCTGGAACCAACGCCTTGGCGTCGATCTCGACGAGGCCTCCGTCGCGCAGGACGTGCGCCCGCTCGGGAAGGTACGCGGCCAGCGCCTCGATCGCTCGTTCTGCCTGCAGCTCTTGGACGAAGGCGAAGACCGCGTTCAGCGCGATCACGGCGGTGATCGCGACAGCGAGCCGCGGCGTGCCGGTGGCCTCGGCAAGGACGGCAGCCGCTGCGAGGAGCAGTGCCAGCGGATGGGTGAACTGTCGAGCCAGCTGGCCGCGCCATCGCCGGCCTTGCCTGCGGGTCAGCTCGTTCAGCCCGTAGCGGCCCAGACGTCGCTCCGCCTGCAGGGTCGAAAGGCCGCGGGGCGAGCTCCGAAGGCTCCGATAGAGCAGCGCGAGCTGGACCCGCGGATCTGCACCTTCGGTAACCGCCGGCTCGGGCACGTCAGCCAGTGCGTCCTTCGGGGCGCCGCCAATGGTTCCCACCCTCTCAGGATTGGCACGGCCGGGCAAGGATCGGTAGGGCCCAACGGAATGGTCGACTCACTTTGAGGCTCGGGCTCGAGGGGTGCAACATCTCCTGCGGCGGTCGAGGCGGTGGTCGCCGGAGGACCATCGGCCCTTGTGCCGCGCCGCAACCGGAGGAAGGCTGACTTGGGAGGTCGCCATGATGTTTGTCGATCGCGTCGATGCCGGCCGACAACTCGCCGCGAGGCTCGAGCACCTCCGAGGTAGCCCGGTCGTGGTGTTGGGCCTCCCGCGCGGAGGCGTGCCTGTGGCCTGTGAGGTAGCCACCGAGCTCGGCATGCCGCTCGACGTCATCGTCGTGCGCAAGTTGGGGATGCCGTTCCAACCGGAGCTGGGCATGGGCGCCGTGGGCGAGGGCGGGGTCCGGGTGCTCAACGAGGAGATCGTTCGCATGGCGGGCGTCTCCGATCGCGAGATCGCAGCCGTCGAGGCGCGTGAACGAGTCGAGCTGGACCGGCGGGCGCGACGCTTCCGCGGCGACCGTCCCCCCGTTCCCCTCGCCGGCCACACGGCACTCGTGATCGACGACGGGATCGCCACCGGATCCACTGCACGGACTGCCTGCCAGGTCGCTCGCGCCCAGGGCGCGGCGAGGGTGGTGCTTGCCGTGCCTGTCGCGCCTCCCGGCTGGGAGGCCCGCATCGGCCCCGACGCTGACGAGTTCGTCTGCCTCGCCACCCCCGAGATGTTCTTCGCAATCGGTCAGTTCTACGAGGACTTTTCCCAGACCACCGACGACGAGGTTGTCGACTGCCTCGAGCGAGCGGGCCGCGGCGTCCCTGTGGCCGCGGTGTCCGGGGAGGTGGGCGACGACCCGCCCGCCCGTGACGAGGAGGTCGTCGTCCAGGCGGGTCCAGTCCGGCTGGGCGGGCATCTCACCCTCCCCGAGCACCCCCTCGGCGTCGTGGTGTTCGCCCACGGAAGCGGCAGCAGCCGCCGCAGCCCCCGCAACCGCGACGTCGCCGGCGTGCTCAACCAAGCGGGGATCGGCACTCTCTTGTTCGACTTGCTCACCGTGGAGGAAGAGCTCGACCGGACGAACGTCTTCGACATCGGCCTGCTGGCCCGACGCCTCTCGGACGTCACCCGCTGGCTACGCACCCAGCCCGACTGCGCCGGGCTCTCGATCGGCTACTTCGGGGCCAGCACTGGCGCGGCCGCCGCCCTGTGGGCCGCCGTCGAACCGGGCGCCGACGTCGCTGCGGTGGTCTCTCGAGGCGGGCGCCCCGACCTCGCCGGAAGCCGCCTCCCGGAGGTCACGGCGCCGACGCTGCTCATCGTCGGCGGCCGGGACGATGTCGTCTTGGACCTCAACCGTCAGGCTCAAGCCCGCCTGCATTGTGAGAGCCGCCTGGTCGTCGTTCCTGGCGCCACCCATCTCTTCGAGGAGCCCGGAACGTTGCAGGCTGCCGCTGTGGCCGCCCGCGACTGGTTCGCCAGCCACTTCTCGCCCATCGCCGCAATCGGTGCGCTGAGCGATGAAGCTCGACCTGGCGGGCGACACGATGCTGGGCCGCAAGGTTGACGAACGCCTCACCGAGGTGCCGGCGACGAAGTCGATCGACGACGCGACAGGCCAGGCCGAGCTCTTCGCCTTGGATCGGGAGTGCGCCGTCTCCGAGCGCGCCGAGAGGTTGCCCCCCTCACCAGCTGCTCTCGTTCCGGGCACCGTCCGTCGCCGTTGACGTTGTGGCGCAGCTCGGCATGGGGTGCGCCACCCCGGCCAACAACCACTCTCTCGACTATGGCGTCGATGCGCTGCTCGACACCCTCCGCCACTTCGTCGAAGGCCGGGATCACAAATCGAGGCCAGTGGCTCAAGGAAAACCGGTGGACATTGAGAGGTGCCTGCTACGCGAAGTCGAGGACGCGAAGTCGTGAAAGGACTGAGATGAGGAGCAGCTTCGTCACCTTTGCCGGCGCCGCGGGCGGTGTCGGCGGCCTCTTCGAGCCATGCACCGGGCCCGCCGGCATGCCCGGCTCTCCCGCGCCGCCGCAGGCGCCGCAGACGTGGTCATTCCGCAGGACGGGTCCTCGTCGACGTTGTGGGCCCAGACCGCGGACGCCGCGCATGCGCCCGGCCAGCGGCACCTGCGGCTGATGGCGAAGGTCCGTGCTCAGCCCGCTCCTCCACCCGTGCGCGCGCGTCCCTTCGCCAAGCATCGCCACGGCCTCCGTCATCCGGGCAGGGGATGAAACGGCGGAATACTCGGGCGGCCAGCAGAGAAGCGTTGCGACAAGTGACAACGGAGGTCAGATGGCACTCGAGCCGAGCGCGGTACCGATTGAGACGCCCGACGAGGTGAACGTCATCATCGGCCAGGCGCACTTCATCAAGACGGTGGAAGACCTGCATGAAGCGATGTCTGGCGCCGGGCCACACCTTCGGTTCGGTCTTGGGTTCGCCGAGGCGTCAGGCCCGTGCCTCACCCGCCGCTCGGGGAACGACGCAACGCTCGTGGACCTCGCAACGAGGAACGCGGAGGCGATCGGCGCCGGGCACGTCTTCGTCATCTATCTGCGCGGCGGGTTCCCGATCCAGGTGCTGAACGCGATCAAGCACCTGCCGGAGGTCTGCACGGTCTTCTGCGCCACCGCGAACCCGGTCGAGGTGATCGTGGCGCAGACCGATTACGGCCGTGCCGTCCTCGGTGTGATCGATGGCATGCCCCCGGCCGGCGTCGAGACGGCGGCGGACGAGACGGCGCAAAAGGAGCTTCTACGGGTGATCGGGTACAAACTCTGATCCGATCGCCGACCACCCAGAGCGCCTGGGTGCCCGACTTCGCGTGGCCTGCCAAACGTGACCCTGAGCACGTTCGCAGGGACGACCCCGTCGGGTCCAGCCGGGGCCGACTGAATCTCCCGGCGTCGATCTCCCTCGTCGGAGGAGCCGACGGGCCTCGGGCTGCTGGCGGTCGATGCGCTGGCGCGCCGGCCGCCCGCGTGTCGTGGCGTCAGCGAATGGGCCTGTTCAGTACGGCGCTCGAGTGCCTCCTCGATCGCGACGGCATCGAACTCGTCGAGCGAGGTGCCCTCGTCGAGGAGGGCCGCTGCTTGCGAACTGTGGCCCGCTTGGGTCATTTGCACCCTGGTTCAGTGCGACAGGGCGTGGATGAGCCGATGGTCCCTATGGCTGGCGGTTCTTTCTGGTGCACTTGCAGGGCGCAAGGCCGTAAGTCTCTGGGGTAGGAGTCGGACGCGTCCGTATGCTCGTGCTGTGCCCGCGGACGTCGCTCGGGTCGAACACCTGACCAAGGACTACGGCGCCGTCAAGGCACTTGACGACGTGAGCTTCGAGGTCCGCGAGGCCGAGGTAGTCGCACTGCTCGGACCAAATGGAGCCGGAAAGACGACGACGATCGAGATCCTCGAAGGGATCCGGGCGCCGACCGCCGGAGACGTCCGCGTGCTCGGGGTCGACCCGCGCCGTGGTGGCCGCCGCCTGCGCAACCGGCTCGGGATCGTGCTCCAGTCGGCCGGTATCGACGCAACGCTCACGGCGTCAGAAGCCGTCCGCCTCTACGCGAGCTTCTACCGGCCACGGCGCCCGGCCTCCGAGATCCTCGAGCAGGTCGGCCTCGACGAGAGCGCGTCGGTCCGCGTCGCGCACCTCTCGGGGGGGCAGCGCCGACGCCTGGACTTGGCGCTCGCGCTGGTCGGAGCGCCCTCACTCCTCTTCTTGGACGAGCCGACGACCGGCCTCGACCCCGCCGCTCGACGCCACACGTGGAAGGTGATCGAATCGCTCCGGGACCAGGGCGTGGCGATCGTTCTGACGTCCCACTACCTCGACGAGGTGCAGCGTCTCGCCGAGCGCGTCATCGTCCTGGCCGATGGCCGCATCGTCGCACAAGGACCACCGGCGTCGATCTCAGGCGCGACGCCCGCGGCTGCGACCATCACCTTCCGCCGGATCGGCGACGCAGAGCTCCCCGCGGGGCCGTGGGAGACCATGCACGAGCAGCATGGACGCGTGGTTCTCGAAACGAGAGAGCCGGTGGAGGCTGCGCGCATCATCCTCAGCTGGTCGGCTGACGTGGGAATCGACATTCGGGACTTCGAAGTGCGTCAACCGTCGCTCGAAGACGAGTACCTGAGACTCACGTCCGAACGATGACGACTGCACCGGAACGGCAGCAGGGGTCGCGCGTCTCCGTCAGGTCGGACGCACCGGGGCCGGAGCGAGGTGTCCTGCTCGTCCCTCGAATGGCTTGGTACCACTTGCTGCTGATCACGCGGAGCCCGATCGGCACGTTCATCAGCCTGGTGATCCCGGTGATGCTGCTCGTTGCGCTCTATCTCGTTACGCCGGAGATGACGCTTCAGTCGCTCGGTGGCGTCCACATCGCCCAGTTCCTCACCCCGTCGATGGCGAGTTTCGCGGTGCTCAACGTCGGCTTTGTCGACGTGGTGATCAGTGTGACGCTTGCCAGGGACGAGGGGATCTTGCGGCGCCTGCACACGTCACCCGCCCCACCGTGGGCGTACTTCGCGGGCCGCTTGGCGACCGCCGTGATCGTCGCCGCGGGGGCGGTGACGATCGTCTGCGGCGTAGGGGTGCTCTTTCTTCACGTTCACCTGCCGCTCAGCTCGATTCCGATGCTTGCCGCTGCCGCCGCTGCGGGGCTGGCGACGTCCTTCGCGCTCGGCATCGCGGTCTCGACGCTCGTCCCAGAGGCCGTCGGCGCCCTGCCGATCGCGTATGGCGTGCTCCTTCCCGTCGCGTTCGTCTCTCAGGTCTTCTTCCCCGCCCCGTCCGAGGCGCCCTGGCTCCGCGATCTGGCAGCCGCGTTCCCGGTCCTGCCATTCGTCAGGGGCATGCAGGCCGCCTTCCTCGTCTCGTCCCAGCCGCTCGACGCGCACGGGCTCCTCATCATGGGTGGCTGGACGGGCGCGGCCCTCCTCGTGGCGTTGTTCTTCTTCTCATGGGAGCCGGGAACGCGACGGCGACGACACCTGCGGCCGCGGTCGCGTTCTCGTTGACTCGGTCCTGAGAGGCGAACGGCACTTGCGCCTCGTCGTGTGACGTGGCGTGCTCGCCGCTCGTGCCGTCCGCGCCGGACGATGGGAGCCCCCCTGGGAGGGGGAGATCGGCGCGTCTGGCGCGATCAGGACTGTCCGGTTCCCTCCCAGAGTGCTCGGAGCTCGGGAGGCAGGACGGCAGCGACGTCCCTGCCCTCCTCGGGCACGAGTCCTCGCAGCGCGTGGACCACCGCGGCGCTGACCTGTTCCCCAACTTCGAACGGGACCTCAGAGGCGGCGCGGCCGACCAGGTCGTGTACGGTGCGAACTGGCCTAGCTCCAGGGATTCGCCGGGGTGGGGTGAAGAACGGGCGGACGTCTGCGGGCAGATGGGCGGCGACGTGCTCACGCTCTCCCTCTGGCAACCGGCTCGCGAACGCGCCGAGCACTCCCTGGACGAGGGCTGGGGCGGCCGCGGCGCCGGCCCCGGCCTCTTGCGCCGCCGTCAGAAGCTTGCTGAGCGCAGCCGATGGTGGGTGGGCCGCCCGGCCCGCCGACGGCCGGGTGTCGCCGCGGGTGAGTCCCGTGTGCAGGTGGGACTCGACACCGGCAACGCCAGGTACCGCCGCCACCGCCCGTTCGATCTCGTGGGCATCCTTCTCGTTGTCTACCTCGCCGTGCAGCAGCGCCACGTGGTCCTCGACCATCACGTGGATGTGCGGCAGGTCCAGGCGGTGCTCCAGCTTTCCGAGGCTCGAGCGGACCCGGTCGGCCAGCACGTTGTCGATCACCGTTGGGTCGGGCTGGTGCCCGCTCAAGCGGTAGGTCGCGCCCCGGATGCGTCCTTCCAGGTACCGGAGCCGCCTGCCGGCGTGGCCCAGCTCGCGGCGCACCAGCTTGTTGGCCCGCGTCCCAGGCCGCAGCATCACTGCCACGCCAGCAGCAGCGCCGGCGAGCAGACTTGGCGTTCGCGTTCGCATCGCTGCCTCCTCATCGTCGAACCCCCCGCCCAATTGTCCTCTTGCCATGGCCGACATGTCAGAGTCGATGGTCCGATCCTGAGCGGCTGGGGGCAGAGCCCGAGTTGTCGCGAATGGGACCTTCGCCTCTAGTCAGTCGCACGCGGAGGTGCTTTGCTGTTCTTCGGTCTGCGAGATGGGAGAGGGAGCCGAAAGGCTGAGAGGCTGAGAAATCAGCGACCTCCAATGACCTGATCCGGACAATGCCGAAGCAGGGAGCCCACCTCGTGGACCCCTTACGCGTCCGTCGCGAGCGCGCGACGCGGGCTACTTTCAGTACTGCGACCGTCGTCGAACGGGCGCCCCGCCCCCGACGAGCCGTCACCTCGTGGACCATCGGCCCTGTTACCTCGGCAACCGCCGGGCGCAGGATGGCACGGTTACCATGACGATCCCCGACCACTCAGTCATCCGGCGCATCGCCTCGTGGGGCGCGGACACGGTCGCCACGAGCCTGTACCTCGACGTGGACGGGCTCCGCCACCCCCGCTGGCCGGATGTCGTTCAGCGCGTCGACCATCTCTTCCGGTCGGCCCGTCAGCAAGCCCGGCTCACGACGTCGGGCTCGGAGGCAGAAGTGGAGGCGGATCTGGTGGAGATCCACGCGTGGCTCGATCGGGGGTTCGACCGGTCCGCCACCCGCGGGGTCGCGCTGTTCTCCCGTGCCGGCGAGGGTCTGTTCGAGTCGATCCAGTTGAGGATGCCGGTCCGCGACCAGGTGGTCGTGGATCCCGAGCCCGACGTTGCCCAGCTCTGCGTGGTGGCGGCCACATCGTGGTCGGCGATCGCCGTAGCGGTGGACAAAGAGCGCTCGCACGTCGTGCGATTGGAGCGAGACGGCGAGGCAGACGAACTCGACGTCCTCGACGACACGATGCCGCGCAGCGTCGACGTCGACATTGAGTTGGGCGGGTTCGAGCGTCATGAGGCGGAGCTGGCCCGCGAGCACTTCCGCCGGGTGGCTCATGGCGTCAGCGCCGAGATGGCGCGCCAGCCGGCCCGCTACCTCGTCCTCTTCGGTACCGAGGGCTCCGTCGCCCAACTCGAGGCGTACCTTCCTCCCAACGTCGCGGAGCGCGTCGCGGCCCGCAAGTCGCTACCGAGCGACGCCGGGACGAAGGAGTTGGTGGCAGCCGCACAAGAGTCCGTCGAAAGCGCACAGCAAGAGCGACGGTCGGCGGTCCTCGCCACACTCCGTGAGCGCGCCGTCACGACCGGCACATCGGTGGTGACGGGACTGGACTCCACCCTCAGTGCCCTTGGGAGTGAGCAGGTGGCCACGCTCATCGTGGAACGCACCTTCGAGGCTCCCGGAGGCCGCTGCGAGGATTGCCGCGTCCTTGTGGGAGTCGTCGGAGCCAGACGGTGTCCGCGCTGCGGCGGGCGGCTCCACGACACCGCGAACGTGGTGGACGGAGCGATCGCCGACGCCTTCTTGCGACACTCGGCGCTCGCGCCGGTCGATGACGGGTCGCTCCACGATCTCGGGTGCATCGGCGCGTTGGTGCATCGATGGGCGACGACGCCCAGGGGTGCCGGCGGTGCCTGAGGGCGTGGTCCGCTGGTTCGACGAGAACCACGGGGACGCCGAGATCGTCCGAGACGGTCAGACCTACCACGTGCCGACCGGGGCCATTGAAGCGGCAGCCCGCCACCCAGGCGCCAGGGTCCGCTTCGACCTTCAGCAGGTCGAGGGCGTCCAGCAGGCGGTTGACGTACGGCTGCGACAGAGCGCGCGGGCGTCGAGACACCGTCACCACTTCGGAACCCTGGAGGCGGCGCATCGCTTCGACACCAAGGGCCGCCCGAGCTCCTCGGGCGCGCACCCCGAGCTGCACCTCGCCGCTCTCCATCCCATGCAGATGGCACGCAGCTGGGCGACCAGCGTGGCCCGTGGCGACCTGGTCGGCGCGCTCGCCCTGTATTCGCCCGACGTGGTCGTCCACGTGGACGATCGTGTGTTCGAAGGCCGCGCCGCCCTGTCGGGTTGGCTGGAGGCAAGCCCCGCGTTCGGCTGCGTTCGGCACGCACGGATCCTTGGTCGTGACGACGGCGTGGTCGTCGCCTGGGAGGTCCAAACACCGGGAGAACAGGGCTTCGCCGTGCGGTCCCGGATGGCACACGGTGAGATCGCAGAGCAGTGGCAGCTCGACACCGTCGAGACCGCGCCGCCTGCCGGAGAAGCAGAAGGACTGCCCCCCTTGAGCCTGCTCACGACCGGCCACGTCGACGAGCGAGCCAAGACTCAGGCACTGAAGGGCATCTCTCGCATTACCGCGGCGCTCGAGGAGCCTGTGCTCTTCGCTCGTGTGAAGCTGACCTTCGAACCCGATCCAGCGCGCCTGCGCCCGGCGCGCGCCGAGGTGATGTTGGATCTGAACGGCGATCCTCTTCGTGCACGCGCAACGGCGCGAACCATGGCGGAGGCGGTGGACGCGCTCGAGCACCGCTTGCGCGACCAGCTCGAGCACCGTGCCCGCCGGCGTGACGAGCTCCGTCGATCCGGGGGAACCGCCAGACCCGGAGAGTGGCGGCACTCCGACCTTTCGCCCGAGCGGCCTCCATATTTCGATCGACCGTCGGAGGAGAGGCAGCTCGTCCGCCACAAGACTTTCGCCATCGGCGAGCTGACGCCGGACGAGGCCATCTTCGACATGGTCCAGCTCGACTTCGACTTCTATCTCTTCGTCGACCTCGCCAGCGGAATCGACAGCGTGGTCGAGCGGACCGACGACGGGAGGTACCGGATGGCGCGGCTGCGGCCGTCAACAGTCGGGCTCGGCCCGACCGCGCAGCCTGTCGGGCTGTCCGATGTCGAGGTCCCCGTCCTCAGTTTGCACGATGCCATCGAACGTCTCGGGGCAAGCGGCGAGCGTCATCTCTTCTTCGCTGATGCGGCCTCGGGTCGCGGCGCAGTGCTCTACCTTCGCTACGACGGCCACTACGGGCTGATCACCCCGGAATGACCGCACCCGTGCTTGGGGTCGTTCTCAGCGTGGAAAGGTGGAGCCGTCGCCGTGGTTGGTGGTTCACCCAGTCTCTTCAGGATGCGCGCACCACAGCTACCCGAAGAATTTTGCGCATGCCGACGACTCGCTGAACCCTCCGGCGTGCGCCGCTTGGTTCAGGGTTTGGGTGACCGCTGTGAGTTTGCGGACATCCTCGGTGAACCCCTTGGCGTTCCCCGCCGTCGCCATTCGCGCCTGGGCGACCGCGAGCGACTCGACACGGCGAGCCAACGTTCGGAGTCTTCTCCACGTGGTTTCGCCTTTGCCGGGAACGCCGAGGGCTCGGAGCTTTCTCGGCACGCTTTCCCACACCCGCACTCCCTTGTCGAAGTACTTCCCCACCTTCATCAGCAGGGACGGTTGTGGATTCGTAGGATTGAAGTTCGGATAAGGGAACTTCACCTCGCCGACGTTGTGGAACCCCGCGCTGAACCCCGCGCACGCGACGTTCGCCTTCGCCACGAATGACGGCGTGATCTTCGATGTCGAGGCAGCGATTGCCGGTGCCGCGCCCAACACGACCAAGCCCGACACGACGAGGCCAGACAGGAGGCCCGCAGCGCCGCGTCGTGCGAACCGGCTCGGCTTCATATCCCGGAGGCGTGGCCGTCCAAGAATGGCAAAGTGTCGAACAGTGGGGGTGTCCGCCATGCGACCTTCCTTTCCCCGAGACCACAACATACCTCGACGAGCTGCTGCCCATCTTGGACTCTCGACGGGGAACGGCGGCGCCGGCGTTCAGCGAGCGGGTAGGGCCAGCCACCGTATCCGCTGGAGCCGATTCGTCGAGGCGGTCCCGCTCCGGCTCACTCGTCGAGCCCGTGCTCGCGGCGAGAAGCGAGGCCGTGACCCGGGCCGCGCCGAGATCGAAGGTCGCATGGTAGGTCGAAAGGTTCAACCGGTCGCCGCCGGCAAGACCGTGAGCGGGCGCTGATCGGCACGGCAAGACAATACCTACGATCTGCAAGAAGAGTCTTCTACGACGATCCCTCTACCAGGCGAAGGTCCAAGTTGTCCGTGATGTCGCGCGATATCTGTCGGGGATGTCGCGCGACACCACAAGGCGTGTCGGAGGGCCGATCCGTACTCGACGCCCACGCTGGTCCTACGGGCGGAGCTGGCGCTGGCCGGGTGAGCGACCCGGCGGAGGGCGCTATGCCCGATGCCCGAGCCAGCGGACAGTCACCCCGAGCTCCTCGGCCACCCGAAACTCCGGGTCGCCGGTGAGCACCGGGCAATCGAGCAGCGACGCGGCCCCGGCGGCGAAGGCATCGGCATAGCTGAGCCCTCCTCGCGACTTGATGGCCGCCGCCCGGCGCACGATGGTGTCGTCGACGTCGATCCAGCGAACTCGCACTCCGCCGGGCCGGCTCTCCGCCCGGAGGTTCGCCCACACCTCGTCGGCGGCTCGGGCGCCGGAGGCGCGTTCGAGGATGTAGGCGACCTCTCCGAGGTTGACGAGCGTCATCCACGGCTCGCCGATTCGCAGGATCTCCTCGACCTCGGCCCAACCGGGCTCCTCGCCTAGGAAGACGAGGACCGCGTGAGCGTCGAGGACAACGCGATCAGCCATCCTCGTGCTTGCGGTCCCGGGCGCGCTCCTCCAGCAGCATCGTCGTCAGCTCGCCCCCCTTGAAGCGCCCACGTAGCTGCTCGACCGACAGGAGTGGCTTGGGGATGAGGTCGCCGTCGCGCTCCAGCCACACGACCTTCGTGCCTGGCGGGAATCCGTAACGGTCGCGCAGCGGCTCAGGGATGGTGACCTGGCCCTTCGGATTGACCGTGGTGATCATCGGTAGTACCTCCGCTATCAATGTACTACTGAGGAGATACCGTGGTGATCGATACCGTTCGCGGGTGCGCGACCGGATCGGCGTCCGTGATCTGAGGTGAGCGAGGTTCCGGCTCGAAGGGCCAGGCCCTCCCCTCGCACGGACACCGACCCCGTAACATTTCCGGCAGGTCAACGACGAGAGGGGGCCTATGGACCGTTACTCGAAGGCCATCTCGCGAGCGAATCGCTGGGCCAGGTCCGGCGTCGAAGAGTTCCGCGGCGTCGCGCGCTACGGCATGGCGGTGCCTGCCGCCGAACAGCACCTCGGCGCGCTGTGCGACGCGAACGGCAAGCGGCTCGGCAAGTGTCAAGGCGTCACCTTGTTCGAGCGGATGATCGCCACCCCGCAGGGCACCGTCTCTCTCAGCGGTGCGAGAGCAAGCGTGGACACCGCCGGCAACCTGGTGGTGACGAAGCGGGCGACGCTCACGCGCACGGTCGCCGGTGGGCTGGTGGCGGGGCCGGTGGGGGCGGTCGTGGGAGGGGCGGGTTTCAAGAAGACGAAGAAGATCGACGCGCGCGAGCTGTACCTGCACATCGAGGCGCCCACGCTGTCGTGCGTGGTGCAGTGCCCGCCGGACGCAGGGGCGCGGGTCCGGTCCTTTGCCGCCGCGGTCAACACCGCAGCGTCGCGAGCGGCGATCGAAGAGCCCCAGCGGCCCCAGAGGATCCGGGAGGCAGAACAGCGGCTTGCGATGGCGCAGGCCGCCCGTGGTCCGATCGCGGCGGCCCAGCGCAGGGCTCAGGAGATCACCTCCAACCCGCAGCTGTTGGCCGGCATCGACTCCGCACGAAGAGAGCTGGAGTCGTACCGCAAGTCGAAGTCACCACAGCCCGCGGTGCCGGGATCAACCTCGCTCGGGAAGGACAAACTCTCCGGCTGACGGCGATCATCAGCATCACGCCCACACCGGTCGTCCTACCGGGGGCTTGCAGTTCCGAAGATGACAGACGACCAGTCACGACCCTCGCTGGAGAGTCTCAAAAGTTCAGCAGGAACCTGAGTGCCCGGGTGATGGCGAAGAGCGCTTCGTCGTTCGCAGCACCAAGACGAGCGACGAGCCGGTTCCCTGACACCGACTTCACGTCCTCGCACTTCGCATAGCTGACCTCGTCGAGCCCGGACTCCTTCGGATCGAGCTCGACGTGAGAGGGGAGCTCGCGCCGTCTCCTCGTGCAGGGCACGACGATCACCACGCCGGCCCGGCTGTCGTTCAGCGGGTCGGCGGACACCACGACCGCAGGCCGACGCTCCGCCTGCTCGCGACCGACAGGTTCGCCGAAGTCCACGAGCCAGATGTCGCCCCGACGGGCCGTCACGCCGAATGGTCGGGAAGCGAGCTGCTCTCCTCTGCCCGCTCTGCCTCGATCTCACCCCACGCATTGGGATCGTGACGGAGCTCCGCGTAACGAGCTGCGAAACGATCGAAGAAGACCCGGCGCTCGAGGGCATCAACCGCCTCGTCGAGCAGCTCCGTCATCGGTCTGCCCGTCGCCTTGGCCAGCTCCGCGAACCGGCTCCGCGTCTCCTCGCTGACTCGGATCGTGGTGCTCACCCTCACAAGTCTACTTCCAGGTAGACTGGTTCGTCTACTCTCTCCAGCCGGGGACTCGCCCAAGCCTGATCCAGCTCCCGCGAATACGGACCCATGACCACCTACTTCACCGCCGACCAGCACTTCGGTCACCGGAAAATCATCGGGTACTGCGAGCGGCCGTTCTACAGCGTCGGAGAGATGAACGCCGCGCTCGTCGCGAACTGGAACGCCGTCGTCGGCCCGCAGGACACCGTCCATGTCCTCGGCGACGTCGCCATGGGTCGGCGAGAGGATTCGATGCCGCTCATCGGCCATCTCGTCGGGCACAAGATCCTCTACCCGGGCCCTCCGCCTGGAGCAGGAGTACCTCGACGCCGGGTTCGACGAGATCCGGCAGGGACCCCTGCCGATGACCGTCGGCAACAAGGAGGCGCTCGTCTGCCACCTCCCCTACCAAGGCGACAGCGGTGAGACCGAGCGCTTCGGCAGGTTCCGGCCCGTCGACGAGGGAATGTGGCTGCTCCATGGGCACGTCCACGAGAAGTGGCGCCACCAGGACCGCATGATCAACGTCGGGGTCGACGTGTGGGGGTTCGTGCCGGTTGCCGAGGAGACCATCGCCCGACTGATCGACAAGCCGTCTCTTACGAGCAGCTGAGAGGCCGCACACCTCGTGGCCACGTCATTTCTGGGCACCGCCGCTCGACTGGTGCTGGCGGGGT
>DATLRV010000033.1:0-4416 GCA_035534455.1 Acidimicrobiales bacterium
GGGCACGTCCCGCCCGACGGCGAGCCGACCGCCGTCGACCCGAGGCGGTGCCGGGCGTTCCTCCGTGCCCTGGGGGTGGACCACACCCGCCCGACGGTGCGAGGGGAAACCACGCTCACCCTGAAGGCGCCGAGGGCCAACGCGTTCGGCGGCGACCACGACATGTCGCTCGACCTCTTCCTGGAGGTCAGCAGCGAGCAGGTGGTCGTCGAGGTGAAGCATGCCGGCGTCCTCGGGTTCCGCCAGGCGAACGGCTACTCGCGCCTGCACCCGGAGGCGACCAGGGTCGCCCTCGTCGTCACCGAGCCCGGGTACCGGGACTGGGACGGGTGGCGCATCGTCCTCTACGCGGAGTGTGCCCACGCCCTGCGACGCCGGGGCGACGCGGAGACACGACGGCTCGCCGACCGGCTCGACGAGACCTCCGAGGCGCTCCGCCGGGCCGGCGCGCTGGCTCTGGAGCACCCGGAGGCGAGCATCGCCGAGCTGCTCGCCGGAGGCGTGTCGATGAGCGGCGGGCTGCGGCGAACCGACCACGTCGCCAACGGCCAGTTCGCGGAGATCCTCGGCCAGCTGGCGCTGCAGGTCGAGCCGGTCGCGGTCACGACCGAGCGGCAGGTGCGGGCGAGCAACGGACAGCTTCGCCACCCGGTCCTCCTCGCCTGGCAGAGAGTGGGCGAGGTCGAGCTCGGCTTCGAGCTGGACGCCCAGACGAGCGGCACGTTGCGGCTTGTGCTCCTCGTCTGGAACCTGGCCGGCCGGCACGTGAGCTTCCAACGGCGGCACGAGGACCCCGACGGCTACCTCGCAGAGCGGCTGGCGGGCATCATCGATGCCCGTTCGGTCCGAGCGTCGTCCACGGTGAGCAAGAAAACCAAGGGCTACGACGCCGGCAATGATGCCGGGTCGGTAGTTATGCCGGGCTCGGCTCGAAGACGTCGCGTCGGTGCTGGTTAGCTCCGGTGGAGACCGTGAGCGGCCCGGCATAACGACGGTGAAGTGACCAGGCTTCTTCCTCGAAGACCACCGAGGGAGGAGCCGAAGATGACTGAGCTGTCGAAGATACGGGTGACTGGGCCGCTTGCGCCCTACGTTGCAGGCTTTCGATCTCATTTCGTCGAGATCGGCTACACGGAGCGGTCCACGAGGGACGCGACCTACGTGCTCGCACAGCTGAGCCGCTGGCTTCTCGCGGAGGGCCTTGCCCCTGTGGAGCTGACCACGGGACAGCTGGAGCGCTTCCTCGCTGGACGACGCGCGGGGCGCCGGAGGTGGTCCTCGATCCGGTCGCTGCGCCCGATGCTCGACTACCTGCGCAGCGTCGGCGCCGTGCCGCCAGTCGACCCGCCCGAGATGCGGCCGGGCGAGCAACTGCTCGTGACCTATCGCGGCTACCTGTGCATCGAGCGTCAGCTCGCGCCGTCGACCATCCGCGTCAACGTCGACGCCGCCCGCCAGTTCCTCAGCCGATGCGCGATCGTCGACGCGTCCGGGCTCGCCGCGCTGGAGCCCGCCGACGTGACGGCGTTCGTCGTCGACGAGGCGCACCGACGAAGTGTCGGATCGATGAAGGTCCTCGTGAGCGCACTCCGCTCGTTCCTGCGTTTCGCGTTCGTCACTGGCCTCGTCGCACGGGATCTCGCGCCCATGGTCCCCACGGTCGCAGGTTGGCGTCTCGCCGGACTCCCGCGGGCGGCCGACGCCGCCACGCTGGCTGCACTGCTCGAGCACTGCGACCGAGGCCATCTCGCCGGCGTGCGCGACTATGCCGTCTTGACGTTGCTTGCACGGCTCGGGCTTCGTGCCGGTGAGGTTGCCGCGCTCCAGTTCGACGACGTCGACTGGTCCGCTGGCGAGCTTGTCGTGCACGGCAAGGCGGGTCGTGTCGACCGCTTGCCCCTCCCGGACGACGTCGGCGAGACGCTCGTCGCCTACCTCACCAGTGCGCGGCCATCGTCGAGCTGTCGGGCCGTCTTCCTGCGGGCGTGCGCGCCGGTCGGCCCGATGTCGGCCAAGGCGGTGGTCATGGTCCCGCGCAACGCGTCACGACGAGCTGGCGTCCCGGTCGTCGGTGCCCATCGGCTGCGCCACAGCGCGGCGACCGAGATGCTACGGGGCGGGGCGACGCTTGCCGAGGTCGCCCAGGTGCTTCGGCACGCGAGCACGGACACGACTGCCATCTACGCGAAGGTGGACCGCGGCGCCCTCGTGCACGTGGTCCGCCCGTGGCCCGGGTGCGACCGATGAGCGCGCTCGCGAGCTGCGCCGAGGACTACCTCGCTGTGCGACGTGCCCTTGGCTATCTGCTGCGACAGGAGGGGCGTCTGCTCGTCGACTTCGTCGACTTCGTCGAGGGCCACGGGGAGTCCACCGTCACGATCGATTCCGCACTCGCGTGGGCGACTCTGCCTGTGGACGCGGACCCCGTCTGGTGGGCGAAGCGACTCTCGGTGGTCCGCGGCTTCGCGCGCCACCTCGCGACGATCGACGAGAGGACCGAAGTGCCGCCGCCGGGCCTGTTGGCGAACCGCTCCCATCGGCCCACGCCCTACCTCTACTCACAGAACGAGGTCCTCGCACTGATGGCTGCTGCCCGGCGGCTGCCGACGCCGCTGCGGGCCGCAACGTTCGAGACCCTCATCGGGCTCATGGCGACGACGGGACTGCGCACCGGGGAGGCGATGCGCCTCGACCGCGGCGACGTGGACCTCGCTGCTGGCGTGATCACCGTCGTCGGTGCGAAGTTCGGCAAGTCCCGGCTCGTCCTCCTGCACGACAGCACGACCGTGGCGTTGGTGCGCTATGCGGCACGACGTGACGAGTGCTGCGCACGTCCGGCGACGCCGAGCTTTCTGCTCTCAGGGGCCGGCACGCGGCTCAACCACACGAACGCGAGCACGACCTTCGCACGCCTCATCGCCGAGGCCGGGATCGCACCGGCGGGCAGGCGCCGCCCGCACCTCTACGACTTCCGCCACAGTTTCGCCGTCGCGACCCTTGTCGCCTGGCACAACGAGGGCGTCGACGTCGAGGCGAGGCTGCCCGCGCTGTCGACCTACCTCGGCCACGTGAAGCCGTCCTCGACCTACTGGTATCTCGAGGCTGCGCCCGACCTACTGGCGGTCGCCGCCCGGCGCCTCGAGCGCTTCGCCGGAGAGCCGTCGTGAGCCTGCTCGCGCCGGTCCTCGAGGGGTACTTCACCGAGCGGCTGGCACAGCGGCGGGCGAGCTCGAACACCGTCGCCGCGTACCGAGACACGTACTGCCTCCTCCTCGCCTACGCGCAGCGCCGCGTCGGCAAGGTGGCGTCGTCGCTCGAGCTCAGCGACGTGGACGCCGCGCTTGTCGGCGGCTTCCTCGACCACCTCGAGGTCGAGCGGCACAACGGCGTAGCGACCCGCAACGCTCGCCTTGCAGCGATCCACTCCCTCTACCGCTACGCCGCTCTCCGCTGCCCCGAGCACGCCGGAACGATCCAGCGGGTGCTCGCCATCCCGCCGAAGCGGACCACTACGACAGATGTGTCGTTCCTCGCCGCAGTCGAGGTGGCAGCGCTTCTCGAGTGCCCGGACCGGACGACCCGGGCCGGCCGGCGAGACCACGCGCTCCTGCTCGTCGCGGTCCAGACCGGACTCCGGGTATCCGAGCTCACCGGGCTCACCTGCGTCGACGTCGAGCTCGGCACCGGCGCGAACGTGCACTGCGTCGGCAAAGGGCGCAAGGAACGCCGCACGCCGCTCACGCGAGACACCGCGAGAGTGCTCGGCGCCTGGCTACGCGAGCGCGAGCGCGGGGGCGAGCCGACCGACCCGCTCTTTCCGAGCCGCAGTGGTGGACGGCTCAGCCGTGACGCCGTCGCCGACCTGCTCGCGAAGCATCTCGCCGCGGCGAGGACCCGTTGCCCGTCCCTATCGAGCAAACGCGTCTCCCCACATACGCTCCGCCACACCGCTGCGATGCGACTGCTGTGGGCTGGAGTCGACACGTCGACGATCGCGCTCTGGCTCGGTCACGCCGGGACGAAGGCGACCGAGGTCTACCTCCACGCGGACCTCTCGCTGAAAGAGCGTGCCCTCGCGCGGACTTCGCCGCTCCCGGCAGGGCGAGGGCGCTATCGCCCTTCCGACGAGCTGCTCGCCTTCCTCCAGGCCCTTTGATTATGCCGGGCCGCTCACGGTCTCCACCGGAGCTAACCAGCACCGACGCGACGTCTTCGAGCCGAGCCCGGCATAACTACCGACCCGGCATCATTCCCGTTATGCCGACCTCGGCATAACGGCAAGAAGATCAACGGTCGCAAGACCTTCGGGATCGTCGACACCCTCGGTCTGCTCGTCGCCGTGGTTGTCGTCGCCGCGAGCATCTCGGACAACGTCGGCGGGATCGCCGTCGCGGACCGCGCGCGGGAGCGCTCGGG
>DATLRV010000034.1:0-46367 GCA_035534455.1 Acidimicrobiales bacterium
GTGGCTAGCCGCTCTCGGTTGCTAACCCTTCGAGACTTGGGGGCGTAGAGACGCTGGCCCCGCTTGTCGGTGGCAGCTGACACCCGAACGGCGTCCTTGCGCCGCTCAAGTACCCTCCGCACTGTCGTCTCGTCGAGCGACAGCTCGCGAGCGATCCCTTGAGACGTGCGGAAGTCGTACCTCGGCTCACCGAGAGCTTCAAGGATCTTCTCGTCGTAGTCAGTCGCTTGGACCATAAGCATGGCAATACCCCGAGTCCGCTTCGTTTGCAACTGTACCCCGGCGACGGCCCCCGGGGGTTGAGCGAGACCATTGGCTCTTCTCAGACGGACACTGAACGGACAAAGTTTACCAGAATGCGCACCTGACCAGGGAAATGACGGTGAGTCGGCCTGTAGGCGGGATTCTGTCGAGCCTCGAAGAGGCCCGGGTGACCATCCATCTACGCGGCCTACCTGGGGACTGCCCCTCACGGGGCGGACGGGCCGCCCGTGTCCCACGCTTGGCCTTGCTCCGGGTGGGGTTTACCGAGCCGGTCCGGTCGCCCGGACCGCTGGTGCGCTCTTGCCGCACCGTTTCACCCTTGCCTGTGCGGGCCTCCGGCCCGCCATCGGCGGTCTGTTTTCTGTGGCACTTTCCTGCGGGTCGCCCCGACTGGCCGTTAACCAGCACCCTGCCCTGCGGAGTCCCGACCTTCCTCGACCCGGTCCCGCGCACGAGGCGCGACCCTGGCCGCGGCCACCCGGCCGACTCACCGTCCACCCCATTCTGCCAGGACACGGGCACAGACACGGCCACGGCCACAGACAACGGGCTCAGACAACGGGCTCAGACAACGGGCTCAGACAACGGGCTCACACAACTGCACACGCACAGAGGTGTCCAGGCCCGGCAGCGGGCAGCGTTGGTCGCGTTCCTCACGCTCCACAGGGTGGGCACACCCCGTCGCTATGGTGGGCGTCGTGGTCCAGGGGCGCGAAGAGCTGCTCGTCGGCGAGCACGTCGACGCCCTCTCGATCGCCGACCTCTACGACGAGGTGCAGGGCGCGCTCGAGCGGACGTTTCCGCGGAGACGCGCGCTGTGGGTTCGGGGCGAGATCCAGAAGGTGTCCGACCAGCGCGCGGGTCGGGGCCACTGCTACATCGACCTCGTCGACCCCGACTCGGCGAGAGAGCGCCAGCCGCCCGTCCTCAAGGTCAAGTGCTGGAATTCCAGCTGGGCGCCGATGCGCGCGGCGCTCGCGCGAGAGGGCGTCGAGCTGCAGGTCGGGATGGTGGTGATCCTCCGGGGCACCCTCGACTTCTACCGGCCCAAGGCGGAGATCGGCTTCGTCCTGAGCGAGATCGACGTCACGGCGTTGCTCGGGAGACTGGCCGCCAAGCGTGCTGCGCTCCTGCGTGCCCTCGAGTCCGAAGGGCTGCTCACGCGGAACCGCGCGCTCGCCGTGCCCGAGGTGCCGCTCCGCATCGGTCTCGTGGGGAGCCCGGACACCGAGGGCTTCCGCGACTTCGTCGGTCAGCTCGCCTCGTCGGCGTTCGGTTTCTCGGTCCACGTGGCGCGGGCGACGGTACAGGGCCGGGCCGCCCCTTCGGCGATCGCCGCAGCGATCCGCAAGCTGTCCGCCCTCGGCCCCGAGCACCTCGACGTCGTCGTCGTCGTGCGCGGCGGGGGGTCCAAGGCGGACCTCGCGGCGTTCGACGCAGAGACCGTGGCCAGGGCGGTCGCGTCGTCCTCGGTCCCGGTGTGGACCGGCATCGGGCACACGGGGGACGAGTCGGTCGCCGACGTCGTCGCGAACCGCTCGTGCATCACGCCGACCGATTGCGGCCGGGAGCTGGTGCAGCGGGTGCGGACGTGGTGGGAGGACTCGGTCGCGACCGCCGCCGCGCTGGTCGCCCGGCGCGCCGCGGACCTGCTCACGTCGTCGCGGCGCGACCACGACGGCGCGAGGTCCAGGCTCTGTGCGATGGCGCGACATCTGGTCGACCGGCAGCGAGAGCACCTCGTTCGGCGCGGGGACGTCATCGGACGCTGCGCACCTCGGGTGCTCGACGACGCGTGGACCTCGGCGGTGGCACGAGGGGGACGGGTCGCGCCCCTCGCACAGCACAGGATCGAGTATGCGCGTGATCAGCTCGTCACGTGGCGCCGGCTCGTCGCCGCGTACGACGTCGACCGTCAGCTCGAACGGGGCTACACCCTCACCCTCGACGAGCACGGCCGGATCGTGCGCCGATCCCAGGCGGTCGAGTCCGGGCAGCGGCTCGTGACGCGCTTCGCCGACGGCACGGTCCGGTCGGTGGTCGACGCGGTGGAGCCAGGGCGGCCGTGAGAGCGTTGCGCGAACAGGAGCACGAGGCCGAGCCAGTGGAGGCGTGATGGGAACGTCCATGGACGAACGCGCCGGGCTGGGCGACCGGCCCGTGGAGGAGATGTCCTACACCGAGGCGAGCGCGGAGCTCGACGCCATCGTCGGGTTCTTCGAGGGAAGGGAGGTCGACATCGATCTGCTCGTCGGCCGACTCGTGCGCGCGACCGCGATCATCGAAGAGCTCGACGCGCGGCTGCGGCGGACCCAGATGCAGGTCGAGCAGCTCGTCCCCCGGCTGACCGCCGTCCTCGGGGAGCTGGCCGACGACCAGCGGGAAGCCGGGGACCCGACCTACGACGAGCCGCCCGATCCGGACGCTCCCGCCGGGGCGGACGAGGTGGCCGCCCAGGGTCCGGCACGAGAGCACGTCGACGACGGGGACGACGAGACGCCCGGGTTGTTCTGATGGACGACCCGGCGCCCACCGGCCGCCTCTATTTCCGACAGCTCCTCTCGGGGCAGGACTTCGCCGAGGATGACCCCGTCGCGCGCCAGATGGTGAACTTCGTGTACGCGGTGGGGGACCGAGCGACCGGTGAGGCGCTCCTCGTGGACCCCGCCTACCGCGTGGAGGAGCTCCTCGGGATCGTCGAGTCCGACGGGATGCGGTGCGCCGGCGTCCTCGCCACCCACTACCACTTCGACCATGTCGGCGGGTCCGCCATGGGCTGGGAGGTCGAGGGCATCGCGGCGCTGCTCGAGCGCGTGCAGGTGCCCGTCCATGTCCAGCGTGCCGAGGTGCCGTGGGTCGTGCGCGCGACTGGCGTCAGCGACGCGGAGCTCGTCGCGCACGACGGCGGCGACGTCGTGACGGTGGGCGAGGTCGCGGTCGAGCTCGTCCATACTCCCGGGCACACGCCCGGGAGCCAGTGCTTCCTCGTCGACGGGCACCTCGTGTCGGGCGACACGCTCTTCCTCCAGGGGTGCGGGCGGACCGACCTCCCGGGCGGCGACCCCGAGGCGTTGTACGAGTCCCTCACGCAGCGCCTCGTGAAGGTTCCCGACGGCACCCTCGTGTACCCCGGCCACCGCTACGCCGAGGTCCCCTCCGCGTCGATGGGGGAGACTCGCAGGACCAACGTGGTCTTCCGACCGCGCTCGGCGGAGGAGTGGCTGGCGATGTTCGGACGATGAGCGCCGACGCGGGCGGGCCGTTGCCTCGTGACGGATCGGTCGTGGTCGCGGGCGCGTCGCTCGCCGGCTTGCGGGCCGCGCAGGAGCTCCGGGAAGGCGGCTTCGCCGGTTCGCTCGTGATGGTCGGCGAGGAGATGCACTACCCCTACGACCGCCCGCCGCTCTCCAAGCAGGTGCTGGCCGGCACCTGGCCCCCCGAGCGTACGGTGCTCGCGGATCGGGACCGGATCGTCGAGCTCGGGATCGACCTCCGGCTGGGCCGACGGGCCGAAGGTCTCGACGCGGCGGCGCGCCGGGTGACGCTCGACGACGGGACCGTGCTCGAGGCCGACGGCGTGGTGGTCGCGACCGGGGCGCGGCCGCGTCGGCTTCGCGGCACCGAGGCGTCGGAGGGCGTCGCCGTGGTGCGCACGATCGACGATTGCGAGCGACTGCGCGCAGCGGTCCTCGCGGCGGGGGAGGGCTGCAGGGTCGTCGTCGTCGGCGCGGGCTTCATCGGCTCGGAGGTGGCGGCGACCTGCACGGAGCTCGCCTGCGCCGTCACCGTGCTCGAGGCACTGCCCGTCCCGCTCGAGACGGCGCTGGGTGAGCTCGTCGGCGGCGCACTGGGCGACCTGCACCTGCGTCACGGCGTCACGCTCCGCACGGGCGCCGCCGTCACCGAGGTGCGGCCGCTCGAGCGACGGGGCGGCGCGCCCTACGAGGTGGCACTCGTCGACGGCAACGTGCTCCCTGCCGACGTCGTGGTCGTGGGGATCGGCGTGGTGCCGAACACCGAGTGGCTCGGTGGTTCGGGCCTGCACGTCGCCGACGGCGTGGAGTGCGACGCCGCGCTGTTCGCCGCTGACGGCGTCGTGTGCGCGGGCGACCTGTGCCGGTGGACCTGGCGCCATCTCGGCGAGGAGCAGTCCGTTCGGATCGAGCACTGGGAGGTCGCCTCGCAGATGGGGACCGCCGCGGCGCGCAGCCTCCTGGCGGGACGCGCGCTCGCCCAGCCGTTCGACCCCGTCCCGTACTTCTGGTCCGACCAGTACGGGTTGCGGATCCAGGTCCTCGGCCATCCGGACCCGGGCGACGAGGTCGCGGTGGTCGACGGCGCCCTCGAAGCCGAGGACGGGAAGTTCGTCGCCGTCTACGGGCGGAACGGACGCCTGAGCGGAGTGCTCGCGGTGTCGCGGCCCCGCCAGCTCATGGCCTTCCGGCCCCTCCTTGTCGGTGGCGCGTCGTTCGACGACGGGGTGGCGTTGCTCACGGCCAAGAGCTGACATCGGCCCGGACGGCGCCGCGGGCGGCTGCGTGGCGACGTGCGTGGTGGCGCGCCCGGCGCCGCAAGTGGCGAGCCGCCAACACGTAACGCCGGCCGGTGCGTCTCGGGACGTCCCGTCCGCCCCATGCCGCGTCGGTGGCGGCCCACGCGAGCTCGGCCGCCCGGCGACAGCTACCGGGTGTGGCGGGCGACGGGGACGACTCGGGCACTCCGGAGTCGGCCGATTCGGAGTCGGCCGCTTCGGCGTGGGCGAGCCCGTGCCACCTGCCGGGCGCGTCGCCGCGCGCGCCGTCGGGCGGCGCATCGCCGAGCGCATCGTCGAGCGCGTCGTCGAGCGCGGCAGCGAGCGCACAGAGCGTCGCACCGGGCGCAGGGGGGATGCCCGCCCGCCGCGCCGCGCGCTCGAGCTCCCGGGTCACCCTGGCTCGCCACGTGCGCGGGCGGCGCCTGCGCCATACGAGAGCGGCGACCCCGAGCACGAGCGCCGCTGCTCCTGCGACCACCGGCACGGCGGGCACCCGCCGCAGTACGGCCGCGAGGATCTGGCCCATGGTGGAGGCCGTCGAGGGGGTGGCCTTCGGCACGTAGGTGGTCGGGTCGAAGCTCTGCCAGCCGAAACCGGGAAACCAGACCTGCACCCACGCATGCGCGTCCTTCGCCTGCTCGTCGTAGAGGCCCGCGAGCGGGTCGAAGCGTCCGGGCACGTAGCCGACCGCTTCACGTGCGGGGATGCCGAGCGTTCGCAGCATCACCGCGAGCGAGGTGCTGATCTGCTCGCAGAACCCGCGACGCGAGCCGAAGAGGAACTGGTTCACGGCGTCCTGACCCCTTGCAAGCGGGGGGACATCGAGCGTGTACACGGTGTGCGCGCCGATCCAGTGCTCGAGCGCGACGACCTTGGAGACGACGGTGGCATGGCCCGCGGTGACGCGTCGCGCCAGCGCGGCGACGCGCGGGTAGGCGTAGGGGAGCTCGAGATCCTGGCGGCGAAGACTGGCTGTGAGACCCGGGGTCCCGTTCGCGGTGGCGAGCGCGCGGTCGCCGGGAGTGTCGACTGTCGAGAGCACGCTGTACACCGACCCGGGGCCGAGCGCGCGGCCCGTGAGGATCGTGCCGTCCGCGCTGACGTAGATGCGCGGGGTGGGGAGCCATACCGCCGTCGCCTGATCCGCGTGGAGCACCAGGTTCGACGCAGGCGCCGCCAGGTAGAACGTCTGGTAGTCGGGCTGGGCGCCCGAGCTGCCGTCCGCCGCGTCGGAGCGCGTGACGCCGTTGCCGGCCGGCGCGAGGGGGACGTCGCTCGGCGTCACGACGAAGGGGGAGCCGCCGGAAAGGGCGGTCCATGGTCCGGCCGGCGCCCCGTCCGGCCGCGTTCCCCCCGGAGGCGGCGATCGGCGGGGAGCGGTCCATGACCTGCCCGACCAGGAGTCGTAGGTCTCGGCGACCCAGTAGGTGGGGCGGTCGGCGCGGACCCGAAGCACAACCTCGTTGCCGAGGCCCGGGCGCAGCGCAGTGTCGAGCGGTCCAGCGAAGCCGAGGTATCCGCCGACGCCGGTCGGCCCGCTCGCCGACGCCGGACCACTCGCTGCCGTGCGCGCCGCCGGCACGACGCGCGACGGCTGGCCGACGGCGCCGGAGCCCGTCGCGCCGAGGTCCGGGGAGAACGAGAAGCTCGGTGCTTGCGGCGTCGGGAGGAACGCGACGAGGAGGGAGGCGACCGTCAGGGCCGCGGCGGTCGACGTGAGGACGGCGACCGGGCGCGGTGCGCGGCCGCCGGTCATGGACGACCACGTCGCGTGAAGGCCCGCAAGTGCGAATGCCGCCCACAAGGCGACATAGACGGCGAACGAGAGGTCGATGGCCTGGGCTCCGGCGACGGCAATGAGCGTCGAGGAACCGGCGATGGAGAATCCGAGATCGCGGCGCGACGGCATGTCGAACGCGTGCGCCGCCTGCATCGCGCCGAACAGCGCGGCGAGCGGCGTCTCCACCGCGCTCAACTGGCCGGCGGCAGCCTCTTTGGACACGGTGACGAAGAACCACACGAAGGCGCCCACCATCGCGGCGCTGAGGAAGACCTTCAGGTACGGGAGCGGGCGCGACCGGCGCCAATACGAGAAGATCCCGCCCGCGCACACGAGGGCGGCGGCACCGGCTGCGAACCACCCGGACAGCTCGCCCTCGGCGGTGCAGGCGGCGAGGGCGACACATACCGCCCCGGCGGCCGCGGCCCGAAGCACGACGGAGTCCTCGGCCGGCCATGTCCTCCCGGGACGCCGGAGGAGCTGCAACGCGCTCACCGCACCCGTGGGAGCGCGAGGGCGAGCCGCGCGCCGGCATCGGACAGCGAGACGACGGGTGCGGTCACCGCTCCCTGGGGCTCGATCGTCTCGAGCTCGACGCGCGCGCCTGCGAGCAAGTGGGCTCGGACCGTCGCCATGACGCGTTCGGCGTGGCGTTCGGCAGCCTCGGGGTCGGAGGGAAGCCGGCCGTCGACGACGGCGGCATGCGGCGCCTGCCGCTCGGTGGCGCGGACCATCAGCGAGCCGGTGTGCGCGCTGGCGGGCCAGTGCACGAGCGCGCGCCGGTCGCCGCGCTCGTAGGGGCGGACGCCGCGCGGTTCTGTACTGCGCCCCGGTGCCGCGAGCGGCCCCTCGACCCGGGGCCGTGCGACGCCAGGCGTGACCTCCTCGCTGCCCACGCGCGGCGCAACGAGGAGCGGGCGGGGGAGCGCCAGGGTCACCGAACGCGTCCACCACAAGATGCCGAACGGCGCCGCGCTTGCGACGATGACCGTGCAGTGGTCGAGCAGACCTCGGTGTGCCGGCCGGATCTCGACGGTCGTTCGCCCGCCCCCCGCGCGGACCATCGTCGGCGGCCCGGGCGGGTCGAGCGGCTCGACCTCCACGGGGGCGCTCGCGAGGAACTCGATGCTCACCGGGGAGCCGGCGGATGCGTGGCGCACCGGTGCCGCGATCCGGCACCGGACCCGCATGACGGCGACCGCGGGCGCGAACATCCCGACGACGAGCGTGCCCGCGACGAGGGTCCCGATCGCCTGCACCCATCCTGCCCCCGAGTCGTGGGCGACCGCTCCCCAGATGCCGAGGGCGGCGGCGCTCGCTGCGACCGGCATCGCCGCCCGCCGGGGCCGCGGCAGCCGGCGCCGCGTCACGGCCGCGGCGTGGGCACGGATCGCAACACCTCGCGCACCACGCTCGCGCGCTGGTCCGGCAGGACGTCGGAGACCAGCCGGTGCGCGAGGCCGGCGACCGCGACCGCCTGGACGTCGTCGGGGATGGCGTACGCCCTGCCGTCCAACAGCGCGTGCGCCTGCGCCGAGCGCACGAGGGTGATCGACGCCCGCGGGCTCGCGCCGAGCCGCACGGCGTCGGCGTCCCGGGTGGCGCGTACGAGCCTCACCGCGTAGGACGCGACGTCGGGAGCGACACGGACCGTGGCGCACGCGTCGACGAGCCGGCCCCACTCCGAGGTCGAGCAGACGGGGCGGAGCTTCACGAGTGCGTCCCGCCCGCCCTCGCCCATGGCGAGGTCGAGCTCCGTCTCGACGTCGGGGTACCCGAGCTGGGTCGAGAGCGCGAAACGGTCGAGCTGGCTCTCGACGAGCGGGAAGGTGCCGAGCTGGCCGGGGTTCTGGGTGGCGATCACGAGGTGCGGGCGCGGGAGAGGCCAGCGCGATCCGTCCACGGTGACCTGCTCTTCGGCCATCGCCTCGAGGAGTGCGGACTGGGTCCTCGGCGGGGTGCGGTTCAGCTCGTCGAGCAGGACCACGTGCGCGAACACGGGGCCGGGATGGAAGCGCCAGTCGCCCGTGTCTGGGGAGTAGACGGAGACGCCGGTGACGTCGGTCGGGAGGAGGTCGCTGTGGCCCTGGACGCGCGAGAGCTCCGCACCGAGCGCGGTGGCGAGGGTCCGCGCAAGGACGGTCTTGCCGGTCCCCGGGACGTCCTCGATGAGGAGGTGCCCCCCGGAGACCGCGGCGCACACCGCGATGGTCAGCGCGTCGCGGGCGCCGAGCACGACGGTGCCGACCGCGTCGTGAAGGGCGCGGGCGAGCGCCGCCGCGCCCGCCAGGTCCATCGCGTCCTCGGGACGCTCTGCGCTCTCGGCGTCGCCGGCACGCTCCCCGGGAGCACCCGCCCCCACTGCCGGCGTCGGCCGCGGCGTCACCCGGCTCCCTCTAGAACTCGATGCCCGACAGGTCGGGGATCGTGCGGGCCGCCCGTTCCCGCGCCTCGAGCCACCTGTCGCGCCAGGCCCGGTGGGCATCCGCCGACAAGCGGGGCTCGACGATCGCCCTCGGCAGGTAGGCGTCGGCGATCTCGTCGGTCCCCCCGAGAGCGCCGATCGCCACAGCGGCGAGGAGCCCCGCGCCGACGGTCGTCGCCTCGAGCTCGCGGGAGAGCTCGACGGGCCGCCCGCAGGCGTCCGCGAGCGCCTGGACGAACACGCGGTTCGCGCTCATGCCGCCGTCCACCCTGAGCGAGGCGACAGCGGTCGCGGCGTCCGACTCCGCCGCCTCCAGCAGATCGGCGCCCCGGTGCGCCACGCCCTCGAGCACCGCACGGACGATCTCGGGACGACCCGTGCCGCGCGTGAGGCCGACGAGCGCGCCCCTGGCGCCGAAGTCCCACACCGGAGTACCCATGCCCATGAGGGCCGGCACGAACCAGACGTCGCCGGTCGACTCGCAGGAGGCGGCGACCGTCTCGGTCTCCTCGGCGCTCGCGACGAGCTCGAGGTCCTCGCGCAGCCAGTCGACGCAGGCGCCGGCCGTCAGCATGATCGCTTCGGTGCCCCAGGTGAGCCGCCCCTCGCGGCGCCACGCGACCACCGGGAACGTTCCCGCCTCCCCGCGCGCGGCGCGGCTGGGGGGTTCGGGCCCGTCGCAAAGGTCCAGCATGCCCCCGGTGCCGAAGGTCGCCTTGGCGAGGCCCGGCCGCGTGCAGCCCTGCCCGATCAGGGATGCCTGCTGGTCGCCGATGAGGGCGCAGATCGGCGGGGCCCCGGGGAGCGCGACGGCCTCGCCGATCCGGCCGCACGAGTCGACCACGTCGGGGAGCAGGGCCTCGGGGATGCCGAGGGCGCCGAGGACCCGTTCGTCCCACACGTCCCATCTGCCCGCGTCGCCGGAGACGAGCATGCCGGTCACCGCGGCGTTGGTGGCGTCGGTGACGTGCAGCGGGCCGAGACCCCCGCCGTCGGGCCCGCCACCGCTGCCGCCACCGTCACCGCTGCCGCCCGCGAGCGTCCAGGCGACCCAGCTGTCGATCGTCCCCGCGCACAGCTCTCCCGCCGCCGCCCGCTCCCGGTCGGGGTCGATCTCGTCGAGGATGGCCGCGATCTTCGTCGCGGACATGTTTGGGGCGAGGCGGATGCCCTCACCCTGGAGCGTGAGGCAGGTGAGCACCGTCCGGAGGTCCTGCCACCCGATCGCGGGCGCGAGCGGCATCCCGGTGCGCCGGTCCCAGACGAGGGCCGAGGCGCGTTGGGTGGCGATCCCGACGCCGGCGACCGGGCCTACGTCGGCGAGCACCGACGTCGCGAGCTCGACGACTGCCGCGGCGAGGTGTGCGGCATCCAGCTCCGAGAGGCCAGGGCCGGGCGAGCTCGTGGCGAGCGGCGCCTGGCGGACGTGGCCGACCGAGGCGTCGGGGCGGACGACACCGGCGCGAACGCTGCTCGAGCCCACGTCCACCACGAGGACCGCCTCGCTCTCGGTCACGGCCATCGCACCTCCCCGAAGGGGCTCGGGATCCCGAGCTTGCCCGGGTTCAGGATCCCGGCCGGGTCGAGCGCGCGTTTCACCTCGACGAGGACCCCATGCGCCTCGCCGAGCGCTCGGGGGAGGAAGCGGGCGCGGTTGAGCCCGATGCCGTGGTGGTGGCTGATCGCGGCACCGCGCTCGACGACGACGTCGGTGAGCGCGTCCCAGGCCCGGCGGTAGTAGCCCTCGGTGAAGTTCGCCGCGGGACTCCCTCCCGACGCCTCGATCCACGGCGCGCCGTCCGCGGCGTCATCCGGCGTCGCCCCGCCCCCGGGTCGCCGGCCGGCGAACGTGAAGTAGAGGCACGCTCCGTCGAGGTACGCGTGGGACAGGTGCACGGAGGCGGCGATCGTGCCTTCGAGCGCGCGCAACGCGGCGAGGACCCCGTTCGAGAGCGCAGGGAGCGTGCCCCAGTGGCCGGCGACCTCGGCGGTGTCGACGACGATGCCGGCTCTCCAGAGCGGCGCGAGCGCGGAGACGTCGTTGCGCGTCTCGAGCCAACGGGCGACGACCGCGTCGTCGAGCCGGTCCGTCCCCGCGCACTCCTCGTCGACGACGGCAAGCGTCGCGGCGAGGAGACCCGGGTCGGCCTCGTCGAGGACCACGAGCACGCTCCCCTCGGTGTGCGAGAACGTCCGCTCGGACTCAGTCGCGTCGTAGAGGCGGAGCACCGCCGGCGTGGCGCCGCGCCGGAGTACGCGCCTGCACGCGTCGAGGCCGTCGTCGAAGGTCGGGAACGACCACGACCGGCGGCCTTCGGCCCCGGGGAGCGGGTGCACCCGGAGCCATGCCCTCGTGATCACACCGAGCACGCCCTCCGAGCCCGTGAACAGCTGCGTGAGGTCGGGTCCGGTCGCCGCCCGCGGCGCGGTCACCCCGGTCCGGACCACCCGGCCGTCGGCGAGCGCGACTTCGAGGCCGACCACCATGTCCTCGACTTTGCCGTAGCGGGTGGAGTACTGGCCGGCGCCGCGGCAGGCGAGCCAGCCGCCCACGGTGGAGAGGTCGATCGACTGGGGCCAGTGACCGAGCGTGTAGCCGTCGCCCGTGGCGCGCAGCCGCTCTTCGAGGTCACTGCCGTAGGTCCCGGCCGGGACCTCCGCGACGAGCGACGTCTCGTCGACGTGGACGTCGCCGCCCAGCCCGGTGCAGTCGAGCGCGATGCCACCGAACAACGGGACCGTGCCGCCGCAGACTCCGCTCCTGCCACCCATGGGGGTGACCGGGACGAGGTCGTCGGCGCACGCCGCGAGGAGCTCGGCGACCTGCGCGGCGGACACCGGGCGGACGATCGCCGACGCGCGTGCCGGGACCCGCCCGGCGGCGGCCCAGCCGATGGCGAGCGGCCACCAGTCCCGTCCCGCCTCGGCGCGCGCGGCCATCCCGAGCTCGACCGCACCCCCGGCTTCCCGGACGCGGTCGAGGATCGCCTCGGGGACCGCGACTGGGCGGGTGGCGAGCCGCTCGGACGCGGCCGTCCCCCCGCCCTCGATGGGCGTGGGCGGGACGGGCGCCGACGGGGTCACCGTCGCTCCCCGACGCCGGCCGGCACCCCTGCGTGCGCCAGCTCGGCATGAACCGAGGCCCCGAAGCGCGCCGCATGGCCTGCCGCCTGCTCCTCGGACCAGCCGAGGTCGGCCGCCATGAGCGTGGCCACCGCCGGTGCCGCCATCGCGGCCGCCCGCCCGTCGTGGAGCAGGGCGCGGGTCCTCCTTGCCAGGACGTCCTCGACCGACTGGGCCATCTCCTCGCGGACCGCGTAGACGACCTCGGCCGCGAGGTAGGGGAGATCCCCGGAGATCGGGGCGGCCAGCTCGGGGCGCGCGTCGCAGAGCTTGCGGAGATCGGCCGCCTCGGTCCCGTAGCGGGCGAAGAGCCGATCCGCGCGCTCGGCGGGACCGGGCTCGCCGAGCGGCGCGCCGCGCAGGGGGAGGCGACGCGTCGGCGAGCGCCGCCCGCCGGCCCCGGTGTCTGCGCCGATGCCCTCGCCGAGCACGCGCACCATCTGCGCCACCGTGTCCTCCGCCATGCGCCGGTAGGTCGTGAGCTTCCCGCCGGTGACCGTGACGAGGCCGTCGGACGAGGTGTGCACCGAGTGGCGGCGCGAGAGATCGGCGGTGCGGGCGGACACGCGCCGCGCGCCCCTCGACGCGAGCAGCGGCCGCAGACCGGCCCAGACCGCCGTGACGTCGCGGGGCTCGAGCGCCGCGGTGGTCGACGCGTTGACCGCAGCGAGCAGGTAGTCGACGTCCCCGGGCGTGCACGCGGGGTCGTCGAGGGGTCCGTCGTAGTCCGTGTCGGTGGTGCCCACGTACGTCACGCCACCTTCGGGCCAGGGCACCACGAAGACGCTCCGCCGGTCACCGCGCACCGGCAGCACGGTGGCGATGTCGCAGGGGAGCGACGCGGCCGGCACGCTCACGTGGACGCCCTTGGCCGGGCGCAGGGTGCGGTGATGGTCGCCCTGGGCGAGCTCGCGCACCTCGTCGGCCCAGACACCGGTCGCGTTCACGACCGCTCTGGCGCGCACGTCGAAGTCCGGCCCGACGGCCGCCTCGCCGAACGCCCCCGCCGAGCCGGGCATCACCGCCGGGCTCACCCGTGCGCCGAGCACCCTGCCCGCGCGGTCCTTGGTCAACGCGGTCACCTCGGCGTAATTGGCCGCGACGGCGCCGTGGTCGAGGACCGCGGTCCGCAGGACCGCGAGCGTGAGACGAGCGTCGTCGGCGTGCGCGTCGGGGTAGACGAAGCCCGACACGAGCTCGTCGGGCCGCAGCACCGGCAGGTGCGCGAGCGCTTCTTCCTTCCCGACGCGCCGGTGGCGGCTGCCGATCCGCCAGCCACCCGTCAGGTCGTAGAGCCAAAGGGCGGTGGAGAGCGACCGGGAGACGGTGGCGGACACCACGCCGTTGCGACCGAACATCGGGATGAGGAAGGGGAGCGGAGTCACGAGGTGACCCGCGTGCTTCAGGAGCAGCTGGCGCTCCACCAGGCTCTCGTAGACGAGGCCGACCTCGCGCTGCTGGAGGTAGCGAAGGCCGCCGTGGACGAGCTTCGACGACTTGGACGAGGTCCCCGACGCGAAGTCCCGCTTGTCGACGAGCGCCGTCCGCAGCCCGCGGCTCGCCGCGTCGAGCGCCACGCCCGCGCCGGTGATCCCGCCACCCACGACGAGGACGTCGAACTCCTCGGTCGCCAACCGGGTCAGCGCGTCGGCGCGGTCGAAGGCGCTCATCGGCGAAAGCGTGCCACAGGCACGGGTCTCGGCTCCCATCGCGTCGACAACGGCTGTCGACCGACAATTCTTGGCGTTCGCGCTAGGCTCCGTACGATGCGGACCCCCGCGGCACTGACCGAGCTCTTCCGCGCCAACGGTCGGAACGTCACTCCCCAGCGCCAGTGCATCTTCCGTGCGCTCCAGGGGGACGAGACGCACCCGACGGCCGAACGGGTCCATGACGTCGTCCGTTCCCAGATGGAGACGATCTCGCTCAAGACCGTCTATCAGACGCTCCACGACCTGGCGGAGCTGGGCGAGGTGGCCACGCTCGACCTCGGCACGGGCGCGGTCCGGTTCGACCCGAACGTGGAGACCCCCCACCACCACCTGGTCTGCCGCACCTGCGGGAAGGTCCGCGACGTCTTCGTCGAGCTCCCGCCCATCGAATTGCCGACGAACCTCACCCAGGGCTACGACGTCGAGCGGCGGGAGGTCGTCTTCCGCGGCCTGTGCGACAGCTGCCGCATCGAGCCTTGAGCCCACCGCCGTCCCCCGACCATCACCAACGAAGCACCCCCCAACGTCACCACAGGAGGAGCAATGCCCCAGCTCAAGGGTTCCAAGACCGAGGATAACCTCAAGACCGCATTTGCAGGTGAGAGCCAGGCCAACCGCCGGTACCTCTACTTCGCCCAGAAGGCGGACGTCGAAGGCTACCCCGACGTGGCCGCCCTCTTCCGTTCCGTGGCGGAGGGCGAGACCGGCCACGCCTTCGGCCACTTCGACTTCCTCCGCGAGACCGGGGACCCCGTCACGGGCACGCCGGTCGGCGCCACCACGGACAACTTGAAAAGCGCGATCGAAGGCGAGACCTACGAGTACACCGAGATGTACCCCGGGTTCGCCAAAACCGCCCGCGACGAGGGCTTCGAGGAGATCGCCGAGTGGCTCGAGACCCTGGCGCGCGCCGAGAAGTCGCACGCCGGACGCTTCACCAAGGGGCTCGAGTCGGTCTCCTGAGCGACATGACGTCCGGGCCGCTCGCTCTCGACGACATCCTCGACCTGCGCGCCTACGAGCGCGTACGTGACGACTACCGCCGGCGGATCATCGAGCTGAAGCGCCGTCGCAGGGTCCCGCTCGGGCCGATCCTCACGCTCGTCTTCGAGTGTGCCGACACGGTCCGCTTCCAGGTCCAGGAGATGGCCCGGGCGGAGCGCATCGCCACCGACGAGGGGATCCAGCGCGAGCTGGACGTCTACAACCGGCTGCTCCCTGCCGAGGGCGAGCTGTCGGCGACCCTGTTCGTCGAGCTCACGACCGAGGCGGACCTGCGTCGCTGGCTGCCCAGGCTCGTCGGCATCGAGCAGGCGCTCGCCGTCGAGCTCGGTGACCCGGTCGACACCGTCGTGGCGAGCGTGCCCGAGGAGGGCCATGCCGAGGCGCTCACCAGGGAGACCGTCACGGCCGCCGTCCACTACCTCCGGTTCGGGTTCCCGGCCGCCTCCGTCGGGCGCCTCGTGGGCGCGGATCCCGCCGCCCTGACCGCGCACCATCCTGCCTACGAGGCCCGCACCGAGCTCTCCGACGAGGTGCGTGCCACCCTGGCCGGGGACCTCGAGGGCACGACGGAGCTCCTCGCGCTGCGCTGATCCTGCGACCGCCCCGCCGACGGCGGGCGCCTGCGGCCGCCGGGCTGCATCCGGGTGCCGGGGTCGCCGGCGTTCGAGATCGGCCACGAGGGGCGCGTGGGGGACGTCCCGGGGGTCCCGGGGGGTGATGAGCGCGTCGTCCCTGGCCAGCGGCCTCGCCGGGCCCGACCGGCCTTTACAGGGGTCAGCGCGACGCGCCATAATCGACGTTCTGCCGCAATTCGGGTGGGCCCAGTGGGGAGCCTGCCCGCATAGCCGGAGTGCGGGCAGGCCGACCAGATCAGAGGATGTGCGTTTCCATGACTGCCACGTGGCGCAAGCGGGCTGCCTGCCGAGGCATCGACGTCGAGATCTTCTTCCCGGAGACCGACGAGGATGCCGACGTGGAGGCGGCGAAGGCCGTGTGCGAGGGGTGCCCGGTCCGTCAGGCGTGCCTCGAGCACGCCCTGGCCCACCGCGAGCGCGAGGGCGTCTGGGGCGGAGCGACCGAGCGCGAGCGCCGTCGGATCCTCCGGCAGCGTCGGAAGTCCGCCTGATCGTGCGCACCTGACCGGCGTCGGGGCCGCCTCACGTCCGGGCGCGCTCCGGGTCGCCGGTGTCCGGGCCTTCGTCCCCGGCGCTCTTTGTCGCCCCGGCCCGCCCGGCCGCGCCGTTCCGACCGGCCCTCGTGCCGTCGTGCTCGAGGATCGGCGAACGGGAGAGCAACATGGCGCCGCCCACCATGAGGAGCCCTCCCGCCGTCGAGAGCGCCAGGTGCAGGCCTGTGTCCGAGGTCCGCTCGTTGAAGGCGAAGATGCCCCAGGCGATCGCGACGAAGGGATCCAGGAGCGTGATGCCGGGCTGCGCGGCGACGATCTTCCCGGACTGCATGGCGTTCTGCACGAGGAACATCCCGAGTACGCCCGCGGCGATCATCGCGTAGGTCTGCCAGGCGTAGAAGAGGCTGACGATCCCCGAGGACAGCTGCACGACCGTCCCCTTCATCAGCGCGGCCGTGAGCCCGAACTCGATACCCGTCGCCGCGCCGTAGAAGGCGGCGCGGGTGTCGCCGTCCGCCCGCCAGCCGGCGAGCACGAACCCGGCGACGGCACCGATGCTCGCGGCGAGGCCGATCGCCCACACGAGGGGATGGACCCTTTGGTCGATCCCGCCCCGCGGGCCGAGGAAGGTGACGAGGGCGGCGAGCCCGGCGGTCATCACCGCCGCCGCGCCCCACTCGCGCCATCCGAGCGGGGCGTGCAGGACCAGCGCCGCCCCGAGAAAGGTGAGCGGGAGCTCGCAGATGACCAGCGGTTCGACCAGTGCCAGCGGGCCGAAGCGGAGGGCCGAAGCCTGCAGGATGAACGAGAGCATCACCGCGCCGAGGCCGCCGAACCACAGCGGTCGGTGCAGGAGGTCGACGATCAGGCGCAAGGACAGCGTGCGAACGTGTTGCTCCTCGCGGTTGGTGAGCCGTTGGATGACGTTGGACGCGGCATTCGAGCAGGCGGCCACCAGGGCGAGGGAGACGGCGAGGAACTTCATGGTCACCGGCCGCGGTGCGCGCGCGACGGCGCGCGGCGAGCGAGGGGCTGGGCCATCCGCTGGACGTGCCCGTCCCGCGGCGGGCGGAAACCGCCGCGCGCTGGCCGGTTGCACGTGGGCTGCGCCGGGTCCGCCCCGGCGCCGCGCTCACCGGGCGCGGACGGCCGCGCGGTAGCGTCACCTGCCGAGATGGCCTCCCGCCGAGCCGAGACGCTCGACCCACCAGCCGAGATGCGCGGGTACCCGCGGTGACCTCCGGGGCGATCGGTGCGAGCGCGCCCCCCGGCCTGGCGCAGAGCGGGTCCGAGGCGTTCGCCGCGCTCGGTGGGTGGCCCGGGGCACTCGGGCGGATCGTCGCCGGCATGTCCTTGAGCCACGCCGAAGCGGCGGCCGTGATCGGCGAGGTGCTCGACGGCGCGGCGACTCCCGCGCAGACCGCCGCGCTGCTCGTGGCCCTGCGGATGAAGGGGGAGACGGTCGAAGAGATGCGGGGCCTCGTCGACGCGATGCTCGCCCACGCGGTGCCGTTGCAGGTCGACGGGGACGTGGTGGACGTCGTCGGCACCGGCGGGGACCGGCTCGCGAGCATCAACGTCTCGACCCTCGCCGCATGCATCGCGGCGGGAGCGGGGGCCCGGGTGTGCAAGCACGGCAACCGCGCCGCGTCCTCCTCGGTCGGCACCGCAGACGTCCTCGAGGCGCTCGGCGTCGTGGTCGACCTCGGCCCGGTGGGGGTCGCGCGTTGCGTACGCGAGGTCGGCATGGGCTTCTGCTACGCGCCGCGGTACCACCCCGCGATGCGCCATGCAGGTCCCGTGAGGGGTCAGCTCGGGGTGCCGACGGTGTTCAACTTCCTCGGCCCGCTCGCGAATCCCGCGCGGGCGCGGCGCCAGCTGGTCGGCGTGAGCGACCCGGCGATGGCCCCGAAGATGGCCGAGGTGCTCGGGGCGGACGGCAGCGTCCACGCCATGATCGTGTACGCCGAGGACGGGCTCGACGAGCTCAGCGTCACGTCCCCCTCGAGCGTGCTCGAGATCGTCGCCGACCCGTCCGAGCCGGCGGGGTTCACCCGTCGTTCCTGGCGGCTCGAGCCCGAGGAGCTGGGGATCGCCCGCTCGGTGATGTCCGAGCTGCGCGGGGGCGACGCCGCGTTCAATGCCGGCGTCATCCGCCGCGTGCTCGAGGGCGAACGATCGGCGCGCCGAGACATCGGGGTGCTGAACGCGGCCGCGGCGCTCGTGGTCGCTGGCCGAGCCCCGGGGATCGGGGAGGGCGTGGCCATGGCGTCGGACGCGCTCGACACCGGGCGCGCCCTCGCGGTGCTCGACGGGCTGGTGCGCGTGTCGCGCGAGGAGGCGGAGGCCGAGCGTGACGCCGGTGCTCAGGTGCCCGTCGAGGGCAGCAGGCTCCCGTCCGCCGCGACATAGCTGACACCGTCGTCGCCGAGACGGCGCCGCATCACACCGAGCGCCTCGGGGCTCTCGTCGACGAGGAGGAACCGCCGCCCGAGGTCACGGGCGACCGCGCCGGTGGTGCCGCTCCCGGCGAAGAAGTCGAGCACCCGGCGCCCCGGGGCCGAGGAGGCCTGGACGATGCGTCGAAGCACGCCCTCGGGCTTCTGCGTCGGGTAGCCGGTCTTCTCGGCGCCCGTCGTGGGCACGATCGTGTGCCACCACACGTCGGTGGGGAGCTTCCCGAGTGCCGCCTTCTCCGCCGTGACGAGCCCGGGCGCCATGTAGGGGATCCGATCCACCGCTGTGCGGTCGAAGTGGTGGGCGCCGGGGCGCTTGGCGTAGACGAGGATCGTGTCGTGCTTGGCCGGCCAGCGGTCCCGTGCTCTCCCGCCGTAGTCGTAGGCCCAGATCAGCTCGTTCAGGAAGGCGCTGCGGCCGAAGATCCCGTCGAGCAGCACCTTCACGTAGTGCGCCTCGCGGTAATCGAGATGGACGTAGAGCGTGCCGTCCTCGCTGAGCAGGCGCCGTGCCTCGGAGAGGCGCGGGCCGAGGAACGCCGCGTAGTCACCGAAGTCGTCGTCGAAGCTGTGCACGCCCGCCTCGTCCGTGCGGTAGCGGTGGCCGCCGAAGCCCGTGCGGTCGCCCCACTCGTCGCGCGTGGTGCGCACGGTCCTGCGACGGCGGACGCTGCCGGTGTTGAAGGGGGGATCCACGTAGACGAGCTGGAACGCCGAGTCGTCGAGCGCGCCGAGCACGTCGGCGTTGTCGCCGAGGACGACGTAGTCGCGCGGGGTCGCGAGGTCGATCATGGGCCGCCCGTCCTTGACTGCGCCGACCCTAGCCGCCGTCCGCCAAGATGGCAGCGTGCGCGACGACCACGACGACCCTGCCACGAACGATCGGGGCGACCCGGTCGCGCGGAACGAGGGGGCGGGCGCAGGGCCCCTCCACGGGTTCCGGGTGATCGAGCTCGCAGGCCTCGGTCCCGCGCCGTACGCGTGCATGCTGCTCGCGGAGGCGGGGGCCGACGTCCTTCGCCTCGAACGCGCCGGCGGGGCGGCGTCCCGCAAGGACGGCGCGAGCCCCGATCTCTTGCGGCGGAGCCGGCCGGCGGTGGGGATCGACCTCAAGCGGCCGGAGGCGGTGGCGCTCGTGCTCGACCTCGTGGCGCGCGCCGACGTGCTGGTCGAGGGGTTCCGCCCCGGTGTCGCCGAGCGACTGGGCCTCGGGCCCGACGACTGTTGGGCGCGCAACGCCCGCCTCGTCTACGGGCGCATGACCGGCTGGGGGCAGGACGGTCCGCTCGCAGGCCGGGCAGGCCACGACATCGACTACATCGCCGTGGCGGGCGCGCTCTGGCCGATCGGAAGGGTGGGCGACGCGCCGGTGCCGCCCCTCAACCTCGTCGGCGACTTCGGCGGCGGCGGCATGTTGCTCGCGTTCGGCGTGGTGACCGCGTTGCTCGAGACGCAGCGGTCGGGGACCGGGCAGGTCGTCGACGCGGCCATGGTCGACGGCGCCGCGTCGCTCACCACCATGCTCCACGGCATGTGGCTCTCGGGCACCTGGCAGCCGGCGCGCGGCGTGAACCTCCTCGACACGGGCGCCCCGTTCTACGAGGTGTACGAGGCCGCGGACGGTGCGTACGTGGCGGTGGGCGCGCTCGAGCCCCAGTTCTACGCCGCGCTGCTGGAGGGGCTGGGCCTCAGCGAGGCCGACGTGGGGCCGCAGTCCGACCGCGCCCGCTGGCCGGCGGCCAAGGCACGCATCGCCGAGGTCTTCCGCACGAGGACCCGTGACGAGTGGGCGAGCGTCTTCGAGGGTGTCGACGCGTGCGTCGCACCGGTGCTCAGCCCGTGGGAGGCCGCCGACCACCCCTACAACCGAGCGCGTTCGACGTTCGTCGACCATGAAGGCCGCACCCAGCCGGGTGCGGTGCCGCGGTTCAGCCGGACGCCGTCTGGCCTTCGCACCGCGCCCGGCGCGCAAGCGGCGCTCGGGCGCTGGGGCGTCGGAACCGACGCCTTCGCAGAGCTCACGAGCTCCGGCGTCCTCTCGGGACCACCGTGACGCTCCCCCACGCGGTCGTGCACGAGCTCGCGGTCAAGCCCGGCGAGGGCGCCGGCCTCACTCAGCGCAGCACGTCGGCGACGCACGCCGACTGGCTCGGCCCCATGGGGCACGCGCACCCCAAGGACGTGGCCGAGCGCGACCTCGAGGCGTTCAAGCAGGAGCTCCTCGGAGCCCAGGAGCTCCTGTACGCGTCCGATCGGTGGGCGCTCCTGGTCGTCTTCCAGGCGCTCGACGCCGGCGGGAAGGACGGCACGATAAAGCACGTCATGGCGGGGGTCGACCCGCAGGGGTGCGTGGTCGTCTCCTTCAAGCAGCCCTCGGCGCTCGAGCTCCGACACGACTTCTTGTGGCGATGCGTGGCCCAGCTCCCGGCGCGCGGCCGCATCGGGATCTTCAACCGCTCGTACTACGAGGACGTGCTCGTCGTCCGCGTCCACGAGGAGCTCGCAGCAAACCGGCCGGCGGGGGCGGCGCGCGGTGCCGACATGTGGCGAGAGCGCTTCGAGGACATCAACGCCTTCGAGCGTCACCTCGTTCGCAACGGGACCAAGGTCCTCAAGCTCTTCCTCCACGTCTCGGCAGCCGAGCAGCGCCGGAGGCTGCTCGAGCGGCTGGACGAGCCCGGCAAGCGCTGGAAGTCCTCCCCTACAGACATCGCAGAGCACGGCCGGTTCGCCGAGTACCAGCACGCCTACGAGGCGGCCATCACCGCGACCTCGACGCCGTGGGCGCCCTGGTACGTGGTTCCGGCGGACCACAAGTACGCGATGCGCGCCCTCGTCGGCGGGATCGTGGTCCACGCGATCGACGGGCTCGACCTGTCGCTACCTCAGCCGGACGCGGCCCGGCTGAAGGTGATCGAGGCGGCTGCCGCGGCACTGCGCGCCGAGGAGCAGTGAGGCGCGTGGTGCCTGATGGCGCCACCGCAGGCACGCGGTGACGACCCGGCGCGACGGTGATCCACTCGCGCTGTGAAGGCGCGAGGCGTGCCTCGCCGCCGGCTCAGCGTTCCGGCTTGCGCACCCCCGGTCCCGACCCGCCGATCCAGCGCGTACCGGGCTCGGCCTCTCGCCGCGGCGCGCGCTCGGGTGGTGGGGGCAGGCCGGGCCGCGGCCGAGGAGCTGCGGGGTCGGGCGCGCGCGCCGCGACGCGGCCGGCGAGGACCGCGGCGGGCGCGGGCGGCGCGGCGGCGGCGGTCGCCACGTCCCTCGGGTACCGGCGGACGGCGGCGAAGAGGTAGAGCGCGCTCATCGCGAGCGGGAGCAGCATGACGACGAAGGTCCACCGGAGCCCTTGGTGGCCGTGGCCCTCGCCACCGAAGACGTACGTGGACACCGCGCCGAAGATGAGCGGTGCGAGCGCCTGCGCACCGGTGCGCACGAAGGTCCTGACGCCCTCGGCGCGCCCCCAGAGCCACGACGGCATGATGTCGAGACGCGCGGCGTCGATCGGTGGGTTCTGCGCGGAGAGGCCGAACCCCGCGAGCACCAGGTACGGCAGGGCGGCGAGCACGCTGTGGGTCAGCAGGGCCGGGATCATCATCACCACCGCGAGGCTCGCCGCGACGGCGGCGACGTTGAGGCGCCCGGTGAGGCGTCCACGACGCAGCAGCGAGTCGCCGAGCGGCCCGGCGACGAGGACGCCGGCGACAGCGCCGACGCCGACCACGAGGAGAAGGCCGTTGGCGAAGACCTTGTCGACGCTGTACCCGCCCTTCCCCGACACGAACTCCACGCCGAACGTCTGGACGCCCGCGAGGAAGTAGTAGCCGAGCGCCCCCGAGACGATGAGGATGACGTTGGTCCGTACCGCGAGCACGTAGCGGACCGCGGCGAGGAACCCCATCTTCGGGTCGGCGCGCGACACGAGGAGCGGGTCCGGCCTGATGCCGCGGTCGAGCGCGAGCCGCTGGGCGTCGGTGCGCTGGTCCGGCGCGTCGTCGTCGGGCGGCGGCACCTGCTCGACTTGAGGGGATTCCGCAGAGGGTGCGTCGGTGCGCTGCGCCGCGAGCCACGGCCGCGTGCCCGGCTCCGGCGCTAGCGCGCCGCGGCCCCCCCGGAGCGGCTCGGGCAGGTTGAAGACCGCCCACGCCACCACGAATGCCGGCACGGCGAGGATCACGAACGCAAGGCGCCACGAGAGCGCCGCGAGCTCGCCCGTGAACGCGAAGCCGAGGCCCGCGCCGAGCAGCTCACCGGTGAGGATGTAGCTGTAGATCTGGCCGCGCTCGCCCCCGGGGAACCAGTCGCCGACGAGGGAGGCCACCACGGGGCCGGCGACCGCGGTCACCCCTCCGAGGGCGAGGCGCGAGACGAGGAGCTCGCCGAAGTTGCTCGCCGTCGCGCTCCAGATCATCGCGGCGCCCCACAGCACGATGGCCGCACCGAGGACCCAGGTCCTCCGCAGCTTGTCGGCGAGCACCCCGAAGGGGAGCGCGAACACGGCGCCGACGAGCGCGGTCACGGTGACGAGGAGGCCGATGTCGGCTGTGTTGATGTGCAGCGCCGACTTCACCTCGATCGCCGCGGCGCCGACGGTCGCGGTGTCGGCACTCGAGAGGGCGAGGACGCACGCCAGCACGACGATCACCCTGGTGCGCGTCCGTCCGCCGAGAACGGGGACCAGCTTGCGCTTGGCACCCCGCGCGCCACGGCGGGCGGCACGGCCTACCGCCGGGAGCAGCCGTGGACCTTCACGCGACGCCACGCACCCATCCTCGCCGATGACGGGCGCGGCCGGGAGCACACCGGCCGCTCAAGAGCACCCGGCGGACGGCACACCGGCCGCGCAGGTCGCCGCCGGTGCACCCACGACGAGATCAGGCCAGGCGGCGCTCCAGGTCGTCGACGGCCTCGGCCAGCTCCTCGGGGAGGTGGCCGCCGAACTGCGCGAAGTGCTCGCGGATGAGGGGGACCTCGGCTCGCCACTCGGCGACGTCGACCCGCAGGAGCTCCTCCATGTCCTCCTTCGACACGGACGTGCCCTCGACGTCGACCGCACCGGGCGCCGGGACCAGGCCGATCGGGGTCTCGACCGCGTCACCGCGGCCGCTCACCCGCTCGAAGACCCACTCGAGCACCCGCGAGTTGTCGCCGTACCCGGGCCAGAGCCAGCGGCCGTCCGCGTCCTTGCGGAACCAGTTCACGTAGAAGATCTTGGGAAGCTTCTCGGGGTCCGCCTTGGCGCCGACACGGAGCCAGTGCCCGAAGTAGTCGCCCATGTTGTAGCCGCAGAACGGGAGCATGGCGAAGGGGTCGCGCCGGAGCTTCCCGACCTTGCCGGCGGCCGCGGCGGTGGTCTCCGACGCCATGATCGAGCCGAGGAAGACGCCGTGGCGCCAGTCGAACGACTGGAACACGAGCGGCACCACGGAGGCACGGCGACCACCGAACAGGATCGCCGAGATCGGCACCCCGGCGGGGTCCTCCCACTCGGAAGCGATCGCCGGGTCCTGGGCGGCCGGAGCGGTGAACCTGGCGTTGGGGTGCGCGGCGGGGGTGTCCCTCGCGGGCGTCCAGTCCTCCCCCCGCCAGTCGGTCAGGTGCGCGGGCGGCTCCTTGGTCATGCCCTCCCACCACACGTCGCCGTCGTCGGTGAGCGCCGTATTGGTGAAGATCGAATTGGCCTCCACCGAGAACATCGCGTTCGGGTTCGTGTGGGCGTTGGTCCCGGGCGCCACGCCGAAGAAGCCGGCCTCGGGGTTGATGGCGTACAGGCGACCGTCGGGTCCGAACTTCATCCAGCAGATGTCGTCGCCGACCGTCTCCACCTTCCACCCCGGGAGCGTCGGGATGAGCATGGCGAGATTGGTCTTGCCGCACGCGGAGGGGAAAGCGCCGGTCACGTAGCGGGTCTCGCCGTCCGGAGAGGTCAGCTTGAGGATGAGCATGTGCTCGGCCAGCCAGCCGTCCTCGCGGGCCATCACCGAGGCGATGCGCAGCGCGAAGCACTTCTTCCCCAGCAAGGCGTTGCCGCCGTAGCCCGAGCCGTACGACCAGATCTCGCGGGTCTCGGGGAAATGGACGATGTACTTGTTCTCGGCGTCGCATGGCCAGGACACGTCTGGCTCACCGGGCTCGAGGGGCGCCCCCACCGAGTGGAGGCACGGCACGAAGTCCCCGTCCGGTCCGAGCACGTCGAGCACGGCGTCGCCCATCCGGGTCATGATCCGCATGGACACCGCCACGTACGGCGAATCGGTGACCTCGACGCCGACGTGGGCGATGTCGGATCCGAGCGGGCCCATCGAGAAGGGCACCACGTACATCGTGCGACCCCTCATGGAGCCACGGAACAGCGTCGTCAGCGTGTCGCGCATCTCCTTCGGGTCGCGCCAGTTGTTGGTCGGCCCGGCGTCCTCCTCGCGTGCCGAGCAGATGAACGTCCGGTCTTCGACGCGCGCCACGTCTCCAGGATCGGAGTGCGCCCAGTAGCTGTGCGGGCGCTTGGCGTCGGAGAGCTTCGTGAACGTGCCGTTCTCGACGAGCAGCTCGCAGAGGCGGTCGTACTCGTCGGCGGAGCCGTCGCACCATTCGACGTGCTGCGGGGTCGTGAGGGCCGCCACTTCGTCTACCCACGCCAGCAGCTTGCGGTTGCGGGTCGGTGGGGTGTCCAGACGTTCGGCCATGTCCTCTCCTCGTCCCATTCGTTCTTCGGGTACTCGTCTCCGTCGATTTTCGCTCGGTCACCGCCGAGGCGTGCCGCGGGTGCGGCTCGCTCCGGTTGGCGACCCGCCGGCACCGCCCGTGGGGGGGCGCGACGGGAGCGCAAGTGGCTGGATCCGTCAACCCTAGATGGTAGGCATTGCTCGTGGCACCGCCGACACGTGTCCCGCCTCGTACCCCGCCAGGAGAGGACGCGGTTGTGCGGCGCATCGCGGGCGTGTTCGAACGGGCGGTCGGCCCCCCGCCCCCCGGCGAGGTCTGGATCGGCGACGACGCGGCGGTGGTCGCGGCGGCCGCCGGCCGTCTTGTGCTCGCGACCGACGCTGTCGTCGCCGGCGTCCACGCCGACCTGTCGCTCACCGGCCTGGACGATCTCGGATGGAAGGCCCTCACGGCGACCGTGAGCGACGTCGCCGCGGTCGGCGGACGGCCGTGCTACGCACTCGTCGATTTCTGCGTCCCCCCCGGGACCGACCTCGCCCTCCTCGCGGCGGGGGTCGCGGCGGCGTCGGCCGAGTGGGCGTGCCCGGTCGTCGGCGGCGACGTGACGACGGCGGTCGAGGTGGTCGTGGCGGTCGCCGTCGCCGGGGTCCTGGAGGGCGACGACCCTCCGGTGCTGCGCTCGGGAGCGTCGCCCGAGGACCGCCTCATGGTCACCGGGCCGCTGGGCGGCGCTGCGGCGGGCCTGCGCCTGTTGCGGGCCGGCGAACGGGAGCCCGTCGCCCCCATCTCGGCCCACGCGCGGCCCCGCGCCCGGGTGCGCGAAGGGGCCCTCGCGCGTAGCGCGGGGGCGACGGCCATGATGGACGTGTCCGACGGCCTGGCGATCGATCTCGACCGGCTGGCGCGGGCGTCAGGCGTCGGGGTCGCCCTCGACAGCGTCCCGGTCGCCGAGGGGGCCACCGAGGAGGAGGCGCTCGGCGGCGGCGAGGACTTCGAGCTCATCGTCGCCACGGGGGATCCGGCCCGCCTCGCCGAGGCGCTCACCGGGGCGGGGCTCCGGGCCCCGAGAGAGATCGGTCGCTTGACCGCAGATCCCTCGGTTCGCACCCTGCGCGGCCACCCGCTCGCCCGGGCCGGGTTCGAGCACGCCCTCGCCTGATCGCGAGGAGGCGCCGCGTCGCCGGCGCGGCGCCCGGGGGACCCGGTCAGATGTTGGTGAGCTTCCAGCTCAACGGGGCCGAGGGCAGCGGGCTCGCGGTCTGGAGCGGCACCGAGACGCGCTGGTGGCCCACCACGACCACCGCGGTGCCGAAGTGGTGGCCCGAGGGGACCGGTGCGGCCACCTTGTCCGGAAGGACGACCGTGGTCGTGACCCGCTGGCCCGGGATGCCCGTGAGGGTGACGCTCCGCATCGCTTTCAGCGCGACCGACCCGCTCCATGGCGCGTCAAGGTGACCGAGAACCTCGCCCTTGTGGACGACGGTGCGCTGCACCAGCTCGCGATCCGCGCTGGTCAGCAGGGCGGTCGCCGCGTCGAAGGCCTGTGTGAGCGCGCTCGGCTGCGTCGCCGTGGCGAATTGGTGGAGGACCGCGCCGACCACCGTGGCCGGCTTGCCCGCGATCGTGGTCGTCGCGGCGAAGACGAAGCAGCCGCCGGCCGATGTCGTGAAGCCCGTCTTCACGCCGATGACGCCGTCGTGGCCCAAGAGCGCGTCGATGTTGTACTGCAGCCCGGCGACCGGCAGTGTGGCCTGCGGCATGTCCACGATGGCGCGGAAGGCCGGGTTCGTCATATCGCGCATTGCGAGCTTCACCTGGGACTCGGCCGTGCTCTCCGAGCCGGGGGCCACGCCGCTCGCGTCGGTGTAGGTGGTCCCGCTCAGCCCCAACTGCTTGGCGGCGGCGTTCATCTTCGCGACGAAGGCCGTCTCGCTGCCCGCGTCCCAGTCGGCGAGCAGGGTCGCGATGTTGTCGCCCGAGGGGATGAGGAGCGCCTCGAGCGCCTGTCGTTCGGAGAGCTGCTCTCCGGGCGCCACGTCGACGACGGAGTCGCCCGCCGCCCGGTCCTGGAGGAACGTGGTGACGTCGGCGGAGCCGATCGGGATGTCCGGCCCCGACGCTGTCTTGGTGAGCGGGTGGTCGTGGAGCACCACGTAGGCGGTCATCAGCTTCGTCACGCTCGCGAGGGGCGTCGGCGTCTGCGCCCCCTGGGTGTCGAGCAGGCCGACGCCCTCCACGCCGAATGCCGCCTGCCCCTGGGCGGGCCACGAGAGAGGTGACGGCGTGCCGGGGATGCTCGCCTTGGAATAGGCCGACGCCGAGGTGGCCACCGCGGGAACCGGTCGCACGAGCTGCACGACGACATAGGCGACGCCGAGAAGAATGAGCATGGCAACTGCGAGAATCCAGCGCATCGGCAGCGATGTTGCCATGCGGAACGCCCTCGGCGGGCGCGGCGGGCGCGGCGGGCGCGGCGGGTGCTGCCGCGCGTGACGCGGCGGGCTCATCGCGCCCGGCGCGCGTCGGTCAAGCGGGGATGCTGCGGCGCGGGGGCTTCTGGACGCGCCCGGCGCGCAGGCAGGAGGTGCACACGTGAAGGCGGCGCGGCGCGCCGTCGACCAGCGCGCGCACCCGCTGGATGTTCGGGTTCCAGCGGCGCTTGGTCCGCCGGTGGGAGTGGCTCAAGCTCATGCCGAACGACGGCTTCTTGCCGCAGAGCTCGCACACCGATGCCATCGCCGTTGCCTCCTGGCCGATCTCGTCCACCCGCGCCCGGTGGCCCGGCGCGGGCGTTGGGGCGCGGCCGACCCTTCAGGTCGTCACGAACGCGAGCAAGGTTAGCATCGGCGGACGATGACGGCGGCGGTCGCGTTGGGGCCTCGGGAGGTGCATGCGACCATGGTCGCCTTCCGGGACGCGTTGCGGGCTCATCAGCAGGTCCTGAACCGCCTGAACGTCTACCCGGTGCCCGACGGCGACACCGGTACCAACATGGCCCTCACCCTCGACGCGGTCGTGACCGAGCTCGACGGCCTCGGCGCGTCCCTCAACGGGTCGGCAGCCATGTCGGACATCTGCCGGGCGATGGCCCACGGGTCGCTCATGGGGGCCCGTGGCAACTCCGGGGTGATCCTGTGCCAGCTGATCCGAGGGCTCGCCGAGCGGCTGGGCTCCGGCGACGAGGCCGGTCCCGACCTCCTCGCCGAGGCCCTCGTGACCGCGAGCGACCTCGCCCGAAAGGCCGTCGTCCACCCCGTCGAGGGCACCATCCTCACGGTTGCCCGGGCAGCCGGCGACGGTGCCGCGGCGGGCGCGAAGGCGGGAGCGCCGCTGCTCGGCGTCGTCGAGCAGGCGCGCGACGCAGCCGGCGCGGCGCTGGCCGCGACGCCGACGATGCTCGAGCCCCTGGCGCGCGCCGGGGTCGTGGACGCCGGCGGGGCGGGCTACGTCCTCCTCTTCGACTCGCTCCTCTCGGTCATCGACGGGCGCCCCCTTCCCGCCGTGCAAGAGGACGTCCCGGCGCCACCGCGCCCCCCGGCGACCCGCAACGGCGTCGTCTCCGCCGAGCGGGGGTCCGGCTGCGCCGCCACGGACCACGGGGTCGCCCAGGCCCCAGAGATCCCCGACGACGGCGTCGGGGATCTTCGCTACGAGGTCATGTACTTCCTCGACGCCCCGGACGGGGCGATCGAACCGTTCAAGGAGGTGTGGTCCGGGATCGGGGACTCCATCGTCGTGGTCGGGGGTGACGGCGTGTGGAACTGCCACATCCACACCGACGACGTCGGCGCGGCGATCGAGGCGGCGATCGACATCGGACGGCCGCACCAGATCCGGGTGACCGACCTCGCCGAGCAGGTCCAAGAGGAGCGCTGGGTCCGCGACGCGGACCTCCCGCCCCACGGTCCCGAGCCGGCCGCGCCGAGGACCGCCGTCGTCGCGGTGGTCGCCGGCGACGGCGTCGGCAGGATCTTCCGCTCGCTCGGCGTCCAGCGGCTGGTGCCCGGCGGCCAGACCATGAACCCGTCGACGGCGCAGCTCCTCGAGGCCGTCGAGTCGCTCCGTTCCGGGGAGGTCGTGGTCCTGCCGAACAACGAGAACATCGAGCCGGTGGCCGCGCAGGTCGACGCGCTGACGGGGAAGATCGTGCGGGTGGTCCCGACCGGGAGCATCGTGGAGGGCTTCGCCGCGCTGCTCGCGTACGACCCCGCTGCGGGCGCGGCAGAGAACGCCGAGGCCATGACCGCGTCGGCGTGCAAGGTCCTGCCGGGGGCGGTGACCCGGGCCGTGCGCGACGCCGAGACCGAGGTGGGCCCCGTCCACGAGGGTGACTGGATGGGGCTCTCGCGCGAGGGAGTCGTGGCGATCGCCGGCTCGCCCGACGACGCGGCGCTCCGGCTGCTCGACGTGTTGCTCGCCGACGGGCACGAGCTCGTGACCGTCATCGAAGGCGAGGGGTCGAACGCCGCGGCGACGCGGCGCATCACCGAGTGGGTGCACGAGGAGCACCCCCGTGTCGCCGCCGAGGTCCATCACGGCGGCCAGCCCCTCTACCCGTACCTGCTCGGCATCGAGTGACCGCGGCAGCCGCGCCGGCGCGCACGCTTCGGCAGCTGTCGGAGATCCCGGTCACCCGCCTCCGCGGTCTCGGCGAGCGCAAGGCGAAGGCGCTCGCCGAGCTCGGGATCGGGTCGGTCTTCGACCTGCTCACCACGTACCCGTTCCGGTACATCGACCGGAGCCACCGCGCGGACCTCGCAGATCTTGCGGTCGGTGACGAGGCGGTCGTCCTCGCGACGGTCCGGGACGTGCGGTCTCGCCGCACGCGCAACGGGAGGGCGCTCGTCGAGCTCACCGTGCACGACGGGACGGCGGGCGTGAAGGTCGTGTTCTTCAACCAGGCGTGGCGGGCGCGGCAGCTGCCGGCGGGTACCGAGGCACTCTTCTTCGGGAAGCTCGACACGTTCCGCGGCGGGCGTCAGATGACCAACCCGGTCGTCGACGTGGTGGTCGGCGCCGACGACGTGGACGACGCGGAGGGACGCCGGCGCCGCACGATGCGGATCGTGCCCGTCTACCGCGCCTCGGGCAAGGTGGGCCTCTCCAGCTGGGAGATCGGGGCGTGGGTCGAAGAGGCGATCCGGCGCGCCGGCGGGCTCGACGACCCGCTGCCCGACGACGTACGCCGAGCGCTCCGCCTCGTCGGGCGGACCGAGGCGGTGCACGACGTGCACCTGCCCGGCTCGATCCAGGCGTCGCGCCCCGCGCGCCGCCGCCTTGCGTTCGACGAGTTGTTCCGCCTGCAGCTCGCGCTCGTCCTCCGGCGGCGCGCGCTCGAGGCCGACGCCCGCGCCATCCGGCACGCGGTCTCGCCGCGCGAGGTGGTCGAGGCGCCGGGAGCGTCGGGGACGCTCGTCCAGCGCTTCTGCGCCGGACTGCCGTTCGGGCTCACCGGTGCGCAGCGAAAGGCGATGGCCGCCATCCTGGCCGAGATGGCGGGACCGCTGCCCATGCACCGCCTCCTCCAGGGAGACGTCGGGTCCGGCAAGACCGTCGTGGCGGCCGCGGCGCTCATCGCCGCGGTGCAGGGCGGTCACCAGGGTGCGTTGATGGTGCCCACCGAGGTCCTGGCCGAGCAGCATTCCTTCGCCCTCGGGGCGCTGCTCGAGGGACTGTCCCTCCCCGACCCGGCCCGGCTCGACGGCGAGCGGCCGCTGTCGGTCGCGCTCTTGACCAACCGCACCGGCGCCGCCGAGCGCGCGCGCCTACGCGACGGGCTCGAGTCCGGCGCGGTGGACATCGTCGTGGGGACCCACGCGCTGTTGACCGACGACGTGCAGTTCCACTCGCTCGGGCTCGTCGTGATCGACGAACAGCACCGGTTCGGTGTCGAGCAGCGTGCCCAGCTGCGGGACAAGGGTCGTGCGTCGGTCGTCGCGCGGGCTGCCGGGCCGGGCACCGGCGCGGACCCCGACCTGCTCGTCATGACCGCCACGCCGATCCCGCGAACCGCCGCGATGGTCCTCTTCGGGGATCTCGACATGGTGGTCATCGACGAGCTCCCCGCGGGCCGTATGCCCGTCGAGACCGTGTGGGCGTCGAGCGCCGCCGACGAATCGGGCGCATGGGCGCGGGTGCGCGAGGAGGCAGCCGCCGGCCACCGGGCCTTCGTGGTCTGCCCGCTCGTCGAGGGCTCCGAGCGGGTCCAGGCCCGTTCGGCCACCGACGAGCTCGCGCGCCTCGAGAGCGGGCCGCTCGAGGGCCTGGCGCTCGGACTCCTGCACGGACAGATGCCGGCTGCCGAGAAAGAAGACGCCATGCGCCGGTTCCGCGACGGCACCACGCCGGTGCTCGTGGCCACGACCGTGGTCGAGGTCGGGGTCGACGTCCCCGAGGCGACGGTGATGGTGGTCGAGGACGCGGGGAGGTTCGGCATCGCGCAGCTGCACCAGCTGCGCGGCCGCGTCGGCAGGAGCCGGCTGCCCAGCTGGTGCTACCTGCTCGGGGAAGCCGAGACCGTCGACGCGGGGGAGCGCCTCTCGGCAATGGTCCGGACGAACGACGGGTTCGAGCTCGCCGAGGTGGACCTCGAGCTCCGCGGCGAGGGGACGATCCTCGGCGCGCGGCAGAAGGGGCGCAGCGACCTCAAGCTCGCGTCGCTGCGCGCAGACCGCGACCTCCTCGACGCCGCGCGCCGCGTCGCAGAGGCGGTGACCGAGGACGACCCCACGCTCGAACGGCACCCGTCGCTCGCCGACGAGATCCGTCTCTTCCTCGACCCGGCCGAGGAAGATTTCCTCTTCAAGTCCTAGTGTCGTGAGTCGCGTCCTCGGCGTGCCCGTCAGCGCTGTCCCCACGCGCGAGGAGACCGGGGGTCCCGATCCGCTCGGGGCGCGCCCACCAGACGACGAGGGCGGCCGCGGCGAAGGACATCGCCATCACGTAGAACGCCCACCGGAAGCCCGCGGTGTCGATGAGCACCCCGAGGGCGATGGTCCAGAGCGACCCGATCCCGTAGGAGAGGGCGAAGTAGTACCCGAAGGCGCCCTGGTGGTCCACTTCGCGCAGGCCGTCGGCGAAGACGGCCTGGAGCAACGGCGACTCGGCGTAGGCGAAGATCCCGACGAGCACGCCGACCGCGCCGAGCGCGAACAGGTCCCGGCCGACCATCACGAACGCCGCGATCGTGCCCGCGCCGACCATGTAGACGACGAGCAGCACGCGCCGTCGGCCGAGGCGGTCTGCCACGTGGCCGGCGAGCACCGGCCCCACGATGCTGCCGACCACGAGCGCGGTGAAGAGCCCGCCGACGGTCAGCGCCTGGAGGTGGAGCCCGCTCTTCAGGTACGCGGGCACGAAGACGGCGAGCGTCCCGAGCCCTCGCCCGCCGGCAGCGATCGTCCCGGCGACGGCGGCCCCGAGCGCTTCGCGGCTGCGCATGATGCTCCGCACGACGTCGAGGTGGCCGAGCCTCGCCGCGTCCTCCGCAGCCACGTCGGTGCGATCGCCGCCCTCGTCCCTCAGCTTCCAGGCTACGAGCACGCCGCCGATCGCCATGGGGACCGCGAGGAACGCCACGCCGACGCGCCAGCCGGAGGCGGCGATCAGCGCCGAGACGACGAGCGGGATGACCGCCGTGCCGATGCTGCCCCCTGCCACGTGCCACGACAGTGCGTACGCCCGCCGGGTGGGGAAGCGCCGGGTCAGCACGGCGCCGCCGACGGGGTGCTGGGGCCACGAGACCACGCTGCCGATGCTGCGCGCCGCGCCGAAGAGGGCGAACCCCCCGACCGCGCCGAGCAGGCTCGCGGCCGCCATGCCGAAGTTCTGCACGGAGAGGAGCATGCGGGAGGATGCCCGGTTCACGAAGCCGGCGAGGGCCTGGAGCAGGCCGCCGACGACGCCGGCCACCCCGAGCACGATGCCGAGCGCGCTGTAGGAGACGTGGAGCGAGGCGATCACGAAGGGGTACGCGACGGCAAGTCCGGCGACGTAGACGTGCTGGATCGCGTGGGAGAACGTGACGACCGCCAGCTGGCCGAGGTCGCCACGCCCGTCGGCCGCTTCGGCCGGGGTGTCGGTCGCAGGCGGCTCGGCGGGTCCCCGCATCACCTCAAAGGGTGGCACGAAGCCACCGCGGTGCGCGCTGGGGGCGGTACCGTTGCAGCGTGCGCGTGATCGCCGGCTCGAGCCGGGGGCGTAGGCTCCCAGCCCGTCTCCCCGGCGGCGTCCGGCCCACCGGCGACCGGGTGCGCGAGGCGATCTTCGACATGCTCGGATCGATGGGGGGCGTCGGGGGTGCGTCCGTCCTGGACCTCTTCTGCGGCAGCGGGGCTCTCGGCCTCGAGGCGTTGAGCCGCGGCGCAGCCTCCGTCACCTTCGTCGACCACGACTCGGGCGCCCTTGCGGCGGTGCAGACGAACCTCGAAGCGACTGGTCTCGCATCGTCCGCTGCGTCCCTCGTCCGCGCGGAGCTGCCCGGGTGGCTCGGTCGGGCACCCCGCGTCGACCTGGCGCTCTGCGATCCTCCGTACGCGTTCTCCGACTGGGACACCCTTCTCGCGCTCCTCTCAGCGGACGTGGCGGTCCTCGAATCGGGGTCGCCGGTCGAGCTCCCGGCGGGCTGGGTGGCCGCGAGAACGCGCCGGTACGGCGGTACGCTCGTCACCGTGGCCCGCATGTCCGACGAATCGGCTGTTGGCGCGCGCGGGGAGGTGCTGTGAGGGTCGCGCTCTTCCCGGGGTCCTTCGACCCGTTCCACAACGGCCACCTCGAGGTCGTCGAGCGCGCGTCGAGGTTGTTCGACGAGATCGTGGTCGCGGCGCTGCGCAACCCGCAGAAAGGCGAGCCCCTCTTCTCGATCGACGAGCGGACCGAGATGCTCGCCGACTCGCTCGCGCACCTGGTCAACGTGCGGATCGTCGGTGTCGCCACGCTGGTGGTCAGCGTGGCCGCCGACGTCGGCGCGACAACCATCGTGCGGGGACTGCGCGCCGTCTCGGACTTCGAGAACGAGCTGCAGATGGCCCAGATGAACCGGCAGCTCTCGGGGATGGAGACCATCTTCATCCCGACCAGCGCCCCGTACTCGTTCATCGCCTCGCGCCTGTTGCGCGAGGTTGCCCGATTCGGCGGCGACATCTCCTCGTTCGTGCCGAAGCCCGTGGCGCTTCGCTTCGAGGCCAAGTTCTCCCTACTCCGATCAGACGACAAAGAGGGACCGGTAGCGTCGTGACGGACCTGTTCGAAGACGTACCCGAGGACGAGGCGGCGTTCGCCGGCCCGGACGAGGAGCTTGGGGCCGAGGGCCTGCTCCAGCGTGCGATCGACGTGATCTCGAGCGCCAAGGCGATGCCGCTGTCGGCCTCGGTGCTCGTATCACGCGAGGAGCTCCAGGGCGTGCTGCACACGGCGCTCGATCGACTTCCCGACGAGCTGCGCCAGGCCCGGTGGCTCCTTCGGGAGAAAGAGGAATTCCTCGCCGACCGCGCGCGGGAGGCCGACGCGCTGATGGCTGACGTGCGCGCCCAAGCGGAGCACATGGTGTCGCGCTCCGAGGTGGTCCGGCAGGCCAACGTGGTCGCCCAGCGGATCCTCGACGACGCCAACGAGGAGGCACGCCGGTTGCGCCACGAGGCCGAGGACTACTGCGACCAGAAGTTGGCGGGCATGGAGATCGTGCTCGACCGGATCACCAAGACGGTGCGCGCGGGCCGCGAGAAGCTCCAGGCGACGTCCCCGATGGTCGCGCCGCTCGAGACGGTCGTTCCAGAGGAGGAGGAGTCCGGCTTCTTCGACCAGGACCTCGCATAGGACCAGGACCTCGCATACGCGGACATGCTGCCCGCAGGCCGGGCAGGAAAGGAGGTACCGGTGGACCCGTTCGTGGTGCACGTGGCCAGGCTCCGCAGGGTGCTGGGCACCCGTTGGCACGAGGTGCGCACCGGTCCGGTCGACCCCGAGGGCGTCATCGTCACCCGGTCACCGGCAGACAGCTCGGTCCCCGAGGGTGCGGACGCCATCTGCGAGGTCACGTTGGAGTCCTTCGCCGGCGGGGTGATGGCGACGGGCACCATCACCGCGCCCTGGAGAGGTCTGTGCCGCCGGTGCGCGGCACCCGTCGAGGGCATGCTCCGCATCGCGGTGCGCGAGCGGTTCACCGAGCCCGGGGCCGGCTACGGCGACCCCGACGACGAGGAGGCGTACGCGATCGTCGCCGACGAGCTCGACCTCGGCCCGATGGTGCGGGACGCCGTCGTCCTCGAGCTCCCGCTCGCGCCGCTGTGCCGGGACGACTGCCGGGGCCTGTGCCCCCGCTGCGGGTGCGACCGCAACGTCGAGGTCTGCGACTGCGAGACACCCCGCGACCCCAGGTGGGCTAACCTCGACGTGCTCCGGTCGGCCCAGTAGCGACGTCGGCCGAGGGGACGGCGTCCCTCCTCGCCGCCCACCGGGGCCGAGCCGCTCTGGGATGGCCCCGGAGCCCGAGCTCGCCGGCCACCGGACCGGCACGGACCTGGAGTGCACTGACGATGGCCGTCCCGAAGAAGAAGACATCCAAGGCGAAGGGCCGGAGCCGGCGCGCCGCCAACTGGCGCCTCGAGGCACCGCCGCGGAGCGTGTGTCCCCACTGTCACCAGGCGAAGCTGCCCCACGTGGTCTGCCCCAACTGCGGGTGGTACAAGGGGCGCCAGGCGGTCGAGGTCGACTGAGGTGACGCGCCGCCGCACCGGGTCGGGGCGGCCGGGTGCGCCTGCGGTGCCGCTGGCCGCGCTCCCGGTCGCCGTCGACGCCATGGGCGGCGACAAGGCGCCGGCGGAGATCGTGGCGGGTGCCCGCAAGGCCGCCGAGGAAGGCATCGGCGTCGTGCTCGTCGGCGTGCCCGAACTGCTCGGCGACACGGGCGATCTCGAGGTCGTCGCCTGCACCGAGGTGATCGGCATGGAGGAGGACGCGGCCCAGTCCGTCCGCCGGAAGAAGGACTCCTCCCTCGTGCGGGTCGCGGAGCTCGTCCGCGACGGACTCGCGTCAGCCATGGTCTCGGCCGGCAACACGGGGGCGACGATGGCCTCCGCGCTGCTCCGCATGGGGCGCCTCCCCGGCGTGGTCCGCCCGTGCATCGCGACGCCGCTCCCGCGCCTCGGCCGAGCGCCGGCGGTGCTTGTCGACGCCGGGGCGAACGCCGAGTGCACGACCGCCATGCTGGTGCAGTTCGCCCAGATGGGCGCCGCCTACGCCGCCGCCCGCTACGGCCTCCCCGAGCCGTCGGTGGCCCTGCTCTCGATCGGCGAGGAGGCGAGCAAGGGCACGCCCCTCGTGAAGGAGACGCACCGGGTGCTGGCCGCAGGTGCGGGGGTGCGCTTCGTCGGCAACGTGGAAGGCAGGGACCTCCTGCCGAGCCCCGCCGACGTGGTCGTGACCGACGGGTTCACCGGCAACGTCACGCTCAAGGCCCTCGAGGGCTCGCTGCGCTTCATCGTCCAGACTCTCTTCTCGGTGTTCTCGACCGACGACCAGACGCAGGCGGCGTCCGAGGCGCTCCTTCCCCACCTCCTCCCGATCGCCGCCGAGCTCGACCCGGAGAACACCGGCGGCGCGATGCTCCTCGGCGTCGACGGCATCTGCGTCATCAGCCACGGCTCGTCGAGCGCCACCGCGGTGCACAACGCGGTCAGGATCGCCCATGACCTGGCAGGACAGGACCTGGCGGGCCGCCTGGCGGCCGCAGTGGGGGGCGGCCGCGCCGAGGCGCCCTCAGCCCGCGCCGGACCGCGGCGCCCTGGCATACTCGGCGCTCGGTAACATCCCTCCCGTTTCGTCCGCCGACCCAGGAGCCCTCGTGCCCGCTGAGACCCACATCGAGCGTGGTCCGCTCGACCGCCAAGCGGTGTTCGAGCTGGTCAGGGACCAGCTCGCCGACATCCTCGAAACCGACCCGACACGGATCTCCGAGGGCTCGTCGTTCGCCGAGGACCTCGACGCCGACTCGCTCGCGCTGATCGAGCTCGTCGAGGCCCTCGAGGAGGAGCTCGGCGAGCGCACCGTGGGGTTCAGGATCGACGACGAAGACCTCGAGGACCTCCGCACCGTCCGTGATGCCGTCGACTATGTCGTCGCCAAGCTCGGAGAGAGCTGACCAGGCTCACGTGGAGGGCATCGCCCAGGGCGCTGCGAGGCTCGCGGAGCGCCTCGGTCACGAGCTCAGCACCTCCTCGCTGCTGCATCAGGCCCTGTCGCACCGGAGCTGGTGCGCGGAGCAGGGCGGCCTGCCCTCGAACGAGCGGCTGGAGTTTCTCGGCGACGCCGTGCTCGGCCTCGTCGTCGCCGAGTACTGCTACCGGCGCTTTCCCGAGATGCCCGAGGGGGAGCTCGCCAAGGTCCGCGCGGCGGTCGTCAACGCGCGGGTCCTCGCCGAGGTGGCCCGGCAGCTCGCCATCGGCGACGCGCTCCTGCTCGGCAAGGGCGAGGAGGCGTCCGGCGGCAGGACGAAGCCTTCGATCCTGGCCGACGCCCTCGAAGCGGTGATCGGCGCCCTCTACCTCGAGGCAGGGTGGACCCCCGCCGAGGAGATGATCTGCGGCTTCTTGGGGCCGCGCATCGAGCGCGCGGCGGCGGAGCCGGACGACTTCGACCAGAAGGGGCTCCTCCAGGAGCTCACCGTACGGCAGGGCGAGGGGATCCCCCGTTACGTCGTGGTCGGCACCGGCCCGGACCACGACCGCCAGTTCGAGGCGGCCGTCTACGTGAACGGCGTCCAGCGTGGCGCGGGTGTCGGCGGGACGAAGAAGGACGCCGAGCAGGAGGCCGCGCGGCGGGCGCTCATGGAGCTGCGTCGTGCCTGAGCTCCCCGAGGTCGAGACCCTCCGCCAGGACCTCGCCAAGGAGGTCGTCGGCAAGAAGGTGAAGGTGGTGGCGGTGACCAACGGCCGCTCGGTCCGGCGCCATCCGAGCGCGAAGCAGTTCCGCGGGTTGCTCGAGGGCCGGACGGTGAAGTCGGTGAGCCGCCTCGGCAAGTACCTCCTGTGCACCCTCGACAACAAGGACACGCTCGTCATCCACCTCGGCATGAGCGGCCAGCTGCTGCGCGTGAAGAGCGCGAAGGAGCCCAAGCCCAAGCACACCCACGTGGTGATCACCTTCACCCAGGGCGGCGAGCTCCGTTACGTGGACCCGCGCACCTTCGGGGAGATGTTCGTCTCGAGCCCGCTCGCCGAGGGCGCCACGCCCAACGGCTCCTCGTTGCCGGTCGGCATGGCGAGCGGGGACGGCGCGGCCCTCCGCCGGCAGGTCCCCGAGCTCGGCCACCTCGGGTTCGACCCGATCGAGGACGTCATGAGCTGGGACCGCTTCGGGCTGCTCCTCCGGCGGCACCGGACCGGGCTGAAGGCGCTCTTGATGGACCAGGAGTTCGTCTCGGGCATCGGCAACCTGTACTCCGACGAGATCCTCTTCAGTGCGGGGCTCCGCTACGACCGCCCCGCCGCCTCGCTGTCGGCGACCGAGGTCCGCCGGCTCTACCGCGCGATGGTCGAGACGCTCAACGACGCGATCAAGCACCGCGGGTCCACGCTCGTCGACGAGCAGTACCGGGACCTGTTCGGCGAGGCCGGCGACTACCAGGGGAGCCACCAGGTCTACGACCGCGAGGGCGAGCCGTGCCGCCGCTGCCGCAGCCCGATCGTCCGTCAAAGAGTCGGGGGCCGCTCCACCTTCTACTGCGAGCACTGCCAGGTCTAGAGGGATGGAGAAACCCGCCCGACGGTCCCGGGCGCGGCGCCGGGCCGTTGGTAGGGTCGGCTGCCGATGTTCCTGAAGTCGCTCAGCATGAAGGGGTTCAAGTCCTTCGCGGACCCCATGGTGCTCGAGTTCGAGCCCGGGCTCACGGTCGTGGTCGGTCCCAACGGCAGCGGCAAGTCCAACGTCGTCGACGCCGTCACGTGGGTGCTCGGCGCGCAGGGCCCGAGGTCGTTGCGCTCCCAGAAGATGGAGGACGTGATCTTCGCGGGCACGTCCAGCAGGCCCGCGCTCGGCCGCGCGGAGGTCTCGCTCACCATCGACAACAGCTCCGGGAAGCTGCCGGTGCCGATGGCGGAGGTGACCATCTCCCGCACGCTGTTCAGGTCCGGGGACAGCGAGTACGCGATCAACGGGACGCCGTGCCGACTCCTCGACATCCAGGACCTCTTGAACGACTCGGGGGTCGGACGCCAGCAGCACATGATCATCGGGCAGAACCAGCTCGACACCGTGCTCACCGCGCGCCCCGAGGACCGCCGCGCCGTCATCGAGGAGGCGGCCGGCGTCCTGAAGCATCGCCGCCGCCGCGAGCGCGCCGAGCGGCGTCTCGCCGTCACCCAGGAGAACCTCGAGCGCCTGGGCGATCTCGTCCGGGAGCTGCGCCGGCAGATCCGGCCGCTCGAGCGCCAGGCTGCGGCCGCGCGGTCGCACGCGCAGGTCGCGGCCGAGCTGCGCGCCCTGCGCGTGCACCTGGCCGGCGCCGAACTGACCGAGCTCGGCAAGCGCAAGGAGAAGTCCGCGGCGGATCTGGCGGCCCTTGCCGACGAAGAGGCTCGGCTGCGGGCAGCGCTGGACGCGCTGGACGCGCAGGCCGCGGCGACCACCGCGGAGCTGTCGTCGGGGCGCGAGCAGGACCTCGCGGGTGCGCTCGCGACCGTCCAGGCCCTCGTGGAGCGCGCCAAGGGGACGACCAACGTGCTGCGCGAACGGTCCCGCGCGCTCGCGCAGGCCCTCGACGCCGCCGCGGACGTGGACGTGGTCTCCACCCTCGAGGCCGACGCCGCGCGCCTCGTCGAGGAGCTGCGCGAGGTGGATGTTGAGGAGCTCGCGCTCGCCCCCGAGCGCGACGAGCTCGCGGCGCGCGCCGCTGCGTTGGCTGCGGACGACGACGCGCACGCCCTCCGGTGGGGGGGCGGTGCGGAGCTGGACGCGGCAACCCGGGCGCTCGACGAGCTCCGGCGCCGCATCGAGCTCCAGGCGCGGGCGGCCGAGCACGACGAGCGCGAGATCGCAGCGCTCGACGAGCGGCTCGCGGCGGTACGGGTGAGGGCCACCGGCCTGATTGCCTCGGTCGAGGAGCTCGACGCGCGCCTCGGCGCGCTGGACGGTGAAGCCGAACGACTCGCGGCGGCGGTGACCGACGCCGAAGAGCGGCACGCGACCGCACGTGCCGCGGCGCAACAGGCGGAGGAGGACGTGCGCACCGCAGACCAGGAGCGTCACCGCAGCGCGGCGCGCGCCGAGGCCCTGGCACGGGCGCTGCACGAGCTCGAGGGTGCGGGCGGCAGGGAGCTGCTGTCCGACGTCGACGGCGTCATCGGGTCTCTCGTCGACCTCGTGGAGATCGACCCGGGTTGGGAGGCGGCGTTCGAAGCGGCCGTCGGGGCGACGGCCGCCGCGGTCGTCGTGTCCGGGCGCGACGCCGCGCGCACTGCGCTCGCACGCCTGCACGGCCGCGGCGCCACCGGCGCCCTGCTCCCCGCCGGTGCCGGGGTGCGTCGGCGCCCGCCGATCGACGTGCCGCCCGGCGCCATGCCGCTCCGGCCGCACGTCAGGATCCGGCGCCCGCTCGGCGCCGACGTCGACGACGTCTTGGACGCGCTCGTCGGCGGGGCGGTCCGCGTCGACGGCTGGGAGGCCGCACTCGACCTTGCGCTGGACCGCCCGGACCTGGTCGTGGTCACCCCCGACGGTGACCGCTTCGCCGGGTCCGGTTGGCGCGTGCGCTCGTCCTCGGGGATCGTCACGGCGGCCGCCGTCGAAGACGCGGAGCGTCGAGCGACCGACGCGGCGATGCGCGCAGATCGGGCGACCGCGGCGCTCACCGAGGCGCGCCGGGTGCTCGACGCGGCAGCCTCGCACGCACGAGACGCTGCGAGGACGCACGACCGCCACGAGGCGGCACGCGCGGGAGCGGCGGCCGAACGCCGCAGGGCCGGAGAGGAACGGGCGCGCGTCGCCTCGGAGCTCGGCGAGGGGGACGATGCCCGGCGGGCGCTCGTGTCGCGCCTCGACGCCAACCAGGCGGAGCTCGCAACCCTCGAAGGCGCGGTGGCCGACGCCGAGGCCCAGGCGGCCGCGGCGCGGGCGCATGCCACGGCGGCGGCCGCCGCCGTGGACCAGCTCACCGGCCGCCGCCGCGAGCTCGCTGCCGCGCACCACGCGCTCGAGGTGCGCGGCGCGAGCGTCGCCGAGCGCCGCCGGGTGCTCACGGCCCGTCAGGCAGAAGTCGAACGGCGGCTCGCCGGGCACGGCGAGGAGCGCGACGCCGCCGCCCGGCGCCGGCAGCGACTCGAAGCCGACGGGATCGCCCTCGACCGGCTCCAGCGCGTCGTCGTGCGGGAGCGGGACCGGCTCGAGGCGGTGCTCGACTCGTTGCGCCGTGCCTACGCCGACCAGTCCGAGCGGCTGCGTGCCGGCGCAGCGAGGATGGAGTCGATCCGCTCGGAGCGGGCCGTCCTCGAGCAACAGCAGATCGCCGCCCGGGAGCGGGCGCGCGTCGTGGACCGCGAAGCGGCGGAGGCGTCGTTGCGCGCGGAGGCCCTCGTCGAGTCCGTCGAGCACGAGCTGGGCGTGACCCCGGCGGAGGCGCAGGCTGCGCCGCTGCCCGAAGTTCCCGAGGGCGTGACGGCCGCCGGCCACGCCGGAGCGCTCGCCACCAAGCTCGCGTCGCTCGGGCCGGTGAACCCGCTCGCCCTCGACGAGCTCTCCGCGCTCGAGGAGCGGCACCGCGAGCTCGACACCCAGATGGAGGACGTCCGCTCGGCGCGTCGCCAGCTGCACGAGGTGGTGCGGTCCCTCGACCGTGAGATCGCCGAGGAGTTCGCCGCCGCGATGGCGGACGTGAACGAGCACTTCTCGACGTTCGTCGGGAGCCTCTTTCCCGGCGGCACGGGCCGCCTGACGCTGACGGAGCCGTCGGACCTCTTGAACACGGGCGTCGAGATCGAGGTCCGCCCCGCCGGGCGCAACGTCCGGCGCGTGTCGCTGTTGTCGGGAGGCGAGCGGTCGATGGCGGCGCTCGCGTTCCTCTTCGCCGTCTTCCGGAGCCGTCCCTCGCCCTTCTACCTCATGGACGAGGTGGAGGCCGCGCTCGACGACGTCAACCTGCACCGGCTCCTCGGTCTGGTTCATGAGTTCCGCAACGAGGCACAGCTCATCGTCGTGAGCCACCAGAAGCGCACGATGGAGGCGGCCGACGCCCTCTACGGCGTGACCATGGCACCGGGCGGCTCCTCGCAGGTGGTGAGTCAACGGGCGCGCGCCGAGGCGCAACCCGTCGGTTGAGGCGGGTCCGGCCGGGATCCGGCACGGGCGGCCGGCGGGCAGCCCCCGGTAGGCTCGCCGATTCGTGATCGCCCTGTGGATCGCGCTCGCCGCCGTGGCGATCGCCGTGCTGGTCATGGGCACCCTCAGCTACGCCACGAGCGCGCGTCGGCGTGGGGGTGGCCCGCGTCCCGAGACCGGGGTGCGTGCCCGACGGCCTCCGACTAGGCCCCCGTCGGCTCCCAAGACGCCGCCGCCCCCGGCGACCCGCGCTCCAGAGGCGCCCGGGGAGGCGCGCGCCCCGACGGAGGTCGCGCCGGTCGAGGTCGCGCCGGTCGAGGTCGCGCCGGTGGAGGTCGCGCCGCCGACCTTCCGCGAGCGAATGGGCCGCACCCGCGGCGTCTTCTCGGGATTGCGATCGATGCGCGCGAAGGCCATCGACCCGGCGACGTGGGACGAGCTCGAAGAGAGCCTGCTCCGCGCCGACGTCGGGGTCGCGACCACCGACGCGCTGCTCGACGACCTGCGGCGACGGGTCCGCGAGAAGGAGATCGGGAGCGGCGACGAGCTTCTCGACGCACTGCGGGGTGACCTGGTCGATCTCCTCGCGCTCGAGCAGCGCTGGGACGCGGCGACGGATGCCGGGCTGGCATCCGGGAGTGGAGCGCAGCCCGGACCGGACACGGAGATCGCCGAGCCCGTCGGTCGCCAGCTGCGCTTCGAGGAGGAGCAGGGCGTCGTCAACGTCTGGCTTTTCGTCGGGGTGAACGGTGTGGGCAAGACCACGACCGTCGGGAAGGTCGCGCGGCTGCAGGCGGCTGCAGGACGATCGGTCCTGTTGGCCGCGGGCGACACGTTCCGGGCGGCCGCCGGTGAGCAGCTCGGGATGTGGGCGGAGCGGGCAGGGGCGGAGATCGTCCGCGGTGCGGAGGGCGGCGACCCGAGCGCGGTCGTCTTCGACGCGGTGCAGCGGGCGGCGGCACGGGGCAACTCCCTCGTGCTCGCAGACACCGCCGGCCGGCTGCACACGAAGGCCAACCTCGTCGAGGAGCTGAAGAAGATCCGGCGGGTCGCCGAGCGCCCCCCTGGGCGCGTCACCGAGGTCCTCCTCGTGATCGACGCCACGACCGGGCAGAACGGGCTCGTGCAGGCCCGACAGTTCACCGAGGCCGTGGCGGTCACGGGGGTGGTGCTCACCAAGCTGGACGGGACCGCCAAGGGCGGGATCGTCGTGGCGATCCAGCGGGAGCTCGGGCTCCCGGTCAAGCTCGTCGGCCTCGGGGAGGGGCCTGACGATCTGGTGCCGTTCGATCCCGCGGACTTCGTCGGGGCGCTCCTCGGCTAGTCGGCGACCGCCGATCGCGCGGGAGCGCTCGGCCGGCCTTCCGGTAGCCTGGACCCCTCATGTTCGACGTCCTCTCCGATCGCCTCGAGCGGATCGCGGGGCGCCTCCGCAGCCGTGGGCGGCTCTCCGACGCGGACCTCGACGAGGCGCTGCGCGAGATCCGCGTCGCCCTCCTCGACGCCGACGTCGAGGTGGGCGTCGCGCGCTCGTTCGTCCAGGGCATCCGTCAGCGTTGTGCGGGCGAGGTCCTCTCGAAGAGCCTGACGCCCGGGCAGCAGGTGGTGAAGGCCGTCCACGAGGAGCTCGTCGACGTCCTCGGCGGCGAGACGCTCAAGCTCACGTACGCGTCGCGCCCGCCGACGGTCGTGCTCCTCGCCGGCCTTCAGGGATCCGGAAAGACGACGACGGCGGCGAAGCTGGCCCGCTGGTGGAAGCAGCAGGGGCGGAACCCCCTCCTCGTGGGTGCGGACCTGCAGCGGCCTGCCGCGGTCGAGCAGCTCCGTGTGCTCGGCCGTCAGGTCGGGGTCACCGTGTTCAGCGAGCCGACCGACCCTGTCTCCGTCGCCCGCGCCGGGTTGGAAGAAGCGCGGCGACTCGGACGGGACATCTGCATCGTCGACACCGCGGGTCGCCTCACCATCGACGAGGCGCTGATGGATGAGGTGCGCCGGGTCTCGGGCGCGATCCAGCCGCACTACACCCTGCTCGTCATCGACTCGATGACCGGGCAGGACGCCGTCGCCACCGCCAGCGCCTTCCACGACACGCTGGAGCTCGACGGCGTCATCCTCACCAAGCTCGACGGCGACGCTCGAGGCGGCGCCGCGCTCAGCGTGAAGGGCGTGGTCGGTCGCCCGATCGTCTTCGCGTCGACCGGCGAGAAGCTCGGCGACATCGACCTCTTCCACCCCGACCGCATGGCCGACCGGATCCTCGGGATGGGTGACGTCCTGAGCCTGATCGAACAGGCCGAGCGCACGATGGACAAGGAGTCGGTGGCAAGGTCGGCCGGCCGGCTCATGGAGGGCCGGTTCACCCTCGACGACTTCTTGGAGCAGCTCCAGCAGGTGAAGAAGCTCGGTTCGCTGGGCGGCGTGATGAAGCTGCTCCCCGGCGTCTCGAAGGACCTGCGCCAGGCGGCAGACCAGATCGACGACCGCGAGCTGGCCCGGGTCGAGGCCGTCATGCGGTCGATGACGCCGGCCGAGCGCGCCAACCCCTCGATCATCGACGGCTCTCGGCGTGTGCGGATCGCCCGGGGCAGCGGCACGGCGGCCGCGGACGTGAACCAGCTGCTCAAGCAGCACCGCGAGATGCAAAAGATGGTGAAGGGCATGGCGAGCGGCGGCGGCATGCCGGGGATGCCCGGCCTCGGCGGCGTCCCGGGCGCCAAGGGCGGACTCGGCGGACTCGGCGGACTCGGCGGACTGCTCGGCGGCCGCAAACAGCTCGCCGCGCTCCGGGCGCTCGGGGAGGAAGCCGGCGACGGGGGCGAGGGCCTCGCGGCGCTCATGAGTGGTGGCGGCCTTCCCTCCCTCGACGCGGTCGCCGCCGGCGGCCGGACCGGGAACGGAGCCCCGCGCCCGCGTGGCGCAAAGAGCAAGAAGAAAAAGGGCGGTCGGGTCACCCCACCCAAGGGCCGCTGAGCCGTGCGACGCCCCCGTCGTGCCAGGCGGTCCGGCCGAGCGGGGTCCGTCCGTGCGGGGCGGTGTGGACGCGGGTCCCTCCAGACCTGCGAGAATGTCGGCCGAACGGCGCCCAGTGGGCCAGGCAGGCCCCGATGACGGAGGAAGCAGACTCGTGGCAGTGAAGCTCCGCCTCGTGCGGATGGGAAAGAAGAAGCAGCCGACCTACCGGGTCGTCGCAGCGGACAGCCGCTCGCCCCGTGACGGTCGGTTCCTCGAGGTCGTGGGCACGTACGCGCCGCGTGGCCGATCGAGCACCGAGGACGAGACCATCATCACCATCGACCACGAGAAGGCGTTGCGCTGGCTCCGGCAGGGTGCCAAGCCGACGGACCGGGTGGAGCGCCTGTTGCGCAGCTCCGGGACCCTCGACCGTCTGGCCGGCGGGACGGGGGAGGTGGCAACGGCGAATTCGGCCTCTGGCGACACCGAGGCAGGCGCCGCCGATGCGGCGCCGGGCGACGGGCCAGTGTCGGACGACGAGCCCGGGTCGGACGACGAGCCTGGGTCGAACGACGAGCCCGGGTCGAACGACGAGCCCGGGTCGAACCCGGTGCCAGCATGACCAGCACGGACGAGCCCCGGGACGACCTCGTCGACGACGACGAGGAACTCGACGACGAGGAACTCGATGACGAGTTCGACGACGACGAGGACGACGAGGACGACGAGGACGACGACGAGGACGACGACGAGGACGACGACGACGACGAGGACGACGACGAGGACGACGACGGGGACGACGATGACGGGGACGACGAGGAGGACGGGGACGACGACGGGGACGACGACGAGGACGACGACGACGACGGGGACGACGGGGACGACGGGGACGACGACGACGGGGACGACGGGGACGACGACGACGAGTACGAACCCGGAGACGTGAACTCGCTCGACGCCTCGCCGTACGAAGAAGGGGACGTGAACACGATCTCCGGTCCCGTCGCCCAGGCACCGACC
>DATLRV010000035.1:0-33033 GCA_035534455.1 Acidimicrobiales bacterium
GAGGTCCGCGACGCCCGCGCCCATGACGACGTCGACGAAGAGGCTCCCCAGTGCCTTCGACTTCGTGCGGATCTGTTCGATCGAGATCCCGTCGAAGACGTCGAGCGCGGCCTCGAGCGCGCCGAGGGCGAGGACCGGCGGGGTCGACGTCATGAACTTGCGGATGCCCGGAGCCGGCTCCCAGTCGAGCCCGAAGGCGAACGGCGCCACGTGGCCGAGCCATCCGGGCACGGGATTCTCGAGGGACGCCTGGAGCTCGCGCCGGACGTACACGAAGCTGGGGGCGCCGGGCCCGGCGTTCAGGTACTTGTACGTGCAGCCCACCGCCAGGTCGACGCCGTTCTCCTCGCAGCCCACCGGAACCACGCCGACCGAGTGGCAGAGATCCCACAGCGCGAGCGCCCCCACGCGGTGGGCGGCATCGGTCAACGCCGCCAGGTCGAGCAGCGCACCGCTGCGGAAGTCGACCTGCGTGAGGCAGCACGCCGCGAGGTCCCTGCCGAGCTCGTCCACCGCCGTCAGCAGGTCGGCACGGTCGACGACCCGCAACGCCGCGCCCGCGCGCCGGGCGACGCCGGCCGCCACGTACAGGTCACTCGGGAAGTTGTCGGTGCTGGACAGGACGACGTGCCGGTCCGGCCGCGCCGCCACGGCCGCGCCGAGCAGCTTGGTGAGCGCCACCGACGTCGTGTCGCACACGAGGACCTCGCCGGGCCCCGCCCCGATGAGCGGTGCGATTCGGTCACCGAGCCGCTCGGGCGCCTCCATCCATCCGAGTCCGGACCATCCGGAGGACAGCGAGACGCCCCACTCCGTCTCGACCGCATGGAGCACGCGCGCTGCGGCGGTTGCGGGGAGCGGGCCGAGGGAGTTGCCGTTGAGGTAGATCGTGCCCGGCGGGAGCAAGAAGCTGCGACGAACGTCGCCGATCGGGTCCTGCGCGTCGAGCGCACGGGCACGCTCGAGGGTCCACGTCCTATCGGTGGCCGTCACGGGTCCGCGATGCTACGCGGCGCGGCATGATGTCGCGATGCCCAAGCACCGAGCAGAACGCTTCGTCGACCCGTCGGAGGACCCGCGCGACACCGAGACGTCGCTCGTCTCCGCCGACGAGCGCACGACCCTCGCGGACTATCTCCGCTACCACCGCCAGACGCTCCGCCTGAAATGCGGCGGGCTCACCCCCGAGCAGCTCGCCCGCCGGTCGGTCGAGCCCTCGACGCTCTCGCTGCTCGGGCTCGTCCGGCACATGGCCGACGTGGAGCTGTCCTGGTTCCGGCGCGTGCTCGCCGGAGAGCAAGTCGAGCGACGGTTCCGCACGCCCGAGAACGCGGACGCGGACTTCGACGACGCCCGGGGCGACCCGGAGGTGGTCGCCGAGGCGTGGCGCGCCTGGGACGAGGAGGTCGCGTTCGCGGAGGCGTTCGTGGACCGGCACCCGGACCTCGGAGCGGTGGCGGTGATGTCCGATGGGGGTGAGGTGTCGTACCGGGAAGTGCTCGTCCACATGGTCGAGGAGTACGCCCGCCACAACGGCCACGCGGACCTGCTGCGCGAGCGGATCGACGGCCGCATCGGCCAGTGAACGGTCGCATCGGCCAGTGACCCGCCACCGGGGCGAACGCCGGGCCCGCTCGTCGGCGAGCTCAGGCGTCGGCGTCGGCGTCCACAGGCGATCCGGGCGATCCGGGCGACGCAGGCGACCCGGGCGACCCGGGCGACCCGGGCGAGCGGGGCGACCCGGGCGAGCGGGGAGGAGGGGTGGCGGGGCCGGGCCGGGACCGGAGGCGCAACAGCGCGATGCCGCTCCAGACGATCTCGACGACGCCGAACGGCCACGCGCCGGACCAGAAGCCGTAGGCGCTCGACAGCAGGCAGCCCGCTGCGAACCCGATCACGAAGATGCGCCCGCGCCTTTCCAACGCGTACATCCCCATCATGAACGAGACCGCGCAGAGGCCGTAGATGGTGACGCCGCTCACGTCGTCTCTCCCGTCGTGCCGCTCCCTCCGGGTCGACCCCGAGGCCGTCGCGGGGCCAGCCCCCGGCCAGCCCCCGGCCAGCCCCCGGCCAGCCCCTCCAGCGATCCTCGCGCGTGGCGGTAGCGTGTCCCACCATGCCCGGCGGCGGCGCCGCCGCCCGGGAGGGACGAGGACCGAGCGGGGAGGAGAGTCCATGGCGCTGAGCAAGGTCGTCGACAGCGCGTCGGCGGCCGTCGCGGACGTCGGCGACGGTGCGTCGTTGGCCGTCGGGGGGTTCGGGCTGTGCGGCGTCCCGATGGACCTGATCGACGCCGTCGTCGACACGGGCGCGACGGACCTCGCCGTCGTCTCCAACAACTGCGGCGTCGACGGCTGGGGCCTCGGCCGCCTCCTCGACCAGCACCGGATCGCCCGAGCCACGGGCTCCTACGTCGGAGAGAACAAAGAGTTCGCGCGCCAGTTCCTTGCCGGGGAGCTGGAGGTCGAGCTGATCCCGCAGGGAACCCTGGCGGAGCGGCTGCGTGCCGGCGGTTGCGGGATTCCTGCCTTCTACACGCCGGCGGGCGTGGGGACGATGATCGCGGAGGGCGGTCTTCCCTGGCGCTACGCGCCCGACGGCACGGTGTCGCTCGCCTCGCCGCCGCGCGAGGTGCGCGAGTTCGACGGCCGGAGGTACGTGCTCGAGCACTCGATCAGGACCGACTTCGCGCTGGTCCGCGCCACGCGCGGCGACCCGCTGGGCAACCTCGTGTTCGACATGGCCACCCGGAACTTCAACCCGTTGTGCGCGATGGCGGGCAGGGTGACGATCGCCGAGGTCGAAGAGCTCGTCCCCGCAGGGACGCTCGACCCGGTGGCGGTGCACCTGCCGGGCATCTTCGTCCAGCGGGTCGTGCTGGCGGACCCGACCCGGGAGAAGCGGATCGAGAAGCGAACCGTCCGGTCGCGCCCCGGCGCGGCCGCGAACGGCGACGCAGGGGAGGGTGCGGCATGAGCCTCACGCACGAGCAGATCGCCGCGCGGGCGGCGATGGACCTTTGCGACGGGGAGTACGTGAACCTGGGCATCGGGATGCCCACGCTCATCTCGAACCACCTCCCCCCCGGTGTGCACGTCGTCCTGCAGAGCGAGAACGGGATCCTCGGGGTCGGCCCGTACCCCTACGAGGGCGACGAGGACCCCGACCTCATCAACGCGGGGAAGGAGACGGTGACCGTCGAGCCGGGCGCGTCGTTCTTCGACTCCTCGCTGTCCTTCGGGATGATCAGGGGCGGCCACGTCGACGCCGCCGTGCTCGGCGCGATGCAAGTCTCGGCGCGTGGGGACCTCGCCAACTGGATGATCCCCGGCAAGATGGTGAAGGGCATGGGTGGTGCCATGGACCTCGTGCACGGGGTCGGACGGGTCATCGTGATGATGGAGCACGTCGCCAAGGACGGGACCTACAAGATCGTGGACCAGTGCTCGCTTCCCCTGACCGGAGCCGGGGTGGTCGGCAGGATCGTCACCGATCTCGCGGTGATCGACGTGACGCCGGCCGGTCTCGTGCTGCGGGAGGTCGCCCCCGGCGTGACGGTCGACGAGGTCCGGGCGGCGACCGAGCCCGAGCTCGACGTCCCCGAGCCGCCCGCCACGATCACGGTGCGGAAGTAGGAGGCCCACCCCGGGCCCGGCTCTGCCCGTTTCCTGCGGCGCGCAACGCGGCGGTCGCCATCTCCCCGAGGAGCGCCGCCATCTGGGCACGAGGCAGGCGAGCCGAGTGGGGGGTCGAGTTCACCAGGCCGAAGGCGGCGTGCGCCGCGGCCACCCCCTGCGCCCGATTGCACGCGGTGAGCTGCTCGACGACGTCAGCCCACACCGAGACGTAGTCGTGTTGGAGGGCACGGACCGCACGGCTCGCGTCGGGCGGGAGGTTCGCGAGATCGCGCTCCTGGACCGTGATGACGTCCGGCTCGTCCAGCGCGAACTCGACGTGGAACTCGACCAGCGCGGCGAGCGCCGCCGCGGCGTCAGCGGCGCTGTCGACGCGCTGGCGGCCCCCCTCGAGGAGTCGCTGGCTCACGCCGACGAGGAGCTCGGCGAGGATGTCCTCCTTCGCGCGGAAGTGGCGGTAGAGCGCCGGGCCGGTCACCCCCGCGGCCGCGCCGAGATCGTCCACGGACACCCCGTGGAAGCCGCGGGTGGCGAACAGCCGCGCGGCGCACCCGAGGATCTGCTCCTTGCGGTTCCCCCGGCCTGCGTTCCCCCGGCCTGCGTTCCCCCGGCCCCGTCCCCCGCGGCCTCCCCGTCCCGCCGGCGCTCCGGCGCCCCTGCGGCCCTCGCGGGCGGCGGCCGGGGGACGCGGACGCGTCGAGGCAGGCACAACCCGAGGCTAGCGCGTGATGTTAGCGATCGCTAACATACCGGGACGATGGCCCAGCTGGCCAAGGCCCCGTTCCCCCTTCTCCGATCGTCGGCGGACCCGTCGTCGCCGGAGTTCGCCCGCAACGCCGCCCGCCACCGCGAGCTCGCCGGGGACCTGCGGGCGCGTCTGGGTCTCGCCTCCCTGGGCGGGTCCGACGAGGCGCGCCGCCGGCACGTCGAGCGCGGCAAGCTCTTGCCGCGCGACCGCCTGTCGCAGCTCTGCGATCCGGGATCGCCGTTCCTCGAGCTGTCCCCGCTCGCGGCCACCGGTTGCTACGACGACGAGGCGCCGGGTGCGGGGATCATCTGCGGGATCGGGCGCGTCGCGGAACGCGAATGCGTCGTCGTCGTGAACGACGCGACCGTGAAGGGCGGGACCTACTACCCGCTGACGGTGAAGAAGCACCTGCGCGCCCAGGAGGTCGCGCTCGCGAACCACCTCCCCTGCATCTACCTCGTCGACTCCGGTGGGGCGTACCTGCCCCGACAGGACGAGGTCTTCCCCGACCGCGAGCACTTCGGGCGCATCTTCTACAACCAGGCGACGATGTCGAGGGCGGGGATCCCGCAACTCGCCGCGGTGTTGGGGTCCTGCACCGCGGGCGGTGCCTACGTGCCCGCGATGAGCGACGAGGCGGTCATCGTGCGCGGGCAGGGCACGATCTTCCTGGGCGGGCCGCCGCTCGTGAAGGCGGCGACCGGCGAGGTCGTCTCCGCCGAGGATCTCGGCGGCGGGGAGCTGCACGCCCGGCGCTCCGGCGTGACGGACCACCTCGCGGACGACGACCGCCACGCGCTGTCGATCGTGCGCGAGATCGTCGCCACGCTCCCGGCGCGCGGCGCCCGTGCCTGGGAGGTCGAGGCGCCCGAGGAGCCGTCGATCGACCCGGAGGAGCTCTACGGGGTGGTCCCGTCGGACCTGCGCACCCCCTACGACGTACGCGAGGTCGTCGGACGCCTCGTCGACGGCTCGCGGTTCTTGGAGTTCAAGGCCGAGTACGGTACGACGCTCGTCTGCGGGTTCGCCCGCATCTGGGGCCACCCGGTCGGCGTGGTCGCCAACAACGGGGTCCTCTTCTCGGAGTCCGCGCTGAAGGGCGCGCACTTCATCGAGCTGTGCGACCGGAGGCGTGTGCCGCTGCTCTTCCTCCAGAACATCAGCGGCTTCATGGTGGGCTCGGCCTACGAGGCGGGAGGGATCGCCAAGCACGGGGCGAAGATGGTGACCGCCGTCGCGTGCGCCCGCGTCCCGAAGCTCACCGTGGTGATCGGCGGGAGCTTCGGCGCGGGGAACTACTCGATGTGCGGGCGGGCCTACGGGCCGCGCTTCTTGTGGATGTGGCCCAACGCGCGCATCTCGGTCATGGGCGGTGAGCAGGCGGCGTCGGTGCTCGCTACCGTCCGGAGGGACCAGCTCGAGGCCCGGGGTGAGGCATGGAGCGACGACGAGGAGGAGGCCTTCAAGGAGCCGCTGCGCGCGCAGTACGAGGTGCAGGGGAACCCCTACTACTCGACGGCGAGGCTCTGGGACGACGGGGTGATCGACCCGCTCGACACGCGCCGCGCCGTCGGGCTGGGACTCTCGGTCGCCGCGCACGCGCCGCTCGGCGAGGTCGGCTACGGCGTCTTCCGGATGTGAGCGCGTGGCCGCGTTGACCTCGATCGGCTCGGTCCTCGTCGCCAACCGCGGCGAGATCACGGTGCGGATCTGCCGGACGCTCGCCGCGCTCGGGATCCGGTCGGTCGCCGTGTACGCGCCGGACGACGCAGCCGCGGTGCACCTGGCGGCCGCGGACCTCGCCGTCGCGGTCGACGGCTATCTCGACGCCGCCTCCGTCGTGGCCGCGGCGATCTTGGCCGGCGCCGACGCCGTGCACCCCGGGTACGGGTTCCTCTCCGAGGACGCGGCCTTCGCGCGCGCCGTCACGGCCGCCGGACTGGTCTGGATCGGTCCTCCGGCCGGGGCGATCGAGGCGATGGGCGACAAGATCCGCGCCAAGCAGACCGTCTCGGCGGCCGGCGTGCCGGTCGTGCCGGGTGCGGGCCGCCCGGGCATGGACGACGAGGCGCTCGCCGCCGCCGCACTCGAGGTGGGGCTTCCCGTGCTGCTCAAGCCGGCGGCGGGCGGCGGGGGGAAGGGGATGCGGCGTGTCGCGGCGCGAGAGGACCTGCTCGGTGCGATCGCCGCCGCGCGGCGCGAGGCGCTCGGCGCGTTCGGCGACGGGACCCTGCTCGTGGAACGCTGGGTGGAACGGCCCCGCCACGTCGAGGTCCAGGTCTTCGCGGACGCCTTCGGCAACGTCGTGCACCTCGGTGAGCGCGAGTGCAGCCTCCAGCGGCGCCACCAGAAGATCGTCGAGGAGAGCCCGTCGCCGCTCCTCGACGAGGCGACGCGGGCGGCCATGACGGCGAGCGCGCTCGACGCGGCGAGGTCGTGTGCCTACGTCGGGGCCGGAACGGTCGAGTTCATCGTCTCGGGGGACCGGCCCGACGAGTTCTTCTTCATGGAGATGAACACTCGCCTTCAGGTCGAGCACCCGGTCACCGAGGCGGTGGCGGGCGTCGACCTCGTCGAGTGGCAGCTGCGGGTTGCCGCCGGAGAGCCGCTCCCGCTGTCCCAGGACGCGATCTGCGCCCGCGGCCATGCCGTGGAGGCCCGGGTCTACGCCGAGGACCCGGCGCGGGGGTTCCTCCCCGCGAGCGGGACGATCTCGCTCGTCGCGGTCCCCGAGGAGCGCCGAGGCGTCCGGGTGGACGCCGCGCTCGCTCCGGGGATGGCGGTCGGGACGCGCTACGACCCGATGCTCGCCAAGGTGGTCGCCTGGGGAGCCACGCGCGACGAGGCCCTGCGTCGGCTGCGCAACGAGCTCTGCGCGACGGCCCTCCTCGGCGTCACGACGAACGTGGGGTACCTGACTCGGCTTCTCGGACACCCCGACGTCGTGGCGGGGCGGCTCGACACGGGGCTCGTCGACCGCACCCTGGCGGAGCTCGCCGCACCAGGCGCCGCCGACACCCGCGACGCGGCGATCGCGGCCGTGTGCCGGATCGTCGCGGGCGTCGGGCCCGTCGCCCACGCCGCCGGAAACGTCGCCGACGCCGCCGGGCCTTGGGAGGTCCCCGACGGGTGGGCGGTCGCCGTCCCCCGGGAGTGGGGAGTGGTCTTGGGGCACGGCGGGCATCACGTGTCCGTGCGAGTGCAGGGCCCGATACACGACGGAGCGGCCGTGCGGGTCGACGACGAGCCGCCGGTGCGTGTGCGCGCCCGGTGGCTCGACGGTGCGGTCCTGGCGCTGACCGTCGGCGCGACGACCGCGACGTGGCACACGGCGGTACTGGGCGACGACGTCTGGGTGTCGCGGGGAGGCGACGCCTGGAAGTTCGCCGTCGCACGCGCCTCGCGGGGTGACGCGGAGCGCAGCTCCGGCGCGGCGGGGCCGGTGAGGAGCCCGATGCCCGGGGTCGTCGTCGCCGTGCACGTCGGCATCGGCGAGGCGGTCCACGCGGGCCAGCAGCTGCTCGCCGTCGAGGCCATGAAGATGGAGCACGCGGTGGTCGCACCGCTCGACGGCGTCGTGGCCGAGCTGCTCGTCCGCGCGGGCCAGTCCGTCGCGCTGGACGACCCGCTCGTACGGGTGGCACCCCGGGACGACAAGGAGGACGGCGCATGATCGCACCCCCGCTGTATCGGAGGCCGGACCTGCCCGCGCGGGTGCGCGTGTGGGAGGTCGGTCCGCGTGACGGCCTCCAGAACGAGCCCACGATCCTCCCCGCCGAGGTGAAGGCGGAGTTCGTGTCGCGACTGGTCGGCGCGGGGATCGCCACCGTGGAGACCTCGAGCTTCGTGAGCCCCTCGTGGGTTCCCCAGCTGGCGGACGCCGAGGACGTCTTCTCCCTCATCGGCGAGCTGCGCGCGGCCAGTCCGCACGTCCGCTTCCCGGCGCTCGTGCCGAACCTCGCCGGGCTCGAGCGTGCGCGGACGTGCGGCGTGGGCGACGTGTGCGTCTTCGCCAGCGCGACGGAGTCCTTCGCGCAGCGGAACCTGAACCGCTCACGCGACGAGGCGCTGGAGATGTTCTTCCCCGTCGTCGCCGAGGCTAAGGCCGACGGGATGGGCGTGCGCGCGTACGTGTCGATGTGCTTCGGCGACCCCTGGGAAGGCGTCGTGTCCGCAGCCGACGTCGTCGAGGTGTGCGAACGGCTCTTCGAGATGGGGGTGGACGAGGTCAGCCTCGGGGACACGATCGGCGTGGCGACGACCGGGCAGGTCGTGAGCGTGCTCGACGCGCTGGGGCGCGCGGGCGTCCCGGCGTCACGGCTCGCCGTCCACTTCCACGACACCTACGGCCAGGCGCTGGCCAACACCATGACGGCGCTCGCCTGCGGCATCACGACGGTCGACTCGTCGGCTGGGGGGATCGGCGGCTGCCCCTACGCCAAGAGCGCGACCGGCAACCTCGCGACCGAAGACCTCTGCTGGGCGCTCGCCGGGGCCGGGGTCGACTCGGGCATCGATCTCGACCGGCTCGTGGAGACGTCGGTGTGGATCGCCGCACGCCTGGGCCGCCCGAGCCCCTCCAAGGTCGTCCAGGCGCTCGCGGCGGGCGGGGAGGCGCCCCGGTGACGACCACAGGGAGGGGGGACCTCGGCGAGGAGTACGAGGAGCTCAGCAGGACCGTCCGGCGGTTCGCCCGGGAGGACGTCGCCCCCGTGATCGCCGACTACTACGAGAAGAAGGCCTTCCCCTACCCGCTCGTCGAGAAGATGGCCGTCATGGGGCTCTTCGGCCTGCCCTTCCCCGAGGAGTACGGGGGCATGGGGGGCGACTACTTCGCGCTCTGCCTCGCGCTCGAAGAGCTCGCACGGATCGACTCGTCGGTCGCCATCACGCTCGAGGCGGGCGTCGGGCTCGGCGCGATGCCCGTCTACCGGTTCGGCAGCGAGGCGCAGCGTCGACGCTGGCTCCCGGACCTGTGCGCGGGCCGGACGCTCGGTGCGTTCGGGCTCACCGAGCCCGGTGGCGGCTCCGACGCCGGAGCCACGCGCACGACGGCCGCGCGCGACGGCGACGAATGGGTGGTGAACGGCTCGAAGTCCTTCATCACGAATTCAGGCACCGACATCACCGCCTTCGTCACGGTGACGGCGGTGACCGGCAGGGACGCGGACGGCCGCCCGTCGATCTCCGCGATCATGGTGCCGGCGGGAACGCCGGGCTTCACCGTCGCGCCGGGCTACTCCAAGGTCGGGTGGAACGCGTCGGACACCCACGAGCTCGCGTTCAGCGACTGCCGCGTCCCGCTCGAGCACCTTCTCGGCGAGGAGGGCAGGGGGTACGCACAATTCCTCTCCATCCTCGACGAGGGGAGGATCGCCATCGCGGCGCTCTCGGTCGGCCTCGCGCAGGGGTGTGTCGACGAGTGCGTCCGGTACCTCGGCGAGCGGGTGGCGTTCGGGCGCAAGCTCGGAGAGTCCCAGGTGCTGCAGTTCAAGCTCGCGGACATGGACGCGCGGACCCACGTGGCGCGCCTCGCGTACTACGACGCCGCGCGCCGGCTCGTCGCGGGGGAGCCCTTCAAGCGCGAGGCCGCCATCGCGAAGCTCGTCGCATCGGACGCCGCGATGGTGAACGCCCGGGAGGCGACGCAGATCTTCGGCGGCTACGGGTTCATGAACGAGACGCCGGTCGGCCGCTTCTACCGGGACGCGAAGATCCTCGAGATCGGCGAGGGCACCTCGGAGGTGCAGCGCATGGTGATCGCCCGGCACCTCGGCCTGGGCCCCGCCCGATGACGCGTGGTGGCGCACCGGGTCAACCCGGGCTGCCGACGGCCGTGTGCCGCCGCCCGCGGCCCCCGCGCATCGTTCGGATTCTCGTGGTGCGCGGCGGGCCGCCCGAAGCTCCTTCGAATGGCACTGGGTCCGCGAAATGTTGCGCGGAACGCTTCACAGCTCGGCGAACGACCTCCATACTGATCAGGTGACGGTCACCGACGACAGGCGCCCGCTCGCCGACCTGGACCCCGGTGACCACTGGGCGCCGGACGTGCCGAGGGTGCACCTGTCGGGCGTACAGGCGACCATCCGGATGCTGATCGACGCGCTGCGGGCGGACCGGGCGGCGGGGAAGCGCACGGCGGGATTCGTCTCGGGGTACCAGGGCTCGCCGCTCGCCGGCTTCGACAAGGAGCTCGAGGCCGCGCTCGAGACGCATCTCGACGTCGAGATCGTCCACCGCCCGGCCGTGAACGAGGAGGTCGGCGCGACCGCCGTCATGGGCAGCCAGCTCACGAGCATGCTCCCCTCGGCACGCGTCGACGGCGTGCTCGGCGTCTGGTATGGCAAGGCGCCCGGGCTCGACCGGAGCATGGATGCCATGCGGCACGCGAGCTTCGCCGGCGCGTCCGCGCACGGCGGCGCCCTGGCGATCGTGGGCGACGACCCGTCGGCCAAGTCCTCGACGCTGCCGAGCGCGTCGGAGGTGGTCCTCTCGGACCTCGGCATGCCGGTCCTGTTCCCGCGCTCCCTCGAAGAGGTGATCGAGCTCGGCCGCCATGCCGTCGCGCTCTCACGCTTCTCGGGCGCCTGGGTCGCGATCAAGCTCGCCACCGCGATCGCCGACGCAGAAGGCACCGTCGCGCTGCACGGGTGGCCGGGGGCGGTCCTCCCCGACGGGTACGAGGCCCCGCCGGTCTCCGGCGACCTGCTCACCCCCGGCACCCTCGAGCGCGAGCGCGCCGTGCTCACCGACCGCGTGGCGGCCGCCGCCCGGTACGGGGACGCGAACGACCTCAACCGTCTCGTCGTCGTCCCCGACCGGCCACGCCTGTCGATCGTCGCGGCGGGCATCGTCTACTCGGAGCTCGTCGAGGCGTTGCGGTTGCTCGGGCTCGACGCCGACACGTTGCGCGGCAACGGCGTCGCCCTGGGGGAGGTCCGGATGCCCTTCCCGATCGGGCGGGGATTCGCGCGCGCGATCTCCGACGGGGTCGAGCAGGTGGTCGTCGTCGAGGAGCGCCGGGAGCTCGTCGAGGGCCAGCTCCTCTCGATGATCGCCCGCCGACCGGGGAGCCCCGCGGTCCTCGGGAAGCTCGACGTCGAGGGTCGCCCGCTCGTCCCGCGTCACGGCGTGCTCGACGCGGCGTCGATCGCCCGCATCCTCGCCCCGGTCTTGCGCGCCAGCATCGGCACAGTCGTGAAGGAGCCGCCCCAGCCCAGGCGGCGCATCGAGCTCGCGTCCGGCACGCTCCGCGCGCCCGGCGGGTCTGCGTCCGGCCGGCCGGCCCCCGAACCGGCGACGCGGGTGCCGTGGTTCTGCCCCGGCTGCCCCCATTCGGTCTCGACCGTGGTCCCCGAGGGGACGCTCGTCGGCGAGGGCATCGGCTGCCACACCATCGTCCACTACATGCCGGACGAGCGCGTCGGGCACCGCGTCGGCCTCACCCAGATGGGTGGCGAGGGCGCGCAGTGGATCGGGATGGAGCCCTTCGTCGAGGAGCGGCACCTCGTCCAGAACCTCGGCGACGGGACGTTCTTCCACTCCGGACAGCTCGCGGTGCGCGGCGCCGTGGCGTCGGGGGTGTCCATCACCTACAAGGTGCTCTGGAACGGCGCGACCGCCATGACCGGGGGCCAGCACGTCGTCGGCGGCGCCGCGTCCCCCGTCGACCTCGCGCGCATGCTCCTCCTCGAGGGGGTCGAGCGCGTGGTGATCACGACGGACGACACCCACCGCTACCGCAGGGTGCGGCTGCCCAAGGGCGTCTCGGTCCGCTCTCGCGACGACATCGTCGAGGTCCAAGAGGAGCTCGCCGCCATCGACGGCGTGACGGTCCTCGTACACGACCAGCCGTGCGCGACCGAGCTCCGTCGCGCACGAAAGCGCGGCGTGGTGCCGCTGCCCACCCAGCGGGTCGTGATCAACGAGCGGGTCTGCGAGGGTTGCGGCGACTGCCAGGTGAAGTCCAACTGCCTGTCGCTCCAGACCGTCGACACCCCCCTCGGCCCCAAGACGCGGATCGACGACGACACGTGCAACTTCGACCGCTCGTGCCTCAAGGGCGACTGCCCGGCGTTCACGCTCGTGGACGTTCCCCCCGCCGACCCGGCGGCGCGGGCCGGCACGACCGCGGCCAAGGGCGGCCAGGACGCACAGCGCACCCAGGGCGCCGGCGACGCGCCCGACGAGCTCCCCCCGGCGCCGGTCGCCGACCTCGACCGCGCCCTGACCGTTCGGATCGCGGGGATCGGCGGCACCGGGGTCGTCACCTGCGCCCACCTCCTCGCCTGGGCCGCGCTCCTCGAGGGCATCGAGGTCTGGGGCCTCGACCAGACGGGGCTCTCCCAGAAGGCGGGCCCGGTCATCTCCGACCTGCGCATCGGCCCCGGTGCCGGCGACCGCTCGAACGTGCTCGGAGAGGGCGAGGTGGACCTCCTCCTCGCCGCCGACCTGGTCGCCGCCAGCGTCCCGGCGGTCCTCGCCAGCATGGCGACCGGGCGCACGGTGGTGGTCGGCTCCTCGGCGACGAGCCTCAGCGGGCCGATGGTCCTCGGTCTCGAGGCACGAGAGGTCCCCGTCGCCGAGCTCGAGGCCACCCTCACCGGCGCGGCGGCGGACGGCCGTGCCACCTTCCTCGACGCGATCGCCGTCGCCCACGAGGTCGGCGCCCCTGCCACCGCCGCCAACGTGGTCCTCCTCGGCGCCGCGAGCCAGCTCGGGGTGCTGCCGATCTCGGCCCGGTCGATCACGACGGCGATCGAGCGCAACGGTGTGGCGGTCGACGCCAACGTGGCCGCGTTCGTGGCGGGCCGACGCTGGGTCGCCCGGCGCGCCGGCGGGGGTGCGACCCCGAGCGGCGGAGTGTCGGTCTCCCCGTCCGCGGCAGGATCCGGACGCGTCGGCGCGTCGGCGGCCGCGAAGGTGGGCGCCGAGGTCCTCTCGGCGATCGACCTCTCCGTGCTCCCCGCCGTCGACGCCGCGCACGTCGCATGGCTCGCGGGCGACCTGGCCGACTACCAGGACGAGGCGCTGGCGCGCCGGTTCGGTGCGCTGGTCGGCGAGGTGGCCGGTGCCGAGCGCCGCGCGGGCGGGGACGGACGGCTCACCGCCGGGGTCGCGTTCGGCTACCACAAGCTCCTCGCGTACAAAGACGAGTACGAGGTCGCCCGGCTCCTCCTGGAGTTCCCCGCGGTCGAGGACGCGAACGGCGAGACCACGTGGCTCCTCCATCCGCCGGCGCTGCGCGCTCGCGGGCTGCGGCACAAGATCCGCCTCGGCAGCTGGTCGCGCCCGGCGATGCGCGCGCTTCGCGCGTCGCGGCGTCTCCGGGGGAGCGCGCTGGACCCCTTCGGGCGGACCGGGCTCCGACGGACCGAACGCGAGCTCCCAGGGGAGTACGCCGACGCGATCCGCTCCGTCCTCCCGGTGCTCGGCCCGGACAACCTCGACGACGCGACCGAGCTCGCGCGGCTCCCCGACCGCGTGCGCGGCTACGAGCAGGTGAAGGAGAAGAGCGTCGCCTCCTACCGCGAGGAGCTCGCCGGTCGCCTGGCGCGCCTCACGGACGTGTGAGCTGCTCGGCCGGCGGGATCTCCCGAACGCGCACCTGGTCGTAGACGAGCGACGTCCGGGCGTCGACCACGTCGCTGCGTCCGGTGACGTGGTCGAGGACGAAGTCGCGGAGGTGGGCGACGTCGTGGGTTGCGACCTCTACCAAGAAGTCGTCGGCGCCGGTGACCGTCCACACCGCGAGCACCTCGGGCGCGTCGAGCATCTCCTGCTGGAACGCCCGGACCGAGGCGGTCGTCTTGGGCCGCAACCGGACATTGATCATGGCGCGGAGCGGTCGGCCGATCGCCTCGAGGTCGACCTCGGCGTGCCACCCGAGGATCACCCCCTGCGCGCGCAACGCGCGGATCCGCTCGAGGCACGTGGACTGTGCGATCCCCACGGCCTCGGCGAGGTCCTTGTTCGTCTGTCGGGCGTCGCGCTGGAGGAGCCGGATCAGGGCGAGGTCCGTCGCGTCGAGCCGGGCAGGTTGGCCGTCCACCGTTCCCACGCTACGCGGTCTTCGTGCGGACGCCCCGGCCCCGACGACCGGAAGGGCGTGCCGGTACTGTCGACCCGGTGGGGGAGCCCGTGGCGCTGCTCGTCGTGTGCACGGGCAACACGTGCCGCTCGGTGATGGCGCGCGTCATGCTCGAGCACACGGCCGCGCGACGCGGGATCTCGCTCAGGGTGGCGACGGCGGGGACGCACACCGTCGACGGGGTGCCGATCGGCGCGCGGACGCTGGCGGCGCTCCGGACGGTCGAGGGGCTCGCGCCCGTCCTACGCGACCCGATCGCGGCGGGTGCGCACCGCAGCAGGCAGCTCGCTGCGCGTGACCTCGGCGGCGCGGAGCTCGTCGTCGCCATGGAGTCCGCGCACGTGGGCTACGTGCGCCGGCACCATCGCGATGCCGCGCCGCGCACCGGCACGCTCCGCGCGCTCGTGCGCGATCTCGCGCCCGGCGCCACGCCGCTCCCTGTCCGGGTCGCCGCGCTCGGCTTGGACCGGGCGGCGCTCGACCCCGCCGACGACGTGGCCGACCCCGCCGGTCACGACGACGCGGTCTACGCGGCGTGCGCGGCCGAGCTGTGGACGCTCTGCGGGGCGCTCGTGTCGCGGCTCTGAGCGGGCTGCGGCGCGCCCGGCCGCGGACCTCAGTCGGCGTGGACCGCGCGCAGGCCCGCCCACGCGAGGTTCGAGAGGCGGCGTGCAAGGCGCTGCGCCTCGTCGTCGAGGTCCGCCGCGTCGTCCGACACGGTGGTCTCCTCGCCGCGCGTGTCGATCCAGTGCCGGCTCGCGCCTTCGGCCATGCCCACCACGGCGTACGCGAGGAAACGACGGTGGTCCGGGTCGAGCCCCGCCGCGATCAGCGGGTCGATGGCCTCGGCGATCGCGTCCTCGACGCGCCGCAGCGGGCTCTCCAGCTCCGAGTCGGTCTGGTCGCTCCGGGCGTAGAGGAGGCGGAAGGCTGTCTCGTGCGTGACCACCATCCGGAAGTACGCCGCAAACCCGTCCTCGACCTGTTCTCGGGGCCCCGCCGCCGCCGCCGTGGCGGCGGAGATCTCGGTCAACAGCTCCTCGGCCACCGAGTCGACGAGCTCGAGGTACAGGGCGCGCTTGGAGGAGAAGTGCTGGTAGAGCAAGGGCTTCGTGACCCCCCCAGCGTCGGCGATCTCGTCCATCGTCGTCGACTCGTAGCCACGCTCGGCGAAGAGCCGGAGGGCGACGGCGAAGAGCTGGCGCCGGCGCATGGCGGCGGTGAGGCGCCGGGACGGGCGGCACCCCTGCGACTTGCCCGCGCGCGGCGGGAGGGGTCGCGCCGCCGAGCTCACCCGCGAGACGTTAGCCCCATCGTCCGCAGAGCCTCAGGGGCCGGTCGTCAGCGCCCGCGGCGGGAAGGGACGACGCCCAGCGGAGCGAGCACGGGCTCGAGCTTCGCCGGGAGCCCGTCGAGCGAGAAGTGGCGGCGCGCGACGGTCGCGTTGTGGTCGAGCAGCGCGGGGTCGGGGCCGTCGAGCCACGCGGCGAGGCGTGAGAGGTCGTCCGCCGACTCGCTGAACCATCGGAAGCCGAACGCGGCGAGCTCGGCCGCGACCGGGTAGGGGCCGACGACGAGCGGCCTGCGGTAGGTGGCGGACTCGACCGCGGGGTTCCCGAACCCCTCGGTGTCCGACGTGAGCGCCACCACGTCACATGCGGCATAGGCGTCGGCGATGCTCGGCACCCCGCCGCCGGCCGGTTCCGGCGCGCCACGGCGGACGGGGCAGCGGGCGGCGGCGAGCACGCGCTCGAGCTCGGGACCGAAGCCGTCCTCGGCGGGGCCGAGCAGCCAGTAGGTCGCGTCCAGCGCCTCGGCGACGCGGACGGCGGCGTCCACGCGCTTGCGGGCGAGCGCCCGCGTCGGCTGCAGCACGAGCCGGTCGGACGGCTCGACGCCCAGGGCCGCGCGCGTCCGGGCACGCCGGCCCGCCGGCGGGTCGGGGTCGAACGCGTTGTAGACGGTCGTCGCCTCGACGCCCGCCGCGGCCAGCTCGCGGCGGCTCTGCTCGTTGATGGTGACGTGGCGCCACGCGGGATCGTCGGGCGGCGGCGGGGCGTCGCCGAACTGCGGTCGTTGCCACGGGAGGTCGTGGTGGTGGAGCACCGCCGGCCGTCCGGCGAGCACCTGCGCGACGAGGTCGGCGGCGGGCCGGTTCAGTGGGAGCGAGCAGAGGTTCTCCACCACCACGAGGTCCGCGTCGTGCAGCGCCACTTCCACCTCGGCCCTCGACGGCGGGGCCGGGGCGCCGATGGCGAGCCCCGGGAGCACGCGGTCGGCGACGCCTTCGCCCGCCACGCCGAACGTCTTGAACCCGAGGAACTCGAGCGCCCACGACCACTTCGCTGCTTCGATCGAGACGCCGTCGCGACCGCCGAGCCGGAAGGAGACGAGCGCGGCCCGCGGCACGGGCGCACTGTAGCGACGCGACAGCGGCGCGGCGCGACAGCGGCGCGGCGGCGCGCCGGCCACCACCCGTGCCGGCTCGGCTACCGTGGCCACATGGTCGCCAGGCGTGCCCTGATCACCGGCGTCACCGGCCAGGACGGGTCCTACCTGGCCGAGCTCCTGCTCGAGCAGGGCTACGACGTCATCGGGGTCGTACGCCGATCGAGCACGCTCAACTTCGAGCGGATCGCGCACATCCAGGACCGGATCACGCTCGTCCCCGCGGACCTCCTCGACGAGGTGTCGCTCATCGCGGCGCTCCGCGACCACCGCCCCGCCGAGGTCTACAACCTCGCCGCGCAGTCGTTCGTCCAGACGAGCTGGAGCCAGCCCGTCCTCACCGGCGAGACCACCGCGCTCGGGGTGACGCGGCTCCTCGACGCGATCCGGATCGTCGACCCCGAGATCCGCTTCTACCAGGCCAGCTCGTCGGAGATGTTCGGCAAGGTGCACGAGGTCCCGCAGAAGGAGACGACGCCCTTCTATCCCCGGAGCCCGTACGGCGTGGCGAAGGTGTACGGGCACTGGATCACGGTCAACTACCGCGAGTCCTACGGCCTCCACGCGTCGTCGGGCATGCTCTTCAACCACGAGTCGCCGCGCCGCGGCCTCGAGTTCGTCACCCGCAAGGTCACCCACGGCGTGGCACGGATCGCGTGCGGGCTCGACGACAAGCTGGCGCTCGGCAACCTCGACTCCCAGCGCGACTGGGGCTACGCCGCGGACTACGTCCGGGCGATGTGGCTCATGCTCGCGCAGCCCGAGCCCGCCGACTACGTGGTGGCGACGGGGGAGACGCACTCGGTCAAGGAGCTCTGCCAGCTCGCCTTCGCGGTGGCGGACCTCGACTGGGAGCAGCATGTCGTGGTCGACGAGCGGTTCCTGCGGCCCGCCGAGGTCGACCTGCTCGTCGGCGACGCGTCGAAGGCACGATCGGCGCTCGGCTGGACGCGGGAGGTGGACTTCCCGCACCTCGTCGAGATGATGGTCGAGGCGGACCTCGACCTGGTCCGTTCGCTGACGCGCTGAGGTGCTCACCGGGACGATCACCGCCGATCCGCTCGGGATCCTCGCGGCGTTCGGCGCCGGCATCCTGTCCTTCCTCTCGCCCTGCGTCCTCCCGCTCGTCCCCGGCTACCTCTCGCTCGTCTCGGGGCTGTCCGCCGCCGAGCTCGCCGGCTCGCGCCCGCGCAGGACGGCGGCCGCCCGACGGCGGGCCGGGGCCGGGGTGGCAGCTCGCGAGCTCGCGCTCGTCGGCGCGGGCTCGCCGGTCGCCACAGCCACAGCCCCCGCGCCCTCGCCTTCCGAGGCGGCGGGGCAGGGACAGCCGCTCGCACCGCTCCTGCGCGGGATCCTCCTGTTCATCGCCGGGTTCACGGTCGTGTTCGTCGCGCTGGGTGCGACCGCCTCGGGGGTGCACTCGCTCCTCGAGCACCACAGGGCCGGGCTCAACACCGCGTCGGGCGTCGTCGTCCTCGTGCTCGGGACGGTGCTCGTCGTGAGCTCGTTGCCCGCCGGCGCCTGGTCGGTGCTCGGCCCGCGCATCGCCGGGCGGGCGGGATGGCTCGTGGGCGAGCGCCGCTTCCACGTCCGCGCCGAGACGCTCGGGGCGTGGGCCGCGCCGGTGATGGGAATGGCCTTCGCCTTCGCCTGGACGCCCTGCATCGGCCCGGTGCTCGGGGCGGTCCTCGCGCTCACCTTCACCCACTCCACGCTCGCCGGCGGCATGATCCTGCTGTTCGCCTACTCCCTGGGGCTCGGCGTGCCCTTCCTCGTCACCGGCATCGCTTTCGACCGGCTGACCGGGTTCTACGCCCGGGCCCGCAAGCCGCTCGCGGTCGTGCAGATCGTGGCGGGCGTCGTGCTGGTCGCCTTCGGGGCGATCCTGCTCGCCGGCGACTTCACCTGGCTGTCCGCGCAGTTCAAGGCGCTCCTCGACCACATGGGGCTGCACCGGCTCACGGTCAGCTGACGGTCGGCGAAAGGCGCGCGCCCGCCAACGACGAACGAGGCACCCTGGGGTGCCTCGTGCGCCACGTGCACAGGCTGAGGGGGGCTCACACCTGTGGGGCGAGTGTGGTCCCGTCCAGGCTGCTCCACCAGGGACCAAGGTCCCGATGGGGGTCCGCCGGAGAAATTGTTACGGGGCCGACACCTCGTTGACATCGAACTGTCGTAGAGTTCGGCGTCCGCCCGGCGGGACGGGGGGCGTCGCCCATTCCCTCCGCCAATGGGAGCGGTCCCGCCGGGCACCTCCCTCCGCTCCGGCACCGGTCCGCCGGGCGGACCTCGTTCAGGCCGGCTTCGCGGGCGCCGTGCCCCGCGCCGGCGGCAGCACGGCGGCGATCGCCGCCGCGATGGCCGCCGCGATGGCGCGGTACCCGGCGGCGTTCAGGTGGAGGTTGTGCTGCCGGCACATCCACGACAGCGAGCAGACCTTGGCGACGTCGAGGGGCAGCCGGCGCCGGCCGGCGGGCACGGGCGCCGTTGTGCCGAGCGAGAAGACCGAGGGGACGTTGGCGATGGCGGTGCCGGCGTGCGAGTAGATGGAGGTCAAGGTGGCGTTCAACCGGTCGACCGCGCGGAGCGACGCGGCCGAGAACGCCCGACCGGTCGCCCCGCGGAGGTAGGAGGCGAGGTAGGGGTCGTTGTGCAGCAGGCCGACGATCCGCAGGTGCGGGCCGCCCGCGGCCCGCAGGTCCCGAAGGATGACCGGCAGTGTGCTCGAGACCCGGGCGAGGGACGCCGTCACGCACGCGGGGTCGACGTCGCGGCGGGCCAGGCACCGCCAGAGGTCGTTGAAGCCGAGGTCGACCGTGGCGAGCACGGTCCGGCCGGGGTTGGCGCGGAGGAATTGCACGGCGGCGGCGATCTCGGAGCTGCCGGGGAAGCTGCACGACGCACTGCCGGAGAGCGCGCCCTGGACGGTGATCCCGGTGCAGCCGAAGTGCTCCAGCTGGAGACCGGGCCACCGGCTGCGCTCCATGGCGACGAGCGCGTTGGCGTACCCGTCGTCGGTCGGCACGCCCGTCCGGGCGGCGGCCGAGCGCGGCTGCACGCCGAGCGACTCGGAGGCGCCGATCGCGAGGTAGTAGGCGCTGGGCGGAGCTGCGCCCGCTCGGGCGGGTCCGACGGCGGGCGTCACGGTCGCCGCGACGACCGCGAGGCCGGCGATCCAGGGCAGGACCCGGCGAGCGGCGCGGCGAACGGACCTCGGCATACGCCTCTTGTACCCGCTGGCGGATGAAACTCCACGAGGCGATCCCGACGCGCGGACGAACGGGGGCGTACCTCGCCCGTCCGCCCCGGGCACCCCCCGCTTGGACCCCTCCGGCGGGCACCCCTAGCATGTCGCCTCGGGTCATGGAGCACGCAGTCCACCTTCGCTCGGCGGTCGCCCTGGCCGGCCGGTTCCCCGCGCTCTCCGGCGCCGATCTGGACGTCGCCGCCGGGGAGGTGGTCGCCGTCCTCGGACCGAACGGCTCGGGGAAGACGAGCCTGCTTCGCGCGTGTGCGGGGCTCGTGCCGGTGACCTCGGGGGAGGCGGTGGTGCTCGGGTGCGACCTGCGGGCAGATCGCACGCAGGTGCGACGCAGGGTCGGGCTCCTCGGGCACGAGCCGTCGCTCTACGACGAGCTGACCGCCCGCGAGAACGTCCGCTTCGCCGTGCGGGCGTCGGGGCTCGGCGCCGATCGGGTGGACGCCGCGCTCGACCGCCTCGGCCTCGTCGGGCGGCTGGGCCGCACCCCCGTCGTGCGGATGTCGGCCGGGCAGCGCCGCCGGACGGCGCTCGCCGCGCTCGTGGCGCGCCGCCCCGAGCTGTGGCTCCTCGACGAGCCCCACGCCGGGCTCGACGCGGGAGCCCGTGCGCTCGTCGGCGCGCTCGTCGCCGAGGCCGCCGCCGCCGGCGCCTCGGTGCTGCTCACCTCGCACGAGCCGGAGCTCGCGGTGCCGCTCGCCGACCGGGTCGTCGTGCTGGCCGGCGGGCGGACCGCAGAGGTGCGGCCCGGGGGACGTGGGGAGGCGGCGCCCGGGCGGCTGCTGGTCGCGCTGAGCGAGGACGACGTCGATGTGGCGTGACGCGCTCCTCGTCGCGGAAAAGGACCTCAGGATCGAGCTGCGCTCGCGCGTGGCCCTCTGGCAGGTGCTCCCCTTCGCGGTGCTCGTCCTCGTCCTCTTCGGGTTCGCGCTCGGGCCCGGCCCGACGACCCTGCGGGCGGCCGCACCCGGGCTGTACTGGCTCGCCGTCCTCTTCTCCACCGTGCTCGCGACGCAGCGCAGCACGGCCATCGAATCGGGGGAGGGGACCCGCGACGGCCTGCGGCTGTCGGGGATCGATCCGGCCGGCGTCTTCCTCGGTAAGGCCGCGGCCGTGGCGATCCAGCTCGTCGCGGTCCAGCTGCTGCTCGGCGCCGGCATCGTCGTGCTGTTCGACGTCCACCTCGAGACGTGGTGGCTCGCCCTGGTCGCCTCGGCCCTGGCCACCGTCGGGCTCTCCGCCGCCGGCGTCCTCTACGGCGCGCTCTCGGCCGGTCTGCGGGTCCGCGAAACGCTGCTGCCGCTGCTCGTGCTCCCCATCATGGCTCCCGTGCTGATCGCCGGCTCCCGCGCGTGGTCGGCCGCCGTGACCGGCGCGGTGGCGTCGGGCGCCTCCTGGCTCAAGATCCTCGGGCCGTTCGCCGCCGTGTACCTCGCCGTGGGCGTCGCGCTCTACGGGCCGCTCCAGGAGACGGCGTGAACGCCCCCGCACGGTCGCTCTCGCGCTGGGTGGGCGCCGCCGCGCTGGCGACGACCGCGCTCACCGTCTGGCTCGGCCTGTGGGTCACCCCCCCCGCCAAGGTGCAGGGGACACTCGTGCGACTCTTGTACCTGCACCCGCCGATCGCGTGGGTCGCCCTCTATTGCGCCTTCGGCGTCGCGGCGCTCTCGAGCGTCCTCTACCTGTGGCGGCGGACCCGCTCGCGCTTCTGGGACCGCCTGGGGGCGTCCGCGGTCGAGGTCGGGGTGGTCTTCACCGCGCTCACGCTCGTGACCGGCTCTTTGTGGGGGCGGCCGACCTGGGGCGTCTGGTGGACCTGGACAGCACGGCTGACCTCGACCGCGCTCCTGCTCGTCCTCTTTCTCGGCTACCTGGCGCTCCGACGGGTGCCGGCGGACCCCGACGTGCGCGCGCGGCGGTGCGCGGTGGCGGCGCTCGTCGCGGTCGTGGACGTGCCGATCGTCTCCTTCTCGGTCGACTGGTGGCAGACGCTGCACCAGCGCGGCACGGTGCTCAACCCGGGTCTCACACTCAAGGTGCACGGGTCGATGGCATGGACCATGGGGCTGGGCTTCCTGGCCATGACGCTGGTGTTCGTCTGGATGGTGCTCGTGCGCTACCGCATCGAGGCGCTCTCGGACCGCCTCGGCGACGACGAGCTCGAGATCTCGCTCTCCGAGCGCTGGGCCGAGGGCGCCATGGGGACGGCCGTCGAGCCCACTGCCACCGTCGAGCCCGCCGCCGTCGAGCCCGTCGCAGTCGAGCCCGCCGTCGTCGTCGAGCCCGCCGGGGGCCGGCCATGAGCTACGTCGACGCGGGCTACGTCATCGCCCTCCTCGCCCTGGCCCTGTACGCGTGCTCGCTCCTCGTGCGCCGCCGCCGTCTCGAGCAGGCCGCCGGGCGGACCGGTGCGTCGGAACGCGAGACCGGCGTGGCGGGCGGCGCGACCACCCGCCCCGGGCGTCGGTGACGGTCACGGCGGCGCCTGCCGCCGCGCAGGCACCGGCGGTGCGCCGGGCGCCGCGCGGGGGGCGCCTGCGGCTCCTCGTCGTCTTCGCGCTGCTCGCGGGCGCCGTCGCCTACCTCCTCGTCGAGGGCCTCGGGAGCTCGCTCGACTACTTCGACACGGTGGGGCAGGCGTTCGCGCACAAAGCGAGGATCGGGACGAGCACGATCCGCCTGGAGGGCCTCGTCGTCCCCGGCAGCGTGCAGCGCAGCGCACGCGGCGCGACCTTCGACGTCTCCGGTGGCGGCCACGAGGTCCTCGTGCACAACGTGGGGTCCCCGCCCCAGCTGTTCCAGCCGGACATCCCGGTGGTCGTCGTCGGACGCTTCCGATCGACGGGTTCGTACGTCTTCGTGTCGAACCAGATCATGGTGAAGCACTCGGCCACATACATCGCCGAGCACCCGACACGGGTCCGCGGTCCGACCGGCACCGGGCACTGATGCTGCCGGCGGTCCTCGGGTCGGCGGGCGTCTGGCTGGCGCTCGTTGGGGCCCTTTGCGGGGTCGTCGTGTGCGCGGCCGGGCTGGTGCGCGGGAGGGTCCCGAGCCGGCTCGACGCGAGGCTCCTCGCCGTCGTCGTGCTCGTCGGCGCACTGCTCGCGGTCGGCGCGATGGAGGTCGCGCTGGTCACGCACGACTTCCACCTCGTCTACGTCGCGGACAACAACGCGACGGCGACGCCGTTGATCTACTCCATCACCGGCTTGTGGTCGTCGCTCGCCGGCTCGATCCTGCTCTGGGGCTTGGTGCTCGCGGTCTTCTGCGGCCTCGTCGTGTGGCGCTACCGGCGGCGTGCCCACGACGACGTCGTGCGCTGGGCGACGCTCGTCATGTACGCCGTCGCCGCGTTCTTCTTCGGGCTCATGGTGGGACCCGCGAACCCGTTCCTCTCGAGCGCCGCGCCGCTCAGGGGTGCGGGCCCGAACGCGCTGCTCCAGGACAACCCGCTCGTCGCGATCCACCCGCCCTTGCTCTACACCGGGTTCGTCGGCTTCACCGTGCCTTTCGCCTTCGCGATCGGCATGCTCGCGACCGGGCGCGTGGGGGAGCAGTGGCAGGCGGAGGTCCGGCGGTGGACGCTGATCTCGTGGACCGCGCTCAGCGTCGGCATCGTGCTCGGCGCCTGGTGGTCCTACCAGGTGCTCGGCTGGGGCGGCTTCTGGGGATGGGACCCGGTCGAGAACGCGGCGCTGCTGCCCTGGCTGTGCGGGACGGCCTACCTGCACTCGGTCCTCGTGCAGGAGCGCAGAGGGCTCCTCAGGGTGTGGAACCTGTCGCTCTCGATCGCCACCTTCGCCCTCACGATCCTGGGCACGTTCCTCACGCGCTCGGGCGTCGTCGTCTCCGTGCACGCGTTCAGCGAGTCCGACCTCGGGCCGGTGCTGATCGCGTTCTTCCTCCTCGTGGTCGTCTCGGGGTTCGGCCTCATCGCGTGGCGCGGCGACCGGCTCCGCTCCCCCGTCGGTGTGGACGCGCCGCTCGGCCGGGAGGGGGCGTTCTTGGTGAACAACCTCGTGCTCGTGGGCTTCGCGTTCGTCGTGCTCCTCGGGACGCTCTTCCCGCTCCTCTACCAGGCGCTCGAGAACCAGGCCGTCACCGTGGGCGCCCCGTACTTCGACACCGTCGCCGTTCCCGCGGGGCTGGCGCTCCTCTTGCTCATGGCCGTGGCGCCGGCCCTGTCGTGGCGCAAGGTCGACGCGGGGGTGCTCTGGGGGCGCCTCGCGCTGCCCGCGTGGTCCGGCGTCGTGGTCGTCGTCGCGTGCGTGGCGGCCGGCGTGCGCGGGGTCGAGCCGCTCCTCGGGTTCGGGCTCGCCGCGTTCGCGGCGGCCTCGGCGCTGCGGTCGCTCGTCCTCGCAGTCCGTGCGAGCACCCGGCGCGGGGCGGGTCCGTGGCGCGGACTCGTCGGGCGCACCAACGGGGGGATGGTCGTACATCTCGGCGTCGTGGTCCTCGCGGTGGGCCTCGTCGCCGCCAGCTCCTTCCGCTCCCAGGCGGAGCTCGTGCTGCGCCCGGGGAAGGTGGCGCACTTCGCCGGGCACACCTTCATGTTCGAAGGGCTGCGGACCGTCGACACGCCGCAACGCCTCGCCACCGAGGCCATCGTGCGCGTCGACGGCGGCGGTCCGTTCACCCCCGCCGTGAGCCAGTACGGGGGTCCCAGCTCGCAGGCCGTCGGCACGCCGGCGATCGACTCGGGGTTCTTCGGCGACGTGTATCTCACGTGGGACGCGACAGGCCGGACAGGCAAGTCGACGGGGGGCAACGTCGTGGCGACACTGCCCAAGACAGCGATCGCGCTCGGCGCCATCGTCGAGCCGCTGATGGGCTGGATGTGGGCGGGCGGCATGCTCGTCGGTCTCGGAGGGCTGCTCGCGATGGTGCCGGGCACCCGTCGGCGGGCGACCGACCCGGTCTCTGCGCTCGCGCCGCTCGTCGCGGGTGCTGCTCCGGATCCCGGCTCTCGGCCCGGCTCCGAGCCCGAGCCCGAGCCCGAGCCCGAGCCCGTGCCCGAGCCGGCGCGCCTCGCGAGCGAGTCCTGATGGACCACGCGATGCCCGCGCCCGCCCGGGCCCGGCGCCGGCACGTCACGCGATGGGTGGCGGGCGCCGTGCTGGTCGTCCTCGTGGCCGTCGCGGTGGTGGCGGCGACGCGGCCTTCCTCGCAGGCGACCGAGGTCCAGAGCCCGCTCGTGGGTCACCGTGCGCCCGCGCTCACCGGCACGACGCTCGGCGGCCGCCCGTTCGCGCTCGCGAGCGAGCGCGGGCACTACGTCTACGTGAACTTCTTCGCGAGCTGGTGCCCGCCGTGCCAGCAGGAGCAGCCGGCACTGGTCGATTTCGCGTTCCGTCAGTCGCGCGTCGCCAGCGGTGCGCGGATGGTGAGCGTGGTGTTCAACGACACGGTGGCCGGCGCTCGCCGCTTCGTGGCCGACTGGGGACTGCGTTGGCCGGTTGTCCCCGACAGCGGCGGGGCGATCGCGAACCGCTACGGCGTCGGGTCGCCGCCCATGACTTTTCTCGTCGCGCCGTCCGGCGTCGTCGCCGGGACGTGGATCGGGCCGGTGACCGTGGCGCAGCTCGACCAGATGCTCGTGGCGGCCCGGCGCGGCGAGCTGTTCAGCGGGGGGACGGGCACCGGAAATGGCTGAGCGGACGAAGGCGCCCCGCGCCGTGGCCGGCCGGGTGAGCTTCGTGCTCGCGCTCGCCGCGCTCGCGGTGGCGCTCGTCATCGGGAGCGGCGTGACCTCGCCCGCGGCACTGACGCCGGCCGCGCGTGCCGCGGCACTGGACACGAAGGTCCGGTGCCCGAGCTGCGAGGACTCGTCGGTGGCGCAGTCACAGGCCGCCCAGGCCGTCGCCGTGCGCCACGAGATCGCCCGTCTCGCCGCGGCCGGCGAGAGCGACCGGGCGATCGAGCATCGCCTCGTGGCCCAGTACGGCCCGAGCATCCTGCTCGAGCCTGCCGACTCGGGACTGGCCTCCCTCGTCTGGCTGCTCCCGCTGGCGGCCGGCTGCCTCGCGGTCGGGGGGCTTGCCGTCTTCTTCTGGCGCCGGTCACGATCGTGGCGGCGGCTGCGCACCGAGGCGCCCGCATGACCGGCGGCCTCGACAGGGTCGAACGGGTGCGCACCGGGGGCGAGGACTGGCACCTCCGTGACGAGCGCGAGCTGCTCCGGCGGTCGCTCGACGACGCCGCGAGCGAGCACGCGGCCGGCGACCTCGCCGACGAGGACTACGCGCTGCTCCGGGCTCGCGACGAGCGCCGGTTGCGCGAGGTCGACGCCGCGCTGGCCGCGCGGGTGGTCGACGCCGCCGAGCGCGCCGCCTCGCCCGCCGCCGAGCGCGCCGGCTCGCCCGCCGCCGAGCGCGCCGCCTCGCCCTCCGCCGAGCGCGCCGCCTCGCCCTCCGCCGAGCGCGCCGGCTCGCCCTCCGCCGAGCGCGCCGCCTCGCCCTCCGCCGAGCGCGCCGGCACCCCCGGGCACGTTGCGGGCCAGGGCGGCCGACGGGGGCGCACGGTGCGGTGGCGCCGCCGGTGGTGGATGGCTCTCGGAGGCGTCGCTGCCGTCGTCGCTGCGACCGTCATCCTGGTGGCGGAGCTGACCTCCCCGCGCCTTCCCGGTCAGGACGCCACCGGCAGCATCTCGCTCAACACGGCGCAGACGATCGAACGGCAGCTCGCGCAGGCCAAGACGCTCGTGGCGCGCGGCAAGGCGACCGAGGCCCTGCAGCTCTACGGGGACGTGCTCGGCGAGGACCCGCGCCAGCCGGTCGCCCTCGCCGAGTGGGGATGGCTCGACTGGCGCGCCGCGAGCCGCGCGACCGAACCGACAGTCGCGGCGGAGGGCGCGTCTGCGCTGGAAGAGGCGGTCCGCGTCGATCCGCAGCTGTTCGCCGCGCAGTACTACCTCGGCGTCGTCCTCTACGAGGAGGGCGCCCCCGGCAAGGCGGTCGCGCGTTTCGCCCGTTTCCTCGCCGACAAGCCGACACGCGCGTGGCTCCGCCAGGCGGCGCCCGAGCTGCGCGCCGCCTACCACGCCGCGCACGAGCCGGTGCCCCCCGGCGTGCCGTCCGCCTGAGGCTGGTCGCCGGTGCACGAGGTCGCCCGGCGGGTCGAGGCCGCGCTCCGTGCCGTGCGAGAAGCTCCGCCGCCTGCGGGGCGCGTCGCCGTCTTCCCCACGACGTCGGGCGCCGCGGTCGGCGACGTGCGCGTCGAGGCCGACGTCGCGCCGGGAGGCTCAGGCGCGCAACTCGCGTAGCGACGCGACGACCGCTCCGAACGCGCCGGCGAAGGCGTCGACGTCCTCGCCGCTCGTCGACCACCCGACGGAGAGGCGCAGCGAGTGGTTCGGGTCCGCCCCCATCGCCGCGAGGACCGGCGACGGCTCGAGCGCCTCGGACGCACACGCCGATCCCGAGTGGGCGGCGATCCCGGCGCGGTCGAGCCCGAGGAGCACGGGCTCGGCCTCCACGCCCTCGACGCCGATGCACACGAGGTGGGGGAGCCGGCGGTCGGGGTCGCCGACCTGCACGGTCCCGGGCACGGCGAGCGCGGCGTCGACGAGCCGTGCCGTGTGTGCGCGGGCGGCGGCGGCCTCCTCGCCGAGGGTGTCACCGATCAGTGCGGCCGCCGCCGCGCCGAAGCCCAGGATGCCGCACACGTTCTCCATCCCCGCCCGGCGCCCCCGCTCCTGTTGCCCGCCGACGAGGAGCGGGGCGACACGACGGCTGCGACCGAGCACCAGCGCGCCCACACCCGGAGGGCCGCCGAGCTTGTGGGCGCTCACCGACACGAACTCCGGCCCGTCGTCGAGGCCGATCTCGAGGTGCCCGCAGGCCGCGGCGGCGTCCACGTGGACGGGCACGCCGGCTCGCCGGCAACGCTCGACGACCTCTTCGACGGGCTGGACGGTGCCGACCTCGTGGTTCGCCCACTGGCAGTGCACGAGCGACGCGGCACGTCCGGCGTGGCCGAGGGCGGCGTCGACGCCGGCGGGGTCGACGCGGCCGAGCCGGTCCACGGGGAGCTCGACGAGCGGCGCGAGCCGCGCGGAGGATTCGCGCACCGACGAGTGCTCGACGCCGGCGCAGAGCACGGCACCGCCGGGCCGGTCCCACATCGCCGCCCACACAGCGGTGTGGACCGCCTCGGTCGCGCCGGAGGTGAACACCACCTGGCGCGGGCGGACCGCCAAGAGGGCGGCCACCTGCTCGCGCGCCCGTTCGATCGCGTCGCGCACCGCGCGGGCCTCGGCGTGCACCCGCCCGGGGTCGGCGGCGGGGCCGTCGAGCCAGTCGCGGATCGCCGCCGCCGCCTCGGGGCGGAGCGGTGACGTCGACGCGTGGTCGAGGTAGTGGCGCTGCACGCGCGTCGGTGGCGGGCCCGGCCGCTCGGCGCCGGCGGTCAGGCGAGCGCGGCGCAGGTGTCGTCGCCGCGGGCTTTGGAGGAGAGCACGACTGGCGCGGGCTGCTCCCCGCAAAGGCCCGACAGGAGCCCCTTCACCATCCCCCGGTCGACCGCGCAGAGGACGGGGTGGCTCGCGGCAGCCGTGCCGAACGGGCACTGCTCGGCGACGACCGCGGTGCCGTCGGCCTGCTCCTCGGCGTGCGCGGCGAAGCCGTGGGCGGTCAGCGTGTCGGCGATCACCCGCATCGCGTTGCGCACCGACCGCTGCCCTTCGCCCGGGCCCATCTCCTTGACCAGGGAGCGGCCGTAGGCCTCGCCGACCTCGGCGGCCATCTGCTCGGCGACGCCCGGACCGAGCAGGTCGAGCGCCTTGCCGAGCAGCGTGACGAGGAGGTCGTCGCGGCGGGTGAGGAACTCGACCGCGGCGTCTCCGGCGACCGGGAAGAAGCGCTTCGACGGCCGGCCCGCGCCCTGCGGGCGGCGGTCGGTCTCGACACGGAGGTAGCCGCCCGCGACGAGGCGGTCGAGGTGGTGGCGGGCGACGTTGGGGTGCAGGGAGAACGTCGAGGCGACCTCCGTGGCGGTCATCCCCGGAGCGGCGCGGACGCGCAGGAAGATGTCGCGGCGCCTCGGGTCGCCGAAGGCGGCGGTGACCGCCGCCACGTGGGACGCGAATCGGGCGTCCTCCGCCTCCGCCAGCTGCGGAGCGGTCGCGATCGCACTGTCTGGCGCCGCCGGCACGGTCTGTAGTCTACCGAGGGGTTCCCGGCCGACGCCGCTGACGTCTGCTTGGGGTCACCACCGGCACGACGGCTGAGGGAGGCCATGGCAGTCGACGAGACGGCCCTCGAGCGTGCGGTCGCCGCGGTCGTCGACCGTGAGCTGGACCTGGCGCTCGGGGATGCGGGCATGGTGCACTCGGTGGACGCGCGGCGTCACCGTGCCGAGGTGGTGCTCGCCCTTCCCGTCTCGCCCTGGCCGGGCGAGGAGGACCTGCGCCGCCGCGTGGCGGACGCCGCCGCGGTGCTCCCCGGGGTGCGCGAGGTCGCGGTCGGGGTCGGGCTCATGACCGACGCCGAGCGGGACGCTCTGCGCCTCCGGCTCCGCGCCCACATGGCCGGCGAGGCGCCGGCCACCTCGACCGGCGACGACGGTGCCCACGGCGGGGGACACGGTCACGGCTCCGGGGAGCGCCGGATGCCGTCGTTCCTCCAGCCCGGCTCGACGACGCGCGTCGTCGGCATCTCGTCGGGGAAGGGCGGCGTCGGCAAGTCGTCGGTGACCGTCAACCTCGCGGTGGCCCTGGCGAGAGCGGGCCAACGCGTCGGGATCCTCGACGCCGACGTCTACGGCTTCTCCGTGCCCAAGATGGTCGGTGCCGACCACGACCCGGTCGTCCTCGGGGACATGGTGCTGCCCGCCCTCTGCCACGGCGTGCGCGTCCTCTCGATGGGGTTCTTCGTGCCTGACGACACGCCGGTCATCTGGCGGGGGCCGATGCTCCACAAGGCGATCGAGCAGTTCCTCGGCGACGCCTACTGGGGCGACCCCGACGTGCTCCTCGTCGACATGCCGCCGGGCACCGGCGACGTCACGCTGTCGCTGGCGCAGTTCATGACCCGCGCGGAGGTGCTCGTCGTCACCACGCCGCAACCGGCCGCGCAGCGCGTCGCGCAACGGTCGGCCTTCGCGGCGCGCAAGCTCAAGCTCTCCGTGCGAGGGGTCATCGAGAACATGAGCTGGTTCACCGGCGACGACGGGACGCGTTACGAGCTGTTCGGCCGGGGGGGCGGGCAGGCGCTCGCGGACGACCTCGGCGTCCCGCTCCTCGGGCAGGTCCCACTCGTGCCGAAGCTGCGCGAGGGTGGGGACGAAGGGGTGCCCGTCGCGTTGTGCGACCCGGACGGGGAGGCCGCCGCCGCCTTCGACGCGCTCGCCGCGGCACTCGTCGCGATGGGGCCCGCCCGCGTCTACCGCCGCGAGCTGAGCGTCCGCTGACCGGGCGCGCCCTGCCCGGCTCCAGCCAGTGCCGCGTCAAAAGTCTGCCCCGTGGTGAGCGCGTGGCTGTCACTGGGCGTTCAACCAACCCGGATCCGGCATTCCTGATCGGCCTCTAACCTCGAAGGGAGAGCGGAGCCCATGTGTGCCTCAGGTCCGTGACGGGGCCGGCCATCCCCCGGAGGAGGACGCCATGAGCAACGAAGAGGCGGTGCCCGAGACGCAAGGTGTAACGGCGGAACTGCTTGCAACGGTCGAACTGGGCCCCGAGATCGAAGGGATGGCAGGTCGCCAGCTTCGGATGCGTATGTTCACGTTCGAGCCCGGGGCCGTCTTCGGACCTCTTCACGACCACAAAGGCAGACCAGGCATCGTCTACATCTTGGAAGGAACGATCACCGACCATCGAGACGGAGTCGCGACGGACTATGGGCCGGGCGTAGGCTGGCCGGAAGATCGGAACACCGCGCACTGGCTCGAGAACAGAGGATCGCTTCCCGCGGTGGAGGTCTCGGTCGACATCGTCGAGCCGGATGCCACGCCGACGTAGACCGGCCTGTACGTGCCTTCCCGGGTGGGACACCCTTCCTCAGGACATGCAAATGTTGGTTGACGCGGCACTAGCGCGGCCCCGTGCCGGAGCCGACCGCGCGTGAGGTGGTGCGCAGCTTCTGGGCGGCCATGCAGGCCAACGACCGGGGAGCGTGCGGCGGGGACGTGGTCGCGAGCGAGGTGACCGTGACCGACGGGGCGGAGCAGGTCGCGCGGGTGGTGGCGTTCTCCGAGGTCGAAGGGGGGCTCGTCCGTCGGCAGGTCGGGTACCGGCCCACCCCGTACGACCCGCTCGGCGGGCGCGAGGACCTGACCCGCCCCATCGGGCGGGTGCCCTGCCTGAACTTCGGGGGGGCGACACCCCACGTAGGATTTGTGCGTCTACCGTTTCTTCCAGCTAGGCCACTCGTGCGCACGGAGAGGAGCTGGAGATGACGCAGCTCTCGTCCCGACGGGTCCTGGCCGCGCTCACCGCGGTCGTCCCGCTCGTCCTCGCGGTCGCCCTCGCGGTCGCCCTCGCGGCCCCACCCGGTGCCGGCGCGTCGGCGCACAAGCACCGCGCCAGGCGGGGCGCCGTCGTCAAGGTGGTGAGGTCGAAGAAGTTCGGCAAGATCCTCGTCGACTCCTCGGGCAAGACGCTCTACGTCCTCGAGGGCCCGAAGCAGTCGACCTCGGCGTGCACGAGCACGTGCACCGGCGTGTGGCCGCCGCTCATGACGCGCGGCAAGCCGCGGGCCGGGAAGGGCACCGCGAAGCACAAGCTCGGCACGGCGCGCCGGGGGGCGCTCCGGCAGGTCACCTACGACGGGCACCCGCTGTACCTGTACGCGGGGGACACGGGCGCCGGCCAGGTGAGCGGGGAGGGGATCGCCAGCTTCGGCGGCACCTGGTACGTGCTCAGCGGCAAGGGCGCCCCGGTGAAGGCGGCGCTGGCCTCCTCGACGTCGGGGGGTGGCTCGTCCTCGGGCGGCTCGTCCGGCGGCGGCTGGTAGGCGTCCGACCGCTCCGCTCGGGCCGACCGCTCCGCTCGGGCCGACCGCTCCGGCCGCTACCGCCGGCCGGCCGTTACCCGTCGACGCCGCGGGGCAGTTTGGCGGGGTCCCAGCCGAGGAGGGCGACCGCCTGGCGGAAGGCGTAGCGGTCCGTCATGCCCGCGACGTACGCGACCGCCGCCTCGGCGGCGCCAGGCTCGCCCGCCCGGAGGCCCCCGGTGTCGCGCACCGAGGGGATGGCGTTGGGCCGGTCGACGTAGTGCTCCACGAGCGCCTGCAGGACGGCGACCACGGCGCGGGCCTGCGACACCGAGGCTTCCCGCAGGTAGATGTGCTCATAGTTGCAGGCGCGGAACGCCGCCAGGGCGTCGGCCGCGGACGCCTCCATCCCCACGCGTCCGGTGTCGAGCACGCTGGCCACGAGCGCCTCGATGAACGTCCCGAGCTGCCTGCTTCGCCGGATGCCGCAGCGCTCGCGTACCGAGGCGGGCAGCATCGAGTCGGCGACGACGCCGGCGGCGACCGCGTCCTCCCAGTCGTGGCAGACGTAGGCGATCCGGTCGGCCCAGCTGACCACCTCGCCCTCGGCGGTCCTGGGCGCCGGGCGCGACCAGCTGTGGTTCCGGATGCCGTCGGCGGTCTCGGCACAGAGGTTCAGGGACGACAGCGAGACGTCCGCCCCCCAGGGCGCGTGGTCGAAGCCGCCGGGGAGGAACGGGTCGAGCGCCTCCTCGCTCGCGTGCCCGCCCGGGCCGTGTCCGCAGTCGTGGCCGAGCGCGATGGCCTCGGTCAGCGCGACGTTCAGCCTGCAGGCGCGGGCGACGCTGCCCGCGACCTGGGCCACCTCGAGCGCGTGGGTGAGCCGGGTCCGCTGGTGGTCCTCGGGGAACACGAACACC
>DATLRV010000036.1:0-47622 GCA_035534455.1 Acidimicrobiales bacterium
TCGTCGGGTCGAACTCGCCCTTGAGGGCCTCGGCCAGCGCGCGCTCGATGTGGTCGTTGTAGATGATGCGCCCGACCGTGGTCAGCACGTGCCCGCCCTCGCGGCCGAAGGGCCGGAACTCGGCGAGGTCGTGCAGCTTCACGACCCGCGCCTCGTAGGAGAGCTCGGCCTCCTGCGCGGTGCGGAACACGTGCGGCCGCGGCTCGTGCGTCGCCCGGTCGATCTTCACCAGCTCCTCCGGCTCGGGGCCGTAGGTGAGGTAGTAGGCGCCCAGGATCATGTCCTGCGTCGGGGTCGCCAGCGGCGCCCCGTGCGCGGGGGACAGGATGTTGTTGGAGGAGAGCATCAGGATTCTCGCCTCCGCCTGCGCCTCGGCCGAGAGTGGCAGGTGCACAGCCATCTGGTCACCGTCGAAGTCGGCGTTGAACGCGTGGCAGACCAGCGGGTGCACCTGGATCGCCTTGCCCTCGACCAGCAGCGGCTCGAACGCCTGGATACCCAGGCGGTGCAGCGTCGGCGCGCGGTTGAGCAGCACCGGGTGCTCGTGGATGACCTCCTCGAGCACGTCCCACACCTCGCCGATTCCCGAGTCGACCATCTTCTTGGCCGCCTTGATGTTCTGCGCGGACTTGCGCTCGACCAGCCGGGCCATGATGAATGGCTTGAACAGCTCGAGCGCCATGATCTTCGGCAGCCCGCACTGGTGCAGCTTCAGGTATGGGCCCGCCACGATCACTGAGCGCCCGGAGTAGTCCACGCGCTTGCCGAGGAGGTTCTGGCGGAACCGCCCCTGCTTGCCCTTGAGCATGTCCGAGAGCGACTTGAGCGGGCGGTTGCCGGGTCCGGTCACGGGCCGGCCGCGCCGGCCGTTGTCGAACAGAGCGTCGACCGCCTCTTGGAGCATGCGCTTCTCGTTGTTGATGATGATCTCGGGCGCGCCGAGGTCGAGCAGCCGCTTCAGGCGGTTGTTGCGGTTGATGACCCGGCGGTAGAGGTCGTTCAGGTCGGACGTGGCGAAGCGACCACCGTCCAGCTGGACCATCGGGCGCAGGTCGGGCGGGATGACCGGCACCGCCTCGAGGATCATGGCGCGCGGGTCGTTGACCCGGCGGCCGTGCTCGTCGCGGCGGTTGAACGCGGTGACGATCTTCAGGCGCTTGATGACCTTCTGGCGCCGCTGTGCGGAGAGCGGCCGACGGCCGTCCGTGGCGTCGATCATCTCCCGGAGCTTCACCTCTTCGACGTCGAAGTCGATCCGGTCGATGAGGCGCTGGATCGCTTCGGCGCCCATGCCACCTTCGAAGTAGTCGGCGTAGCGCAACGACAGCTCCCGCCAGAGCAGCTCGTCCTCGATGATCTTGCGGGCGTGGAGGCTGCGCAGCTCGTCGAGCGCCCGCTTGGCCAGATCGATCTCGTCGTCCGCCCGCTCCCGCAGCGTGCCGATCTCCTTCTCGGCGGCGCGCTGGCGCGCCTTCACCTCGGCGTCACGCGCGCCCTGGCTCTCGAGCTCCTTCAGCTCCTCCTCGAGCCCCTTGAACCGGCGGTCGATCTCGAGGTCTCTGCGGCGCTCGATCTCGGAGATCTCCTCGGCGAGCTCCGCCTCGAGGTTGGGCAGCTCCCCATGACGCTTGTCCTCGTCGACCCAGGTGACCAGGTTGGCGGCGAAGTAGATGACCTTCTCGAGCTGCTTGGCCTTCAACTCCTCACGGGCCTCCGTGCCCATGAGGAGGTAGGCCAGCCAGCTGCGGGTGCCCCGCAGGTACCAGATGTGGACGACGGGAGCGGCGAGCTCGATGTGGCCCATGCGCTCGCGGCGCACCTTCGACCTCGTGACCTCGACCCCGCAACGCTCGCAGATGATCCCCTTGAAGCGCACGCGCTTGTACTTGCCGCAGTAGCACTCCCAGTCCTTGGTGGGACCGAAGATCTTCTCGCAGAAGAGCCCGTCCTTCTCCGGGCGCAGCGTGCGGTAGTTGATCGTCTCGGGCTTCTTCACCTCGCCGTTCGACCACGCGCGGATGGAATCGCCGGTCGCGAGACCGATCCGCAGTTGGTCGAAGGTGTTCACGTCCAGCGCCATTACGAGAAGCTCCTCTCAGCGGCGCGCCGCTCGTCCTCTTCGTCCGATCCTCGTTCGGGCCTGCTGATGTCGATGCCGAGCTCTTCGGCCGTGCGGAACACATCCTCGTCGAGCTCGTGCATCTCGATCGCCGACCCGTCGTTCGCCAGCACCTCCACGTCGAGGCAGAGGGACTGCATCTCCTTGATGAGCACCTTGAAGCTCTCGGGGATCCCCGGCTCGGGGATGTTCTCGCCCTTCACGATCGCCTCGTAGACCTTCACCCGGCCGAGCACGTCGTCCGACTTGATGGTCAACAGCTCCTGGAGGGCGTACGCGGCGCCGAACGCCTCGAGCGCCCACACCTCCATCTCTCCGAACCGCTGCCCGCCGAACTGCGCCTTCCCGCCCAGGGGCTGCTGGGTGATCATGGAGTACGGCCCGGTCGAGCGGGCGTGGATCTTGTCGTCCACCAGGTGGGCCAGCTTCAGGATGTAGACGTAGCCGACCGAGATGGGGTTGTCGTACGCCTCGCCGGTCCGGCCGTTGTAGAGCACGGCCTTGCCCGTCGGCTGGATCTGCACGTCACCGGTCGCCGAGTCGGAGTGGAGCCGCTCGAAGAGCTGGCGGATGGTGGGGTGCTTGCCCGCCTCCTTCTCCTCGTCCCAGTGGGCGCCGTCGAAGACCGGGGTGGACACCCACGTCGCCGGGATGGTCCGCGGCCGGGTCTTTCGGCCCGCGCCCGGCCGACCGCACGTGCCGGCGCCGTCCTCGATCGTGGCGGCGCCGTCCCATCCGTGTCGCGCCGCGTAGCCGAGGTGGGACTCGAGCACCTGGCCGACGTTCATGCGGCTCGGCACGCCGAGGGGGTTCAAGATGATGTCGACCGGGGTCCCGTCCGCGAGGAAGGGCATGTCCTCCACGGGGAGGATCTTCGAGATGACCCCCTTGTTCCCGTGGCGGCCGGCGAGCTTGTCACCCTCGGAGATCTTCCGCTTCTGTGCGACGTACACCCGCACCAGCTGGTTCACGCCCGGCGGGAGCTCGTGCGAGTCCTCGCGCGAGAACACGCGGACGTCGATGACCTTGCCCTCCTCGCCGTGGGGCACCTTGAGGCTCGTGTCGCGCACCTCGCGCGCCTTCTCGCCGAAGATGGCCCGCAGCAGCCGCTCCTCGGGCGTCTGCTCGGTCTCCCCCTTCGGCGTCACCTTGCCGACCAGGACGTCGCCCGGGCCGACCTCCGCACCGATGCGGATGATGCCGCGCTCGTCGAGGTCGGCCAGGATCTCCTCGGAAAGGTTCGGGATGTCCCGGGTGATCTCCTCGGCGCCCAGCTTGGTGTCCCGGGCGTCGACCTCGTGCTCCTCGATATGGATCGACGTGAGCACGTCGTCGCGCACCAGCCGCTGGGACAGGATGATCGCGTCCTCGTAGTTGTAGCCCTCCCAGGGCATGAAGGCGACCAGCAGGTTCTTGCCCAGCGCGAGCTCCCCGTTGTGCGTCGAAGGGCCGTCGGCGAGCAGATCGCCCGTGTTCACCTTCTCGCCCTCGTCCACGAGCGGCTTCTGGTTGATGGAGGTGTTCTGGTTCGACCGGCGGAACTTCGCGAGCCTGTAGATCTTGCGACCGAGCGTCTGGCCCAGGCGGTCCCTCTGGCCCGAGCGGTACTCGACGACGATCTGGTCGCCGGACACCTCGGTGACGGTCCCCTCTCCCTCCGCGACGATGACGTCGCCCGCGTCGCGTGCGGCGCGGGCCTCGACGCCCGTCCCGATGTAGGGCGCCTCGGGCACGACGAGCGGCACCGCCTGCTTCTGCATGTTGGCGCCCATCAGCGCCCGGTTGGCGTCGTCGTGCTCGACGAAGGGGATGAGGGCCGTCGAGACCGAGACGATCTGCTTCGGCGAGACGTCCATGAGGTCGACCTCGTCGGGCGTCACGTAGTCGATCTCGCTGGTCGTGCCGTAGGACGCGGTCGACACGCCGATGCGCACCCCGGTCCCTTGCGGGCCGCGGCGGACGAGCACGCGGTCGCTGGTGAAGCGACCGTCGGGGCCGAGGGGCGCGTTCGCCTGCGCGATGACGTGCTCTTCCTCCTCGTCGGCCGCGAGGTAGACCACCTCGTCGGTGACCCGACCGTCGGCGACCTTGCGGTAGGGCGTCTCGATGAAGCCGTACTCGTTCACCCGCGCGTAGGTCGCGAGGGCGCCGATCAGGCCGATGTTCGGCCCTTCGGGCGTCTCGATGGGGCACATCCGGCCGTAGTGGGAGGTGTGCACGTCTCGCACCTCGAAGCCCGCCCGCTCACGCGAGAGACCACCCGGGCCGAGCGCGGAGAGACGGCGCTTGTGGGCCAGGCCCGAGAGCGGGTTGTTCTGGTCCATGAACTGACTCAGCTGCGAGGTCCCGAAGAACTCCTTCACCGCGGCCACCACGGGCCGGATGTTGATGAGCGTCTGCGGGGTGATCGCCTCGACGTCCTGGGTCGTCATCCGCTCGCGAACGACCCGCTCCATGCGCGAGAGGCCGACGCGAACCTGGTTCTGGATCAGCTCGCCGACCGACCGGATCCGGCGGTTGGCGAAGTGGTCCTGGTCGTCGATCCGGTACGTCGAGTCGCCGTCGGCCATGTGGAGCGCGAGGTGGAGCATGTAGGTCGCCGACGCGAGGATCTCCGACGGGCTGAGCACGCTCTGCCCGGGAGCCGGGCGCTCGAGGTCGAGCCCGAACAGCTCGGAGATCCGCTCGATCTCCGGACCGAGCTTGCGGTTCAGCTTGTACCGGCCGACCCGGGTGAGGTCGTAGCGCTTCGGGTTGAAGAAGGCGTTCTCGAAGTACTGCCGTGCGGCCTCCACCGAGAGCGGCTCTCCGGGGCGAGCGCGCTTGTAGATCTCGAGCAGCGCCTCCTCGCGGGTCGGGGCGAGCTCCTTCTCTTTCTCCCACTGTCCCTCGAGGAAGTCGAAGTGGCGCACGAAGCGCTCGAGGAACTCCGTGTCGCCGTAGCCGAGCGCGCGCAGGAGGACGAAGAGGGAAAGGCGCCGCTTGCGTGCGACGCGGGCGCCGGCGGTGACGTCCTTGGAGGGCTTGGCCTCAATGTCGAGCTCGATCCACTCGCCGCGGTAGGGGTGGACCGTGCCCGTGAAGATGGTCTTGACGTCGCGGCCCGGCTGGAAGATCACGCCGGGCGACCGGACGAGCTGGCTCACTACGACCCGCTCGGTCCCGTTGACGATGAACGTGCCGCGATCCGTCATCATCGGGAAGTCGCCCATGAAGACGGTCTGCTCCTTGATCTCGCCGGTGCTGGCGTTCAAGAAGCGCGCGCGCACGAAGACGGGCGCGGCGTAGGTCATGTCCTTTTCCTTGCACTCCTCCACCGAGAACTTCGGCGGCGGGCGCAGGTCGGGGTCGGACGGGTCGAACTCGAGCTCGAGGCTCAGCTGGCCCGTGAAGTCCTCGATCGGGCTGATATCGCTGAAGGCCTCGGCGAGGCCCTTGTCCAGGAACCACTGGAAGGAGTCGCGCTGGATCGCGATGAGGTCGGGCAGGGGCTGCGCTTCGTCGATGTTGGCGAAGGACACACGTTCGGGGCTACGGGACCGTGAAGGCAACGGTCACTCCTCCAGTTGCTCGGGATGCGGGGCAGAGGCAGAGGCGGGCGGGACGGGGACGACGGGACGGGGACGACGGGACGGGGACGACGGTGGCTCAAGAGGACCCTGGCGGGGTCCAGAACGGTGCCGTGGCGCGCGCCATTCAGACTGGAGGAATTGCGGTCGCAAGGCAGAGCTGCACGGCAACCCTGCAGCATACCCGGAGACGGGCAGATACACAACCCCTCGGACAGCTGACGCCAAGGGGTCGAACCACCGACAGGGTAAATGTCGGCGTCGCCCCAGTCAAGGGACCTCCGCACCCCCCGGGAGGCGCCCGTGGCGCCTCGTGCCGTGCTGCCGACCCCAGCGCAAGCCTCCCTGGGCAGTGGCCCGGGTGTGCCGCCGGCCTCCCGCAGCCGGCGGATGCCGGGACACGTCCTCGCCCGGGAGGGACCCGGCCGGCGGGCGTCCTGGGACACCCCCGACCGGCCTTCCGGGCCTGCTACTTGACCTCGACGGTCGCGCCCGCGCCCTCCAGGGCGGCGCGCGCCTTCTCGGCGTCGTCCTTGTTGACCCGCTCCAGGACCGGCTTCGGCGCACTGTCCACGAGGTCCTTCGCCTCCTTGAGCCCGAGGCTCGTGAGGGCGCGCACCTCCTTGATGACCTGGATCTTCTTGTCGCCGGCGGCAGTGAGGACGACGTCGAACTCCGTCTTCTCCTCTTCTGTGGCGCCGGCCTCTGCCGCTCCACCCGCCGCGGGCGCGGCGGCGACCGCCACCGGCGCTGCCGCCGTGACGCCGAACTTCTCCTCGAAGTCTTTCAGCAGCTCGCTCAGCTCGATCACCGTGAGCTCGGCGATACCGTCGAGGATCTGCTCCTTGGTCAGGGTCCCTGCCATCTGTCGTGTTCCTTTCTTCTTTGATCTTCGCGATCTGAACGCTCCCGCTCGCCCGTGCGGGCGGGCTACTCGCCCTCCGACGCCTCTTCTTCGAGCGTGCCGTCCGCGACTGGGGACTCGCCCTCGGGTACCGCTGCCTCGGCGGTGTCGGTTGCGGTGTCGGTTGCGGTGTCGGTTGCGGTGGGCTCGGTCTCGGTGGGCTCGGTCTCGGCGGTCTCGGTCTCGGCGGTCTCGGTCTCGGCGGGTGCCGCCGCCTCGGCGGTCTCGGTCGCGGCGGTCTCGGTCGCGGCGGGCTCTGCCTCTTCGCCCGGTACGGGGGCGGCTTCGGCCGGGGCTCCACCGCGCTCGTCGACGAGGGCCTTGAGCCCGTACGCGAGATTGCGCGGGAGCGCCTGCAGGAGCGAGGCAAGCTGGACAAGGGGCGCCTGGAGGGCACCGGCGAACCGTGCGAGCAGGACGTCGCGCGAGGGCAGGTCGGCGAGAGCCGCGAGCTGCGCCGGGGAGAGCAACGCCCCGTCGAGCAACCCTCCCTTCACCACGAGGTGGGCGTCCGTCCGCGAAAAGTCCCGGAGCGCCTTTGCCACGGCGCTCACGTCACCGTGGACGAAGGCGATCGCCGTCGGTCCGACGAGCAGCTCATCCAAGGGGGCGTGCGGGCTGCCGTCGATCGCCCGCTTCACAAGGGTGTTCTTGAAGACCTTGTAGTCGCCCCCAGCAGCCGTGAGGCTCTTGCGCAGATTGGCAAGGGCGGCCACGGTGAGCCCGCGGTACTCGGTGATCACGGTCGCCTGCGCGTCGTCGAGGCGCGCGCGCACCTCGTCGATGACGGCGACCTTCTCGGGTCTCGGATTGTCCATCGTTCCTCCACCGGTCGGGATGGGTGCCGCGGTGCCCCGGTGTGCGACGGACCAGGCTGACGCCCGGAAATCGTCGCCTCGTCAGGCGGACCCGAAGGGTCCCTTCCGCGCCCGGGGGCGCACCGGAGGTCTACGGCGACCGGAATCTCGTTGCCCGCGCTCGGCGGGCTGTGCGCAAGAGGGTATCAGGCGGTGACCGCGAGCTCCTCTTCGACCTCGCGGGCCCGGGCGGGGTCGATGCGCACGCCGGGCCCCATGGTCGACGCGAGGGTCACCGCGAGCATGTAGCGGCCCTTGGCGGCGGCCGGCTTCGCCCGGACCAGCTCCTCGACGACCGCGTGCACGTTCGCCACGAGATCCGTCTTGGGGAAGGAGACCTTGCCAACGGGGAGGTGGATGTTGCCGACCTTGTCGGTCCGGTACTCGACCCGTCCCCCCTTGAACTCGGTGACCGCCCGGCCGACGTCGGTCGTGACGGTACCGGTCTTCGGGTTCGGCATGAGGCCGCGCGGTCCCAGGACCCGGCCGAGGGTTCCGACCTGTCCCATGAGATCCGGGGTCGCGATCGCGACGTCGAAGTCCAAGAAGCCCTCGTCACGGACGCGCGCGACCAGATCGTCGGCACCGACCTCGTCGGCGCCCGCGGCGCGGGCGTCCGCCGCCTGCTCACCGGCGGCGAAGACCGCAACCCGCACCGACTTGCCGGTGCCCGCCGGCAGGCTCAGGGTGCCGCGCACGATCTGGTCCGCCTTGCGGGGGTCGACCCCCAGACGCACCGCCAGCTCGATGGTCTCGTCGAACTTGGCGGACCCCATCGACTTGACGAGGTCGATCGCGTCGCTGACGCCGTAGAGCGCCTCGCGGTCGAACCGACCACTGAGCGACCGGTAGCGCTTGCCGTGCTGGCTCATCGATGTCCTCCGTCTTCCCTGCCGCTCACCGGACCGCGATGCCCATCGACCGGGCGGTGCCCGCGACCTGCTTCTTGGCCGCGTCGAGATCGTCGGTGTTGAGGTCCACCATCTTCACCTTGGCGATCTCGGCCAGCTGCGAGTTCGTAATGGTCCCGACCTGCGCCCGGCCAGTCGTCGCGGACCCCTTCTCGAGCCCGGCAGCCTGGCGCAGCAACACCGGCGTCGGCGTCGTCTTGAGCACGAAGCTGAACGACCGGTCCTCGTAGATCGTGATCTCGACCGGCACGACGGTGCCGCGCATGGACTCGGTGGCCGCGTTGTACTGCTTGCAGAACTCCATGGTCTGGACCCCGTGGGGGCCGAGGGCCGTGCCGACAGGGGGTGCGGGCGTGGCCTGACCGGCTTGCAGCTGGATCTTGACCACGGCGAGGACGCGCTTACGGGGGGGCATTCGGGGATCTCCTTCGGCGGACTAGAGCTTGGCGACCTGGCTGAACTCGAGCTCGACCGGCGTCTCCCGGCCGAAGATGTTCACGAGGACCTTCAGCTTGAGCTGGTCCTCGTTGATCTCCGCGATCTGGCCGGAGAAGTCCGCGAACGGGCCCTCCTTCACGCGCACAGTCTCGTTTACCTCGTACTCGAGCCTCGGGCGGCGTTGCTTGGACGGCGCCTGCACCCCCTCGGGCTTGACCTGGAGGATGCTCTCGACCTCGCGACGCGAGAGCGGCGTCGGCTTGGTGCCCGGGCCCACGAAGCCGGTGACCCCGGGCGTGTTGCGGATCGCCCCCCAGGTGTCGTCGTCCAGGTCGCTGCGGACGAGCAGGTAGCCGGGGAAGACCTTCTTCTGGACCGTGACGCGCTTTCCGTTCTTGACCTCGACCACGTCCTCCATCGGGACGACGACCTCGTATACCCGATCCTCCATCCCGCGCGAGACGACGACGCTCTTCAGGTTCGAGGTGACCTTGTTCTCGTAGCCCGAATACGTGTGCACCACGTACCAGCGACCTGGGCGGTCGTACGGGCTGGGGACGTACGGGACCTCCTCGTCCTCGTCCTCGTCCTCCCCATCGGTCGCCTCGGCATCGTCCGCCTCGAGGGCCGGTCGATCAGCGGCCTCGTCGTGCGCGGCCTCGTCGCGGGCGACATCGACGTCGGCGCCGGTGGCCCCGTCAGCGTCGGGAGCCCGCTCTTCGGTCTCGTCGGAAATCTCGGTGTCCATTGTCACGTGCGGCCCGCTCACTTCTGGAACATGAAGAACACGCCTTTACCGAAGGCGAAGTTCAAGAGGAAGATCAACGCGATCATGATGACGAGGGTGAAGAAGACGACCATCGAGTAGTTGACCATCTCGACCCGGGTCGGCCAGGCGACCTGACGGAGCTCGTCGCGGATCTCCCGCGCGAACTGCATGGGCGTCGTGCGGTTCCGCACCGGCTTTGCCTGGCGTCGGGGAGAGACGACGTCGCCGACCCCGAAGGCGTTGGTCTCGAACTCCGGGTCGTCGGTCATCGTCGGGCCTCGCCGATCCGTCATGCGCTTGGTCTCGCGGTTCACTGCCTCGCTCCGGCTTTCGATCGTCTTGCGGGAGCCACCCGCTCCTGGCACTCCCCGCAGGGCAGGAGGGACTCGAACCCCCAACCGCCGGTTTTGGAGACCGGTGCTCTACCAGTTGAGCTACTGCCCTCTGTCACCGCGGTCCTCGCCCGGGTCGGTCCCGGCCACCGGGGCCGGCGACTGTCGGACTCCGGGGGCAGCCCGCGACGTTACCACCGCTGGCCAGGGACGGATCAGCGGGTCTCCTTGTGGAGGGTGTGCTTGCGGTCCCAACGGCAGTACTTCTGCATCTCGATCCGCTCGCGGTCGTTCAGCTTGTTCTTCGTGGTGATGTAGTTCCGTCGCTTGCAGACCTCGCAGGCAAGGGTCACCTGGACCCGCTTCTCGTTCTTGGCCATTGGTACCTCTTTCGGTGCTCGACCCGGTCGACCCGGTCCGTAGCGGCGGCGGGACTCGAACCCGCGACAACACGATTATGAGCCGTGTGCTCTGACCAACTGAGCTACGCCGCCGGGGGAGCCCCCTGTCGGAATCGAACCGACGACACCAGCCTTACCATGGCTGTGCTCTGCCGACTGAGCTAAGGGGGCGCGGCCGTACGCCGCTGCAGCACGCCATGATAGCCAGGCGGGCCAGGTGCCGCCTCCCGGGCGTCGCTACCATCCGCCGATGCGGCTACGGCTGGTGCAGCACGAGGACGCCGAGGCGATCCGGGCCATCTACAACCACGAGGTGGCCTCGGGCACCAACACGTTCGACCTCGTCACCCGATCGCTGCGGGACCAGGAGACCTGGATCGAGCGCCACCGGGGGGCGCACCCGGCGATCGTCGCCGTGGAGCACGACGCCGAGGGGGGCGCCGAGGACGTCCTCGGCTTTGCGGTCGTCTCGCCGTTTCGCGACCGTGCCGCCTACGCGACGACCGTCGAGGACTCGGTCTACGTCCACACGGATCGCCGCGGCGCGGGCGTCGGCCGGATGCTCCTCGACGAACTGCTACACCTGGCTGCGGGCCACGGCTTCCACACGGTGATCGCCCGGATCTCCTCGGAGAACGAGGCCTCGGTCCGTCTCCACCGTGCCTGCGGGTTCGAGGTCGTGGGCGTCGAGCGGGAGGTCGGCCGCAAGCACGGCCGCTGGCTCGACGTCGTCGAGCTGCAGAAGATGCTCTGACCCGCCTACGCCGCCGAGCGGGCGAGCGCGACGCCCGAGGGGTCCGCCCACGAGCTCGACCATCTCCCGATGGGGGCGACGAGCACCACCAGCAGCACCATGAGCGCGGCGGCGACCGCTGCGGGGTTGTAGTGGATGAGCTCGTCGAGCAGGGTGCGGCCCCCGGGAAGCCCGATGAACGGGGAGAGGGCCGAGACCGCGACCAGGACGGCCCGCAACTTGCCGGCGGCAATCGGGGCGAGGAGCACCACGCCCCAGGTCAGGTACCACGGCTGGACGACCGGGCCGAGCACTACGAAGAGCAGCATGCTGATCCCCATCGCGCGCACCGCTCCGAACCGGTCGGTGCGGACGAGCAGGTAGACGGAGAGGCCGGCGGCGGCGGCGAGCCCGAGGACCCGGGTGACCGACAGGACGCTCGCCAGCGGCACGGCGGTGAGCCCGACCGTGTGGAGCGCCCCGGAGAGGAGCATGCCGACCCCGGTCGCCGGCGCGAGCCAGCTGCGCACCGTGCCGGGGGTGTCGAGGTTTCCGATCCAGCCGATGCCCAGCCCGCTCACCACCGACAGCCCGAGCACGACGGCCGTGGCGATGGCGCCGGCCTTCGCCAACGGACGGACGCGCTGTCGCCACGGCACCCCACGGCCGGCCCATTCCCAGCCGATGTAGACCACCCCGATCGCCGCGGGGACCTTGATCGCCGCGGCGAGCGCGCACAGGAGCACACCCCAGACCGGGTGTCCGGAGCGCGCGACGGTGACGCCCGCGACGAGGAGGCCGAGCATCAGGGCGTCGTTGTGCGCGGCTCCGACGAGCATGAGGATCGTGAGCGGGTTGAGGACGGCCATCACGTAGACCGACCCGTGGTCCTTGCCGAACGAGCGGGCGAGCGTCGGGATGCACGCCGCGATGAGCACGACGCCGGCGAGCGCCGAGAGGCGCAGGAGGACGACGGTGGCAAGCACGTGGTGGAAGGTCACGCTCGCGAAGAGCCCGTCCATGAGCAGGAACAGCGGCCCGTAGGGCGCGGGCGTGTTCAGCCAGAGCGGGTCGACGGGGTTCACGTAGGGGCCCGCGCCGAGCGTGTACGGCCCGTAGTTGTACGGGTTGATGTGGTGGCTCATCATCTCGCCCTGCGCGGCGTACGAGTAGACGTCTCGGCTGAAGATGGGCGCGATGACGAGCATGGGGATGATCCACAGGGCGAGCGTCCAACCCAGGTAGCGCACCGGCACCCCCGGGCGCCGGGCGAGGGCCTTCATGAGCCCGTACCAGACCCGTATGAGGAGGACCAAGCCGCCGTAGACCGCGACGAGCCCGAAGAGCATGAAGCTCTCCGAGGATCCGCCTGGAGGCGGCTCGCCGAAGAACCAGGTCCCCGCCATCTCCAGCTTGAACGGGGAGCTCGGCAGGGACGCGCCCACCGCGATCGAGCAGAGGGCGAGGAACCCGAGGAGCGCGGGGCGCCGGAGGAACTGCCAGCCCTCGGGCTCGCCGTCGCCGGGCTGCACCCGGTCCGCCAGCATCGACGCGGGCAGCACCCGGACCTTGACCATCTCGAGGCGCACCGCCAGGCGGTCCGCCGCCGCGCCCATGCGCGCCGTGCGGTCGAGCGCCTTGGAGCGCTGCTGCTCGAACGTGCTCCGAAGGCGACTCGTCGCGCCAGCCACTTCTTCGACGGGGGGGCCGTCGGTCACTCGACCGCTCTCGACCTCTCGCACGACGTCGCCGACCTCACCTGTTCATCGAGGCGGACCCGCCGCCGAAAGCTGGTTGGTTCTTCGATGCGATTCCGGACTGCGCGGCACCGTTGCAGCCCCGTTCGCCAGACCCTAGGCCATCGGGCGACGCCGACACCGTCGCCGGTGGCCGTGGAAGCACGCCTGGCGGGCCGAGAGCTTCGGCCGTTGCGTCACGGACATTGTAACCGGATACCGACAACCGGCAAATACCCAGCACACAATCCGGACAGTCCACCCCGTCTCCCCGTCTCCCCGGGGCACCTCGACACCGGCGACCCTCTTCGCGTGCTCGACCACCGTCGCCGGGCCGCACGCCGGCGGCCGGGCGGGACCTTGGTCCCCTGGTTGCCGGACTTTCGACTCTGCGTTCCCAGCGAGGCCGCCTCAGACTCGGATGGTGAGTGCGCTACCCGTGGCGGCCCGAAGGTCGCGCGTCTCGTCCGGACCAGAGGTCGCGCACGGCGCTCGTGTCGCCCGCGAGCTGGGACCGGTGCTCTGCGCCGTGCTGGCACTTGCCCTGTCCTTCACCGGACTGGCGCCGGCGGCGGCGGGTGCGCCGTCGGCGGCCCTCGCCGCGAGGCCCGCCCCGGGAGGTCCCGGCGTTCCGCCGATTCCCGGAGCCACCGCCGAGGGGCCCTTCTACCTCGCCGTCGGTGCCTCGGAGTCCCTTGGTGTGCAGCCGCGCCGAGACGTGGCGGGTGATCACGGGGAGGAGGCACGCGGGGACTACTCCCACGCCGGCGCGCCGACCCGTCTCGGCTACGCCAACGACGTGGTCCGAGCCGAACGATCGCGCTGGCCCGGACTGCACCTGGTCCAACTGGGCTGCTCCGGCATCACCGCACAGGGCTCGGTCGACGGGGCGGGGCCGTGCGCCTACCCGGCGGGGTCGCAGGTCGCCACAGCTGTCCAATTCCTGCGCGCCCACAAGGGCGGGACCGTCCTTGCCTCCGTCGATCTCGGGTACAACGATCTGTGGCCCTGCCTGGTCCATCGCCGAGTGAACCGGGTGTGCGTGCACGCGACGTTCCGAGCGGTTCGTCAGGTCATCCCCGAGATCCTCCGGCGGCTCCGGGCCGCAGGGGGCCGCCGGACGGTGATCGTCGGGCTCGAGCACAACGATCCCGTCTTGGCCGACTGGCTGCATCGCGGTCCCGGACGCACGTTCGCCGAGCGCACGATCCCGATCCTTCGCAAGTTCAACCAGGAGCTTTCCAAGCTCTACCGGGCGGGCGGGGGCGAAGTCGCCAACGTCCCGAGGCTCTGGCGCGTCGGGAGCTCGCACATGGTGCCGCTGGCAGGGCATGGGCAGGTGCCGGCGGACGTCGCCACCGTGTGCAAGGACAGCTGGGCATGCTCGTTGGGCAACGTCCACCCCAACGCCGCCGGGTACCGGAAGATCGCCGCCGCGATCACCGCCGCCATCGCCAGTCGGCCGGCCGACCGTCGCCCACGCGCCGAGGGCTGAGTGCCGCATGGTCGAGGAGTCCGGGCCACGACGCCGGAGCGACGTCGGATGCGCCCGGGCTCCCGGCGTTTCCGCGGGAACGTCGGGTACGCCTGGCGTTCCCGGTGTTTCCGCGGGAACGTCGGGCTGGGCCCACCACATCCCGTCTGTCCGCCGTCCGCTCCAGATCCGACGACGCCTGAGGGCCGCCCGCCGAGTGAGCCGAGCGAGGAGGGATCCAGTCGGACGCCGGCGATTGCCGACAATTTTTGTGGTGGGCCGGGGAGGATTCGAACCCCCGTAGGCTTTCGCCGACAGGTTTACAGCCTGTTTCCTTTGGCCACTCGGACACCGACCCGCCAAGGAGAGGTTATCCCAAGCACGCGCGGGGCGACCTCGCCCACCCGCTCGACCTGCGGCTCTAGGGTGGAGTCATGCCGAGCTTCGACATCGTGTCCGAGGTGGACATGCAAGAGGTGCGCAACGCCGTCGACCAGGCGAACCGGGAGGCGTCGACGCGCTTCGACTTCAAGGGGACCGAGTCCCGGATCGAGCTCGGGACCGGGGACATGACGCTTCATTCGTCGACCGAGGACCGCCTCGGCGCCCTCCGACAGGTGCTCGAGGAGAAGCTCGTCCGCCGGCAGGTCTCCCTGAAGGCCCTCGACCCAGGGAAGGTCGAGGAGGCGTCCAAGGGCGCTGCGAGGCAACGGATCGCGATCCGCGCGGGGATCTCCCAGGACAACGCCAAGAAGCTGCACAAGTTCGTGAAGGACCTCAACTTGAAGGGTGTCGCATCGCAGACCCAGGGCGACCAGGTCCGGGTTTCAGGGAAGAAGCGCGACGACCTTCAAGCGGTGATCGCTTCGTGCAAAGCCGAGGACTTCGGCATCCCGCTGCAGTTCGAGAACTTCCGCGACTGACCCTCGCGGGAACGGCTCGGTGCGGCCGCTCTTCAGCGCACGACGGCGGTGTCGTCGTCGGGCCGGACGGCCGTGCCCCCCTCGGTGCGCTCCGCCTCGAGGTGCTCGGCGATCTCGTCGGCGAGCGTCGGCACTTTGAACGTGCGGTTGAAGACCATCAGCTTCAGCACCCAGAAGATGCCGAAGGACATCACGTTCGCGAAGAGGACCAGCGCCGTCAGCTCGAGGTGGTGGTGAGCGGCGAGGTCCCACCGTTGCCCCAGGTAACGGGCCACGCTCGCGCCGACCATGGAGAACGCAATGCTGGCGATCGACATCACCCAGAAAGGGAGCACCTCTTTGACGAGACGGGAGCGGCCAGACTTTCCCCAGGCCCACCGGCGGTTGAGCCAGTAGGAGGGGAAGGCGGCGACCACGTTGGCGAAGATCGTGCTCGGCACTTCGGTCCACAGCCGGAGCACGCCGAAGACGATGCCGAGCACGAAGAGCGAGACGGCCGTGGAGATGACCGACGTCATCGTGTAACGGAAGATCTTTCGCCCCTGAGGCGTGTGCAACCACGCCCAGATCGTCTCGAGGAGCTGGGGCATCGAGATGCCACCTTACCCGTCGGGCGCCTTCGGGAACGTGCCGGCCCGAACTGTGCCGGGGCACTCCGCCGCGCCATGTCGACCGGCCGGGCCGACCCTCACGGTGCGCAGCGCGCCGAGCTCCTGCCAACATGGCCACCGTGAGCGACGCCCTCGACCTTCTCGTCCACCTGCTGGACCTCGAGCCGATCGAGGTGAACATCTTCCGTGGCACCCAACCCGACGAGGAGCGCCAGCGGGTCTTCGGCGGGCAGGTGGCGGCCCAGGCGCTCATGGCTGCCGGTCGCACGGTGGAGCACGGGAAGGTCCACTCGCTCCACTCCTACTTCCTGCGACCCGGCGACCCGTCCGTGCCGATCCTCTACGAGGTGGACCGGATCCGCGACGGCCGCTCCTTCACGACGCGGCGGGTGGTCGCCGTCCAGCACGGCCGCGCGATCTTCAACCTCTCCACCTCGTTCCACGACGACGAGCCGGGCTTCGAGCACCAGTTCGACATGCCCGATGCGCCGGATCCCGAGACCCTGCCGACGGTCACCGAACGGCTGGAGCCCTGGCGCGAGGAGCTCGGTGAGTGGTTCGACCGTCCCCGCCCGATCGACCAGCGTCACATCGGCGAGCTGCCGTGGTTGCGGCGCGAGCCCCGCGAGCCTTACCAGCGTCTGTGGATCCGGGCCGACGGCCAGCTGGCCGACGACCCGCTGCTCCACGCGTGCGTGGCCACGTACGCCTCGGACCTCTCGCTGTTCGACACGATCATCCACCCGCACGCGGTCCGCTGGGGCGACCCGACGTTCATGGCCGCGAGCCTCGACCACTGCATGTGGTTCCACCGGGCATTCCGCGCCGATGAGTGGCTCCTGTTCGACACCGACTCCCCCGTGGCGGCCGGCGGCCGGGGACTCGCGAGAGGCTTCCTCTTCGACCGCAGCGGTCGCCTCGTCGTGTCGATGGTCCAAGAGGGTCTCGTCCGCATGCGGACCCCCTGAGGACCCGCGTCAGCTGGCCGCGCGCTCGGCCATCGTGACGTAGTCGCGGGGTTCAGGGCCGATGTAGAGCTGGCGGGGCCGGGCGATCTTGGAGTCCTGGTCGAGCATCTCCTGCCAGTGCGCGAGCCATCCCGCGGTACGGGGGATCGCGAACAGGACCGGGAACATCTCGAGGGGGAACCCCATTGCCTGGTAGATGAGGCCGGAGTAGAAGTCGACGTTCGGGTAGAGGCGGCGCGACGTGAAGTACTCGTCGCTGAGAGCGATCTCCTCCAGCTTCAGCGCGATGTCGAGCAGCGGGTTCTTGCCGGTGACGGCGAACACCTCTTCGGCCGTCTGCTTGATGATCTTCGCCCTGGGGTCGTAGTTCTTGTAGACGCGGTGGCCGAAGCCTTGGAGGCGGACATGGCCGTGGCCGGCCTTCACCCCGTTGACGAACGCGGGGACGTTGTCGATCGACCCGATGTCGGTGAGCATGCGGATCACCGCCTCGTTCGCGCCGCCGTGGCGGGGCCCGTAGAGGGCGGCGCACGCCGCGGCGCAGGCAGAGTACGGGTCCGCGTGCGAGGAGCCGACCACGCGCATGGCCGTCGTCGAGCAATTCTGCTCGTGGTCGGCGTGGAGGATGAAGAGGATCTCGAGCGCCCGGGCGAGCGCGGGGTCCGCCTCGTAGCGGGGCTCGGCCACCTTCCACATCATCTGGAGGAAGTTCGCGGGGAAGTCGAGTGAGTTGTCCGGGTAGACGAAGGGCATCCCAACGCTGAACCGGTGGCACGCGGCGGCGAGGGTCGGCATCTTGGCGATCAGCCGGACGATCTGCTTCTGCCGCGAGGTCGGGTCGAAGATGTCCTTCGCGTCGAGGTAGAAGGTCGAGAGGGCTGCGACGGCCGACACGAGCATGCCCATCGGGTGCGCGTCGTAGTGGAAGCCCTCGAGGAACCGCTTGCGTACGTTCTCGTGGATGAACGTGTGGTACGTGACGTCGTGGCGCCACTCGTCGTACTGGCTCGCGGTCGGCAGCTCGCCGTGGAGCAGCAGGTACGCCACCTCGAGGTAGGTCGACTTCTCCGCGAGCTGCTCGATCGGGTAGCCGCGGTAGCGGAGGATCCCGGCTGTCCCGTCGAGGTAGGTGATCGCGCTCTCCGCCGCGGCGGTGGACATGAACCCGGGGTCCAGGAACCAGATGCCGGGGACGATCTTCGCCCACTCGGTGGCGCTCAGGCCGCCGTTGACGATCGGGATCTCGTAGGACTCGCCGTTCCGGTTGTCAGTGATCGTGATGCTCTCGGTCACGAGCGAACGCCTCCTGTGGCTGTCCGGTCAACGCGGTCAACGGACGGGGTCCGCGGGGCACCGGGTGGACCGCACCGCACACGGCGCCCACCCGATCCTACGGGTCGATCGACCCCCGGTCGACCCCGCGCGCGAAGCTACTTCCGCCGGTAGCGGTACTGGTCGGCGCTGGAACTCGGGGACGCGCCGCCGGCATTGTGCACGTGGACCGCGACCGTGCCAGTCCCAGGCGGCGACACCACTGTGATCTGCGTGCTCGACACGACCTTGAAGCGGCCGGACACCGAGCCGAAGGTCACGGCCGTCACCCATGTGAACCCCGACCCGAGGATCGTGACGTCGGTACCGCCCCGCGCTCGTCCGTTGGTGGGAAGCAGCTGCGCCACGGTCGGCGGCCCCGGTGGGGCAACCCGGAAGGAGAGGGCGTCGGACGTGACGGCACCCGCGACGTCGGGGACGGGCGGCTCGACCGTGACTTCGACGGTGTAGTGATGATCGGGCGTGACTCGCACGCTCGGCAACGTGACCGACACCGAGCTCCCCGCGGCGAGCGAGATGCGGCGCGGCTTGCTCTGCGTCACGATGCCTGTGGCCGTACCGGTGGCTGGGGTCGTGCCGCTCGTGCCTGTCGTGCCTGTCCCGCCGCTCGTGCCTGTCCCGCCGCTCGTGCCTGTCCCGCCTGTCCCACCGCTCGTCGCGGTGCTCGGCGCGCTCCCGACCTCCCTGAGCGTGGCGCGGACGACGATGCGGTGGGCGGCGACGTTGCCGGCGTTCTCGACCACGACCGAGATCCCGACGCGGCCGGTCGGGGGAAGCACGGAGACGCTTTGTGTGGTCCCGGTTCCCGCTGACGGGACCGGCGCAGGTGTCAACGCAAGGGTGTGCGCCAGGAGCTCCACGCGGTGGACGGCAGCGAGCGTGGCGGAGCTCACCAGCGCGTCGGCCATGGCGGTCGTGCCGCTCGAGGACCAGGCTGCGGTCGCGCTCGACCAGACGGACGACGGCAGGCGTGCGTGGCCGGGTGCGTTGCGCAGCGCGTGGCGCCCCGCCGCGTAGTCCCGGTCACCTCGGGCGAGGAGCGCGCCCGCGGCGTCGAGCTTCGCCGCGGCCCCGGCAGCGGTGAGTCGCCGCGCAACCACCCCCGAGTGCGCGGGGTCCGGCGCACCCGCCACGGGAACGGGCGTCATCCCGAGCAGGCGGTCGACGGCCGTCCGGATCGTCAGCATCGCGATTGCCCGGTCGGACATGGCGGCCGCCACGGCCACTCCCGCGCCGCCCGCGGGTGACGGCGATGCGGCTGTCGCCGCCTCTCGCGCCAGCGAGGCGCTGGACCGCACGAGTGTGTCGAGCTCGAGCTCGAGCTCGCTGCGCTGCTGCGCGGTCATCGAGGCAAGCACCGTGTGGAGCTTCCTGCCGAGCCGGTTGGACGCCTGGACGACCGGACGCGCCTGCAATGCGAAGGACCGGTCGACCGACCGAAGGTAGCCCGTGGATTGCGACGGCACGCGGAGCAGGCCGCCGATGATCACGGCGAGGACGACCGCGCCCATGACGATGCCGACAAGGGCGGTTGCAGCCGCGCGAGAGACGTGGCGCCGGCGCCGGCGTCGGCGACGGTCGATGGGAGGCACCGGCGCGTGACGCTATCGCCGCGTCCCGGCGCCCGAGGGTGCAGGCGCAGGCGAGCGGCACCCGCCCCCGGTGCGTCCCCGGCTTACGCCTCGGAGGGCTCGGCCTCCACGGCGGCCGCAGGCGCCTCCATGCTTGCCCTGGGTCCGGCGGCACCGGAGGTGACGAGGACGCTTGCCGTGCTCCGCCACTCGACGGTCGGCCCGATCGCCCGACGGTCGACGCGGTCACGGTGCCGCTCGACCACCGAGAGGAGGGACGCGAGCGTCTTGGAATTGAGCAGGTGCGGGACGAGGCCGAGGTCGAGCAGCTTGGTGTGCGCCGCCCTGTAGTAGTGCTCTTGCTTCTCCACCCGGGGGTCGTCGAGGTGCGAGATCTCCGCATTCCCGGGATACGCGTCGGCCACCATCTCGGCGAGCTGCATCACGGAGAAAGACTCGGTGAACTGGTTGAACACGCGGTACTCGCCGGGCTCCGCGGGATTCACGCAGGCGAGCTCGACACAGGCGAGGGTGTCGCGGATGTCGAGCATGCCGCGGGTCTGCCCGCCCTTGCCGTACACGGTCAGCGGGTGGCCGACGACGGCTTGGACGCAGAACCGGTTCAGCACGGTGCCGAACACGCCGTCGTAGTCGAACCGGGTGGCGAGGTCTGGGTGGAGGCCGGTCTCGGGCGTCTCCTGGCCGTAGACGATGCCCTGGTTGAGGTCGGTGGACCGCAGCCCCCAGATGCGACAGGCGAACGTGATGTTGTGGCTGTCGTGCACCTTCGACAGGTGGTAGAAGGAGCCCGGCTGCTTGGGATAGGGCAGGACGTCGGTCCGCCCGCGGTGCGTGATCTCGATGAACCCCTCTTCGATGTCGATGTTGGGGGTGCCGTACTCGCCCATGGTGCCGAGCTTCACGAGGTGAATCGACGGGTCGACGTCGGCGATCGCGTACAGCAGGTTCAGCGTCCCGACGACGTTGTTGACCTGCGTGTAGACCGCGTGGTTCTGGTCGATCATCGAGTACGGCGCGGACCGCTGCTCGGCGAAGTGCACGACGGCCTCCGGCGCGAATTCCTTGATCGTCCGGTGGACGAACGGCGCGTCCGTGAGGTCCCCCACGTAGGTCGAGAGCTTGAGGCCGGACACCTCCTCCCACACGCGAACCCGGTGCTGGAGGTGCTTGATCGGGACCAGGCTGTCCACGCCCATCTCGAAGTCGTACTGACGCCGAGCGAAGTTGTCGACGACGCCGACGTCGTGGCCGCGACCCGACAGGTGCAGCGCAACCGGCCAGCCCAGGTACCCATCTCCCCCAAGAACCAGGATCCTCACAGATGGACTCCTCTCGTCCGTACCGCACGCCGCGCCGCGTCACGGCAATGCATTCGCCGCGTCACTCTGACGGTTCTGGCTGGGAAAGACCTGAGAACGTGCCCAAAGGAGCCTTACGACTTGCTGGTCAACCGGTGCGCATCGCCCGGTGCACCTCGTCCATGGCCGCCTCCAGGTCCTCCACCGGGCGCGCGATGGCGTCGTCTCCCCGGAGAAAGAGGAGGGTGCACCGGCGAACCGGGCGGCCCGTCGCGGCTTCGACCGCTGCCGCGTAGGCGGCGCCCTGCAGCCGGTAGCGGGCGGAGAGCCGCGTCACCTCGTCGTCGCTCCGGACCCGGTCGGTCTTGTAGTCGACCACCTCGAGCCCGTCGGGGCCTTCGAAGAGGAGGTCCACGAAGCCCTCCAGCACGCCCGCACCGAGGGGCGCGGCGACATAGAGCTCCCGCCAGTGGCGCCCGCCCACCGCCCGCCGGACGATCGCGCTGTCGAGCGCCGCCCGGGCCAGCGCGGCGACCTCCGCCCAACGCGTCGGCACCCCTTCGGCGGCGGCGTGCGCGCGGGCCATCGCCTCGACACCGGCACCCGTGCGCAGGTCGACGGTCTGCAGCACGGCGTGGACGGCGCGCCCGAGCGCGGTCCCGGCACGCCCTCGCCGCCACAGCGTGCGCGCGCCCGCGGCGCCGTCACCCGCGTCCTCCTCCGGACCTGCTGTCCCGGCTGTGTCGTCAGGCTCGTCGTGGAGACCGCTTCCGGCAGCCACCGACTCTGGCGCTGCACCTGCGAGCTTCGCGACCGCCGTCGCCGAGATGACGGACGAGCGGGTGGCGAGCCGACGCTCCCGGTCGCGCACCCAGCGCTCGAGGGACGCAGGATCGTCCACGCCGGCCGGCGCGCCCCTCCTCCTCCCGGAGCGCGCCGGGGTCGTGCCCGGTACCGCCTGGGCGGGCGCGGACGCCGGCCGCGCATCCTCGGTCCCGGCCTCCCGGTCGTCGCAGAGGTGCCGCACGCCGTCGAGCACGGCCTCGAGCGCAGCAGCCGTGCTCGTCCCCGACCGCTGTGGACGGTGGACGCTCACGACGAGGTGGTTCTGGGCGCGAGTCAGGGCCACGTAGAGAAGGCGCAGCCGTTCGCGCTCGAAGATCCGCTGCTCTGCCTGACGCGCCGCGTCGTAGCCGCCGGTGCAGATTGTCCTTCGGACTGCGAGCTCGACCCCGTCTTGGCCGAACAGCACCGCGGGCGCCGTGATCGCCTGCGGCGTCGCGCCGAGGCCGACGACGGCGACGACCGGGAACTCGAGGCCCTTGGCGGCGTGGACGGTCATGATCGAGACGGCAGGGGCGTCGGCTTCCGGCAGCACCACCTCGGTGACCCGCGCGTCCTCGTCCCGCTGGACGTCCACCCATGCCAGGTACTGGCGGAGCGTGCCCGGCGAGGTCTCAGTGAACTGGCGGGCTTGGTCCATGACGAAACGCAGCCGGCGCCACTCCTCCCGCCAGCGGCGCCCGTCGAGCGCCGCGGCCAATTGCCGCGCCTCGTCGACCACGCGGGCGACGAGCTCGCTCACACCGGTCCACGTCCGGGCGCCGTGCAGGGTGCGCAGCCGCAGGAGCCCCAGCAGTACCGGGTCCTCGGCGGGGAGCGTCGCCGGGGGGTCGACGCGGTAGTCCCAGTGCCCCCCTGCCAACCGGTGGCGGAGCAGGTCGTCGTCCCCGCAGGCAAAACCCGGCGTGCGCAGTGCGGCCACGACGGACGCACTGTCGGAGGGATCGTCGATCGCGTGCAGCACGTGGAGGAGCTCCTGCACCTCGCGGGTGTCGTAGACGAGCGAGCTCGACTCGAGGCGGTAGTCGATGCCGGCCGCGTCGAACGCCGCCTCGAGCGCCGGGACCGAGGTCCGCGTCGGAACGAGCACCGCGACGTCGTCGAGCTGGACGGGGCGACCGCCGGCGCCCACCAGCCACCCCTCGTCCACCGCCCGGCGGAGCAGCGCGGCCACCTCCTCCGCTTCGAGGTTCCTCGTCGCGGACGCGGACAGCTCGTGGTCCGCCCCAGCGCCCACGACGCTGACGGCCGGCGGGGACCCTGCTGCGGCGCGTCGCGCCGCGCGCGAGGGCGCGTAGGCCGGCTGCACATCCTGCTCGCCGTCGCCGACGACGAGCTCGAAGACCGCGTTGACCCAGTCGACGATCCCCGGCGCTGAACGGAAGTTCGTCACGAGCCGAGCCTCGGAGGTCGCCACATCGTCGCGCGTGCGGAGGAACGTGCCGACGTGGGCGCGCCGGAAGGCGTAGATCGACTGGAGTGGGTCGCCCACGAAGAAGAGCGCACCGGGCACCGTGGCCAGGTCCCACCACGGGACCTCCCCCACCGGTGCACCCGGCTCGGCGGCGATCATCGTCACGAGCTCGGCCTGGAGGGGGTCGGTGTCCTGGTACTCGTCGACCAACACGTACCGGTACTCCTCGTGGAGCGCTGCGCGCACGTCAGGACGGTTCCGCACCAGCTCGCACGCGAGCACGAGGAGGTCGTGGAACTGGAGGCGCCCCTCGTGCTGTCGCCGACGCGCGGCGGCGACGGCGAGCTCGGCGAGGGCCTCTGCCACCACCTCCATCGCCCCTGCCACCGCTCGGCGTGCCGCGCCCTGGCGCGCGGCCTCCGCTTCGTCGAGGAGCTCGACCACCTCGGCTTTGCGTCCGCCCCACGCGTTCGCCGTGCCCCTCGTCCGGGCCGACAACCGGCGCGGCGGCCACACCAGCATCCGCAGGAGCTGGAGCTCGTCGCCCCCGGTGCGCTCGAGGTGTCCGAGGTACGGGCGGAGGAGCTCGAGATGGCCGAGCAGCCCGTCGTCGGGGTCGTTGCACAGCGGCCCGAGCGCCAGAGCCCGGCGCAGCAGCGCGACGACCGGCTCGGCGTCCAGGCGCGGCAACCCGCGGGAGGCGGCGCGCCGTCCCGGCGCAGCGTTCCCCAGACGATCCCAATTCTCGCCCATCCGGCGGACGATCGTGCGCAACTTGCCAAGGTCCGCGCCGGCGACGATCGCCCACTGCACCGCCTGCGCCCGGCCCTCGTCGGCGAGAAGCCCGTCCACCGTGTCGACCCAGTGCTCGTCGAGGTCCGCGAGCGAGCGCGCCTCGTCGAGGACGTCGAACGTGGGCGGGAGCCCCGCATCGAACGGGTAGGCGGAGAGAATCCGCCGCGCGAACCCGTGCAGGGTCGTGATCGCCGCCCCGTCGAGCGCACCGAGGGCCTCCCCCGCACGTTGCAGCTTGTCGGACTCGGGGTTCGCGGACGTGACGACCTCGTCGAGCGCCTCACCGACACGCTCGCGGAGCTCGGCCGCCGCGGCCTCGGTGAAGGTGATGACCGCGAGCTGGTCGACGCGGGCGGCTCCGGTGAGCAGCACGTGCAGGACGCGTTCGACGAGATGCCGCGTCTTTCCGCTCCCGGCTCCCGCGACCGCGAAGACCGTCTGGTCGAGCTCGGTGGCGATGCGCACCCGGTCGTCCTGGTCGACGGGGGGGTCCGCCAGCGCGGCCGCGTCTCGGGCGGCCGCGTCTCTGGCGGCCGCGTCTCGGGCGGCCGCGTCTGCGCCCCGCATCGCGGCCGCGTCTTCGGCGGGGCCTGACGGCGCGAACAGGAGCAGCTGTACCGGATCGTCCCCGGTCGTGGGCACGGGGTCGCCGAGCCGGCCGCTCATGTGTCCCCCACGAGCGCCACGTAGCCCTCGAGCGCCGGGTCGGCGCGCTTGCGCCGCCAACCGGCACCCCGGTCCGGCGGGCATATCGTGTCGTACGGGCAGTACGTGCAGTTCTGGCCGCGGGTGTTCCTGCCGTTCCTTCCGTCGCTCGGGCCCGGGCGCGCCGGGAAGCGGCCGGTCTCGATCCCGCCGGACAGCATGCCGACGACTTCGACGAGCCGGCGCTCGACCGGGTCGTCGAGCACCGTCCACTCGGGCGGTGTCGGAGACCCGACGAACCAGTAGCCGGCGCGCACCCTTCGCCCGCCGCCGTACGCGGCCTTCGCCGCAAGCGCGTAGACCGGCAGCTGGAGTCGCTCGCCTCGAGACAGCGGGTCGTCGCCGTCCTGCGTCGAGAACCGCTTCCCCGACTTGTAGTCGACGACGGCCATCCACCCGTCCGCGAGCTCGTCGACCCGGTCGATCCTGCCGCGGAACCGCACGGGACCCGCCGGGGTGTCGACGACCACGTCGGTGCCCGACGCCGGGCCGAAGCCGAGCTCGACCGCGACCGGCCGGGCCCCCGTGACCCGCCGGTAGTCCGCCTCCGCCCGGAGCTGCTCGCGCAGGTCGCTCGTGATCCTCGAGCGCTCCAGGGCCCACAGCGCCGGATGGCCGGTCACGCCCCGCCCACGCGCGTCGGCGAACTCCTCCTCCGCGTAGGCGAGCATGCGGGCCTCCCGGTCCGCCGGGACCTCGGCTGGAACGTCCTCTCCCGGGCCCTGGTCTCCTGCCCGTCGCACGATCTCGTCCGCGACCAATCGCTCGAGCACCCGGTGGATGATCACGCCACGCTCTGCGGGACTCAGCCGCAGGACCGCCTCGGGCAGCTCGCGTGCTGTCACCCGGAGCAGGTGGGAGAAGAAGTACCGGCGCGGGCAGCGGGCGAAGCTCTCGAGACCCGTGGCCGACTGGACGGCACCCGTTGCAGGGGACGGGATCGCCAGGCGCTCGACGAGGCCGTCGAAGCGCGTGAAGCGGGCACTCCGCCGCGCTCGCCGGACCATGGACGCTCCCGCCAGGACGGGGTCGTCGCGCGCCAAGAAGTGGTCCGAGACCCACCCGCCCGCCGCGACCCATCGGGTGAGGCTCCGGAGGCACCAGTCGGCCTCCGACACCGCCTCGGCGTCTCGAACGCCGTCGCGCACCGCGTCGGCGTACGAGGCCACGAACTGGAACCGGTCACCGTCGATCGACGGGGGTGGGCCGCCCCGCAGCTCCCCCGCCCCGCGCCGACGTCCGTCGCCGGCGAGCGCCTCGAGGGATTCGAGCAGGACGCGAGCCGGGCGGAGCTCCCGGCCGTGGCGTTGGTCGTACCGGGCGTAGGAGAGCACCGACTCCTTCGCCGAGCCGAGCACGGCGAGGAAGTCCCTTCGGCCCTCCGCCGCATCGGACCCCCGCAGCGGCACGGCCTCGCCCGCGCGCTCACGCTCTCGGTCGGGCACCAAGACGTCGTCGCCCCGGCCGGCGGGGAACACGCCGTCGACCATCCCCACGACGCAGACCACGTCGAGCTCGAGCCCCACCGCCTCCTGCACGCGCCCGACGAGCAGCCCCTGACCGAACCGGGCCGTGTCCGGCGAAGGCACGTCGAGCTCCGCCCCGAGCGCGATGCGGAAGTCGACGGCGCTCGGCGCGGCACCGCCCAGCCAGTCCAGCGCGCCCAGCCTGCCGAGCGCCTCGGCCACGGCATCGAAGGCCACGATCTCGTCGGACGGCCACTCCTGTCGCCGGGCCGCCGATCCGAACAGCTCCGCGAGGAGCGACCCGGCCCACTCCCCCCAGCCCGCCCACGTGGCGGGCGCACCGGTGAGGCGCGCTGCCATCTCGTCCAGGAAGGCGACGAGCTCGTCGCAGCGCCGGGCGTCCGCCAAGAGCCGGCGCGCCCGTCGAGCCGTGGAGTGCTCCTCGTCGACGTCGTCCTCGTCGACGTCGTCCTCGTCGAGGTCGTCCTCGTCGAGGTCGTCGGCCTGGCCGCCGGGGAGCGCGTGACCCCGGGCGTCCTCACGCAGCGCAGCGGCATGGGAGCCGAGGCGCTCCCGCCACTGGTCGAGCCCCGACACCACACCCGCCTCGACGGAAAGGGCGTCCCACTCTGCCGCCGGGACCGGGCGCCCGCCGAACAGGAGCGGCCCCGAGGCGAGCCACGCGACCACGTCGTCCCGTCGCCAGTCGTGGTCGGCGAGCGCCATTGCCCCGGCGAGCCCACGCCCGGCGACGGTCGAAGCCAGCGGCCGTACCTTCCCGCCGTAGGCGGGGATCCCCGCACGGACGACGGCGTCGTGGACGAGCTGCCGGTACGGGGGCGCCCCACCGTGGAGCAGCGCCATCCGCTCGAGTGGCACGCCCTCCCGATTTCGAGTCATGAGGTGGCGAAGAGCCATCAGCACCTCCGCGTCGGCACTTGGCGCGGACCGCACCCACGACGGCGTCGGGACCTCACCATCGGGACGCCCGGTACCGCCCGCCGGCCCCGCCGGCCCCGCCGGCCCCGCCGGCCCCGACAGCCCCGACAGCCCCGACAGCTCCGACAGCCGCGCGACGAGAGCGAGCGCCGGCGCGTCCGCATCGTCGACACCGGTGGTGCCGACGATCACCTCCACGTCCGTGCAGGCAGCGAGGGCGCCGGCGAGCGCGAGCTCGGCTGTGACCATCCGGCGCGGCAGGTGCACGGCGACCGTCCCGCACAGCCCCGCCGCCCATGCGGGGGCTCGCCGGACCTCGGCCGCCGCGGCCTCGAGCAGCTCGCCGGTGCCGACGCAACCGGCCAGGGATGCGCGCACCCGCCGGACGACGGCGATCACGTCACCCGTCCGGTCACTCTGCGCCGACAGCGCCTCCAGCGCGCCGTCGGGGACCGCGGCGAGCTCGCGGTAGGTGCGCACGAGGGCGCGCAGCGTCGCCGGCTGGTCGAGCGCGCCGGCCAGGCGCGGCGGGGTCTCCTCGGCGAGCGCCGCCCGGACGGCTTCGAGCTCGACCGCCGCCGACAGCACGGTCCGGTCGCCCGACGAGAGCCACCGCGTGGCGAGCTCGGCGGCGAGCCTCGCCCACGTCGTGCAGCGGAGGTGCACCACGCCGGGCGGCGCCGCGGCGAGGCGACGGCGCACGGCGAGCGCCAGCGCACCGCGCTCCACCACCACGGTGACCGGCGTGAAGGGATCGGTCCCCTTCGCGGTGCGTACCGCGTGCGACAGGACCTCGAAGGCGCCGTCGCCGTAGGGGTGCGCCCCGACCCTCATCGCCACCGCGGTCACAGTACCGACGGGCTGTCACGGCGGCGGCGACGGGCTACCGTCGGGCGCGGTGGGGCGCCTTTCCATCCTGGCCAGCCAGGCCGTCCGGACGCGGCTCGATCGGCGCACGGGCGCGCCGCAGGGCGTCGAGCCCCCCGCACCGGGGGCCGAGCCGTCCGGGCGCGCCGACCGGTCGCGACCGAGCGCCGGGGTCCTCGAGGAGATCGACCGGATGGTCGTCCACGTCGTCGCGCTGGTGGGCGGCGAGGCGATCGCCGGAGCGACCCACGCCCTCTTGGCCTGCGACCGGGAGGCCGCCAAGCTGTTGATGGTCCGCGACGAGCTGGTCGACGAGCAGATCGCGGCGATCAGCACCCTCGCCCAGCGACAGCTCGTCTCGGGCCGGACGACGGAGTCCGAGCGGGCGGAGCTGGTGATGGTGCTGCGGATGCTCCCCGACCTCGACCGCAACGGCGACCTCGCAGAGCACGTGGCACGCCTGGCCGCCCGCGGGCTCGGTGCCGAGATGTCTCCGCGCAGCCGTGGGCTCGTCGAGCGCATGGGTGAGGTGGCGTCCGCCATCTGGGCCAGCACCGCCGATGCGTTCTCGGAGCGCTCCCCCCAGGCCGGCACGGTCGTGGACGCCCTCGACGACGAGATGGACGAGCTCCACGTCGGGCTCACCGCCGAGCTCGCGACGGGCGCCATGCCGGTCCCGGTCGCGATCGAGCTCGCGATGGTCGGCCGGTTCTACGAGCGCTTCGGGGACCACGCCGTCAACCTGGCGCGCCGGATGTCGGCGTTCACCTTGGGGGCCGGGTCCGAACCACCGGGTCCCGGCGCCGCCTGACCGACGACCCGGGGGTGCCCCTCGCCGTCAGCGCCCCCCGACGAGCAGCTCCGCGATCTGCACCGCGTTCAGGGCAGCCCCCTTGCGGAGGTTGTCGCCGACGACGAACAGGGCGAGGCCGCCGCCGTCCGCCCGTCGGATGCGCCCGACGAGGGAGGCGTCGCGGCCGGCCGCGTGGAGAGGCGTCGGCAGCTCGGAGAGCTCGACGCCGGGAGCGTCCGCGAGAAGGTCGCTCGCCTCGCCCGGGGAGAGCTCTCGGGAGAACTCCGCCACGATCGCGGCCGAGTGCCCGGTGAACACCGGCACGCGCACGCACGTGCAGGCCACCGCGAGGTCCGGGATCGAAAGGATCTTGCGGCTCTCGTTGCGGTACTTCTGCTCCTCGTCGGTCTCGAGCGACCCGTCGTCGACGAGCTTCCCCGCGAGCGGCACCACGTTGTGCGCGATCGGCGCCGGGAACGTCATTGGCTCGGGGAAGTCCACCGCAGCGCCGTCGAACGTGAGGTCCGCGGCACGCGCCGCGGTCTTCTCGAGCTGGTCTTCGAGCTCGGACACGCCGGCACGACCCGCCCCCGACACGGCCTGATAGCTCGCGACCACGAGCCGGCGCAGGCCCGCCGCGTCGTGGAGCGGCTTGAGGACGGGCATTGCCGCCATCGTCGTGCAGTTCGGGTTCGCGACGATGCCCTTGGGGACCCGCGAGAGGGCGTCGGGGTTCACCTCCGCCACGACGAGCGGCACCTCGGGATCCATCCGCCACGCCGACGTGTTGTCGATGACGGTCGCGCCTGCGGCCGCAAGACGCGGCGCCAGCTCGCGCGAGGCGGTCGCACCGGTCGAGCACAGGGCGAGGTCCAGACCCGAGAGGTCGGCGGTCGCGGCGTCCTCAACGACGACGCGTTCCCCCTGCCATTCGAGCACGGTCCCGGCGGACCGGGCCGAACCGAAGAAGCGGATCGCGTCGACGGGGAAAGCGCGCTCCGCCAGGATGGACCGCATCACCTGGCCGACCTGTCCGGCGGCGCCGAAGACCCCGAGCCTCGCCATCCGTGAAGCCTACCGTCGCGACGGGACCCTCACGCGAGGTCGAAGGCGCGGTGGAGCACGCGCACGGCACGCTCGGCATCCTCTTCCCGCACGATGCACGAGATGCGGATCGTCGAGGTCGAGATGAGGTCGATGTTGATCCCCTCGGCTGCGAGCGTCTCGAACATCGTCGCCGTCACCCCCGGGTGCGACTTCATCCCCGCGCCGATGACGGACACCTTCGAGATCCCCTGGTCCGAGGAGACCCCTGTCGCGCCGAGCTCGGTGAGGAGCCCGCTCACCCCGTCGACGGCGGTCGCCAGGTCGGTCCGGGGGACCGTGAAGGAGATGTCGGTCGTGCCGTGGACCGACGCGTTCTGCACGATGTCGTCGACGTTGACCGATCGGTCCGCGAGCGCGCGGAAGAGGCGCGCGGCGATGCCCGGCTTGTCCTGCACGCCCGCCACGGTCACCTTCGCCTGCGAGCTGTCGTGGACGACCGCGGTGACGACCGCCTGCTCCATTGCCTCATCCTCCTCCACGATCCACGTCCCCGGTTCCCAGGTGAAGCTGCTGCGGACCTGGAGCGGGACGCGGTGGTTGCGTGCGAACTCGGCCGAGCGCAGCTGCAGGACCCTTCCGCCTGCGGCGGCGATCTCGAGCATCTCCTCGAAGCTCACCCGGGACAGCTTGTGCGCGTCGGGCACGATCCTCGGGTCGGCGCTGAACACGCCCGTCACGTCGGTGTAGATCTCGCACGACTCCGCGCCGAGCACCGCCGCGAGCGCGACCGCCGTGAGGTCCGACGCCCCCCGCCCGAGCGTCGTCACGTCCTTGTCGGTGGACACGCCCTGGAAGCCTGCGACGACGGGGACGGTCCCGGACTCGAGCGCCTCGGTGATGCGGCCGGCGCGGATGTCGACGATCTTCGCCTTCGTGTGGTCGGTGTCCGTGACGATGCCGGCCTGGCTCCCGGTGAAGGACGCGGCCGCCACCCCGAGCTCCGCCAGTGCCATGCACAACAGCGCCGTGGAGATCCTCTCGCCCGTGCTGACGAGCATGTCGTACTCGCGGGGCGGCTGTACCGAGCTCACCTCCGTCGCGAGGCGGATCAGGTCGTCGGTGGTCTTGCCCATGGCGCTCACCACCACGACCACGTCCCTGCCGGCCCGGCGCGTGCGCGCGACGTGATCGGCGACCTCCCGGATGCGGTCGGCGTCCCCGACGGAGGTCCCGCCGTACTTCTGGACGACCAACGCCATGGGGCAGACGCTATCCGGGCCCGGCGCGGCCCCGATAACGTGTGCGCCCGTGCCCACGGAGAAACGAGCGAGACAGAAGGCCGCGCGCCGCAAGAAGCGGGCGGCTCAGGTCCGCCGGGTACGGATTCGCCGGCGTCTGCGCACGGGAGGCTTCGTCGCTGGCGGAGGGGTCGTCGTCCTGGTCGTCGCGCTCGCAAGCGCCGGCGTGTTCTCGGGCGGCTCGACCCCGCCGAAGAAGAGCGGGACCACGACCACGACCACGACCACCTCGAAGGCGACAACAACCCAGAAGCTGCAGGCCGCGGCGGACAGGCTCGCCGTGGCCGCCCACTGCCCGCCGACACCCAAGACCAGGACGAACACGAAGCACTGGTCGTCGCCGCCACCGATGACGATCGACCCGACAAAGACCTACACGGCCACCGTGACGACCGCCGCCGGCTCCTTCGTCGTCACCCTCGACGCGAAGGCGGCGCCGAACACCGTGAACAACTTCGTCTTTCTCGCCGACCAGGGCTTCTACAACTGCAGCACCTTCCACAGGGTGGTCCCCGGGTTCATGGACCAGACGGGAGACCCGACCGGGACCGGTTCGGGCGGCCCTGGCTACGAGTTCGCCAACGAGAACGTCCCGGCGTCGTACACCAGCGGTGACGTCGCGATGGCCAACTCCGGGGGGACAGCCACCAACGGGAGCCAGTTCTTCGTGCTCGTGCCGGGCGGCACAAAGACCCTGAACGCGGACCTCGCGCAAGGCAACAAGTACTCGCTCTTCGGCACCGTGACGTCCGGCATGACCGTCGTGACGAAGATCAACTCGGAGGGGAACTCGACACCGAAGGCCAACGGCGTCCCCCCGAAGGTCGTCCAGCGCATCCTGACCGTGAAGATCAAGACATCCTGACCGTGACACCCAACGAAAGACGAAAGCTGACGCCATGACCGACATCCCCGCACCCGACGGCTCCAGCCCCAAGCGCCAGCGGTTCGACGGTCCCCCGCCGATGGTGATCGACCCGCAGCAGCGCTACACCGCGACGATCGAGACCTCCAAGGGCACGATCGTCGCCGAGCTCGACCCCGCGGGCGCACCGCTCACCGTGAACAACTTCGTCTTCCTCGCTCGCTGGCACTACTTCGACGGGATCGTCTTCCACAGGATCATCCCGGGATTCGTGATCCAGGGCGGCGACCCCGAGGGCACCGGGCGCGGCGGGCCCGGCTACCGGTTCGCCGACGAGCTCCCCAAGCCCGGGCGCTACCAGGTCGGCTCCCTGGCGATGGCCAACGCCGGGCCGGACACCAACGGCAGCCAGTTCTTCATCGTGAGCGGCCCCGACGGCGCCCGACTCCCGCCCCAGTACTCCCACTTCGGCGCCGTGGTCGCCGGTGGCGACGTCGTCAAGGCGATCGACGCGCTCGGGACCGGCGCGGGCACGCCGTCCGAGAGCGTGGTCATCGAGTCCCTCACCGTCGCCGAGCACGAGTAGCCGCCCCGGGCCGGGCGCTGCCGGACCTCGGGCCGGCGCAGCCCCGCGGTGCACGCGGCCCGCGACCCCGGCGGATCGGGCACAGTGATAGGCGTGCGACGCCGGAGCCCACTCGTGCGCGCGAGCGCCGCGGCGGCGTTCTGCGCCATGGTCCTCGGTGCGGCCTCGTGCGGGGGTGGGCTGCCCGGCGCCGCAGGTCACGCCCACGACCCCCCGCACCACCTGTCGGCGACGCAGCACCGGGGCACCACCACGACGAGCCGACCGTCCTCGACGACGACCACCGCGGCGCCCCCCTCCACCACGGCGGTCCCCCCCACCACGTCAGCGCCGCCGGGCCACGGCCCGATCACCGAGCCGCCGCTCCCGCCCCCGGGGGCCGGCTTCGCGGCCGACCAGGTCACGGCGATCGGTGACTCGGTGATGATCGACTACGCAGGCGCGCTCGAGAACGACGTCCCGGGCATCCACGTCACAGCGGTGGTGAGCCGGTGGTGGACAACAGGCGAGGCGGCCCTCCGGCAGCTCGAGTCCGAGAACGCCCTCGGCGCCGTGGTCATCGTCGGGCTCGGCACGAACGGCCCGGTCACGGCCGCGCAGTTCGACGCCATGATGTCGGTGCTGTCGGGGGCGTCGCGCGTGGTCTTCGTGAACGTCCGCGTCGACCGCACATGGCAGGACTCGACCAACGCGGTGCTCGCGCAGGGTGTCGCCGGCTCCCCGCGCGCCTTCCTCGTCGACTGGTACTCGCTCGCCGTGCAGAACCCCGGCTGGCTGTACCCGACACAGACGCATCTCCCGATCGACGGCCCGGGCGCCCAAGCCCTCGCTGCGCTCGTGGCAGGAGCGGCCTGAGCCATCCGGCCAAGCGGCCATGGCCATCGGCTCCCGGGCGGCTGCGCCGTCAGCGCCCTGCGAGCGCGCCGAGCCCCTCGACCGCGACGCTCCCGTCGACGAAGACCTCCGGGTCTCCTTCCCCGATGCTCCGCCAGGTCCCCTCGGGGTCGCGGAGCACGGCGGTACGCGCGGGGATCCCGACGACCGGCAGCCCGGGGGGCGCGAGCAGCACCGAGCGGTGCAGCTTCGCGCCGTGCGCGTCGTCCTGCAGGTCGTCGCCGAGCGGGACCACGGCCAGCCCCTCCACGAGCCCCAGGCCGACGGTGAGCGCGCCCCCACGCGGATCGACCATCGGGTCGGACAGCACGAGTGCCCCCGCGCCGGCTCCGGCGACCACGGCGCCGGCGTTCCACGCCGCGCGCAACGCCGCGAAGACCTTCGAGTCCTTGAGGACCGACCGCAGGTGCAGCGGCGACCCCCCGCCCAGGTAGACGAAGCCGGCCGAGCCGACGATCGCCGCCGCACCGTCGTCCTGGGCGTCGGCGCGGCTCGTCACCATGAGCCCCTCCACCTCGGCGTCCCACTGCGAGAACCACTCGGCCGCGGCGAGCACCCTTCGCTCGGGGTGCTCGAACGCCGCGGCCGTCGGCAGCACGACCACCTTGCGGGTCCCGGCCGCCTCGAGGAGCCGGGCGTCGAACTCGCAGCCCGGCGTCCACTCGCCGCCGCCGACGAGGGCCAGGATTCCGGGGCTCATCTCGGCGCCACCACGCCCACACGATCTCACAGTCCCGGTGCGGGCCCGGCGAGCGCAACGCCCGGTTACCGGCCGGTAGATGGCGGGTACCCTGGTACATGGTGTGCAAGCGGGTGGGCATCGTCGGCGCCGGGATCATGGGGGCCGGGATCGCCGAGGTCGCCGCGGCCCACGGCCACGACGTGGTGCTCCGGAGCCGCAGCCAGTCCTCCGCAGAGGCGATGTTCGCCAACCTCGAGAAGTCCCTCGATCGCCAGGTGGCGAAGGAGCGGTGCACCAAGGACGAGCGTGACGAGATCCTCGGCCGCGTCTCGGTGACCACGGACTTCGCGGACCTCGCCGACGCCGACCTCGTGATCGAGTCCATCGTCGAGGACATCGCCGCGAAACGGCACCTCTTCAACGAGCTCGACCGCGTCTGCGACGACCAGGCGGTGCTCGCGACCAACACCTCGACCCTGCCCGTCGTGGAGCTGGCGATGGAGACGGGACGGCCCGACCGCGTGTGCGGGATCCACTTCTTCAATCCCGCGCCCGTGATGCCCCTCGTGGAGGTCATCCGGCCCATCACCGCCTCCGACGAGACGATCGCAGCCGCCCACGAGTTCGCCGGCGCCTGCGGCAAGGAGCCGGTGGAGGTGAAGGACCGCGCCGGCTTCGTCGTCAACGCCCTGCTGTTCCCCTACCTGAACGAGGCCGTGCGCCTGCTCGAGCAGGGCGTCGCCACCAAGGAGGGAATCGATGCGGCGATGAAGGGGGGTTGCGGCTTCCCGATGGGCCCGTTCGCGCTGCTCGACCTGGTGGGCCTCGACACCTCGGTCGCGATCCTCGACGCGCTCTACGCCGAGTACCGCGACCCGCACTACGCGACGGCACCGCTCCTGCGCCGGATGGTCTCGGCGGAGCAGCTCGGCCGAAAGTCCGGACAGGGCTTCTACACCTACCGCTGAACGCGCCGACGACGATGCCTGACGAGCGCCCGGCCCGATCGTCGCCGTGGATGATGCGCACCTACTCGGGCCACTCGAGTGCACGCGCTTCCAACGAGCTCTACCGCACGAACCTCGCCAAGGGGCAGACGGGGCTCTCGATCGCCTTCGACCTGCCAACCCAGATCGGCTACGACCCCGACGCGCCCGAGGCCGCGGGTGAGGTCGGCAAGGTCGGGGTCCCCGTCGCGCACCTCGGGCACATGCGCGAGCTCATGGCGGGCATCCCGGTCGGCGAGATGAACACCTCGATGACGATCAACGCGACGGCGGCCTGGCTCCTCGGCCTCTACGTCGCGTACGCCACGGAGCAGGGCGTCGCGCCCGAGTCGCTCCAGGGCACCACGCAGAACGACATCGTGAAGGAGTACCTGAGCCGGGGCACCTTCATCTTCCCGCCGGAGCCGAGCCGCAGGCTCACCGTGGACACGATCGCCTACACGGTCCGCCACGTGCCCAAGTGGAACCCGGTGAACGTCTGCAGCTACCACCTCCAGGAGGCGGGCGCGACGCCGGTCCAGGAGATCGCCTACGCGCTGTCGACCGCGATCGGGATCCTCGACGCGGTTCGGGCGTCGGGCAAGGTCACCGAGTCCGAGCTCCCCCAGGTCGTCGGCCGCATCAGCTTCTTCGTGAACGCCGGCGTGCGTTTCGTCGAGGAGACCTGCAAGATGCGGGCGTTCGGCCGGATGTGGGACCGGATCTGCCTCGAGCGCTACGGCGTCACCGACCCCCGCCTTCGCCGGTTCCGCTACGGCGTGCAGGTGAACTCGCTCGGTCTCACCGAGCAGCAGCCCGAGAACAACGTGGTGCGCATCGTGCTCGAGACGCTCGGGGTCACCCTGTCGGCGGACGCCCGTGCGCGCGCCATCCAGCTGCCCGCGTGGAACGAGGCGCTCGGCCTGCCGCGCCCGTGGGACCAGCAGTGGTCGCTGCGGGTCCAGCAGATCCTCGCGTACGAGTCCGACCTTCTCGAGCACGCCGACATCTTCGAGGGCTCGCGGGTCGTCGAGGAGATGACGTCCTCGCTCGTCGACGGCGCGTCCGCCGAGCTCGACGACGTGCTGTCGCTCGGGGGCGCCTTCGAGGCGATCGAGGAGCTGAAGACCCGGCTGGTGCGGAGCCAGGCCGAGCGTATGCGCCGGATCGAGTCGGGCGACCTCAGGGTCGTCGGGGTGAACTGCTTCACCGAGACCGAACCGTCCCCGCTCACCGCGGACGCCGGTGCGGGCTCGGTGCTGAAGGTCGACCCGGCGGCGCAGGGCCGGCTGCAGGACGACGTCCGCGCGTGGCGGGCGGCACGGGACGGGACTGCGGTGCGACGGGCGATCGACGAGTTGCGGCGGGCGGCTGCGGACCCGGCCGCGAACGTCATGCCGGCGACGATCGACCTCGCCCTCGCCGGCGGGACGACGGGCGAGTGGGCGGGGGCGCTGCGCGACGTGTTCGGCGAATACCGCGCCCCGACCGGCGTGACCGGTGCGGCACGCCGTGCACGCCCGGCGGGAGATCCGCGGGCAGCAACGACCGACGCGGGCTCCGCCGGGGCGACGCAGGTGCGGGCGTTCGTCGAGGCGACCGGCGCGCCGCCCCGGCTCCTCGTCGCGAAACCCGGGCTCGACGGCCACTCGAACGGGGCCGAGCAGATCGCCCTCGCCGCGCGCGACGCCGGTTTCGAGGTCGTCTACCAGGGAATCCGGCTGACGCCGGCCGAGATCGTGGCGGCGGCCCGGGACGAGGACGTCGACGTGGTGGGCCTCTCGGTCCTCTCCGGCTCCCACCTCCAGCTCGTTCCCGAGGTGCTCGACCTCCTGCGCGCCGAGGGGGTCGACGTGCCGGTGGTGGTCGGGGGCATCGTTCCCGCAGACGACGCGGAGGTGCTCCGCGGCAAGGGGGTCGCCGCGGTCTACACGCCCAAGGACTTCGAGCTCGACCGCATCGTCGGCGACCTCGCCGTGCTCGCAGGCCGCGGCGCCGCGGACCGGCAGCGGCAGGGGCAGGGGCAGCGGCAGGGCCGCGGGACCTGAGCCCTCGCTCCCCGCGTCAGCGCACCCAGGGGCGGTCTCTGCGCAACGCCGCCCGACGGGTCCACCACCGGCCGCTGAACCGCCACGCCCGCGCGGCGGCGTCGGCACGGGCGGCCCGCGCCGCGTCGGCGGCCGGGTCGACGGCCGGCGGGCGCGGCCAGAGCTCGAGGGCGGCCTCGGCGACGAGCGCCGCGACCACCGGGTCGACGGCGGGCCGCGGTCGCAGCCCGTGCCCGGTCACGGCCGCGGGCCGCCCTCCCTCCGGCGCTGGCGCCGGCGTGCGACCGGGCGCCGCGTCGTCCCCTGACCGAGCCGCGACCACCGTCGGCCGGCTCAGAGCGGCACGTTGCCGTGCTTGCGGTGCGGCAGCTCCGAGCGCTTGGAGGCGAGCATGGCCAGGCTGCGCGCGAGGACCTTGCGCGTGTCCGCCGGGGAGATGACGTCGTCGACGTACCCGCGCTCCGCCGCGACGTAGGGCGTCGCGTACCGTTCCGTGTACTCCTCGACGAGCTCGGCGCGGCGGGCGGCCGGGTCGGCGGCCGCGGCGAGCTCTCTGCGGTAGAGGATCTCGACCGCACCCTGCGGCCCCATCACGGCCAGCTCGGCCGAGGGCCACGCGTAGGCGAGATCGGCACCGATGGACTTCGAGTTCATGACGACGTACGCACCGCCGTAGGCCTTGCGCGTGATCACCTGGATGCGCGGCACCGTCGCCTCGCAATAGGCGTAGAGCAGCTTCGCCCCGTGCCGGATGATGCCCCCGTACTCCTGGTCGGTGCCGGGCATGAACCCGGGCACGTCCACGAACGTGACGAGCGGGATGTTGAACGCGTCGCAGGTCCGCACGAAGCGGGCCGCCTTCTCGGACGAGTCGATGTCTAAGACGCCGGCGAGCACCGCGGGCTGGTTGCCCACCACGCCCACCGCACGGCCGCCGATCCTCGCGAAGCCGCACGTGATCGACATCGCCCAGTGCGAATGGACCTCGAGGTACTCGCCGTCGTCGACGACCGCGGTGATGACCTTCTTCATGTCGTAGGGCTGGTTGGGCGAGGCGGGCATGAGGTCGACGAGCTCAGGGGTCTCGCGCTCGGGGTCGTCGCCTGACACGACCGTCGGGGGCTCCTCGAGGTTGTTCGAGGGAAGGAAGGAGAGCAGGTCGCGCACGTCGTCGAGGCAGGACTTCTCGTCGGCGGCGACGAAGGTCGCTACGCCCGACTTCGTCGCGTGGCTCATCGCACCGCCCAGCTCCTCGAGGGTGACGTCTTCTCCCGTCACCGTCTTCACCACGTCTGGTCCCGTGATGAACATGTGCGAGGTGCCCTGGACCATGAAGACGAAGTCCGTGATCGCCGGGGAGTACACCGCTCCCCCGGCGCACGGGCCGAGGACGACGCTGATCTGCGGGATGACGCCGGACGACGCCACGTTGCGGTAGAAGATGCCGCCGTAGGAGTGGAGGGACACCACTCCCTCTTGGATCCGCGCCCCTGCACCGTCGTTGAGGCCGATCATCGGGACCCCGGTCGACGCGGCGAGGTCCATGACGGCGTGGATCTTCTCGGCGAAGACCTCCCCGAGGGCGCCGCCGAACACCGTGAAGTCCTGCGAGAACACGCACACCCTGCGGCCGTCGATGGTGCCGAAGCCCGTCACCACGCCGTCGGTGTAGGGGCGGTTCGCGTCGAGCCCCATGCCGTGCGCCCGGTGTCGCGAGAGCATGCGCATCTCCTCGAACGACCCGTCGTCGAGGAGGTAGTCGATCCGCTCGCGGGCGGTCATCTTGCCCTTGGCGTGCTGGCGCTCCACCGCGTGCGGGCTGCCCGCGTGCAGCGCCTCCTCCCGACGCGCCGCGAGGTCCGCGAGGCGATCGGCCATCGTGTGCTCCATGTCGACCGAGGCTAGTGCGGCAGGCCGGTGCGCTACCCGCCCGCGCGGTGCTCGGCGCGCGGCCGATCCCCCTCCTGCACCAGCTCGATGAGCGTGCCGAAGGAGGTCTTCGGGTGGACGAAGGCGATGGTCGTGTCCCGCGAGCCCTTCCGGGGCGACTCGTCGATGACCCTGCCGCCGGCACGCTTGACCGCCTCCAGCGCGGCCGCGCAGTCCGCCACCCGGTAGCCCACGTGGTGGAGGCCCTCGCCCCTGTGGTCGAGGAACTTGGCCACCGGCGAATCGGCGCGGATTGGCGAGACGAGCTGGATGTAGGAGTCGGCCACCTTCACGAGCGCCTCTTCGACGCCGTCGCGCTCGACGCGCTCTCGGTGGGCGACCTCGGCACCGAGCGTGCCCGCGTACCACTCGATCGCGGCGTCGATGTCGCGCACGGCGATCGCCACGTGGTCGATCTCGGTGAGGAGCGGCTCGGTCATCGCCTCCCCGCTCGGGAGTCGTGTCTCCGGAAGAGCGTGATGCGGTCCTCGCCGACCCGCTCGCGCAGCTCCGGGTCGTCGATGCCCAGCCCCTCGTGGGGTGCGAGGCACAGGACGCCGATCTTCCCCTCGTGCAGGTTGTGGTGCACCTGGTAGGCGGCCTCCCCCACGTCGGTCAGCCCGAAGACGGCCGAGAGGGGCGGCAGGACCTTGCCGTCGCAGACCTGCCGGTTGGCGTCCCACGCCTCGCGGTAGTTGGCGAAGTGGGAGCCCTTGATCGTCTTCAACCGCATCCAGAGGTGGCGGTTGTCGTACTCGACCATGTAGCCCGACGTCGCGGCGCACGTGACGATGGTGCCGGCGCGCTTGCACACGAAGACCGACGCCCCCATCGTCTGGCGGCCAGGGTGCTCGAAGACGATGTCGGGGTCCTCGCCGACGAGCGCGCGGATGTCCTTGCCGAGCCGGCGCCACTCGGACTCGTCCTGGGTGTGCTCGTCCTTCCAGAAGCGGTACCCGGCCGCGCTGCGGTCGATGACCGCTTCGACCCCGAGGTCGTGCAGCGTCTCGACCTTCTCAGGGGAGGACACGACCCCGATCGGGATGCCGCCGGCGTTCAGCACGTACTGGACGGCGAAGCTCCCGAGGCCACCCGTCGCCCCCCACACGAGCACCCGGTCGCCCTGCGTGACGGGTGCGCCGTTGCGGGAGACGAGCATCCGGTAGGCGGTCGAGTTGCACAACGCGTTGACGGCCGCCTCCTCCCACGAGAGATGGGCGGGCTTGGGCATGAGCTGGTTCGCCTTCACCACGGTCACGTCGGCGAGGCCGCCGAAGTTGGTCTCGAATCCCCAGATGCGCTGGTTGAGCGCGAGCATCGAGTCGTCGTGCCCCGTGGGGTCCTGGTCGTCGACGTAGTTGCAGTGGATCGTGACCCGGTCGCCGGGCTTCCAGTTGCGCACGAGGGAACCCGTGCGGAGCACGACCCCCGAGGCGTCGGAGCCGACGACGTGGTAGTCGAGCGCGTGACGTGCCCCCCAGACGCTCTCCTTTCCCAGCCGGTCGAGGAAACCGAAGGTCGGCAGGGGCTCGAAGATCGACGTCCACACGGTGTTGAAGTTCACCGCGGAGGCCATGACGGCCACGTAGGCCTCGTCGGGGGCGAGCTCGGGCAGGGGGACCTCGCCCACGTGGAGCGACTTGCGGGGGTCCTTGTCGGAGGAGTCGAGCCCCTCGAACAGCGCGATCTCGTCCCGGCGGACGAACGCGGCCCGGAACGAGCCGGGAAGGGGGATCGCGGCCAGCTCGTCGCCCGTCGCGCCCTCGACCGCCGCCTGGAGGATCCCGCTCATTTTCGCGACGTTAGTTGAGCCCGTAGAATGGGTGACCGGCCGGTAATCCCGGCTTCATTCCCTGTTTCCACCGACGAGGAACACGCCGGTGCGCACCGGAGGTCATCCATGCCCGGATCCGTCATCGTCGCAGGCGCTCGGACCCCGATCGGGAAGCTGTCGGGCGCCTTCTCCTCGTTCAGCGCGATGCAGCTCGGTGGCTTCGCCATCGCGGCGGCGCTCGAGCGGGCCGGCCTGCGACCCGACCAGGTCGACTACGTCCTGATGGGCCAGGTCCTCCAAGCGGGGCAGGGCCAGATCACCGCCCGCCAGGCGGCGGTCCACGCGGGCATCCCGATGACGGTCCCCGCGACGACGGTCAACAAGGTGTGCCTGTCCGGGCTCAACGTCATCTACCTCGCGGACCAGATGGTGCGGGCGGGGGACGCCGACGTCGTCGTGGCGGGCGGCATGGAGTCGATGACCCGTGCGCCGCACCTCCTCGCCGGGGCACGTGAGGGCCTCCGGCTCGGCGACGCCACGCTCGTCGACTCGATGCTGCACGACGGGCTCACCTGCGCGTTCGACGAGTGCGCGATGGGGCTTGCCACCGAGCGCTACAACGAGCGGACCGGCATCACCCGCGAGCGCCAGGATGCCTTCGCGGCCGCGTCCCACGAGAAGGCCGCGGCGGCCGCAAAGGAGGGCCGGTTCGCCGAGGAGATCGTCCCCGTCCAGGTCCCCCAGCGAAAGGGCGACCCTCTCGTGGTCGACACCGACGAGGGGGTCAGGCCGGGCACGACCGCCGAGTCGCTCTCGTCGCTGCGCCCCGCGTTCGACAAGGCCGGGACCATCACCGCCGGCAACGCGTCCCAGATCTCCGACGGGGGCTCTGCGGTGGTCGTCGTGTCCGCGGCGAAGGCCGAGGAGCTCGGTGTGACGCCCCTGGGCGAGCTGGTCTCCTACGGGCAGGTGGCGGGACCGGACCCCTCGCTCCTCCACCAGCCCTCCCGGGCGATCGCCCGGGCCCTCGCCAAGGCGTCGCTCGACGTCGGGGCCGTCGACCTCTTCGAGATCAACGAGGCGTTCGCCGCGGTCGGGCTGGTCTCCGCCGACGTGCTCGGCATTCCCGAGGAGAAGCTGAACGTGAACGGCGGCGCCATCGCCCTCGGCCACCCGATCGGGATGTCGGGCAACCGGCTCGCGCTGAGCGCGCTGTGCGAGCTGCGCCGCCGGGGCGGCGGGATCGCCGCCGTCGGGTTGTGCGGGGGCGGGGGGCAGGGCGACGCAGCCGTGCTCCGGTCGCGTTCCTGAGCCGGCAGCCGGCAGCCGGCATCGGTGCCGCGTCCGGGTCGGGCGGGCGTGTGATACTCCGCGGATGACGGACCTGCGACCCGGCGGCGCCCCCGGGGGTGCAGGACCCGTCGTCGTCGTGAACTTCGGTGCCCAGTACGCACAACTGATCGCGCGGCGTGTCCGCGAGGCCCGCGTCTACTCGGAGATCGTCCCCCACACCGCCACGACCGCAGAGATCCTGGCGCGAGGTCCCGCCGCCGTGATCCTGTCGGGCGGCCCCTCCAGCATCTACGAGCCCGGCGCCCCCTCGATCGACGCCGACCTGCTCCGTGCCGGGGTGCCCGTCCTCGGCATCTGCTACGGCTTCCAGGCCATCGCCCGTGCGATGGGCGGGGAGGTCGCCCACACGGAACGGCGCGAGTACGGGCGGACGAAGGTCGCCGTCGACGCCGAGGCCCGGCTCTTCGCGGGCCAGCCCCCTTCGCAGGAGGTATGGATGTCGCACGGCGACGCCGTCGTCGCCCTCCCCGAAGGGCTGCGGCCGACCGCGTCGACGGACGACTCCCCGGTCGCCGCGTTCGAGTCGGTCGACGGGACGCTCTGCGGCGTGCAGTGGCACCCCGAGGTCCACCACACCGCCCACGGCCAGGAGGTCCTCGAGCGCTTCTTGTACCGGGCGGCGGGGATCACGCCGACCTGGACCACCGCCAACGTGCTCGACGCGGCCGTCGACGAGGTCCGCCAGCAGGTCGGAGGCGGCCGGGCGATCTGCGGGCTCTCGGGCGGCGTCGACTCCGCCGTCGCCGCGGCGCTCGTGCAGCGCGCGATCGGCGACCGGCTGACGTGCGTCTTCGTCGACCACGGGCTCCTCCGGCTCGGCGAGCCCGAACAGGTCGAGCGCGACTTCGTGGCGGCCACGGGCATCCGGCTGAAGACCGTCGACGCGCGGACCCGGTTCCTCGACGAGCTGCGCGGCGTGGTGGACCCCGAGGAGAAGCGCAAGGTGATCGGACGGGAGTTCATCCGCGCCTTCGAGCAGGCCGCCCGTCAGGTCGAGGCCGAGGGCGGCGGCCCCGAGCACCTCGTGCAGGGGACGCTCTATCCCGACGTGGTGGAGTCGGGCGGCACGCGCGGCGACGGCGCGGGAGGGTCGACGATCAAGTCGCACCACAACGTCGGCGGCCTCCCCGACGACCTCGGCTTCTCGCTCGTCGAGCCGCTCCGCCGCCTCTTCAAGGACGAGGTGCGCGCGCTCGGGCTCGAGCTCGGCCTCCCCGAGACGATCGTCTGGCGCCACCCGTTCCCCGGACCGGGCCTCGCGGTGCGCATCGTCGGCGAGGTGACCGAGGAGCGCCTCGAGATCCTGCGACGGGCCGACGCCGTCGTCCGCGAGGAGCTCACCTCGGCGGGCCTCGACCGGACGGTCTGGCAGGTTCCCGTGGTCCTCCTCGCCGACGTCCGCTCCGTCGGGGTCCAGGGCGACGGCCGGACCTACGGCCACCCGATCGTGCTGCGGCCAGTCACGAGCGAGGACGCGATGACCGCGGACTGGGCGCGCCTCCCCTACGACGTCCTCGAGCGGATCTCGACCCGGATCACCAACGAGGTCGGCCAGGTGAACCGCGTCGTCCTCGACGTCACGAGCAAGCCGCCGGGCACCATCGAGTGGGAGTGAGGCGGGAGCCGGCCTGACTCAGCGGTCGTAGGGCGGCCTGGCGAAGCCGGCGAGGCTCGCCGACCCGTACGAGAGGTCGCGCCAGCGCGCGACGCCCGGCCGCAACAGCGCCACCGCGCAGGTCGGGTAGGACGCGAGGGCCGCCTGCCGGGCGCCGTCGGCCTCGTCGGCACCCTCAGCGCCCGGCGCGAGGAGCTCGAGCGCGAGCGAGTGGGTCGTCGGGTTGTGCCCGACGACCATCACCGAACGGACCGAGTCGTCGAGCTCGCGCAGCTCGTCGAGGACGTCTGTGGGCGAGCCGTAGTAGAGCCGCCGGCGGCGGTCCACCGGCACGCCGAGCGCGTCGGCGACCTTCTCGGCGGTCTCGGTGGTGCGCGCCGCGGTCGACGCCAGCACGAGCTCGGGCACCTCCGCCGCGCCGAACCCGAGGTCGCCCGCGCGGAGCCGGAGCCCGAGCGCTGCGGCGTCCCGCCTCCCCCTCGGCGCGAGCGGGCGCTCGTGGTCGGTCCCGCCCGGCGGCGGGTCGGTCGCGGCCTTGGCGTGACGGAGCAGCCACACGACGAGGTCCTCGATGCGGCCGCCCGAGGTCACGGGACGACGGCGCGGCGGCCCTCGATCGCCCGCCCGAGCGTGAGCTCGTCGGCGTACTCGAGGTCACCCCCGACGGGCAGGCCGCTCGCGATCCTGGTGACCGTGATCTCGAGCGGGGCGAGCAGCCGGGCGAGGTACATGGCCGTCGCCTCTCCCTCGAGGTTCGGGTTCGTGCACAGGATCGCCTCGGTGATCGCTTCGGCGTCGATGCGCCCGAGCAGCTCGCGCACGCGCAACTGGTCCGGCCCGATCCCCTCGAGCGGGTTCAGCGCGCCGTGGAGCACGTGGTAGCGGCCGCGGAACTGGCGCGTCCGCTCGACCGCCACGATGTCGCGGGGGTCCTCGACGACGCACACCACGTGCGGGTCGCGGCGTGTGTCCGCACAGACGTCGCAGAGGTTGCCGGACTCCGCCACGTTGAAGCAGCGCTCGCACAGCGTCGTGCGCTCCTTCACCGCGACGATGGCGTCGGCGAGCCGGCGGGCGTCCTCGCCGGGGACCTTGAGCAACCAGAACGCTATCCGTTGCGCCGACTTGGGGCCGACACCCGGCAGCCTGCCGAGCTCGTCGATGAGTGCCCTGAGCGAACCGGTGTACATCCGCTCAGACCTCTTCGGCGCCGGGGAACGCCTCGAGCAGGCGCGCCTCCGCGACGGACTCGCGGGTGCCCGAGGGTTGGTCGGGGTCGACTTCGTCGTCGGGATGGAGCATCGCCTCGTGCCCCGCGTCGTCCGGTCCGGACTGACCCGCCGCCGCGCCGCCGGCCACGTCGTCGACGGTGAGCTCGAGGGTGACCGGCGCGCCGAAGTGCGCACCGATCGCCTGCTCCACGAGTCGGCGCACGTCCTCACAGCGCTCGCGATGTGCCGCGTTGGGCAGCGCGAACGTCGCGGTGCCCCCGTCGACCGCGACGAACCTTCCCGCGCTGAACAGCGCCTTCGCCCGGGCAGGCAGGGCGCGAAGGATGTGGTCGCCCCAGGCCTCCACCATGCGGTCCCGGTCGGGCGCCGGCGCGACGGCGGCGCTCGGGGCATCGGCGGAGCTCGGGTTGTCGGCGGCGCTCGGGGCATCGGCGGAGCTCGGGTTGTCGGCGGCGCTCGGGGCGTCGGCGGCGGAGCTCGGGTTGTCGGCGGCGCTCGGGACGTCGGCGGCGGAGCTCGGGTTGTCGGCGGCGCTCGGGGCGTCGGCGGCGGAGCTCGGGTTGTCGGCGGCGCTCGGGGCGTCGGCGGCGGCGACGGGGCTGGTGGTGGCAGCCTCGTCGCCGCCCGATCCACGCTCGCCGGCGAGACGGCGGGGGGCAGGGGTCACCGGCTGAGCCGGCGCGGTCGTCGGCCCCGCGGCTCCGGCTTTCGCCCGTTGCCGGCGCAGCGCGCCGAGGCTCGGGCGATCTTCGACGGCGACGGCAGGCTCCGGAGGCTGGCGATCCGAGGGAGCCGCCGCCGCGCCCGGGGCGCGGGCCGACCTGGCCGGAGCACGGGTGCCCGCGTCGTCGGTCGCGTCGTCGGAGGCCGCGTCGGTCGCGTCGTCGGAGGCGTCGTCGGAGGCGTCGTCGGACGGGGGTGCGGCTGCTGGGCGCGGGTGCTCCGCGCGTGCTGACGGTGCGCTCTGGGCCGCGCCGCGGACCGCGGCGAGCGCCCCTCCCGACACCGCCTGCTCGAGGTGGGCGACCCGGTCGAGCAGCGCGGCCGTCGAGTCGTCCAGCTCGGGGCGGGCCAACCGCACGAGCGTCACTTCGAGGACGGCCCGCGGGTCCGGGGCGTCGCGCATGTCGACCTGGGCACGTCCCACCGTCTCGATCGCTCGGACCACCCTGGCGAGGCCGAGCCGGCCCGCCTGCTCCGCGAGGCGCTCGCGCTCGCTCCCGGCTGCCGCGCAGAGTTCGGGGGCGATCGCGACGAGGAACGCTTGGCGCAGGTCGTCGACGAGCTCGGTCGCGATCTGCTGCGGTCCCCATCCCGCCTCGTGGAGAGCGGCCACCTCGACGAGGGCCCGGCGCGCGTCCTCCGACGCCATCGCCTCGGTGAGCGCGAGCACACTCGGTCGGAGCGCGTCGGCCGACCCGGACGCCACCACCTGGTCGAGCGCGGAAAGGGCATCGCGCGCCGACCCCCGGCCCTTCCGCACGGCGACGGCGATGTCGTCACCCGCGAGATCGAGCCCGGCGGCTGCACTCACGTCCTGGAGCAGGCCCTCCAGCGTGTCGGCGCCGATCAGGCCGAACTCGAGGTGCTGGGTCCGGCTGCGGATCGTCGCGGGGACCTTCTGGGGATCGGTCGTCGCCAGCACGAACACAACGTGGCCGGGTGGCTCCTCGAGCGTCTTCAGCAGCGCGTTGGCCGCGGCGTTCGAGAGCATGTGGACCTCGTCGACGATGTACACCTTCCAGCGGCCGGGCGTCGCCAGCGCCGCGTGCGCGATCAGCTCGCGCATGGCGTCGACGCCGTTGTTGGAAGCCGCGTCGAGCTCGTGCACGTCGAACGAGCTCCCCCGGGCGATCTCCACGCACGACGCGCAGACGCCGCAGGGTTCGCCGTCGGCGGGCACTGCGCAGTTCAGCGCGCGGGCGAGGATGCGGGCGGTCGACGTCTTCCCGGTCCCTCTCGGCCCGCTGAAGAGGTAGGCGTGCGCGACGCGGCCATCGCGGACCGCGCCCTGAAGCGCCCGCACGACGTGCGGCTGACCACGCAGCTCGGCGAACTTGCCCGGGCGGAAGCGCCGGTAGAGGGAGACGAAGTCGGCGCCCTCGTCTGCGCGTGCGGCGTGCACTGGGGTGTCCGCGGTCGGCTGAGCCACGATCGGCGAGCCTACCGGTGGGGTCGGACACCGGATGGGCCGAGCGCCGGCGCTCGGTGCGATGGCCAGGTTGGCTACGGCACACGGTCTCACCCGCTGAGAGCTGCTGCCTTCCGACCCTGACTCGGTTCACGAGCGACCGTTGCGCAGGACCCGGCCACCGCACCCAACGCCGGCGCGCCGACGTGGTCCAGCCAGGCTACCGCCTCGAGGCGCCCCCCGGCTCGGGGCGCGAGTTGACTCACCAAGAACCTCCGCGTAGATCGCTACGTTGCCTCACCTGGAAACCTCCGCCTCGCTGAGGTCCACCACCATCGGCTCTCCAGCGGTTACGCCCCGGCGATGGAGCTTTCGATGGGTGAGCGCAAGGCC
>DATLRV010000037.1:0-66691 GCA_035534455.1 Acidimicrobiales bacterium
TCGTCGAGCCCCTCGACGTACAGGCCGGCGATGGAGCCCTTGGCCGATCGGCGGGGGCGTCGGATCGGATGGGTGACGGTGGTGGGCAGCTGCTCGGGCTCTCCGGTCCGCAGCTCGCGGACGAGGCGCTGCACGATCGCCTGCGGCGACACCTGGTGCTCGCCGATGGAGGCGAACAGCGCCTCGACGTCCGCCAGGTTCATCGACGACGCCACGTTGCTCAGGGCACTGGAGACGAGCACCTTGTGCAGGGGCATGCCCTCGCGCCGGAGGGCCTTGGCCAGCTCCTCCCGGCCGGTCTCGATGGCGTCCTCGCGGCGCTCCCGGCTGAACCACTGCCGGATCTTGTTGCGAGCCCGGGAGGAGGCGACCACGCCGAGCCAGTCCCTCGAGGGGCCGGCCGTCGGCGACTTGGAGGTGAAGATCTCCACCGTGTCGGCCGAGGCCAGCCGGCTGTCGAGGGGGACGAGGCGCCCGTTGACGCGTGCCCCTATGCAGCGGTGGCCGACCTCGGTGTGGATGGCGTAGGCGAAGTCGACCGGCGTGGAACGCGCCGGGAGGGCGATCACCTTCCCCTTGGGGGTGAACACGTAGACCTCGTCCTGCTCGAGGTCAAGCTTCAGCGCCTCGAGGAACGCCACCGGGTCGGCGGTCTCCTGGTCGACGTCGGCGATGCGCTGCATCCACGCCAGCTCGGAGGTGACGTCCTCCTTCTCCTTGTAGCCCCAGTGGGCGGCGATGCCGTACTCGGCCCGGCGGTGCATCTCGTGGGTGCGCACCTGCACCTCGATGGGCTTGCCGTCGAGGCCGATGACCGTCGTGTGCAGCGACTGGTACAGGTTGAACTTCGGGGAGTTGATGTAGTCCTTGAAGCGGCCCTGCACCGGGGCCCAGATGGCGTGGATGGCGCCCAGGGCCGCCCAGCAGTCCTTCTCGCTGGTGACCACCACCCGGATCGCCACCAGGTCGTTGATGTCGTCGAACTCCTTGCCCCGGACCACCATCTTCTCGTAGATGCTCCACAGGTGCTTCGGCCGGCCGGTCACCTCCGCCTCGATGCCCGCGGCGGCGAGCCGCTCGCGCACCGAGACGATGACGCGGGCCAGGTACTCCTCGCGCTGTGGCGCGCGCACCGCGACCATCTGCTCGATCTCCGCGTAGCGCCTCGGGTGCAGCGTCGCGAACGCGAGGTCCTCGAGCTGCCAGCGGACCTGCTGGACGCCGAGCCGGTGGGCCAGCGGTGCGTAGACGTCGAAGGTCTCGGTCGCGATCCGCCGCTGCTTCCACTCCGGCATGACCCCGAGGGTCCGCATGTTGTGGAGGCGGTCGGCGAGCTTGATGAGCAGGACTCGCCAGTCGCTCGCCATCGCGAGCAGCATCTTGCGGATGGTCGCGGCCTGCTGCTGCTCCTTGGAGTCGAACTGGAGCCGGTCGAGCTTGGTCACCCCGTCGACGATCGCCGCGACGACCGGTCCGAGCTCCGCCGCGAGCGCCTCGAGCGTCAGGCCGCCGTCCTCCACGGCGTCGTGCAGGAGGGCAGCCGTCACCGAGGGCGCGTCGAGCCCGAGCTCGGCGACGATTCCCGCGACCTCGATCGGGTGCGTGATGTACGGCTCGCCCGAACGCCGGAACTGGCCCTCGTGGGCCGCCGCGGCAATGCGCGCGGCGTGGAGCACCGGTGCGACGTCGACCTCGGGATGCCGGGCGACAAAGGTCCGGAGCACCGGGTCCAGCAGCTCGCCGAGGCGCCCGGGCTCCGCGTGGACGGCGTCTCCGCCGCCGACCGCTGCCAGCGTCACCATCCCTTCACGCTACTCGGAGGAACGCCGACCGGGGCGGTTCGGGTACCGTTCTCCCACCCCGGGGCGCACCGGACAGCTACCGGCGTCGCTTGCCCTTGCCACCCTTCTTGGCGCGTGCGGGTGGGCGTCGGGCGCCGGCCGGGCGCTGCGGCGGACGCGGGCCGCTGCGCGGCACGCGGGGGGCCTCGGCGCCCATCCCGGTGATGCCGTCGGCGTCCGGCGGGTCGTCGGGGTCGAGCGTGGCCGTCGCGGTCGCGCGGGGCTGGGCAGCCGGCCGCCGGCCGCCACGGGACTGCCCCGGGCGAATCGTCCCCCCCCGCCCGCCCGACGACGGACGCCCGACGCCAGGCCCGGCGGAGGCGCCGAGCAACGCGGCCGCGGCCTTCGGGGTGAGGAGCCCGATCCGCTCCCCCTTCGACTCGACCCGCTGGCGCATCGCCACGTACCTGGGCTCGCGCTCCTTCAGCCACGCGAGGATCGGCGACGCGATGAAGATCGAGGAGTAGGCACCCGAGACCAGGCCGACGAACAGCGCGAGGCCGTAATTCAACAGGGTCGTCGCGCCGAGGAGCTCCGCACCGATGAGCAGCACCGACAGCACGGGCAAGATGGCCACGAGCGACGTGTTGATCGACCGGGCCAGGGTCTGGTTCATGGAGAGGTTGACCATCTCCGAGTAGGTCATGCGCCCGCTCGCGCCGAGGCCCTTGGTGTTGTCGCGTACGCGGTCGAACACGACGACCGTGTCGTAGAGGGAGTACCCGAGGATCGTGAGGACCGCGATCACCGTGTCGGGCGTGACCTGGAACCCCGCGAGCGAGTAGACGCCGGCGGTGATGAGGAGGTCGTGGAGCAGCGCGACGAACGCCGCGATCGCCATCTTCGGCTCGAACCGGATGCTGATGTAGACCGCGACGAGGACGAGGAACACGACGAGCGCGATGAAGGCCTTCTCGGTGACCTGGCCGCCCCAGGTCGGCCCCACCGTTGTCACGGAGACCGCGCTCGTCGGCTCCTTGGCAAGCCTCGCGAGCGCCTGGATCACCTTTGTTGTCTCGGCGTGACGGGCGGCGATGCCGAGGCTGTTGAGATCGGCGGTGACTCGCACTTCCTGGGCGTTGCCGGTCCCGAGGATCTCGACGGTGGGCTGGTTCAGGCCTGCGGCTTGGACGGCGTCGGTCGCCTGGGTCTGGGTCACCCCCGGGGCCTTCACCGTCCAGGCTTCGCCTCCCTTGAATGTGATGCCGAGGTTCAACCCGCGGATGCCGAGCGAGAGCACCCCCGCCAGGATGATGACCCCCGAGATCCCGAGCCATAGGCGCCGTCGGCCCACGAAGTCGAAGGACGTCTCGCCGCGGTAGAGGCGCCGGAACGGGCCGGCGCGGCGCGGGCCGGCGCGGCGCGGGCCGGAGCGGTCCCGTACCCGGGCGGCGACCCGCGCCACTTCGTCGTCGACGAGCTCCTCCTCGGTGACCTCGCCAGCGGCGTCGAACGACGCGTCGTCGACTGCGATCCCTGCCTCGAGCGCTTCGGCGTCGTCCAGGTCCCCACCGCCGAAGTCGTGCACCGCGCCCTCGGCACCGGCGGCACCTTGGGCATCGGTGCCTTCGACCTCACGTGTGCCGCGGTCCGGGCTCATGCAGCCTCCACCTCCGAGCTCACGGCGAGGCCCCTCGAGATGCCCATCCGACGCCCGCCGACGAGCCGCTCGTTCCGACCGAGGAGGACGACCAGCGGGCGCGTGAAGAAGTACGTCATGACGACGTCCATGAGGGTCGAGAGCCCGAGGAAGAAGGCGAACCCCTTCACCGCGCCCACCGCGACGAAGAAGAGGACGACGGCAGCAGCCAGTGAGACCGTGTCGGCGGCGAGCACGGTGCGCCAGGCGCTGGCGAAACCGCGGTCCACGCTCGTGCGGACGGTCCGGCCGGCCCTCGTCTCGTCCTTGAGACGTTCGAAATACACGATGTACGAGTCGACGGTGATGCCGATCGACACGATGATGCCGGTGACGCCGGCGAGGTCGAAGCTCGGCGCGACCGACGTGTGACCAAGAGCCGAGATGATCGCCCAGAGGAGGGCCCCGGTGACGGCCAGGCCGCTGAAGACGACGATGCCGAGCAGGCGGTAGTACACGATCGTGTAGAGCAGCACGAGCAAGAGGCCCGCGAGGCCTGCGCCGAGCCCGGCGACGAGGGCGGAGTGACCGAGCGTCGGCGACACGGTCTGGCTCGTTTCACGGATGAGGCGCACGGGGAGCGACCCGAACTGCATGGCGAGCGCCAACTGCTTCGCCTGTGTCTGGGTGAGGTGGCCGGAGATCTCGCCCTTCCCCCCGAACGACGTGAAGGAGGACTGGCCAGGCTGGATGATCGGCGCGGAGTAGATCTGGCCGTCCAGCTCGATCGCCACGATCTGGTGGAAGTACTTGCTGGCGAGGTTGTCCCACGCGGGGGACCCCTTCGACGTGAGCGTGTAGCTCACCACCCATTTGCCGAGCTGTGTCTGCTGGGCGACGGCGGAGGCGACCGCGTGGCCGGTGAGCGTTGCGGGACCGAGCAGGTAGCGGGTGTACTGGCCGGCGCCGTTGACCGCCGGCAGCAGCACCGTCTTTGTCTTCAGGTCCTTTGTCGGCTCCGTGCTCGGGTAATTGGCGAGCGCCGTTGTCGCCGGCACGTTGTTCTCGTGGAATGTTGTTGTCCCGGCTGCAGGCTGCACCCCGAGGTTGGCCTCGGTCAGCTGGCTCGTCGGCGAGCACGACGGCAGCGCCGCGGAGGAGGGCTTCTTTGTCTTGGAGGACGAGGGGTTGTAGGCGGCTGCGCCGCACAGCGCGGGTCGGAAGTAAAGCTGGGCGGTCTCGCCCAGGGTCTCGAGGATCTTGTGGCCGTCCTTGATGCCCGGGACCTGGACGAGGATGTCCCCGCCCTGGGTGCCGACCGTCGCGCCCGAGACGCCGAGCCCGTTCACGCGGTTGGTGAGGATGCTCACCGTCTGGTTCAGGTCCGACTGCTTGATCTTGTGCGCGGGCTTGTAGACGACGGACAGGCCTCCGGCGAGGTCGAGCCCGAGACGCGGCGACCACCGCGCGGCGAACGTCCCGGCGAGCGACCCGACGGCGATCACGATCACGATCGCCAGACTGATCACCAATGACCGCTGCCGTCGTGCCTGCGCGCGCGACGACGGTGGGCTCACGTGCTCGTGCCCTCGCTTTCGCTCGTGGCGTCCTCGCCAGAGTCGCCGCCGAGCGACGCGTCGTGGCCGTTCAGGTGCCCGTCGACGCCCGAGACGTCTGCGTCGGACTGCGACGGCCCCTCGGCGTCCTCCGACGAGGAGGCGTCGGGAGCGCCGGAGACCGGCGGGTCGACCTTGCGGGCGATCGCGTTGCGGACGAGCACGAGCCTCGTCGGCTCGTTCCCCACGGCCGGGAAGCCGACGGTGTCACCGCCCGAAAGGATGGTCATTCGATCGGGGTCGACGGCGATCACCTTGCCGACGATGCCCCCGACGGTCACGATCTCGTCGCCCACCCCGATCTGCTGCTGCTGCTCGCGCTGGCGCCGCTGCTTCTGCTTCTGGGGCCGGACGAGCAGGAAGTAGCCGACGAGCGCGATCAGCACCAGGAAGATCACGAACGTGGCGCTGCCTCCGCTCGACGCCGGCTTGCTCGACGACGTGGCCAGCAGTGCGCTCACCGCACCGGTCACTCAGACCACCCCCTCGGGCAGACGTTGTTGCATGGGGTCACCTGCACAGAACGGCCACGATACAGCCTCCAGCCTGCCGCAACCGCGCGGTGCGGGGCCGAAACCCGACCATTCCGTGTTGCAATGGGCAGATATCATCTGGCGCGCAAAGACCTCTGGGCTGGGCGGAGGGGTGCCAAGGTGGAACGCACGCTCGAACGGGGCTCCGTCCTCGCAATCGAGGACGACCCGGACATCCGGGGACTCCTGCACACCCTGCTCGCGCAGGAGGGCTACCTCGTCCACGAGGCCGCCACCGGCCGTGACGGGCTCCGGACGTTCCACGAGGCGCGTCCCGACATGGTCATCTTGGACATCGCCCTCCCCGATCTCCACGGCTGGGAGGTCCTGTCGAGGATCCGCGACCTCTCCGACGCGCCGGTGCTGGTGCTCACCGCGCGCTCGGCGGAGGCGGACAAGGTGCGCTCGCTCAACGCGGGGGCCGACGACTATCTGACCAAGCCGTTCAGCCAGGGGGAGCTGCTCGCCCGGCTCCACGCGCTCCGTCGGCGCGCGCCCGCGTCGGCGCACACGACCGGCTTCGACGACGGCAACGTCCGCGTGGACTTCGTGCGCCAGCAGGCGTACGTCGACGACACGGCCGTCGCGCTCACGCCGACCGAGTACCGCCTGCTCTCGGCGCTCGTGCGCCACGCGGGCGAGGTGCTCTCGGCGGACCAGCTCGTCGAGCTCGCCTGGGGAGAGGGAGGGGTTGGGGCGACGAAGGTGAAGTACGCGGTCCTGCGCCTGCGGCGAAAGCTCGGGTGGGAGTCCGAGGACGCCCCGCTGCGCACCGTGCGCGGCTTCGGCTACCGCTACGGCGGGCCGGGGCCCGGCTGAACCCACCCCGTCGGTCGCCGCTCGAACTGGCCCTCAGCGGAGCCCCTCAGAACAGAGCAGCCTCGGGAGGCACGGCACCGAGGTGGGCCCAGGCGCGCGCCGTCGGTGCCCGTCCCCTGGGGGTGCGCAGGATCAGGCCCTGCTGCAAGAGGTAGGGCTCGTACGCGTCCTCGATGGTGTCGGGCTCCTCGCCGACACACTGCGCCAGCGTGGTGAGCCCGACCGGGCGGCCGCCGAAGCGGTCGCAGAGCGCCTGGAGGATGGCGCGGTCGACCTTGTCGAGCCCGAGCACGTCGATCTTGAAGAGATCGAGGCCTTCTTCTGCGGTCCGCTCGGTGATCGTGCCGTCGCCGCGGACCTCGGCGAAGTCCCGGACCCGCCGCAGCAGCCGGTTGGCCACGCGCGGGGTGCCCCGCGCCCGCCCCGCGATCGTGCGGGCGCCGTCGGCGTCGACCTCCACCCCGAGGATCCGCGCCGAGCGGCGCACGATCGCCTCGAGATCGACGGCCTCGTAGAGGTCGAGCCGCCCGACGAACCCGAACCGGTCCCGCAGCGGGCCGGCGACCAGCCCGGTCCTCGTGGTGGCGCCGACCAGCGTGAATCGCGGCAGGTCCAGGCGGATGGACCGCGCGGTGGGTCCTTTGCCGATGAGGACGTCGATCTTGGCGTCCTCCATCGCGGGATAGAGCACCTCTTCGACCGCCCGGTGGAGCCGGTGGATCTCGTCGATGAAGAGGACGTCGCCCTCCTGGAGGTCGGTGAGGAGGGCGGCCAGGTCTCCGGCGCGCGAGAGCACCGGACCCGAGGTGACCCGGAGCCCCACGCTCATCTCCGCGGCGACGATGCCGGCCAGCGAGGTCTTGCCGAGGCCCGGCGGCCCGGCGAACAGGATGTGGTCCACCGGCTGGCGGCGGCCGCGGGCCGCCTGCAGCACGATCCCGAGGTGCTCGACCAGGTCGGCCTGGCCCACGAACTCGCCGAGGCGCCGGGGGCGGAGGTTGGCGTCGTACTCGGCGTCGTCGTCGGGCCCCGCCGCCGGGTCGACGGCGCGCAGCGCCCCCGGGCTGGCCGGGTCCTCCTCCGTGGCGGCCGACAGGACCTCCCGGCGCGTCATCGGGCGGCGAGGTCCCGCAGGGCGAGCCTGAGGAGCTCCTCCACCCCGACATCCTCGCGCCGTCCGTCGAGCGCCCGGCGGATCTCCTCGGGGCCGTAGCCGAGCTCCGCGAGCGCAGCGCGGGCCTCGGCGCGCGCGGAGCCCGCGGCGACCCCTGCGGGAGAGAAGTCGGGGAGGTCGAGCCGGCTCTTCAGGTCGATGAGGAGACGCGCCGCCGTCTTGCGACCGACGCCGGGGACCGCGCACAGCGTCTCCGCGTCGTCCTCGATGACCGCGGTCGACAGCGCCGCGGGCGAGAGCACCGAGAGCACCGAGAGCGCCAGCGCCGGGCCGACCCCGTGCGCGCCGAGGAGCGCCTCGAAGCAGCGGCGCTCGTCGTCATGTGCGAACCCGTACAGCACGATTGCGTCCTCGCGCACGTGGGTGTGCACGTGGAGGAACACGTCGCTGCCCGGGCTGCCGAGCGACGCCGCGGTCCTCGTCGGAACGTTGACCCGGTAGCCGACCCCACCCACCTCCACGAGCAGCTCGCCGTCGACCCCCCGCCACGAGAGCGCCCCGCGCAGTGAGCCGATCACCGCGGTACCTGCGCGGCGGCCACCTCGACCGCACGGCGCACGGGAGCGCCGAAGATGTGGCACAGCGCCAGAGCGAGCGCGTCCGCGACGTCCGGCGGCCCGGGGACCGAAGCGACGCCGAGGATCGCGGCGACCATGCGCCGCACCTGTTCCTTGTCGGCGGCGCCCCACCCCGCGAGCGCCTGCTTCACCTCGTTGGAGGTGTACTGGGCGATCTCGCACCCCGCCGCGGCGGCCTCGGCGAGGGCGAGGCCGCTCGCCTGGCCGACCGACATCGCGGTGCGGGCGTTCACTTGGAAGAAGACCCGCTCGACCGCGACGGCGTCGGGTCGGTGCTCGGTCATGAGGGTCCCGAGCTCGTCGCGGAGCAGCCGGAGCCGCTGGGGCAGCGGGGCCTCGGGGTCGGTCTCGAGGACGCCCGCGGCCACCGCACGGAGCGCGCCCGGGCTCGCGGCGTCGCCGGAGGCGGCGACGAGGCCGTACCCGCAGCGAGACAGGCCCGGGTCGATGCCCATCACGAACATGCGTTCGACGCTAGCCCACGCCGGTGCCCCGGCGGTGGCTTTCCGCTAGCCCGCGTAGCCGGCCAGGACCGCCTCGGGGATGTCGTAGTTCGCATGGACGTTCTGCACGTCGTCGTGCTCTTCGATCGCGTCGAGGAGCCGGAGCACCCGCTGGGCCTCCTGGGAGTCGCCGACGTCGACGGTCGCGGTCGGGACCAAGGTGAGCTCCGAGCTGAGCGGCGTCATGCCCGCGGCCTCCAGCGCCGCGCGCACCGCGGCGAGGTCGGTCGGGGCCGAGACGACCTGCCAGCGCTCGCCGACGTCGACGACATCCTCGGCACCGGCATCGGCGGCCGCCTCGGTGATCGTGTCCTCGTCGAGCGAACGGTCGAGCTCGACCACGCCCTTTCGCTCGAACTGCCAGCTCACCGCCCCGGGCTCCGCGAGCGACCCGCCGTTTCGCGTGAAGAGGTTCCGCAGCTCGGCGGAGGTCCGGTTCCGATTGTCCGTGAGGGTCTCGACGATGACCGCGACACCGCCGGGTGCGTAGCCCTCGTACGAGACGGCCTCGTAGCGGACGCCTTCGAGCTCCCCCGTGCCGCGCTTGATGGCGCGCTCGATCGTGTCCATGGGCATCGAGTCGCCGCGCGCGCGCTCGAATGCGGTCCGGAGCGCCGCGTTGTTGGTGAGGTCACCACCACCCTCCCGCGCGGCGACCTCGAGCGAACGGATGTGCTTCACGAACCGCTTCGATCGCGCGGCGTCCTGGGCACCCTTTCGGTACTTGGTGGTTGCCCATTTCGAGTGACCCGACATCTGCGAGCGTCCTTCCTGCGTCCCTCGTGAAGGTGCTCGAGCCCCCGCGCTCGAGCAAAATGATGCTACCGCCGCGTCGCCACCGGCTCGGCTGCCGCAGCCTCCCGGTCCGCATCGGCGCCCCGCTGGCGCCCCTCCCGGGCCATGTTCCCGAACAGCCGCTGGAGGCGCCGGTCGGAGGTGAGCTCGGGGTGGAACGACGCGGCGAGCACGTGGCCCTGACGGACGACGACCGGCGCCCTGCCTGGTCCGGTGCCCTCGGTCGCCAGCACCTCGACCTCCCCGGACACGCGGGTGACCATGGGAGCCCGGATGAAGACCGCGGGCATCGGTGCTGCTCCCTCCCCGAGTGCGTCGCCCACGGGCTCGACCACGGCCTCGAAGGAGAACCGCTGGGGGCCGTAGCCGTTGCGCCGGACCGTGCAGTCGAGCGCGGAGAAAGAGCGCTGGTCGGGACGCCCGTCCTCCACCCTGGCCGAGAGAAGGATCAGGCCGGCGCAGGTGCCGAACGCCGGCATGCCGCCGGCGATCGCCGCGGCGACCGGATCGACGAGCCCCGAGGACTCCAGCAGCATCCACAGGGTCGTCGACTCCCCGCCAGGCAGGACCAGACCGTCGACGTCCTCGAGGTCGGCGGGCCGACGGACCCTGCGGGTGGCGACGCCCACGTCGCGGAAGGCGGCCTCGTGCTCCAGGACGTCACCTTGGAGGGCGAGGACGCCGACGGTTGCCGCCGGCTCCTCCATCGCTACCAGCCGCGGTCGGCCAGGTGCTCCACGAGCTTGGAGGCTTCCTCGCCGCGCATGGCCTCGCCCAGCCCCCGGCTGACCTTCGCCACGTGCTCGGCGTCCTCGAAGTGCGTGGTCGCCTCCACGATCGCCCGGGCCCGGCGAGCCGGGTCCTCGCTCTTGAAGATCCCCGACCCGACGAAGACCGCCTCCGCACCGAGCTGCATCACGAGCGAGGCGTCCGCGGGCGTCGCGATGCCGCCCGCGCAGAACAGCGGCACCGGCAGCTTGCCCGTCTCCGCGAGCTCGCGCACGAGGCCCACGGGAGCACGCAGCTCCTTGGCCCATCCGTAGAGCTCCGCGCTGTCGGCCTGGGTGATCCTGCGGATGTCGCCGATGATGGAGCGGAGGTGACGCACCGCCTCGAGCACGTCACCAGTCCCCGCCTCGCCCTTGGAGCGGATCATCGCCGCGCCCTCCGAGATGCGGCGGAGCGCCTCGCCGAGGTTGGTCGCGCCGCAGACGAAGGGCACCGTGAAGCTCCACTTGTCGATGTGGTGCGCCTCGTCCGCGGGGCTGAGCACCTCGCTCTCGTCGATGTAGTCGACCCCGAGGGCCTGGAGGATCTGCGCCTCGGCGAAATGGCCGATGCGGGCTTTGGCCATGACCGGAATGGTGACCTCCTGCTGGATCCCCTCGATGAGCGCGGGGTCGCTCATGCGGGCGACGCCGCCGTCACGGCGGATGTCCGCCGGTACCCGCTCGAGGGCCATCACCGACACGGCACCGGCGTCCTCGGCGACCTTGGCCTGGTCGGCGTCGACCACGTCCATGATCACGCCGCCGCGCAGCATGTCCGCGAGGCCGCGCTTCACGGTGAAGGTGCCCGTCTCGCGTCCGCCGTTGGCCGTCGTCATGACCCCATCCTACCGGGCGCGCCGTAGAGGGCTCGCCACGACGCAGCCCCCGCTCCGCAGTCCCGGCGATCCCGCGGCGAGCGCGCGGGGTTGCGGCTCGGTGCGCGCCCGGCCCCGACCCCTACCACTCGGCCAGCGCGTCGATCCGGACCGCGGTCGCGTCGAGCTCGCCCGCGGCCTCGGCGGGTGCGCCGACCATCGGGTCGATCCAGATCCAGCGGGTCGCCGCCCAGCGGCGCCCGGCGAAGGACGACCCCGGACCGGCCGGACGAGCCCCCAACGAGATGAGGGCGTCGTGCAGGCCCGGCGGGTACCGCACGGCGAGCGCTGCGGCCTGGTCCGCGCCGAACTCCCTCCCGCGCCCGACCGCTGCGTGCACGAGGCCGTCCCGGCCGGTCGCCCAGGCGACGATCCCGGCGGTCGCGATCGCCACGGTCGACACGTCGGCATCGCGTCGCTTGAGGTGCACGAGCTCGTGCGCGACCACGCCTTCCATCTCGATGAGGCCGAGCCGGCTGAGAAGCCCGGAGGTCACCACGAGCACGGAGCGGCCACGGGCGGCGAGCGCGCAGGCGTTCGCGACCGGGTCGTCGACCAGCCGGAGCGCCGGCTGCGCCACACCGAGCGTCGCACAGAGGCCCTCGACCTGGTTGGCCAGGACAGGGAGCGACTGATCGGGCACCGGGCTTCCACCCACCATCCGCAACGCCACCGCCAGCGCACCTTCGCGGACGAAGGAGAGCACCGCTGCGAAGACCACGACCGCGACGACCGCCCCCACGACGATCCCCACCGCGGCGCCGAGGACCACGCCGAGCACGACCGCCGGGACCGCAGCGGCGCTCAGACCGAGCGCGCGACGGCGCCGGGCGTTCGCCCGCCGGTGCTCCTCGTTCTGCGCGTCGGCGAGCTCGTGCGCGGCCAGGCGCGTCTCGGCGACCGAGGCAGCGGCGCTCCGGCCGCCGGGAGCAGGTGCGCCCCGCGCGGCCGTGGTACGGGTCCCTGCGGCGCGTGACGCCGGTGCGCGTGACGCCGGTGCGCGTGACGCCGCGGCGCGGGACCCCGTGGCGCGTGAGCCAGCAGGCCGGGGCCCGCCGCGGCCCCCGTCGGGCGCCTCTCGTCCCGGCGCGCCGGCGCGCGTCCCGGCGCTCGCGGACGGCCGGCGAGCCGGCGCCGCCGCTCCACCGGGCGTCGCGCTGGCCCCCTGGGCCCCGCGTGCGGCACCCGAGCCGCCCCGGCGCCGCCTCCTGCGGCGAGCCGCGGCGCGCTCGCGTTCGTCTCCGACCTCGCTCATCGCTCGGCCACGTTACCGCCGACCGATCGCCCCCAGCGTCGACGGGCACGGGCGTACGCGTCGACGTAGCGGGCCGCCAGCCGGTCGGTGGACCAGCCCTCGGCGTGGGCGGACCCCGCGTCGAGCACCGAGGGGGTCGCCGGCTCGCCTAGCAGCCTGACGAGCGCGCCCTCGAGCGCCCGGGCGTCGCCGGGTGGCACGAGCGTGGCGTGCCCTCCGGACGCCTCGCGGTAGCCGGGGATGTCCGAGGCCACCACGCGGCAGCGCGCGGCCATCGCCTCGAGGAGCACCATGCCGAAGGATTCGCCGCCGAGGGACGGGGCGCAAAGGACCGCGGCCCCGGAGAGCCGGTCCGCCGCCTCCTCGTCGCTCACCACCCCCAGCCACCGCACGCGCTCGGACTCGGGGTACCGCAGCCGCAGCGCCTCGGTCTCGGGTCCCGAGCCGGCCACCCACAGCTCGGCATCGGTCCCGCGTGCCGAGAGGCCCGAGAACGCGTCGAGGAGGACCCCGAGGCCCTTGCGCCGCTCGTGCCGCCCGAGAAAGAACACCGCGGGCCGCGCCGAGGCGACGGGATGAGCACCGGCGAAGCGCGCCATGTCGACGCCGTTGAACAGCACCTCGACGTCCCCGCCGCACATGGCCGCGGCCGTGCGCCGGGCCACGTCGGACACCGCGGCCCGCACCTGGATGCGCCCGCACGCCAAACGGGCGAAGGGCGAGATGAACGGCGCCGCGCGGGGAACGCCCGAGCGGTGGAACGTGCCGACGACGGGCCAGCGGCCCGCGAGGAGGAAGCCGTAGCCGAGCGCGGGGGCGAGCGGCTCGTGCAGGTGGACCACGTCGGCGCCCCACTCCCGCACGGCATCCACCGCGCGTCGGGCGGCGAGCGGCGAGATCGAGACCGGCGCGACGGACCCGTTCGCGCTGAGCCCCACCGACCGCCCCGCGACATACGCGTGGCCGGTGACCCACCCGGCGCGGCGCGCATCCGGCGCGACCACCACCACGTCGTGGCCCGTGCGCCGCAGCGCGCGCGCGAGACCGAGCGCCTGACCCTGGACCCCCCCCGGCCTCGACAGGTCGTAGGGGCAGACCATCGCGACGCGGAGCCCCGCCGCGCCGCCGGGGCCCGGCGCAGCGGCGGCCGCCCCCTCAGGCGTCACGGTCGCTCGGCCAGTTGGGCTGGTAGAGGTGCCACTGTTCGGGTGCCCGTCGCACCATCCACTCGAAGCGGTGCGCGAGCTCCTGGGTGATCCGCGCGACGTCGACCCGCAGCGATCCCGTGCGGCTCGTGTCGATCGGTGCTGTCACGAACGCGAAGTGCTGTTTGCCCGGCCCGCTGTAGACGGCGGCGGGAATGAGCACGGCGTCGGTGCGCAGCGCGAGCGTGGCGGGGCCGCCCGGCAGCGTCGTCTCCTCGCCGAAGAACTCGACCTTGACGCCGTTTCCCACGATGTCCCGGTCGCAGAGGAGCCCGACGAGCCCGCCACTGCGGAGCTCACGCAAGAGCGTGCGACCCCCGGACTCCTCGTCGAGGGGGACGATGCGCAGCCCCATGGCCTCGCGCTGTTCGAGGAACCACCGGAACAGCGCCGGTGGTTCGACCCGCTCGGCGACGCTCGTCATCGGGTGGCCGTCGAGCGCCAGGAACGCGCCGCCCCACTCCCAGCTCCCGATGTGGGGCAGTGCGAGCAGGACACCTCGCCCGGAAGCGAAGGCGTGCTCGACGTGCTCGTAGCCCCAGTCGAGGACGATGCGCCGCCGCACCACGGCGGGACTCGTCGTCGGCAGGCGCGCCCCCTCCACCCAGTAGCGGGCGTAGCTGCGGTAGGACCGCAGGGCCCACCTGCGCACGACGGCCGGGTCGGGGCCGACGGCGGGAGACGTGGAGGCGAGCACTCGTTCGACGTGCCGTTCGCGCACTGCGAGGTCGCCGTGTGGCCGCCGCGCGAGCACCCCCCCCACCACCGCGGCGACTGCCGTCGCCATCGGCTCGGGGAGGACGCCCAGTGCCGCCCCCGAGGCGCGGTAGGCGAAGAAGGTGGCGGCCGCGCGCAGGCGCTCAGGCGTCACGAGTGCCGGAGCCGGCCCCCAGGCCGCCGCGGTGTCCCGAGCGGGACGAGCCGTGCCGGGTCCGGTCGGCGCGGGCGGCCCTCGCGGCCTCGGTCCGCTCGCGGCGCGCCCGCGCCCGCGCGGTCCGGCTCTCGAGCGCCTCCTGACGCCGCGCCCGCCAGCGCGCCGCGAGCTCGCCGGGCTGACCCGGCGGGACCGTCCCGTCCCGTCGTGCCCGCCAGCGCGCCGGGCCGTCGGATTCGTTGCGCCACGGCGCCCTGGACGGTCGAGGACCCAGGCGCGCGATCTCGGCCTCGCGAACAGGTCCGTCGGCCGCGCGCCACGCGCTCACGAACCGAGCGACGGCCGTGACCATGGTGAGCGCGAGAAGCACCCAGAGCACGGGGACGAGGAGCCAGGGTTCGAGGAAGCCGGCGCCGAGGAGGATCATGCGCTCCGCACGCTCCATGAGACCGCCGAAGAGCCCGCCGTTGGTCGTCGGCAGGCGCAGCGCGTCCGCCTTGGCGCGGACGTACGAGACGAGCGACGCGGCGCCAAGGACCGCCAACGGGAGGAGCGCGAGCTCACCCTCGTGGACCGAGACCAGGTACCAGGCGACGCCCAGCATCAGCACCGCGTCCGCCAGCCGGTCCATCACCGAGTCGAACAGGGCCCCTCGCACCGACGCGGTGCCGGCGGCCTTGGCCACCGGGCCGTCGAAGAGGTCGTGGAAGCCCGTGACGGCCAGGAGCGGGATGCCGATGAGCAGGTGCCCCGTCGCCACCACCACCGCCGTGGCCACCGCGAAGACGAGCCCGGAGGCCGTCAGGACGTCGGCGGTGATCCCCAGCCGGACGAGCCCGCGACCTACGGGTCCCGTGCACCGGTCGACCCCACGTCGCCATCGGCCGTCGAACATTTGTTGGAGTTTATCTCGGGACCCCCTGCGCGCTCGGCCCCTCGCGTCACCAGGCACGATCCAACGTGCCGGGCCGGCGCGCCACCCGGCGCCGTCGCCGATGGGCGGCGAGCCGTCGCTTTCGTTTGACAATCGTCAGGAACTCGCCCGTAGGGTGACGCCACGCGACTCCACCTCCCCCGGCACCGTCGGTGCGCGGCATCCCCCGTTGTCGGCCTGGCCGTGGTCGCGTGCGCCGCGCTCCTCTGCGCGTGCGGCGGCACGGCGGCCGCGTCGTCGGGGGGCGGCCACGGGCGGCTCGACGCGCACGACTCGACGGCCGCGCAGCGATCCCCGTTGCCCTTCCGCGCCCCCGACGGCTATCAGGCGACCGCGCACCTGAAGGCCGGGCCAAACCTCGCCCCGGGGTCCCAGCCCTCGGTGCTGCCGACCGACGTGCTGATCGCGGACCGCAACAACAACCGGCTCATCATCGTCAACCCCCAGGGCAATGTCGTCTGGCGCTTCCCGGCGCCCGGCGATCTCGCACCCGGGCAGACCTTCCGCACACCCGACGACGCCTTCTTCACCCCGAACGGGAAGGACATCGTCGTCACCCAGGAGGACAACTACGTCGTCTCGGAGATCTCGGTCGCGACCGGCCACATCGTCTGGCGCTACGGCCATCCGGGCACGCCCGGATCCTCCGCCAATTATCTCGACAACCCCGACGACGCCATGATGGCGCCGAACGGGGACATCGTCCTCGCCGACATCAAGAACTGCCGCCTCGTGGTCCTGCGTCCGCCGAGCCACACGCCGCTCGAGGTGATCGGCCAGACGACGAGCGCGTGCGACCACACACCGCCGGGACACTGGGGGAGCCCGAACGGCGCCTTCCCGCTGTCGAACGGCACATGGGTCGTGACCGAGATCAACGGCGACTGGGTCGACGGCTTCGACCTTCTGACCGGGAACGTCCTGTGGTCGACGAACCCGCCGGGCGTCGCCTACCCCTCGGACACCAACCAGGTCCACGGTGACCTCTTCCTCACGGCGGACTACTCGTTCCCCGGGCAGCTCGAGGAGTTCACCTCCTCGGGCCAGCTCGTCTGGCGCTACGCCCCGACCGGCGCGCAGACCCTCGACCAGCCGTCGCTCGCCCTGCCGCTCCCCAACGGCGACGTGATCCTGAACGACGACTGGAACCACCGGGTGATGGTCGTCGACCCGAAGACCAACCGGGTCGTCTGGCAGTACGGCCACACCTCGATCCCGGGAGCCGGCGCGGGCTATCTCGACAAGCCCGACGGCGTCGACCTCGCCCCGCCGTTCTCGCTCACCGTCTCGCACCGCCACGCCATGCATGCCCCGCAGACCAGCGCGCCCGGTGGTGGTTAACTGGCGAGCAGCACGCCGGTGGGGAGCTGCCGGCCAGCCCGGAAGGAGGTCGCCGTCGTGGCATTGCTCGCGCCGTCGGACATCCGCAACGTGGCCCTCGTGGGTCACCACGCGGCAGGCAAGACCACCCTCGCCGAAGCGCTCCTGCTCTCCACGGGCGCGCTCAGCCGACCGGGATCGGTCGACAAGGGCACGACGGTCTGTGACTTCGAAGCCGAGGAGATCTCGCGGCAGCTGTCGGTCTCGTTCGCGATCGCACCGTGCACGGTGGACGGCGTGAAGGTGAACCTCCTCGACACGCCGGGCTACGCGGACTTCGCCACGGACATGCGCGACGCGCTCGGCGTCGCGGACCTCGCAGTCGTGGTCGTGAGCGCGACGGACGGGGTCCAGGCCCAGACCGAGGACGCGTGGCGGGCGGCAGCCGCGCTCGGACTGCCGCGGATCATCGTGATCGACAAGCTCGACCGCGAGCGCGCCGACTTCGACCGGACGCTCGCCGAGGTCCGGGCGGCCTTCGGCGCGGGCGTCGCCCCGGTCGAGCTCCCGATCGGCGCAGAGACCGAATTCCGGGGCGTCATCGACCTGCTCGACGACCGGGCGACCCTCTACGACACCAAGGCCGTGCCGCCGCTCAAGGGGGTCGAGGGCCCCATCCCCGACGAGCTGGCGGTCACCGAGCACACGGTCCACGAGCAGCTCGTCGAGGGCATCGTGGTCGGGGACGACGACCTGACGGCGCGCTACCTCGACGGCGAGCCGATCGAGCGCGGCGAGCTGCAGGCGAGCCTGGCCTCGGGCGTGGCCTCGGGCGCGGTGTTCCCGGTGCTGTGCTGCTCGGGGACCTCGGGCGTCGGCGTCGACCGTCTCGCCCGCCTCCTCGTCGAGCTGTGCCCGTCCCCCGACCACGGCCGCCCCGCGGTGGTGAGCGCCGGCGGCACCACCACCGAGGTCGCGCCGGACAGCTCGGCGCCACCGCTCCTCGTCGTGTGCAAGACGCTCTCGGACCAGCACGCCGGGCGCCTCTCGCTGTGCAAGGTCCTCTCCGGCACGCTCAAGCCCGACACGGTCCTCACCAACCCGCGGACCCACACCGACGAGCGCCTGCACGTGCTCTCGATGCTCCGCGGACACGAGACCTCGCCCGTCGACGCGGTGGGCGCGGGGGACTTCGTCGCGATCCCGCGCCTGACCGGCTCGCTCACCGGTGACACCCTCGCCCCCAAGGACAAGCCCGTCACCGTCTCCTTCGGCGCCGCCGAGACGCCCGCGCTCGCCGTGGCGGTCGCCCCCGCTTCCCGGGCCGACGAGGACAAGCTCATGTCGGCGCTCCAGCGCCTGTGCGAGGAGGATCGCAGCCTCTCGGTGAGCCGCAACGACGAGGCGCACCAGACCGTGCTCGGCATCTCGGGAGAGGTGCACTTCGCGGTCACCCTCGAGCGGCTGTCGCGCAAGTTCGGGGTGTCCGTGGAGCGCCAGGAAGTGGCGATCCCCTACCGCGAGACCATCTCCAAGTCGGCGGCCGCCGAAGGGAAGCACAAGAAGCAGTCGGGCGGCCACGGCCAGTTCGGCGTCTGCCACCTCCGCGTGGAGCCCCTCGAGCGCGGAGAGGGCTTCCAGTTCCACGACGAGGTCGTGGGCGGCGCGATCCCCCGCCAGTACATCCCGGCGGTCGAAAAGGGCGTCGTCGAGGCCATGGCGCGCGGCGGTGCCTTCGGCCACCCCGTGGTCGACGTGTCGGTGACGGTCGACGACGGCAAGTACCACTCGGTCGACTCTTCCGAGCTCAGCTTCAAGACCGCCGCGGCGCTCGCCTTCCGGGAGGCCGTCGCCCACGCCGGGCCGATCCTGTTGGAGCCCGTCTCCAAGGTGGTGGTGCAGGTCCCCGCCGACCTCCAGGGCGACGTGCTCGGCGACCTCAACTCGCGTCGCGGCCGGATCGTCGGCACCGAGGTCACCAACGACGGCCTCCAGGAGGTGACCGCGATGGTCCCGACCGCGGAGCTTGCCCGCTACGCCGTCGATCTGCGGGCGCTCACCGGGGGCAGGGGCCGGTTCCGCGCGGAGCACGACCACTTCGACCCCGTCCCCGAGCACCTCGTCGCAGGTCTCGCCCGGAGCATCGCGTCCGAGTAGGCCCCCGCGGCTCCCGTCGTAGGCCCGTCCGCGGCTCCCGTCCGCGGCTCCCGCCGCGGCGCCCGTCGTCGGCGCCACGCCTTCGGCTCGGGTCGTCAGCGCATGTCGGCCCACGCCGCGTGGAGCTTCTCCCACGCGCCGACGAGCGTCTCGGGGATCACCCGGACCCCGGCGACCGACGTCATGAAGTTCGTGTCGCCCGACCAGCGCGGGACGACGTGCAGGTGGAGATGGCGCGGGATGCCCGCCCCCGCGGCGCGGCCGAGGTTCGCCCCCATGTTGATCCCGTCGGGCTCGTAGGCGGCGTTGAGCGCGCGGACCGCCGCGCGCGCGGTCGTCCAGAGCTCCGTCGACTCCTCTCGGTCGAGGTCGTCGAGCTCCGAGAAGTGACGCACCGGCAGGACGAGGAGATGGCCGCTCGCGTAGGGATACGCGTTCAGGACCGCGAACGTGCGGGCGCCTCGCCACACCACGCCGTTGTCCGGCGACGGCTCGCCGCTCCTTGCGATCGCGCAGAAGACGCAGGCGTCGTCGGTCCCCTTGCGCTCGGCGTCGGTCGCGGCGCTGACGTACTCGTTGCGCCACCCCGCCCAGAGCTGCTCGAACGGCACGGCTACGCGCCCGGCGAGATCCGCCGGGAGGCGACGTCGTCGCGCACCCGCGCCACGATGTCGCCGAGCGCCACTCCGCGCTCGGGCCGCTCGTCGCCACGCCGGTTCACCCCGACGGTGCCCGAGGCGACGTCGTCGTCGCCCACGACGAGCACGTAGGGCACCTTCTCGAGCTTCGCTCGCCGGATCCGCGCGCCGAGCGGCTCGCTCGCGTCCTCCACGTCGGCGCGCAGCTGCTCGGAGCTGAAGCGCTCGGCCGCCGAACGTGCGTACGCGACGTGGTCGTCGCGCACCGGAAGGACGCGCACCTGCACGGGCGAGAGCCAGGTCGGCAGGTTGCCGGCAAAGTGCTCGAGCAGGACGCCGAAGAACCGCTCCACCGAGCCGAAGAGCGCGCGGTGCACCATGACGGGGCGGTGCTTGGCGTTGTCCGCGCCCGTGTACTCGAGCCCGAAACGCCCGGGCAGCTGCAGGTCCAACTGCACCGTAGACATCTGCCAGGTGCGCCCGATCGCGTCGCGCGCCTGGACCGAGATCTTGGGCCCGTAGAAGGCGCCACCGCCCTCGTCGAGCACCAGGTCGAGCTGGCGGCCCTCGGCCACCTCCCTTAGCACCCGGGTCGCCTCCTCCCACTCCTCGTCGGTGCCGACCGCCTTTCCCTCCGGCTTGGTGGAGAGCTCGAGATGGAAGTCGTCGAGGCCGAAGTCGCGCAACAGGTCGAGCACGAACGTGAGGGCACGGCTCAGCTCCTCGGCCATCTGCTCGCGGGTGCAGAAGATGTGCGCGTCGTCCTGGGTCATCCCACGCACCCGGGTGAGCCCGTGGACGACACCGGACTTCTCGTACCGGTAGACGGAGCCGAACTCGAAGAGACGCATCGGCAGCTCCCGGTAGGAACGCTGCCGGCTGCGGAACACGAGGATGTGGAACGGGCAGTTCATCGGCTTGACGTAGTACGTCGACCCGTCGTCCAGCTCCATCGGCGGGTACATCGAGTCCGCGAACCAGTCGACGTGCCCGGACTCTTCGAAGAGCGGCGCCTTCGTGATGTGCGGCGAGTACACGAAGTCGTAGCCCGACTCGGCGTGTCGACGTCGCGAGTAGTCCTCCATCTCCCGGCGGACGATGCCGCCTTTGGGGTGGAAGACGGGCAGCCCCGAGCCGATCTCGTCGGGGAACGAAAAGAGGTCGAGCTCGTGGCCGATGCGGCGGTGGTCGCGGCGCTCGGCCTCCTCGAGCCGGTGCAGGTGCTCGGCGAGCGCCGATTCCGACTCCCACGCGGTGCCGTAGATCCGCTGAAGCTGCTGGCGGTGCTCGTCCCCCCTCCAGTACGCCCCCGCAACCCGGGTGAGCCGGAAGTGACCGAGCCGCCCGGTCGACGGCACGTGCGGTCCACGGCACAAGTCGACGAACGCCTCGGCGTTGCGGTAGGTCGTCACGAGCGCGGCGCCGGCGCCGGTACCCGCCGCGTCGACCTCCTCCGCGCCGTGGGCGACCGCCTCGATGATCTCCTTCTTGTAGGGCTGGCCGTCGAAGAGCGCGAGCCCCTCTCCGATCGGCACCTCCCTGCGGACGAACGGCTGGTCCTCGGCGATGATCTTTCGCATCTCTGCGTCCACGCGGGCGAGGTCCTCCTCGGAGAAGCGCGCGCCGCCGGGGAGCTCGAAGTCGTAGTAGAAGCCGTCGGCGATCACCGGCCCGATGGCGAAGCGCGCGCCGTGCCACATGCGCAGGACCGCCTGCGCCATCACGTGGGCGGTCGAGTGGCGGATGACGTCACGGCCGGTGTCGGAATCGGCCGTGACGATCGACACCCCTGCGCCGTCGGGCAGCGGCGCGGAGAGGTCGACGAGGCGGCCGTCGACCTCGGCTGCGACCGCAGAGGCCGCGAGACGCCGCCCGATCGCGGTCGCGAGGTCGGCCCCCGTGGTGCCCTCCGGCAGCTCCCGCTCCGAGCCATCGGGGAGCTTGACCGTCACCGTTGCCATCGACCCGATCGTCCTTCCGTTGTCAGCCTGTTGTCGGCCTGTGCCGTTCGTCGCGGGTCGACGCACGCTACCCGCTCGGGGAGCGGTCAGAGAACGACGCCGAGCAGCGCCGCGCCGGCCTCGACTTCGACGCCGTCCCCGGCCAGCTCGTCGAGGGCCACGAGCGCACCGGGCACGTCGAGGTCGTCGTCGAGATGGGCACGTACGGTACCGAGGGCGCGGGTGTCGGTCCCCGCCGAGCCTCTCGGTGCGCCGCGCCAGCGGTCGAGGCGGTGTGCGGCCGCGGGCAACGCCGCGTCCTGCCACTCCCAGTCGGTGCGGTAGTGGTGGGCGAGCACGGCGAGCCGGATGACCGCGGGCTCCCAATCCTTGAGCAGGTCGCCCACGAAGACCAGGTTGCCGAGCGACTTCGACATCTTCCGGCCGCCGAGGCCGACGAGCCCCCCGTGCAACCAGTGGCGGACGAACTGCCGGCCGGTCACCGCCTCGGACTGCGCGGTCTCGCACTCGTGGTGGGGGAAGACGAGGTCCCGCCCCCCGCCGTGGAGGTCCACGGTGGGTCCGAGCTCGCGCATCGCGAGCGCGGAGCACTCGATGTGCCACCCCGGTCGACCGGGTCCCCAGCGCGACTCCCATGACGGCTCGTCGGGGAGGGAGGGCTGCCACAGCACGAAGTCGAGCGGGTGGCGCTTCGCGGGGTCGTCGGGATTGCCCCCGTGCTCGGCGGCCAGCACGAGCATCTCCGCCTCGCTGCAGTGGCTCACCTTGCCGAACCCCGGGAACGTCGTCACGTCGAAGTACACGCCACCGCCGGAGCGGTACGCGTGCCCGGTCTCGAGGGCCGCTCCGACGAGCGCAAGGATGTCGGGGATCGCGGACGTCGCCCGGGGCTCGGCCTCCGGCGCCAGGAGGCCGAGGGCCGACATGTCCGCATCGAAGCGCGCCATCTCCTCGGCCGCGAGGTCGAGGTAGTGCACGCCGAGCTCGCGCGCCTTGCGCAGGATGTCGTCGTCGACGTCGGTCACGTTGCGTACGCAGCGGACCGTGTGGCCGATGTCCAGCAGCCGGCGCTTCAAGACGTCGTAGACGAGGTAGACCGCGGCGTGGCCGAGGTGCGCCGAGTCGTAGGGGGTGATGCCACACGTGTACATCGACACGTGCGGACCCGGCTCGAACGGCACGACCCCTTGGCGCGCGGTGTCGTACAGCCGCATCTCAGATGCCGGCCAGCTTCAAGGTGCTGTGCGCACGGTGTCGGATATTGAGCGTGATGCACACCGCGGTGAACGCCTCGATCGGCGAAGCCTGGCTCAGGCTTCCGGCGTCGAGCGGGCGGAGCCCGTCGATCCGCTCGACGAGCGACATCGTCTCGGTCGTCGCCTCCGGGTCGTCCGCGCACACCAGCACGTCGGCGATGAGCCCCGAGTCGAGGTCCGCCATCTCGCGTGCGGGAAGGTGATGGAACGCGGCAGCCACCTTTGACCGGGGAAGCGCGACCTGCACCGCCGCGGCAACCGACCCGCGGGGGTGCACGAGGGGCAGCATCTCGCGTCCCTCCCGTACGAGGGCGTTCGCCATCGAGACGACGACCTTGCCCTCGAGCCGCCCGGCGAGGGCGGTCACGGTCTGCACCGCCCCCTCCCACGGGGTGGCGAGCACCACGAGCTTCGCGCTCGCCGCCACCTCGTTGCCCACCCCGTCGAGCGTCCCTTCGAGACGCGACGACCAGACGGTGGTCAACTCCTCGACCACGCCGGCGGCTCGGTCGGGATCGCGCGAGCCGATCGCGACCGACATTCCGGCCGCGGCGAGCCGCAGTCCCAGTCCACGGCCCGCAGGGCCCGTTCCTCCGATGATCCCGACGTCCACGAGCCCACCTTGTCACACGCCCGCGTGCACCGCGCCTCCGCTCTGCGAACCCCTCCCCCGGGGGCGATAGCCTCGCCGGCCGTGGGCATCCTCGAGGGTAAGCGCATTCTCGTCACCGGCGTGCTGACCGACGACTCGCTGGCCTTCGCCGCGGCGCACGCGGCGCTCAGCGAGGGCGCCGAGATCGTGCTGTCGGGATTCGGCCGCGGTTTGTCCCTCACGCGACGCACCGCGAGGAAGCTCCCGGTCGAGCCCGACGTCCTCGAGGTCGACGTGACGAACGCCGAGCACCTCGCAGCTGCAGCCGCCGACCTCTCCGCACGGTGGGGCCGGCTCGACGGCCTCCTTCACGCGATCGGGTTCGCCCCACCGAGCTGTCTCGGGTCGGGCATGTTCGCCGCGGAGTGGCACGACGTCTCCGTAGCGCTCCAGGTCTCTGCCTACTCGCTCAAGTCGCTCGTGGCCGCCTTCCTTCCCCTCCTCGAGGTGGCCGGTGCCGACGGGGGTGCGTCGGTCATCTCGCTCGACTTCGACGCGACCGTCGCCTGGCCTGCCTACGACTGGATGGGCGTGGCCAAAGCCGCGCTCGAGTCGCTCACCCGTTACCTCGCGAAGGAGCTCGGTCCCAAGGGCATCCGGGTGAACCTGATCGCTTCGGGACCCGTCCGGTCCATGGCGGCGAAGTCCATCCCCGGGTTCTCCGCCTTCGAGGATTCCTGGGGCGCACGCGCCCCGCTCGGCTGGGACGTCCACGACGCGACGCCGGTCGGGAAGGCCTGCGTCGCGCTGCTCTCGGACTGGCTCCCGATGACGACCGGCGAGATGCTCCACGTCGACGGCGGCGCACACGCCGTCGGCGCCTGACTCCCCGAGCGGTCAGCGCGCCGGAAGGTCTCCCCGCGGTGCGTCGGGCACCTGGCCGCCGAAGGCCCTCACGAGCACGGCGGCGTCGGTGGCCGCGCCTGCCGCGTCCGCTGCCGGGTCCGCGCCCGCGTAGCGGACCCGCTCGTACGCGTCGGTGAGCGATCCGAGCTCGCTCGCGCCCCCTTGCGCGAGCTCCTCCAGCGCCGCGAGCCGGGCTGCGAGCTCCCTCGGGGTCTCGTCGGGCGCCCGCCCGCTCCCGGCGACCCGCAGGGCCGACAGGACCGCTCGGTAGGCGGACCGGACCGGGTCGCCCCCGGCCCCGCAGGCGTCTGCGGGCGGCGCGGCTGCGGGCCCGGGCTTCGGCCGGCGGCGCGGGCGGACGCGCCGGGCCAAGCGCCGGAGCACCGCGAAGAGCGCCCGGCGGAGCTGGTCGCCGAAGTGCCCCCACGTGAACACCGAGTCGCTCGCGTCGTCGACCTCGACGGCGGGACGGTGGCGGGCGGCCCACCGGAAGAGCGCGCGCACGCCGAACGCGACGAGGACGAGCACGAGCGCGCCGGCGACGCCGAGCAGCGCGATCCCGAGCGCGGTCGGGTGCGGGCGGCCGGGCGCCGTGTGGAGCCGGTGCAACGCTGTCGTCCCGGCGGTGGCCGGCGTCACCCTGCGACCCGGGTGGACGAGGATCCGCGGCAGGTGGCTGAAGACCCAGTCGCCGACCGCCCCCAGCACGGCGCCGACCCCGTGGAGGACCTGTCCGGCCGCCGGACCCACCACGGCCGCCGCGCCGCCCACGAGGAACGCCGCCAGCGCCACGAGCGCGAGGGGGGCGACCAGCGCCACGAGCCATGCGCCGCTCTGCGAGCTGGCCGCCCGCCGCATGACGCGGCGCTCGACCTCCCGCTCGTGTGCCCATGCCGCGGCCGTCACGCCGATGGGGAAGAAGACGAACAAGAGCCACCCGGCGGAGGCCGTCGCGCGGTCGAACCCGGCCGCCCCCGCCGCCTGGTGCCCGAACACGACCACGAAGACCGCCGCACCGACGACGAGCGAGGTCGCCGAGTGCCGCAACGACGGGGCGGACACCGCCGTCCATCCGCCTCGCGCCCATGCCAGGACCGCGATCGCCCACGCCCAGCGGACCGCGCGGGCGGCGAGCGCCTGCTGGGCGGGCACGGCCCAGGGGTGCAGCGCCGCTGCCCAGGTCGTACCGGGCGCGCTCAGCCCGGCGACGAGGCCGGCGCTGAGCGCGACCCCCGCCACCACCGCCGCGGCGAGGACCACCAGGCGCGTCGCGCGCTGCAGCCGTCCGTGCCCTGCGCGCGCCCATGCACGCCCGAGCGCGACGAAGCCGAGCGCCCCGAGCGCCGGCAGCGCGAACGCGAGGTACGGCAGGTCGACCCTCGGACGCTGCGCGCCGGCGGTCCCGTCCGCGAAGGCGCCGACGGCGAGGGACACCCACGCCGCCTCGGAGACGAGGAGCAGCGCCGCCGCACCGACGCCGCCCCACGAGGGGCGACCCCGCTCGGCCGCGGGAGCTCGGGAGTCCCGCGCCAGGCCGTCCGGGGGCGCGGCCGCGCTATGTGCGGAGCTCGAAGACGTCACGGTCTCTCCACCCGTCGTGGTGTGCGACCACCCACCGGTCATCGAGCGAACCGTCGGGCGGCCCGTGGCCCGCGGGCGTCGCGATCCACACGGCGCGCACCGACGTCCGTCGGCGAAGCGCCGCGAGTGCTGCGTGCGTCCGGTCCGGGAAGTCGGCGGCGACGACCAGCGCGCTCGTCCCGGCGCCGAGCCGCGGGCCCTGCTCGGCGAGGACTCGCTCGATCGCCACCGCGCCGGCGGTCGTCACCCTGGCGAGAGCCTCGAGCATGGACGGCAGCGCACCGGCGGCGGCCGACGTCGGGATCGCGACGAGGCGCCCGCGAGACGTGCCGTTCACGAAGATGCCCGCCGGCACGCGCGCACCGACGAGCGACGACACGATGCTCGCCGCGACCGACACGACCAGCTCGGTCAGGTCCGGCGCGATGCCGACCCTCGCCCGCGCCGGCGGCAGGAGGTCGACGAAGACGGCGACCCCGAGCGTGGTCGCGGGCTCGTGCACCCGCACGAGGAGCTCCCCGCGCCGCGCCGTCGCCCGCCAGTCCACGTGACGGACGGGGTCGCCTGGCGTGTACGCGCGGACACCGACCACGCGCGTCGGATCGAGCGAGAGGCTGCTGCGGACCCGCCGGTCGGCGACCGGGACGCGCGCGGCGACGAGCGGCTCGGAGAGCGGGACGACCTTGGGGTACACGAGCAGCGACGTCTCGTTGCGCACCTCGCGTCGCTGCTCGCGCGTGCCGAGCGGACTGCCCGAACGCAACTCCGCCGGCCCGAAGATGTGCTCGCCTCGCTGGTCGCAGCACACCCGCAGGCGGCGGTGGATGCGCTGGTAGGGAAGCATCGCCACGACGAACTGCAGCTCTGTCCGCCATCCGGTGGAGACGACCGTCCCGCCCTCCACCCGCAACGTCGCCGGCACCTGCTCGCGGACGTGGAGCCACGTGAGCGGGAGCGGCTTGTCGTTCACGAGCTCGACCTCGAGGGTCACCGACTCACCGAACGTCGCACGACGGCGCGACAACGTGCGGACGTAGTCGACGCCCCCGAGCGACTCCCTGCCCCACACCCACAAGAGGAGCGCGGTGAAGACGACGAGGACGCCGGCGACGGCGACGTACCGGCCACCGACCACCCATCCCACGACGGCGAGCCCTGCGCCTCCCGCCGCGGCGACCCACTCCCGGTCGATCCGGTCCCTCCGCACCCGCACCGCCCGAGCCCGGGGGCTACCCCGTGACCTCGTGCTCGACGGGGACGGGCACCCTCTCGAGCAGGTCGCCGAGGACGCGCTCGGGCCCCTCGCCACGAAGCCGGGCGGGGGCGGCCAGGAGCAGCCGGTGGGCAAGCACCGGCTGGACGAGCTGTTTCACGTCGTCGGGGAGGGCGAACGCGCGCCCGTCCAGGAGCGCGCGGGCCTGGACGGCCCTGTGCAGCGCGAGCGCACCGCGCGGGCTCGCACCGAGGGCGAGCCGGTCGTCGGCGCGCGTGGCGCGCACGACGTCGAGCAGGTACGCGCGCACCGCGTCACCGACGACGATCTCTCCCCGAGCGGTCTGCAGGGACACGATCTCGGCAGGCGAGGTCACCGCGGACAGGCGCGATGCCGGGTCCTCGCGGCCGAACCGCTGCAGCATCTCGTCCTCCTCCTCGACGCTCGGATAGCCCGGTGCGACCCGGACGAGAAAGCGGTCGAGCTGCGCCTCGGGGAGCGGGAACGTGCCTTCGAGCTCTACCGGGTTCTGCGTGGCCATCACGAGGAACGGCTCGGGCAGCGGGAGCGTCCGCCCGTCGACGGTCACCTGTCGTTCCTCCATCGCCTCGAGGAGCGCGGACTGGGTGCGCGGCGTGGCCCGGTTGATCTCGTCGGCGAGCAGGACCGGGGTGAACACAGGTCCCGGACGGAAGTCGAAGTCGGCGGTCCGCTGGTCGAAGACGCTCGACCCCGTCACGTCGCTCGGCAGGACGTCGGGGGTGAACTGCACACGGCGGAACCCGCACCCCATCGCCGTCGCGAGCGAGCGCGCGAGCAGCGTCTTGCCCACACCGGGCACGTCCTCCAAGAGCACGTGGCCACGGCACAAGAGCGCGACGAGGAGGAGGTCGACCACCTCGCGCTTGCCGACGACGACCGTGGCGACCGCGTCGCGAAGGCGCCCGAGCGGCTCGGGCGTCCGGCCTGCGTGCTGCACGGCTCGTGACGCTACAGCGGCGAGGGCGCTACGATTCCCGGCGAACACAGGGCAGCGGACCCAGGAAGCCGGTGCGAGTCCGGCACGGTGCCGCCACTGTGATCGGGGAGCGACCCTCGCTGCAGGCCACGGCCCAGATCGGGCTGGAAGGTCGAGGGGAGCGTTGATCCGGAGTCAGGATACTGACCGCTGCCCTCCCGAGAACGGGGCGTGAGCACCCCGGAGGAGCGTGCAGCCATGGTCGATGGTCCCACTCGCTGGTCCTTCTTCGACGCGCCCCTGCGCGTCCTCTCCCTTGGCGGGCTCCTGCTCGTCGCGGGTGCGGCCGCGGCCGCCTGCGGCAGCCCAAGCCCGTCGGGCTCGCCGTCGGCGACCGCCGCGACGTCCGGCACGTCCACGGGTTCGTGCACCGGCGTGCCCGGCGCGCACCACGCGCGCGTCGTCGTCGAGGTGTCCCCCGCCAAGGTGGTGGCGCGTTGCATCGGCTTCTCGTCACCTTCACTGCCGGCGCTGCGGCTCATCCACGAGAGCCACATCGAGCTCGGCACCCAGGCCTTCAGCTTCGGCGTGGCCATCTGCCAGGTCGACAACGTCCCGGATCACTATTCCCAGTGCCTTGCGTCGGGAAAGAACTACTGGGCGCTCTTCGTGTCCAAGAACGGCCGGAAGTGGACGAGCCCGTCGGTCGGCGTGAGCGACGTCACGGTGCCGTCCGGAGGATCGATCGGCCTGCGCTACGACCCTCCCAACGGCAAGGCGGCGCCGCCACCACACCCGAGCCCGGCGTGACCCGGCCGGCGGCGGTCGCCGTCTGGGTCGTCGCCGCCCTGGCGGTCGCGCTCCTCGACGCCGATCCTGCCTCCCGGGTGTTGGTGCTCGCGGGAGCGTGGGCGCTTCTCTGGCGCCGCAGGGCCGCAGGACGGCGTCTCCGGCCGCTCGCCCTCGGTCTGTTCGTGGTGGGTCTCGTCACCGTGGCGTTGAACGGCATGCTGTCCCACACCGGGGCGACGGTCGTCGGCATCCTGCCGTCGTGGCTCCCGCTCGTCGGCGGCGCGGTCACCGCGGAGGGGTTCGCCGACGGCACCTCGATCGCACTCGGTCTCGTGGCGGCGATCTCGGTGACCGCGGTGCTGTCCGTGGTGGTCGAGCCGACCGACCTCGTCGACGCGCTCCCCCGGCCGTTCCATCACGCCGGTGCCGCGCTCGGCGCGGCGCTCAATCTCGTCCCGGCGACGGCCGCCAGCTTCGTTGCCGTGCGCGAGGCGCAGCGGCTCCGCGGCTGGCGGCCCCGCGGCACCCGCGCGCTGGTGGACCTGGCCGTGCCCGTGCTCCTCGGCGCGATCGACCGGTCCGTGCAGCTCGCCGAGGCCATGGAGTCCCGGGCGTTCGGCGCGGGCAGGCGCACCACCATGGCCGCCGACGAGCGGTCCGCGCTGCTGGCGGCCGTCGCGGCGCTCGCGCTGCTTGCCGGTGCGCTCGCGGTCGCCGTATCCGCGGCCGGGCAGGGAAGCTGGTACCCCTACCCGGTGCCGACGGTGCCCTCGCTGGCACCGCTCGCCCTCGCGCCGGCGCTGCTCCTCGGGCTGGCAGGTGCCATCCTCCCGGCGGAGCCCCGGTGACGTCGGACCGGGTCAGTGGCGGAGGCTCGGGACGCGACGCCCCGACGGTGACCTTCGACAAGGTGACGTACTGCTACCCGGCGTGGACGGACCGGCCCGCCCCCGCCCTCGTCGACGTGGACCTCGACATCGGGCCGGGACTCACCCTCGTCGACGGCGACTCGGGGTCCGGAAAGTCCACCCTGCTCCGGGTCTGCAACGGCCTGGTGCCCCACTTCCACGGCGGGACGTTCCGCGGGCGGGCTCTCGTCTGCGGGCTCGACGTGCTGGCGACGCCGACGCGGCAGCTGGCCCGCCACGTCGGCTTCGTGTTCCAGGAGCCCGAGACGAGCTTCGTCCGAGGGACCGTCGCACGTGAGGTGGCCTTCTTCCCCGAGAACCTCGGGCTCCCCCGGCCGTCGATCCGCCTGCACGTCGACGAGGCGCTCGAGCGGTCCGGGATCGGCCACCTGGCCGCGCGGCGGCTGTCGACGCTCTCCGGAGGGGAGCGCCAGCGGGTCGCCCTGGCTGCGGCGCTCGCGGCCGGTCCGTCGGTGGTGGCGATGGACGAGCCGATGTCCCAGCTCGACGAGCAGGGTGCGCGCGCGCTGACGGCGACGCTCCGCGCGCTGGCCGTCGCAGGCACCACGGTGCTCGTCGCCGAGCACCGGCTGGCCCACCTCCCCGACGCGCGGCGAGTGTCGCTCGCAAGCGGCTGCGCGAGCGTCGGTGCGGCCGCGCCGGCGATCGGCGCCTGCGCAGGAAACGCGGCCGTCGCCGGGCGGGGCGCCAGTCTCGCCGACCTTCCGGGGGGGCACCGGTGCGGAACGCCCGCGTGGTCCCTGTCGGGGGTGACGGTGGGCGTCGCCGGCCGGCCGCTCCTCGACGACGTGGATCTCTCGGGGAGCGCCGGCGAGGTGCTGGTCGTCACGGGGGCCAACGGATCGGGCAAGACGAGCCTGCTCCGCACGATCGCCGGTCTCGCCCCCCCGATCACCGGCGCAGTGGAGCGCCGCCCCGGCCGCGTCGCGTACCTGCCCCAGGAGCCGGGCCTCCTCCTCCACCGCCACAGCGTTCGGGCGGAGGTCGACCAGACGTTGCGGTGGTCGCAGTTGTCGGGCACAGCCGACGAGGTGCTCGAGGTGCTCGGCCTGCAGCGCCTCGCAGAGCGGGATCCGCGCGACCTCTCGGGCGGCGAGCGTCAGCGCGCCGCGCTCGCGGTCGTCCTTGCGGGCCGGCCGGCTCTCGCGTTGCTCGACGAGCCGACGCGGGGCATGGACACCGCCGCCCGGCTCGCCCTGTCCGCGGTGCTGCGCCAGCTCGCCGGTGCCGGGACGGCGGTCGTGGCCGCGACGCACGACCTCGGCCTCGCGCGGGAGCTGCAAGGGCGCGTCGTACGCATCGAGGACGGAGTGCTGGTCCCCGACGTCGACCGGCCGTCGCCCGACCTGCCGTCCCCCGACCGGCTGCCGCCCGACCCGTCCCCACGCGCAGCAACGACGAAGAGTGCGTGGTGAGGCGGCACGCGGGCGCGGCGCTCCCCCTCGCGTCGCTCGTCGGCGCGTGTGTCTTTCTCTGGCCCTTCTTCGGCATCGGCCTGCCGGCGGCGAGCGCGACGGTCGCGTTCGGTGTCGGGACGGTCGCGGCGCTCGCAGCCGTCGAGCTGGCCGCGGGTCGCCTCGACACGCGCCAGCTCGCGCTCCTCGCCTCGCTGGCGGCCGTCGACGCCGCGGCCCGTGCCGTGGTCGTCACCGGCATCGGAGGGTTCAGCCCAATCTTCTTGTTGATCCTGTGCGGTGGCTACATCTTCGGAGCGGAGTACGGGTTCCTGCTCGGGGCGACCACGATCCTCGTCTCGGCCCTGGTCACCGGAGGGCTGGGACCGTGGCTCCCCTATCAGCTCTTCGGGGCCGGCTGGGTCGGTGCGATCGCGGGCCTCGCCGGCCGCGGGCGAACCGGCCGGCCGACCCGCCGCGACGTCGTCGTGCTTGCGGTCGTCGGCCTCGTCACGGGCTACGGTTTCGGCGCGGCAATGGACGTGTGGAACTGGACCTTCTACCAGTCCGCCCCCGGCCTCGGATTCCACGCCGGCATGACGGTCACGCAGGCGCTGTCGCATTTCGCCCGCTTCTACGCCGTCACCTCGGCCGCGTACGACTCCTTCCGCGCGGTCGGCAACGCGACGATGGTCGCTGTCCTCGGCGCGCCCGTCCTCGTCGCCCTGGCCCGCCTCCGCGCGCGACTTCACGTCTCGATCGACGATGCGGCCGACGGCCCTGGACCCCACGGCCGCCTCGAACCCGGGACTTTCGGACCCGGGACTTTCGAACCCGAGCCCCTCGGACCCGGACTTCACCACTGAGTGCCCCGGTGCCGGGAGAGCGCCCGGAGTGCCCGGCCCCTCCCCCCAGCCCGCAGCAGGCCGCCGAGCGCCGCGGCGGCCCGCGCCGACGGGCGCGCCGAAGGGCGCGGCGAAGGGCGCCGGTAGTCTGAAGCGGACCTGCGCGCCGGCGAGCGGACCGGCGGCACGGACGGACGGGAGCGGATGATGCACGCGGGGGTCGCCGGCTGGATGGGGCTTCGCTCCATGCACAGAGACCGCTCGGTGCTCCAGCACCGCGTGAAGAAGGGCACGACGCGCCGGATGCTGCGCTTCGCGATGCCCTACCGCAGGGTCCTCATGGTCTTCCTCCCGGTGGTGGTCATCGACGCCGTCGTCGGCGCCGTGAACCCGCTCATCCTGCGCGAGATCATCGACCGGGGCATCCTCGGTCACGATGCCGCGCTCGTCGTCGAGCTCGCGCTGGTGGCCGCGGGATTGGCGATCTTCACAGCAGCTCTCTCGCTCTACCAGCGGCGGGTCTCCGCGATGATCGGCGAGGGGCTCATCTACGACATGCGATCCAAGGTCTTCCGGCACATCCAGCGCATGCCGGTCGCGTTTTTCACGCGCACCCAGACCGGCGCGCTCGTGAGCCGGTTGAACAACGATGTCATCGGCGCGCAGCAAGCCTTCACGACACTGTTGTCGAACGTGATCGGGAACCTGCTCACCGTCGTGATCGTGGTCGGGGCGATGTTCTACCTGTCCTGGCAGATCACCCTCCTCGCCCTCGTGCTCCTGCCGGTGTTCCTCGTGCCGGCTCGCCTCGTCGGCCGGAGGATCGGGGCGCTGACCAAGGAGGGCTACGACCTCAACGCGCAGATGAACATGGTGATGCAGGAGCGTTTCAACGTCTCGGGCGCCATGCTCGTCAAGCTCTTCGGCCACCCTGCGGCCGAGGCGCGCAATTTCGAGGACAAGGCCGCCAGGGTCCGTGACATCGGCGTGACCCAGGCGATGTACGCCCGGATGTTCATGGTCGCCCTCGTGCTCACCGCATCCCTCGCGACGGCGTTCGCCTACGGGTTCGGGGGCGTTGCCGCGGTCCACGGGACCCTGGCCGTCGGCACGGTCGTCGCGATCACCGCCTACCTCGCGCGGCTCTACGGTCCGCTGACCCAGCTCTCCAACGTGAACCTCGATGTCATGACCACCCTCGTCTCCTTCGAGCGGATCTTCGAGGTGCTCGACCTCGAGCCCATGATCACCGAGCGCCCCGACGCGGTCAGGGTGTCACGTGGACCGGCGAGCATCGAGCTCGACGGCGTGTCGTTCACCTATCCGGGCGCGGAGGAAGTCTCGCTCGCATCGTTGGAGTCCGTCGCCGTTCTCGAGTCACCCGTGCGCAACGAGGTCCTCCACGACGTGTCCTTCCGCGTCGACCCCGGGCAGATGGCCGCACTCGTCGGACCCTCGGGCGCGGGGAAGACGACGATCAGCTCCCTCGTGCCCCGCCTCTACGACGTGACGCAGGGCGCTGTGCGCGTGAGCGGCGTGGACGTCCGGGACGCCACCTTGGACTCACTGCGCGACGTGATCGGTGTCGTGACCCAGGACCCCCACCTCTTCCACGACACGCTGCGCGCGAACCTCCTTTACGCCCGCCCCGACGCCAGCGACGAGGAGCTCATGGCCGCCCTCGAGCAGGCGCAGATCCTCCCGCTCGTCGCGTCGCTTCCCGACGGGCTCGACACCCTCGTCGGCGAGCGCGGCTACCGGCTCTCGGGCGGCGAGAAGCAACGCGTGGCCCTGGCCCGCCTGATCCTCAAGGCCCCCGACGTCGTCGTCCTCGACGAGGCCACCGCGCACCTCGACTCAGAGTCGGAGGCCGCGGTCCAAGAGGCGCTCCGGCGAGCGCTCGTCGGGCGCACCTCTCTCGTGATCGCCCACCGGCTGTCCACCGTGCGCGACGCGGACCAGCTCCTCGTCGTCGACGGCGGCAGGATCGTGGAGCGGGGGACGCACCGCGAGCTCCTTGCGGCGGGCGGCCTCTACACCCTCCTCTACCACACCCAGTTCGCGGACCAAGAGGACGGCGCGCGACCGGTCGGGATCCCCGCGAGCGCACCGGCGAGCGGGCCGGTCAGCTAAGAACTACGGCGATGGCCACGACGCCCACCAAGCGCAAGCGCCTGCGGAGGCTCCGCGAGGCGCCCGCCCGCTTCATCGGTCGCCACGCCTGGTTGCGGCGCCGCTACGCACGTCGGATCCTCCGCACGATCGACAAGTTCCAGGAGAAGGGGCGCCCCCTCCCCGAGAACCTCGTCCGTCTCGAGCGCCAGCTCCGCCGCGTCCCCAGGCCCAAGCGCCAGCAGCTCGTCGAGCAGATGATGGAGATGGGCTCGGAGGAGGACGTGACCACCAACCGGGCGCTCCGGCGGGCCGCGGGCCGCCAGGAGCGCCAAAAGGGCCAGCGCGGCGGAGGCCAGCGCCCCGGCACGATGCCGGGACAGCCGCGCCAGCGGCCTCGCAACTGAGCCTCCCGCCGCCGGTGCCCGACCGCGATCCGCTCCCCTTCGACCCCATCGGCGAGGCGCGGCGCCAGTGGTCCCGCCACGGCTGGGACGCTGCCGCCCCCGCGATGGCGGTCGTCACCTCGATCATGCGCGTCCAGCAGCTCCTGCTCGCCCGCGCGGACGCCGCCCTGCGGCCGTTCGACCTCACCTTCGCGCGCTACGAGGTGCTCATGCTGCTCTCGTTCTCGTCGTCGGGCGCGCTGCCGCTCGGCAAGATCGGTGAGCGCCTCCAGGTGAACCCCGCCAGCGTGACCAACGCGATCGACCGCCTCGAGGAGCAGGACCTCGTCGAGCGCGCCCGCAACCCCGACGACGGGCGCGGCACGCTCGCTCGCCTGACCGAGGAGGGACGCGCGAGGGCCGCGGCGGCGACCGACGCGATGAACGCCGGGGTCTTCGCCGACCTCGGCGTCGGCGCCGAAGGGCTCGACGGGCTCTTCGAGCTGCTGCGCGACGTCCGCTACGCCGCGGGGGACTTCACGCCCGGGGAGCGGGACGCCGGCGCAGCGAGGGCTCGGTGATCGACGGCGGGTCCCACCCGTTGTCCGGAGGGTTGAGCGTGGTACCGGGCGGCACGATCTCGTCGATCTCGTCGAGGACCTCGTCGGACAGCACCACGTCGGCCGCGCCGAGCTGGGATTCGAGCTGCTCCATCGTGCGCGGTCCGATGATCGCGGCGCTCACGGCGGGGTGGCGGAGCACGAAGGCGATCGACAGGTCGATGAGGCTGATCCCCGCCCGGGCCGCGAGCTGTGCGAGCGCCTCGACCGCCTCGAGCTTGCGCTGGTTGCCCGGCAGCCTCATGTCGTAGCGCTGGGGCACCCGCTCGGCACGGTGGCTGGTCGGGATCTCCTGTCCCTTGCGGACCCTCCCGGTGAGCCACCCGCCCCCCAACGGGCTCCACGGGATGACGCCCATGCCGTAGCGCTCGCACGCGGGGAGGACCTCGCGCTCGGCGGCGCGCACGAGCAGCGAGTACGGCGGCTGCTCGCACACGAACCTCTCGGTGCCCCGGCGCTCGGCGGCCCACTGCGCCCCGACGATCTCGGAGGCCGGGAAGGTCGAGCTCCCGATGTAGCGGACCTTGCCCTGGCGCACGAGGTCGCTCAGCGCGCCGAGGGTCTCGTCGACGTCGCAGTCCGGGTCCGGGCGGTGGATCTGGTAGAGGTCGATCCAGTCGGTGCCGAGCCGCCGGAGGCTCGCCTCGCACTCCGCGACGATCCAGCGACGGGAATTGCCGCGGGCGTTCGGTCCAGTCCCCATCGTGCCGTGGACCTTGGTGGCGAGCACGACCTCGTCTCGCCGGGACCCGAGCGCCTTGCCGACGATCTCCTCGGACTCCCCCGCCGAGTAGACGTCCGCAGTGTCGACGAAGTTGACCCCGGCGTCGAGCGCGTGCCGGATGATCCGGATCGACTCGTCGTGGTCGGAATTGCCCCACGCGCCGAACATCATGGCGCCGAGGCAGAGCGGGCTGACGTGGACGCCGGTGCGCCCGAGCGTGCGGAATTCCATGGGGGCAACCTACCGTTCAGCCCCGCACTGCCGTCCAGGCACTGCCTGCGAGGAAGAACGCGGCGGCGAACACCCCCACGAAGAAGCCGATGGGCCATGTCGTGAGGTAGGAGGCCACGATCGACGTCCACACCGTCGCCACCGAGACACCGACGGCGACGGCCATCGTCCGCGCCGGCGCCCTCGTGAATGCCCGGGCGGCGGCCGGAGGCCCGACCATCAATGCGAACATCAAGAGCGCCCCGACGACAGGCACCGACATCGTCGTGGTCAGCGACACGAGGACGAGGAAGAGCATGTCCACGATCCCCGTCCGCACGCCGCGGGCGGCCGCCGCCTCCGGGGACACCGAGCTGAGCAGCAGTGGACGGTACATGACGGCGACCGCGGCGAGCCCGCAGACCGCGAGCACGGCCGTGAGCCATACCTCGCCGCTGCTCACCCCGAGGATGTCACCGAAGAGGAGGCCGTAGACGGCCGACGCGTACTGGCTGGACCAACTGAGGAACAACGCACCGAGCCCGAGCATCGCGGCCACCACGAGCGCGGTGACGACGTCGCTGCGGCGGCGCCTCGAGAGCCATCCGATGCCCAATGCGGCGATCGGTGCGAACACGGCCAGGCCCGCCACCGCGTCGATCCCGACGAGACCGGCGCCAGCGGCTCCCGCGAACGACGAGAGCGGCACTGCGTGCGCGACGAACGACGCGCCGCGCAGCACGACGAAGAACCCCACCACCCCGGCCACGACGCCGATCATCGAGGCGACCAGCCACGCGTTGGTCATCACGCCCGAGAACATCAGGCACCCCCCGGAGCGCGTCGGCGCCTGATCCTGCTCGGGAGCTCCACGGCGAGGAAGGCGACGAAGACGATCGCCACGATGAAGAAGCTGATCGGCCATCCCGAGTGCGAGGGCGGCCACCGGTAGCTCGCATAGGCGAGGGCCACGCCGGCCCAGGTGGCGGCGAGCCCCACGCCCGCTGCCACGACCATCGCCACGGGCGGGCGGCGGCTCACCCGCAACGCGCAGGCTGCCGGGCCGACGAGCAGCGCGGGCGACAGGATGGTGCCGACGACCATCGACGTGAGCGAGACGGTCACTCCGACGAGGACGAGGAACCCGAACGCGACGGACCGGACCGGCACCCCGCGGGCCGACGCGAGCTCGGGGTGCACCGAGCTCAGGAGGAGGGGGCGGTACACCACGGCGAGCGCGACCAGCCCGAGCGCGCCGAGTCCCGCCATCTCGGGCACCGACGCCGGACTGGCCGCGAAGAGCGAGCCGAACAGGACGGTGACGGTCGCCCCCGCAGTCGAGGTGCTGGTCGTGTCGAGGTAGAGCAGCAGCGCGGACACGCCGAGTGCCGCTCCGAGCACCACCCCGGTCGCGACGTCCCGCCCACGACGGCGCTGAACCCCGAAGAGCTCCATCGCGCCCGCCACCACCGCCCCGACGCCGACGAACCCCCACAGGGGGCTCACCTGCGCGAGGAAGGCGCCCGATCCGCCCAAGGTGCCGAGGTCGCCGAGGGCGTGGCCGGCGAAGGACTGGCCGCGGACGACGACCAACACGCCGACGACCCCCGAGACGACGGCGGTGACCGCGCCGGCGGCCAGCGCGACGTGCACAGGCCCGCTCTGGAAGAACCCTGTCACCGGACTCGCACCTCGTGTCCGCCCACGATGAGCACCGTGCCGTCCACCTCGAGCACGCGCACCGGGTAGCGGTACAGCTCGCTCAGCACGTCGCTTCGCACCACCTCTCCGGTGGTCCCGCTCACGGCCCGGCCGTCCGCCAGGTAGACGACGCGATCCATGTGGGGCAACAGGGCGTTCATGTCGTGCGCCGAGAGGAGCGCGGCGAGGCCGCGCTCATGCGTGAGGCGCGCCACGAGCTCGACGATCTCGTGACCGCTCTTGATGTCGAGATTGGCGAGCGGCTCGTCCATGATGAGCAGCGTCGGCTCACCGACGAGCGCGTGCGCGATGAGCACCCGCTGGAGCTCGCCACCCGACAGCGTCCCGACCCGCGCGTCGGCGAACCGGCCCGCCCCGACGGCTTCGATCATCTCCTCGACGCGCGCACGCCGGGCCCGTGAAGGGAGGCGGATGCCGAACCGCTCGCCGTCGATGCCGAGGGTGACGAGGTCTCGCGCCCGGAGCGGCGTGTCCGGGTCGATCGCCACCTTCTGCGGGACGTAGCCGATGTGGCGCCGCGGGCGCTCGACGGTGCCGCCGCCAGCTGGGAGAAGTCCGAGCACGACGCGAAAGACCGTCGTCTTCCCCGCACCGTTCGCCCCGATGATGCCCACGAACTCGCCCCGCTCGACGGCGAAGCTCACGTCGTCGAGCACCCGCCGCCCGGAAAGGGCGACCGACACCCCCTCGAGCCTGAGCGCCGCCTCGGCGTTCGGGGGCACGCCCGTGCGGGTACCTGTCGCAGCGCTCACAGCTTGGGCGCGGACACGCGCCGCGCGATGGCGGTGCGCAGCGCGTACACCTCGGCCAGCATCCAGCGCTGGTAGTCGTAGCCTGGCGCGGGCATCGTCTCGTACACACCGACGACCGGCACGTGGGCCCTGTGCGCGATCGCAAGCAGCGACTCGGTCAGGGTGTCCGTCACCTGCACGTTGTAGACGAACGCCTTCACCTTCCTCTGCGACAGGAGGCGCTCCTCGGCCGCGACGTCCTGGGGCGAGGGGTCCACCCCGTTCATGACGTCCGCCTGGAAGCTGAAGGGCGTCTCGTTGCGGAGCCCCGCAGCCTGCAGGAGATAGTCCGCGACCGGTTCGGTCGTCGCGACGGGCGTGCCTTTGAACTTCGCACGCAGGTTCGCGATGGCGCGGGTCCACGCGTGGAGCGAGGCGTCGAAGTACGACAGGTTGCGCCGGAAGGCGGGCCTGTGCGCAGGGTCGAGCACGGAAAGGTCCTTGGCCACGGCCGCGGCGACCGCCGGCATCGTCTTGGGCGCGTACCACAAGTGCGGGTTGCGCGTGCTGGCGGGCTTGCCGAGCAGCTTCTGGACCACGATCACCTTGCGGGAAGCGCTCGGCGACGCGTCCTCGATGGTCTGCATGAAGGTGTCGTAGCCGAGCCCGTTCTGCACGACGAGCTGCGCGCTGGCGACGACCCGGGCGACGCTGGGGCTGGCTTCGAACGTGTGGGGGTCGGTGCTCGGGTTGCGCATGATCGCCGTGGCCTTCACGTAACGGCCGCCGATCTGGGAGATCACGTCGGCGTACTCGTTCTCCGCGCCGACCGCGACGATACGGGAGGCCGAGGCGAGCACGACCGGGCGGACCGGCCGGATGGGGCCCGATGCTCCCGCGACCGCGACCGCGACTGGCACGGCCGCCGCAACGATGGCCGCCGCAACGAGGGCCGCCGAGATCGCCGGCAGCCGAGCGACGAACCCGGGGCGACGCCCTCCTCCTCTCCGCCTTCCTGACATCGACCCGCCTCCTCGGCGCTCCGGGGATCTCAGTCAGGAATGATAATCACTCTCAGTCAGTGGCGCCATCCCGGTCCGCTGCACCGGCTGGGGCACCGGCCGGGCCGCCGGGAGGGGGGTCCCCCTTGGCATCGCATGTCGCGCAGGTCCCGACCAGGTCGAGCCGGTGCTCGTTCACCACGAACCCGCTCCGCCCCGCCACCAGCCGGGCCGTGTCCCCGAGGGCGTGCTCCAGGGTGGTCGACGGGGGGACGTCCTCGACCCGCCCGCAGACTCCGCAGACGAGGTGGTGGTGATGGCCCGAGATCTCCTCGGCGAGCTCCACGCGCCAGTGGTCCTCGTCGGTCGTGACCCTGCGGACGACCCCGGCGTCGATGAGGGCGGTGACGTTGCGGTAGACGCTGCTCTGGGGGATGCCCGGCGCGCGGTCGAGGATCTCGGGCACCGTGAGCGGGCGCCCCGACTCGACGAGCGCCTCTACGAGGAGCCGGCGCATCGGCGTGTAGCGCTGGTCGTGCGCGTCGAGCCTGCGCTCGACAGCCTCGTGCAAGGACACCCGCGGGATTGTACGGCCGGTCCGGCAGACCCCGACGACCGGGGCACGGTCGCCGCGGGTCCCCCGACTCGCGGCTCGCCTGGACGTGGTCGTGGTGCTCGTGGACCGTGCACGCAGGCTCCGCCTTGTCCCCGGCACGCGGCTGCGCGCCCGGGACGTCGGGAACCGGCTCGCCGCGCCTCGCCAGGTGGTCTGCGGCGTCTGCGTCGCGCGCCGCCTGGGCGCCGAATTGCTTGTCCTGCGGGTCCTGACGGTGCTCGGGCACGGCGACGTCGTCTTCGCCTCTCCGGCGGCCCTCCGTCGGCGACGCTCGGGGACGACTTCGGCGGGGAGGGCTTGGGAGGCCCGGGCTCCGGGTCGCCGGAGGTCCCGTCCCTCCGAGGCCCTCCCCGCGAGAACGGTGGCGACGTACCCGCCGGGCCGCAGGACAAACACGGGTGGCGGCCCGGTTGCCCATGGGTGCAAGTCGCGCCCTGCGGGTATTCGAGTGCCGAACGCGCAACGCCGTCCGACAAGATGCGTCGCACCGAGCGACACCGAGACAAGGGCGCGACACCGAGACAAGGGCGCGACACCGAGACAAGGAGGGCCACCGTGCCGGATCCCACAGCCGACGCCGGCCACGACGCCGACCGCATGCCGACCGACGACGAGGAGCGGGCGGCCGAGCGTGCAGCCGACCAGTTGGAAGAGTCGGGCGAGGAGGCATCGGTCGCCGAGCACTACGAGGAGATGGCCCGTCGCGGCACCGAGCAGAAGGGCGAGGGCCGCATCGAGTAGAGCCCTCGTCCATGCGGAGAGGTCGTCCCGGCCGACGCCGGCGCGCCATGATGCCCGCATGGACCAGCCCGGAACCGCCGGCGCGCGCGGCCCGCGCGGCCCCCTGGCGGGATGCCTCGTCGCGGACTTCAGCCGCGTGCTCGCAGGGCCGCTCGCGACGATGGTGCTCGGGGACCTCGGCGCGACCGTCGTCAAGGTCGAGCACCCGAATGGCGACGACACCCGGCAGTGGGGACCGCCCTTCGCCGGTGCCGAGAGCACCTACTTCTTGAGCGTCAACCGCAACAAGCGCAGCGTCGTCCTCGACCTGGCGACCGACGAAGGCCTGTCGCACGCTCGACACCTCGCCGCGCGCGCCACAGTGCTCGTGGAGAACTTCCGCCCGGGGCGCCTGGCGGAGTTCGGCCTCGGCTACGACGAGGTCGCGGCGGCGAACCCCGGCGTCGTCTACTGCTCGATCTCGGGGTTCGGCGGCGACGGCACCCCGGGAGCGGCGCTCGCGGGCTACGACTTCGTGGTGCAGGCCATGAGCGGGCTCATGTCGGTCACCGGTCCGGCGGGCGGGCCGCCCACCAAGGTCGGGGTGGCGGTGGTCGACGTCTTGACCGGGCTGCACGCGGCCATCGGCATCCTGGCCGCGCTCGGCGCGCGCCGCGACTCGGGGCGCGGCCAGCTCGTGGAGGTGAACCTCATGTCGAGCGCGCTCGCCAGCCTGGTCAACCAGGCGTCGGCCTACCTGAACGCCGGCTCGCTCCCCGGTGCGATGGGGAACCGGCACCCGAGCATCACGCCCTACGAGACCTTCGCCACCCGCGATGGAGTGGTCGCGGTGGCCGCCGGGAACGACGGCCAGTTCCGCGCACTCTGCCGCACGGTCGGCGACGAGGGCCTCTGCAACGACGAGCGCTTCGCGACCAACCCCGCGCGGGTCGCGCACCGTGACGAGCTCGTCGAGGCCCTCGAGCTCCTGCTCGCGGGGCGCCCGGCGATCGAGTGGGTGGAGCTGCTGCGGTCGGCCGGGGTGCCGTGCGGCCCGGTGAACGACATCGACGCGGCCTTCACCGACGCACGCCGGCTGGGCCTCGACCCCGTGGTCGAGCAACGCGGCGCGGCCGGGGCCGTCCGCACCGTCGCCAACCCGCTCGAGCTGTCGGCCACCCCCGTGACGTACCGGCGCCCCCCGCCGGCCCTCGGCGAGGACACCGAGGAGGTCGTGTCCTGGCTTCGAAACGGCGCCCCCGGACAGCCGCTCGACCCTGCGTAGAGGCGGGCAAGCGGCGCCGCGTCGTGTCTACGGGCAGGTCGTCGTCTGGATGCCCGGCATGCCGACCGGCCGGTAGGCGTCGGGGCTCGGCACCCCGGCGAACCGGTCGGCGATCCAGTGGACCATGTCAGTGATCGACACCGGCAGCACCCCGGTGTGGGACATGCCCGGATAGATCCAGCGCTCGAGGTCCTGGCCCATCGAGCAGAGGTGCTGGGCGAGGATCTGGGTCGAGATCACCGGGATCTGCTCGTCGGCGCCGCCCTGGATGATGAGGAGCGGTGCACCGGCCGCGCTCGAGAAGTACTGCGGGTCGTTCGCGACGAGCAGCTTCCTCCAGGCGGGGACCTTGAAGGGGTTCCTCTTCACGAGCTGGCCGAGCGTGTACCGGTCGATCACCCGGTCCGCCGCTGTGAAGCACCCCTTTGTCAGGTCGGGGACGATCGACAGCCCCTTCTTCGTGAGGACGCGTGTGAGCGGTGCCTTCTTCTTCCCGTAGGCGACCTCCATCCCGACCGCGCCCATGAGGAGGTAGAAGCGGTAGGGGCTCGTCTTCAAGAATGTGTAGATGAGCGCGAACTGCGACGGGGGCGCGCCGACGACGACGCCCACGAGGTCCAGTGTGGGGGCGTAGCTCGTCCCGATGTGGAGGCTGAACATCGCGGTCTGGCCGCCCTCGGAGTGGCCCCACACGACGTAGCGGCGGCTCGTGTGCGCGGCGCGCAGACGCCGCGCCGCGCGGACGAGGTCGATCGTGTCGCGCGCGGCGATCGACCCCACCAGGTACGGGAGCGGTCCGGGGGTCCCCTCACCCTGGTAATCGCTCGCCGTAACCACCCAGCCGTGCGCCAAGAGCGCGTTCACGCCCGGGACGCTGAGGTTTGTCGACGCGACATGGAGCGACGGCGCGCACTGCGTCGCCATGCCGTTGGTGCCGTGGCCCCACGCGACGACGGGAAACCCCCCCACAGGGGCGGTCCCCCGCGGGACGATCACCAGCCCGGTCACGGCGACCGGGGTTGTGGTCACGGTGGAGGAGACGTACATCAGCCGGTAGACGGTCCCCGCCACCCCTGGGACCGCGATGCGCTCGTCCCGGATAAGCGCGCCGGAGGTCTTCGGGATGTGCCGCGGCACCCTGTAGAACGCCGGGAGCTTCTGCTTGGCTGTGTTCGCGGCGCTCGCGGCGCTCGCGGCGCTCGCTGCGCTCGACGGGCCGGCGAGCGCCGTCCCGGCGATCCCGACGGCAAGCGCTGCGGCGAAGACCACCGAGCCCGGCCCGCGCCGCCTCATGGGCACCTACGTGAACAACCGGCCCTGATCAGGATGCCGCGGGCGCGGCCCGGCGCGCTTCGAGCCTCGCGAGCTCTTGTTGGACCGAGATGTCGTGCTGGGCCTCGTCTCGCTTCCCCGCGCGTGGCGACCACCGGCCCGCCATGAAGAGGACGAGAGGGATGAAGACGATCTCACCCGCGACGCACACCCACCACCAGTGCTGCCACTCGGAGGGCGCGGAATGGGTCGCGGCGAGCACCTGGTGGAGCTGCGACGCGTGCGCCTGGAAGAAGGCTGCCTCGGGCCGGATGTGCGGGTCCTTCGCCACCGTGAGCAGGTTCTTCAATCCGACCTCCTTGACCGCCTTGGCGAGGAGGGGGCCGGGGATCTTGTTGGTGGGGTACTTCTGGAGCTGGGCGAAGAGCGCCGGATGCGCGAGGACGATCTTGATCGTCGGGTCGGCCCTTTCGATGGCGAGCGCCCGCTTGCCGAGCGACCCGTACTGCACCAGCGCGTTCGTGGAGGACACCACGTAGGGAAGGATGAAGGTCGAGATCGCGACGGTCGCCCTGATGATCCATCCCCAGACCGCCAGGCCGTGGGCGGTGAGGGCGGGGTTCCGGCGCTCCACGGTCTCGGTGAAGCTCGCCATCCACGGCGCGAACGCGACCGCGAGGAAGACGGCGAGCAACGCCACGATCCAGGCCAGCGTGTAGTACCCGGTATGGGGCGAGGTCGCCTTGCTCAGGTACACGATCGACACCACCACCGCACCGGCGGCCCCGACGACCATGAAGGGCTTGCGCACCCGCAGCCGGTCCGAGACCGCGCCGATGACGACGAGGGCGATCGCGTTCGCCAGCCACCACCAGTTGCCCAGCGCGTTGGCCTGCGACGCGGTGAAGTTGAAGATCGTCTCGAAGTAGATCGGGTTGAAGCCGACCGCCGTGTAATAGATGAGCAGAAGGACGCTGATGGCCACCGCGGACAGCACGACGTCCATGCGCACCACCTGGCGCCACGGTTTCCTCAAGCTCGCCTCGACGTCGATCCCCTTGGCGCGTGCCTCGACGAGCGCGCGGTCGCGAAGACTGACCATCAGCTGATCGCGGAGCCGGGGGGACAGCTCGCGCAGTCCGACGAGCGCCACGAGGAAGATCACGACACTGACGATCCCGCAGATGACGAACTGGTCCTCCCACGCGACGAGGTGGCTCAGCGTGTGGCTCGCAACTTCGGCCACGACCAGGCTGCCGACGACGGGCCCGAGGGTCCAGAAGCCCATGGCCGACGCGCGCCCGAGCTGCGGCGAGAAGTCCCGGACGAGGGCGGGGGTGGCGACGAGGACGATGCCTTCGACGAAGCCCACCGCCGAGATGGCGATCGCGAACGTCCACTCGTTGGGGGCGTTCGGGATGGCGAACAGCGTGAGCAGGGCCGTCACGCCGAGGCCGTAGGCGACGAGGTTGGCCCTCCCCCACCGGTCCGCGAGCCCGGCCAGCACGGAGGTGAACGCACCGATCGCGTTCAGCACCACGATGACGTCCACGTAGAAACGGAAGGACATGTGGTAGTGCGACAGGATCTGCGGCGCGACGGCACCGGGGACGTAGAGCTGGTAGTAGAGGACGATCGTTGCGAGCACCACGATGCCCAGGTAGACGACGCGCCGGGACGTGTCCGGATAGTGGTCGAGCTGCCGGTACCAAAGGACCCGCCCGAGGCTGCCACGCCGCGGGGGGGCCTGCGCCTGGTCGGCCATCGTCGCACCCATCGGCCTTCGCCCTCCCCCGGCCCCGTGAGTGAGCGTTCGTCCACCCGCTCGGGCCCAACGGTACTCTGAGGGAGCGGCGACGGAGTGCATTCCCGGCGGTCACGCCAGGGCGTTCGGCCGATGACAGGAGGTGACATGGCGACCGGCGCAACGGTTGACCGCGGTGGGGGTCACGTCGCGCACGTCCGCTCGCGTGGCGCGGCGCTCGTCGACGTGGTGGCCGTGCTCCTCTTCGTCGTGATCGGACGCGCGTCGCACCAGCACGGCGACTCGCCGGCCGGCATCGCCTCGACGGCGTGGCCGTTCGCGGTCGGCTTGGGCGTCGGGTGGGCGCTCGTCGCCGCCGGGCGCCGACACACTCGGCCCGCCTCGCTCTCCTCCCTCCCCGCGGGCGCCGCGGTGTGCATCACGACCGTGGCGGTCGGGATGACGCTGCGCGTCGTGGCCGGTCAGGGCACCGCCGCGGCGTTCGTCGGTGTGGCGACCGGGTTCCTCGGTCTGGTCATGCTCGCCGGACGGCTCGCGCTCGACGTCGCCGGACGGCGGCGCGTCCGGCAGGGGCGGCCCTGAACCTGGCCGTCGATCAGGTGGGGATCGCCGTCGACGCGGGCTTGCGCTCCGGGCCTGCGCCGCGGGGCGCTGCCGTTCCCCCACCGTCGGCCGGGCTCGCGACGTCGTCGGCGACCGAGCGCGCCCGGAGCACGATCGGCACGGCGTAGGCGCCCGCAGCCAGGACCGAGGCCACGAACATGAGGGCGATGCCGAGGAAACGGATCGGCGAGTGGGGCTCGGTCAGGAGGCCGCCTGCCCCCGCGAGCCCCACGCAGACCGCGCCCGTCCACGCCGAGATCCGGGCGATCCGTCCGAGATGGCGCACGCGGAGGAGATAGGCGACCGCGCCGAGCGCGACGAACAGGCCGACGGTGGCGTGGATGCCGTAGACCGCCGCGCCCCGCGTGGGCACCCACCCGCTCGGCCGTCCGAAGGGGACGAGCACGAGGGCGACGATGCCCACGAGGAGATCGACGCCGACGCTCGCGGCCAGTGCCGCGGCCCACAGACCGGTCACGGCTTCGACGTCCACGGGCTTCATGGACGGCGCGGGCTCGAGCGTCGGGACGCCGTCGTCGCGGGACCTTAGCCGCCGTGCCCGGTAGGCCTCGGGGTCCTCGTGGACGAGGTGCCACCAACCGAACACGGCGATCGCGGCGAAGATCGGCCATTCCACCGAGTACACCCAGCTCAGCTGGTTGCCCGCGAGCGCCCTCGTCGCCTGCCACCATCCGGCGAGGACACAGCCGGGCGCGACCACCAGCACCTCGACGTGGAGGAGCAACGCCCGGGGCGAGAGCCAACGCCGCCGGAGCACCGACACACGCTCGGCTCGGCCCGTCGCCGCCGGGACCGCCGGACCCGTCGGCGCGGGCGAGAGCGCGTCGAAGCGCCGGGTCATCTTCCGCTCCGCCACGAACGCACAGAACGGGACCGTGCCCGCGAGCAGCACGAGCAGCATCTGCCACTTGGGAACGCGGAGCTTCACGGTGAGCTGGAACGCCACGACCAGGTAGGCGATGTACAAGAACCCGTGCAGGGTGCCGACGACGTTCACCACCTCGGGACGGCCCGCGGCCGCCTGCAGGGGTATGCCCACGAACACGAGCACGATGAGGAGCACGGCCGTCGTGAACGCCATGACCCGGTAGCGGACGAGGACCCCCCGTGGCACGTCGCCCAGGCTACGCCGCGCCGTCGCGGCACCCCTGTCGGGCAGGGCCTGCGGTCAGCCCTCCTCGATCGTGCGTATGCGCTCGGCGAGGAACGACTCGGGATCGGATGCCTTCTCCACCAGCAGGTCGTGCAATTCGGGATGGGTGAGCACGAGGAAGCGGTCGTGCCGGATGGCGTCGACGACCATCTCCCCGACGGCCATCGGGTCCGCCGGCGTCATGCCCTTGATCGGCGGCCGCATGCGGACGGGAGCGCCGGAGAACGTGACCTGCTGGCGAAGGTTGGTCGCGACCGGGCCGGGGCACAGGCAGGTGACGCCGACGTGCCGGGGATGGAGGTACAGGGCAAGGGCCTCGCTGAGAGCGATCACCGCTGCCTTGCTCACCGAGTAGGGCATGCGCTCGTAGGCGTACTGGAACAATCCGGCGGCGGACGCCGTGTTCACGATGTGCCCGCTCTCCTGCTCCAAGAGGACCGGGAGGAAGGTCGCGTTGCTGCGGACGATCGACAGGAGGTTCGTGCTCATGACCCGCTCCCACTCGTGGAGCGGGATCTCCTCGGGCAAGCCGGCCGCGACGACGCCGACGTTGTTCATCACGATGTCGATGCGCCCGAGACGGCGCAGGATCATGTCGCGGGCCGTCTCGAACGCCGCCTGGTCGTTGACGTCGAGGGCCATGCCGAAGCACTCGGTGCCGCGCCACGACGCCTCGTCTGCGACCGACATGGCCCGGTCCCGATCGATGTCGGCGACCGCGACGTGGGCACCGGCTGCAGCCATCGCGACCGCGGTGCCGCGCCCGATCCCGCTGCCCGCACCGGTGATCAGTGCGACCTTGCCCGAGAGGTCCTCCATCACCCGGCTCCGATCGGGCCGTGCGCTCGACGTGCGGTGGCGGTCATGGGTCGAATCCTTGCAGGTCCGAGGCGAGGCGGTGACCGCGTCCACGCTTCCGGCCGTCCCGGTCGATGTGCCGGCGCCGGATCGCCCGTTCAGGCCGCGGCGCGCTTGACCGCGAGCACCTCGAGGTTCCAGGTGAGCACCTCGCGCAGCACGGGCACCCCGACGAGCCCGCGCGCGCACTCCGGAAGGTACCGGGGGCGGGCATCGACGACGTCCAGGAGCGGATCGTCGCCGAGGCGCCGGAGCGTCGTCCCGACGTGCAGCGGGAAGAGCGACTCGCCGAACACGTTCTTCGGGTCACGGCCCGTTCGCCGCAGGTAACGACGCCGCGCGCGTGCGCCGCCGAAGTAGTGGAACGGCGACGTCTCGTGGCCGCCCCACGGGCCGTACCAATTGGTGAAAGAGATCCACAGATGGCCGCCCGGACGCAGGACCCGCACCATCTCGTCGACGACCGCGAACGGGTCGGAGACGTGCTCGAGGACGTTGGACGAGACGACGAGGTCGGCCGCGCCCGGAGGGATGGGCAAGGCCCGTGCGTCGGCCACGACGCAGTCGGCCAACGGCGGGCCGCGCCACGACAGCTCCTTCAGGTCGGCGTCGACGAGGACGCACCTGGCACCGGCGTCCCGGAGTGCGCGGGTGAGGTACCCGGCGCCACCGCCCACGTCGAGGACCAGGGCGCCGGCGAGGCGCACGACCGGGGTGAGCTGCGCGACGGCGTCCGCGGAAAGGTGGTCGTAGAAGGCGTCGGGGTCGCGTTGCTCGTCGCGGAAGCCCCGGAGGAGGCGGACCGAGCGCCCGAAGGTCCGGCCGGCCCGCACCGAGCTCACCGGGACGCGGGTGCGGGCAGTCCGCCGGTGCCGGCCGCCGAGACGTCGGGGGCACGCTCGAGCCGGGCGATGAGCACGTGCACCAGTCTCGCGGGTCGGCCGACCCGCCCGCGAGGGCACCCGCCTTCGCAGTGCGACCCCCTACGGTTCGAGCCCGACCGCGCGGAGGGCGTCCTCCGCGCGGTCGAAGTGGACCATCTCGACGACCTTCCCGCCGCGGAACGTGGACACGTTGGCGCTGAGCGAGGGAACTGTGGCGTCCTTTGCCGCTGCGTCGTTCGGCACGGCGGGTCGGGGCCGCAGCACGAGCACGACCTTGTCGCCGGCGTCCCGAACGTCGACGAGCTCGGGCAGCGGCCGGTGTGCCCTCGCGATCTCCATCCATCGGAGCGCCTGGCTCCGATTGTGACACGCGGACTCGTCGTCCGGTTCACCCCCGTGCCACTTGACGTCGGGGTCGAGCATCGAGGCGACCAGGTCGAGGTCGCCGCGGGCCGCCGCCTCCCAGCCGCGCCGGGCGAGCTCGACGTTGGCCTCACTCATCGCCGTCCTCCTTCTGCCAGACCGAGACGTGCGAATCGCTCTCATCGGTGTACGGCTCGCGGGTCCAGTCGGCCCAACGCTCCCGCAACGTCATCCCGGCGATCCGGGCCATGAGGTCGAGCTCCGCCGGCCACACGTAGCGAAACGGCATGGAGACGACCTGGGCCAGGCCGTCGTCGATCAGGTAGTGGTGCGACGTGAGTCGCTGGGTCGCCACGTCGATCTCGTCGAAGCCGAGATGCGTCGGGGTCACCGAGAAGGGCCGCACCGTCTCACCGGGGGGGAGCCGCTGGAGCTGCGGCACCCCCACCTCGACGACGAAGCAGCCACCCGGCTCGAGGTGCTCGGCGACGTTGCAGAAGCACGACACCTGCGCGTCCTGGGTGGTCAGGTTCTCGATCGTGTTGTACACGAGGTAGGCGAGGGAGAACCGGGTGCCGAGCTTCGTGGTCGCGAAGTCGCCGATCGTCACGGCGAGGTTCTCGCCACCCGGCTTCGTGCGCAGCCGCGCCACCATCTGGGGAGACAGGTCGATGCCGTGCACCCGTATCCCCTTGCGGCTGAGCGGCAGCGCCAGCCGGCCGGTCCCGATGCCGAGCTCGAGGGCGGTGCCGTCCCAGGAGAGGCCGGCGAGGAACTCCACGGCGGGGTCGACGTGCTCCGGCGCGAACATCTCGGACGAGGTGTCGTCGTAGCGGGCCGCGATCGGCTCGTCGAAGAAGTTCGGCACTCCCCCCGCCGGCGCGGGGCGACGCGGATCGGCAGCCACGCGGACATCCTCGCACCGCCCTTCGGCGCCGGCGAGCTCCGGCACAGACGCAGCCGTCCCAAGACCCGTGCGGCAATGATGGGGCGGTGGAGGGCCGCACCCCGTCCGATCCGTCGGCCGACCGGCACGGCCGTCGCGACTACTGGGGGGTCGTCCTCGACGCGCGGGACGCACACGAGCTCGCACGGTTCTACAGCGACCTCCTCGGCTGGCCGATCGCCAAGGACCAACCAGGGGACGTCGCGCTCCTTCCTCCCGACGGCGTCGCGTACCTCGCCTTCCAGACCAACCATCGCTACGTGCGTCCCGTCTGGCCAGACGACGGGGACTCGCAGCAGATGATGGTCCACCTCGACGTCGAGGTGGACGACCTCGACGTCGCCGTCGCGAGCGCACTCGAGTTGGGGGCGCAGCTCGCAGCGTCCCAGCCGCAAGCCGACGTACGGGTCATGCTCGACCCCGACGGCCACCCCTTCTGCCTCTATCGGAGCAGCGAGGACTGACCCTGCGCCGCGCCATGTGTGCGTGCCGGCCTGACGCGTGGCGGCGGGTGCCTCGGGGGTGGAGGCGTCGGGACCTTGGTCCCTAAGCGGCCGGCCGATCCCCGCTCAAGACTGGGAGACGGCAGGACGAAGACACCATCGGAGCCGACATGAGGGACGACGCAACGGAGGAACAGACGCAGCCTCCAGCCGCGGCCGTGCCCGTCGTCGAGGGAGGGGACGGCACCACTCCGGGCCGTCCCTCCGGGGGCGGCCCATCGGGCCCCCCGCGCCACCGGGGCTCCCACGTCGCCACCGCGCTCGTCCTCGCGCTCGTCCTCCTCACCTGCGCGATCGGCGTCGGCATCGGCTACGCCGTCCACGGCTCGTCCACCCCCTCGGGGGTCACCCGGTCGACCACGTCGACGACGCGGACGACATCGCTCGGAGCGGCGAGCGTCTCTCGGATCAAGGCCCAGGTCTCGCCCGACCTCGTCAACGTCGACACGACACTCGCCTACGCGACAGCGGTCGGCGCCGGGACGGGGATGGTCGTGTCGTCCGACGGGTTGGTCATCACCAACAACCACGTCATCGACGGGGCAATGCGAATCAGTGCCACCGACCTCGGCAACGGCAAGACGTACGGAGTCTCGGTGGTGGGCTACGACGCGTCGCGCGACGTCGCAGTGCTCCAGCTCCAGGGCGCGTCCGGCCTGGCAACGGTCCCCTTCGCCGGAACCCAGGTTCGGCTGGGAGAGACCGTCGTGGCCATCGGGAATGCCGGGGGCAAGGGCACCCCCACCGCCGTCGCGGGAGTGGTGACCGGCCTCAACCAGACGATCACCGCGAGCTCTGAGATGTCGGGGACGACCGAGCGCCTGCATGGCCTGATCGAGACGAACGCCGCCATCCGCTCGGGTCAGTCCGGTGGCCCGCTCGCGGACGCCGACGGTCGTGTCGTCGGGATGGTCACGGCCGGGTCGTCGAGCTTCTCGATCAGCCAGGGCGCGAGCCAGGGGTACGCCGTGCCGACGCGCACGTTCCGCTCGATCACCGCCGACATCGTCCACGGCAGGGCCTCTTCCACCGTGCACATCGGTGCCACGGCCTTCCTCGGGGTCATGGTGACGCCCATCCAGGGCGCCGGCGCCCTCGTCGTCCAGGTGCTTTCGACATCCCCCGCCTCCAGCGCGGGCATCGTCGCCGGCGACGTCATCGTCGGGTTGGAGGGCCAGGCGGTCCGCTCCCCCGACGACCTCTCGGCTGTCCTCGCGGCCCAGGGCCCCGGTGCCACGCTCCAGGCACAGATCCTCGACACGGGCGGACAGACGCGCACGATCAGCGTGACGCTGGTCGCCGGGCCTCCCGCCTGACCTCCCGGCGACGCACCCTTCGTGACCTGCCGCGAGGGAACGCTCGTGACAAGCACGGCTGCCGGGACTTCTTGCCCTCCATTGCCGCGCGTGCGGGCCTCCAGGATGGGCCATGACGTCGGACGCGGTCTTCGGCGACGACACCGACACCGACCCCCGCGCCGAACGGCCCCCGGGGGGTCTCAGCCGGGACGAGGTCGCCGCGCGGATAGCGGCCGGGGCCGTGAACGCGGTGCCCACCGGCAGCGGACGGACCTTCGCGCAGATCCTCCGTGCGAACCTGTTCACCCGGTTCAACGCCATCCTCGGGACCCTCTTCGTCGTGGTGCTCGTCGTGGGACCACTCCAGGACGCGCTGTTCGGGGTCGTGCTCGCGCTGAACGCGCTCATGGGGATCGTCCAGGAGCTCCGCGCCAAACACGCACTCGACCGTCTCGCCGTGTTGACGGCTCCCGTGGCGCACGCTGTCCGCGAGGGGGGTCACCACGACATCGCTGCCGGCGAGGTCGTGGTCGACGATCTGCTCGAGCTGTGGCCGGGTGACCAGATCCCGGCGGACGGAACCCTCCTCGACGCCGGCGGGCTCGAGGTCGACGAGTCCCTGGTGAGCGGGGAGTCGATGCCCGTCGAGAAGCATCCGCAGGACACGCTCTTCTCGGGAAGCGCGGTCCTCGCAGGTCGCGGCATGATGCGGGTCGACCGGGTGGGCGCCGACGCGTTCGGCCAGCGACTCGAGCTCGAGGCTCGCCGGTTCGACCTTGTCCGCTCGGAGCTCCGACAAGGAATCAACCGCATCCTGCGGGTGATCGGATGGCTGATGGTTCCCCTCGGTGCGCTCCTCGTCACCGGCCAGGTCCTCCGCTCCGGTCAGGGGCTCGGCGACGCGGTCCGGGGCAGCGTGGCGGGAACGGGCGCGATGGTCCCCGAAGGTCTCGTGCTCCTCACCACGATCGCCTTCGCCGTCGGCGCCGTCCGCCTCGCCCGGCAGCGGGTGCTCGTCCAGGAGCTCGCAGCGATCGAGGGACTCGCGCGGGTAGACCTCTTGTGCATCGACAAGACGGGGACGCTCACCGAGCCCGGGCTCCGACTCGCCGACGTCGTCCCGGTCGGCAACGCTCCCGCGCTCGACGCACTCGGGTCCATGGCGGCGACAGACCCCGCACCCAATGCGACGATGCTCGCCGCGCGCGCGGTGCCAGGACCCGGGTGGCGCACCGTCTCGTCGGTGCCGTTCTCCTCGCTGAGGAAGTGGAGCGCGAGGGAGTTCGCCGGGCACGGCACGTGGGTCCTCGGGGCACCTGACATCGTGATGCCGGCGCTGGCACCACAACTCGCGCGCGAGGTGCATGCTGTCGCCGCCGGAGGGAGACGGGTTCTCCTCGTCGCGCGCACGGACTCGCACCTGACCTCCGACGCGCTGCCCGGCGGGCTCGAGTGCGCCGGATGGGCGGTCTTCGAGGAGCGGATCCGCCCCGACGCCCGCGAGACCGTCGACTACCTGCGGGCGCAGGGCATCCGGGTCCTGATCCTGTCCGGCGACGACCCTCGGACCGTCGCGACCGTCGCGCGCGACGTCGGCATCCCGGGCTCGGACCGCACGCTGCACGCCGCCACACTGCCGGCCGACCCCGACGAGCTCGGCTCGACGATGCTCGACGTCTCGGTCGTCGGCCGGGTGCAGCCCTACCAGAAGCGTGACATCGTACGTGCCCTCCAGGCGCAGGGCCACGTCGTCGCGATGACCGGCGACGGCGTGAACGACGTCCCCGCCCTCAAGGCGGCGGATCTCGGGATCGCGATGGGCACCGGGAGCCCTGCGGCGCGCGCCGTCGGCCGGGCCGTCCTATTGGACAGCGTCTTCGCCGCGGTCCCCCGGGTCCTTGCAGAGGGCCGCCGGGTCATCGCCAACATCGAGCGCGTGGCGCAGCTGTTCCTCGCCAAGACCGTCTACGCGACGGTGCTGGCCGTCGCAGTGGGCGCCTCCGGCGTGCCGTACCCGTTCTTCCCCCGCCATCTCACCCTTGTCAGCTCCCTCACCATAGGCATCCCGGGGTTCTTCCTCGCCCTCGCCCCCGGTGCGCCCCGCGCACAGCCGGGCTTCGTCACCCGGGTGCTCCGTGTCGCCGGACCGGCAAGCGTCGCGGCGGGCGCGGGCGCAATGGCCGCCTTCCCCGTCGTGCGCGAGGCCCTCGGAACACCGGCCCTCGCGTCGCGCACCGCTGCGACGGGCGTGCTCGTCGGGGTGGGGCTCGCCCTGCTCGCCGTCGTGGCCAGACCGCTCACGGGCGCCCGGGCGCTGGTGGTCGCCGCGATGGCGGGTGCCGCTGTGCTCGCCTGGGTGGTGCCGCTCGGGCGGCAGCTCTTCGGGCTCGAGGCGCCCTCGGCGACCGCGACGTGGGCAAGTCTCGCCATCGGCGCCGCGGTGCTGCTGGCCATGGTGGCCGGCGTCCGGGTCTGGAGGGCTCAGCCCCCGTCCAGCGCCGACAGGGCGACGAAGGAGTAGCCGGCGGCTCGGACCGCGGAGATGACCGCCGGGAGCGCCTCGGCGTCGAGCGTCGAGCCGTCGAGCCGTCTGTCGGGTTCGACCCGACGTGCATGAGCACGGTCTCCCCTGGCCGGAGTCCAGCCAGGACCCGCGACACGATGCTCGACGGGGTGATTCCCTGTCCGGTCGTCGTAGGCGCCGTAGGGGAACCGGAACAGCGGTGCGGGGTCGACACCGGTGACCGCACGGATGGTCGCCGCGGCATCGAGCAGCTCGGCGCGCACCTGGGCGTCGGTCAGGTGCTCGAACGAGGGATGGTCCACCGAGTGGTTGCCGATCCTGTCGCCGGACGTCCCGATCTCCCTGGAGAGGGCAGGGAACGTCGCGGCGAAGGTACCCGTGAGGAAGAACGTCGCCGGACGTCGCCGGACGTCGCCGCGAGGGTGGCGAGGATCGGCGGCAGGCCTTCGGCGTTCGCCCCCGCGTCGAACGTGAGCACCACGACGCGCGCGGGGGTCGGGATCGAGTTCCACACCCTGCCCGCGAGCCCGGGGACGAGCTCGGGAGCGGGCGTCGGCTCGGTCGTCGGGGTCGTCGGCGGGGCGCTGTCGTCGGGTGCGCCGCACGTGGCGGACGCGAGCGAGGTCGCCGAGCCACCGACGACGAGGAGGGGGAAGCGGCGGACGATGTGCCCCAGCGCCGGGCGACCCTCGCGGCGTCCTCGGTCCCGAACGCGCCGCGCGCTCACCCGCCGCTCCCGGCTCCTGCGCCGATTGCGAGGTCCTCACCCAGCGAGAAGTAGCGCTCCTCTTCTTCTGCGGTGTGGAGCCGCAACACTGCGACGAGCCCGTAGAGGAGCCGGCGGAGATCGGCGACGTCCTCTTCCTCCCAGTTCTGCACGGCGAGGTGGTCGAGCAACCGTCCGAGTCGGCGCACCTCGTGGACGATCTCGGCGTGCCCTCGGCTCATCGAACCGGTGGGGTCGACGCCGCCGATCGCCCGGTCGAGCGAGGGATAGAGGTCGCGGTCTTCGGCCGACTCGTGTGGCAGGACGACCTCCACGAGCTCACGGTGCAGGTCCCGGAGCTCGGCCAACGCGGTCCCGGCGTCGACCGCGCCCAACCGGTCGGCCACCCTGTGCGCCCGGTCCGCCACGGCAGCGATCGCGCCGTGCTCGCCGTGGAACCGCCGGACCAGCTCGAGCCCGGCGGCGTCGAGCGCCGGCCCCGCGCCGAGCGGTCGCAACGCGCGCAGCGCGTTCAGGATGACCGCGACGTCGATGCCCTCTTGGAGGAGTGCCCCCCAGACCGCCGGCAGAAAGCCTGCGCTCGCGGCGGCCATCGCAGCGAGCGACAGCCCCATGCCCGCGACCACGCTCTGGACGGCGATCCGACGGGTCCGCACCGCGATCGCCCTGGCTTCCGCCAACCGGTCGAGCCGGTCCACGCTCAACACCATGTCCGCGGCCTCGCTCGACGCCGCCGATCCCCTGGCCCCCATGGCCACACCGACGTCCGCCGCAGCGAGTGCCGGCGCGTCGTTGACCCCGTCCCCCACCATGATGGTCGGCGCCCTGCGACGTTCGGCCGTGACCACGTCGAGCTTGTCGGCCGGGGACCGTTCCGCCTCCACCGCGTCGAGGTCAAGGACCGAGCCGACCGAGTCCGCCACTTCGGCACGGTCGCCCGTCACCATGACGAGGCGACGGATCCCCGCACGTCGGAGCTTCCGGAGGGTCCGGGCGGCATCGGGCCGGACGGGGTCCTCGAAGACGAAGACGGCCGCGGGACGGCCGTCGATCGCGACGAAGACGGTGAGAGCGCCGTCCAAGCTCGCACTGCGCTCCGCCCGCCGCGCCCACCGAGGCGTGGCGTCGAACCCCGAGAACCTGGCGGAGCCCACCGCCACACGGTGCGCGCCCACCCTCCCGCGGATGCCCGCGCCGGGCACCTCCTCCACCTCGTCGGGGCGAACGAGCGCGCAGCCGGCGTCGAGTGCCTTCCTCACGATGGCGCCCGCGAGGACGTGCGGGGAGAACTGGTCCAGCGACGCTGCCGCGACGAGCGCGTCGCCCTCACTCACCGCCGCGTCGGTGGAGATGGACACCAAGGTCGGCCGTCCCTGGGTCAGCGTCCCGGTCTTGTCGAAGAGGAGCGTCGTGCAGCGGGCGAGGCGCTCGAGGACCCCACCGCCCTTCACCACGATGCCACGCCGGGCCGAGACCGAGATCCCCGCCACGAACGCGACCGGCGCGGCGAGGATCAGGGGACAGGGCGTCGCGACGACGAGAACGGCCACCGCTCGGGTGGCACCCCCGACGAGCCACGCCGCCCCTCCGACCGCGGCGGTCACGGCGAGGAACGCCGCCGCGTACCGGTCCGCGAGGCGCACGAAGGGGGCCTGCGACGCCTCCGCGGCGGCCACCAGACGGACGATCCCAGTGTACGTGCTCTCCGCCGTGCTCGCCGTGGCGCGCATGTCGAAGGGCGAACCCGCATTGAGCGCCCCGCTGCGGGCGGTGTCGCCGGGCGCCCGCGCGACCGGTAACGACTCGCCCGTCAGCGCCGACTCGTCGAGGACCGCCGGCGTGACGACGCGGCCGTCGACCGGCACCAGCTCGCCCGCCGGCACCACGAGGCGGTCGCCGGGCACGACGTCCTCCGCGCGTACCGACTCGAGGAGCTCGCCCGCGTACCGGCGGGCGAGCCGCGGGGCGCGTTCGACGAGCGCTCGCAAGGCGCGGCGTGCCCTGCCGGCGGACCAGTCCTCGAGTGCCCTCCCCGTGAGGAGCATGGTGGTCACCACGGCGGCCGCCAGTTCCTCGCCGGTGACGAGCGTGCCGACGACGGCGCCCAGGGCGATGAGGTCCACGCCGAATCGTCGACGGCGGATGCCGTCCACCACCGTCCAGAGTGCGACCCCGACGCCGACGACGCCGGTCGCCCTCCACAGGGCGTGCGCGGTCCCGGGCGACCCGACGAGCCTTGCCAGGCCGCCGCCGGCGAGCCCCGCGGCGACCAGGGCGAGCAGGGCCAGCCGGAGACTGTGCAACGCCGGATGACGCGCGTCGGCGCCTGGGGTGTCCACGGCACCATCCTCCGCAGGCCGCGGTGACCCCGCCAGGGCCGAAGGGCGGGTTCACTCGGGAGAACCGGGCCGTTGGACCCTGGCACGCGTCCCCGCCTCGGCCGACAGTGGGAGCGTCAGGCTCGACACTGGTGGCGGGTAGACACAGCGGACAGGAGGTGGCGCCGCATGGCACCGGTTGCAGACCGATCGACGGTCGTCGTCGGCTTCGACGGCTCGGAGGACAGCCGGCGCGCCCTCCTCTGGGCAGCCGACGAGTGCGAGCTCAGGCGCTCGGCGCTCGTCGTGGTCCACGCCGACCGGTGGACGCCGGTCGCGCTCGAGCTCCCAGCCTTCGACGAGGAGGAGAAGACCGAAGAAGAGATCCTCGAAGAGGGCATCCGCGCCGCACGGGCCTCCCATCCGACGCTCGACGTCACCGGGCGCCGAGTACCGCCGCCCGCGGGCGAGTCGCTGGTCGAGGGCGCCCGCGGCGCCGTCCTGCTCGTAGTGGGGTCCCGAGGGCTCGGGCACCTCCAGCAAATGGTGCTCGGGTCGGTGAGCCGCTACTGCGCGGAGCACGCGCAGTGCCCGGTCGTCATCGTCCGCCCACCACGACCGCCGCGTTCCACCTGACCACTCCCACGCGCGAGTGCAAGGATCTCGAGCATGCACATCACCGAGCGCGTGGTCGTCTTCGACGCCGCGGACCTCGACGCAGAGAGCCGCTTCTGGGCGGGGGTCCTCGGCGGCACGGTCAGTGCCGAGCCGGACTGGCACATGGTGGACCTCGACGGGAGGCCAGCCGTCGGCGTCCAGCTGGCGCCGGACCACGTCGCACCGGACTGGCCGGACGGGGCGCCGCAGCAAGCCCACCTCGACCTTTGGGTCGACGACATCTCCGAGGCGCGCGACACCGTGATCTCGCTCGGTGCAAGGCTGCTCAAGGCTGCCGACGAGGGGCAGGGCCTGGACTCGTTCGAGGTCTACGCCGACCCCGCAGGGCACCCGTTCTGCCTCTGCTTCGCCGACGGCACGTAGCGCGGCGAACGGGAGACCGCACTTCTGCCTTCGCCGCCCCGTGTCAGCGCCGTCGAACGATCCTCACGGTGCAGCGTGGGCCATTGCCTCGTAGCGGTCGAGCTCGGCGAGGAGCGCTTCTTTGGGTCCACTCGCCAGCCACGACACCTCGAAGGCGTTCCGCTCGAGTCGGACCAGCTCCTCAGAGGAGAGCTGGCCCGCTTCAGCAGCCGTCACGAGGTTGTCGGACACGTAGGCGGCGAAGTAGGCCGGGTCGTCAGAGTTCACCGTGACCCTGAGCCCTCTGTCGAGCATCTCCTTCAGCTCGGCCACCTTCAGGTCACCGGTCACGAAGCGGTTCGAGACGGGGCAGACCGTGAAGCCGAGACCCCGCTTGGACGCCTCGGTGACGAGCGCGTCGTCCTCCAAGACGTTCACCCCGTGATCGATCCGCTCGACGTCGATCACCTCGAGGCACTGGCGGATGTGCTCCGTGGAGCTCTCCTGGTCGACATCGCAGTGCATGGTCAGGTGGTATCCCTCGAACCTCGCCCTCCTGAAGACGTCGGCAAACCTCTCCGGCGGGTTGTCCCGCTCGTCGGAGTCCAGTCCGACGGCGACGATCGAGTCCTTGTAGGGAAGCGACTCGAGCAGCGTGGCCATGGCATAGGACGCAGAGTGGTCGCGCAGGATGCACATGATGAGCTGCGCCCGTATACCGAGTCGGCGGGCGTCGTTGACGGCTCCGCGCAGCCCCGTGATGACGTTGTGGAAGGGAACGCCGCGCGACGTGTGCGCCTGGGGGTCGAAGAAGATCTCGGCGTACCGCACGTTCTCCGAGGCAGCACGCTCGAGGTAGGCCCACGCGAGGTCGTAGAAGTCCTGCGGGGTCTGCAGCACCGACATGGCGTCGTAGTAGACGACAAGAAACGACGTCAGGTCGTCGAAGACGTAGCTGGCGCGCATCTCGTCGACGTCTGCGAAGGGCAGTGCGATCTTGTTCCGCTCGGCGAGCCGGAACCGGAGTTCTGGCTCGAGCGTCCCTTCGATGTGCAGATGGAGCTCCGCCTTCGGCAGTCCCTGGACGAAACTCGACAGCTCGGTCATCAGCCTGGAACCCCCCGTCTCGGCGCGTTGGCGGGACGATAGCGACGGCCTCCTACCGAGTCAACGAAGCCTCGCCGGCGCGGGGGGTCGCAGCCCCCGCTCGGGCCGGCGACGCCCGGGCGCGGTCTCCGGCGGCCGTCTCGCCCCGGCGGCCAAGCAGGCGCTGGTCGGTAATGGGCTCCAGGTGGCAACAATGCGCGGTCGACGACGAGCGTGAGAAAGACCGAATCCGTGCGAATTTTGCAGAGGTCTTCAGCTGATCGTTCAGCCAGGGCACTGACGCGGCGCGGCAGGGTTGTGGACAGTTACGGACTGTGCTACCCTCGTAGCAGCACAACGAGACCCCATATGTGCTGAGTCAGCTACGACTGACTCGGGAGTGATGCTCTGGACCCCGGCACCGCGAGGGTAGTGGCCGAGAGTTCGGAGGGCACGGGTGGATCCCTACACATCGTCATTCACGTATTTTTCGAGTTGTCGGCTATCGCCTTCCGGTCCTGGATCCAAGTTCTCGGTTGTCTGGCTCCAGGGGGAGCATGACATCGCCACGAAGGACGTACTCGTGGCCACGATCGCCCAAGCGATCGCCCTGAATGAGCGCGCCGTCGTCATCGACCTGAGCGAGGTTCACTTCATCAGCGCGGCAACCATCGGCGTGATCGTGGATGCGGAACACCTGCTGGCACAACGCGGTCGTTCGTTGGTGCTGAGAGCTCCACCGCCGTTTGTTCGGCGGATTTTCGGTGTCTGCGGTCTGAGCGATCTCCTCTCTCGCGACCCGCTCGCAGATGCGATGCAAATGATGAAACGCGCAGCGGCTGTCAGGAGTTGGGTGAACGTGCCGGCGACTGGCCGTATTGACAAGGAGGGCACCTCCGTCACCGCGAAGCGAAGTCGGGAAAGCCATGTGAGCGCAGCGGCTGCAAGGGAGCTGCCCCTTTTCGTGAAGGTTTCCTGATCGGTGGAAGGCGAAGTTTGGCGCGATCGTGGAGCACGGGGCGATTGAGTGGAAGGCGGTGAACGCCGTCTGCGGATCCTCGACCTTCTCATCGGCTCCGGGGATACCACACTTTGCAGTCGCCGACTGTGCGAGGTATGCGCCCAGATCACGGGGATGAGCGGGGCCGGGATCATGCTGATGTCCGGGGATGTTCCCCGAGGCTCACTGTGCAGTACGAACACGGTGAGTGACGTCATCGAGCAGCTTCAGTACATGCTCGGAGAGGGTCCCTGCGTGGACGCGTACCACCAGGACTGGCCCGTGCTCGAACCCGACCTGGCGAATCCCGAGTCGCCTCGGTGGCCCGCCTTTGCCAGCCAGGCGGTCGACGCCGGCGCCCGTGCCGTCTTCGGTTTCCCGCTCCAAATGGGTTCAGTGCGACTCGGCGCGCTCAACCTCTACCGGGACCATCCGGGGCCGCTCACCGACGACCAGCACGCCGACGCGCTCGTCCTGGCCGACCTCGTGGCCCAGTCCGTGCTGGTGTTGCAGGCCAGCGCCCAGCCGGGCGCGCTCGCCGCCGAATTGGAGGCGAGCGCCGACCTCCAGTACGGGGTGCACCAGGCTTCGGGCATGGTCTCGGTCCAGATCGGAGTTAGTATCGGCCAGGCGCACATCCGGCTGAGAGCGTTCGCCTTCAGCGATGGCCTTCCGCTGGCCGTTGTGGCCGAAAGCGTGATCAGCAGGACGCTCCGCTTCGCCCCCACAGGCGACGGGCGCTACTCTGGACAAGAGGGTGAGTAGATGCCAATGACCCGGGATGCAAGGTTCGTTCGTACGCTCGTGGAGCTGACCGACACGCTCGTGGTTGGCTTTGACGTCGTCGAGTTATTGACGATGCTGGCTCATCGTTGTGTCGACGTCCTCGATGTCGAGGCCGCCGGGCTCATGTTGGTCGCACCCGACGGCGATCTCCGGGTGATGGCTTCTTCCTCCGAGGCCATGCGCCTCTTGGAGCTGTTCGAGCTCCAGGCCCAAGAGGGACCCTGTCTCGACTGCTATCGCACCGGCAAACCAGTCGTGAACCAGAACTTGGCAATCACCAACGGTCGATGGCCGCGGTTTTCCTCCGAGGCGCTGGCCGCTGGTTTCCACTCGGTGCACGCGTTGCCGATGCGACTCAGAGGAACCGTCATCGGCGCGCTCAACCTGTTCCACGTCGAGTCGGGCGAGATGCGACAGGCCGATATCGACTCCGCTCAGGCCTTAGCCGACGTCGCCACCATCGCCATCCTCCAGCACCGTGCCGCTCTCGAGGCCCAGATTCTCAACGAGCAGCTCCATCATGCCCTCAACAGTCGAATCGTCATTGAACAAGCCAAGGGGATCGTTGCCGAGCGTCAGCACCTCAGCATGGAAGAAGCGTTCCACACGTTGCGCAGCCATGCTCGCAGCCACAACCGCCCACTCGTCGAGACGGCTGAGGCCGTGATCGACGGCTCCCTGTCGGCCTCCTCCCTCGATCACTCTCCTTCGAAAGCGCGGTTCTGACGCTCTCACCCCAACGTGACGACTCCGTTTCGAGCGCCGAGAGCGAAAAGTCCCGCGGCCCGGTAGAATATCCCTCAGAGAGGTTGCCCAGACCCTGCTTCCTTTGTCGCTGCCCAATGGCCGGGCATGTCCAGATGGAGGCACACATGGGTCGATTGGGAATGGCCTTGATCGCCGCCGCGGTGGGAACGGTCATGTACTGGATGGTGACCACCCAGGGTGCAGGCCTTCGGGTATCCACGGCTGGCGTCGTCCTGATCGCGGGCGGAGTCGGGTTGGTCGGATCGATGATCGTCCTCGCCGCGGCCCGGCGGCCGGCGGCCGGCAGTCGCCAAGATCAACGTCACGTGGTCGTTCCAAAGATCGGGCGACGGAGGTCCACGAGAGGTGCGATTGGACGGCCCGTGGCATCACGAGACCGTGCGTCTCATGTTTGACGCGCCTTTGGAAAGGAGGAACCGTGCTTCTCGGGGTCGGGATGCTCGTCATCGGCCTCGTTGTCCGCGATGTCATCCGTTTGGGTGTGCGGCATCCTCCTGTTGCCGGGCGGCCTCGTGCTGGCCGTGCGGTCGCCGCTCCCGTTGAAAGTCTGGCTGGGCGCAGCCATCTGGGACGGGCGCCGGGACTGAATAGACAGTCAGACTGTGCACCAACCGCTGTCGAAATCGCAACACAAGAGATCGGGAATCGAATGACCTCTAACGAGCAAGAATCAGCAAAGTGGAACGTTGCCGATTGGCATGGGAAGATGTTGATTGATCGCAACGGTGAAAGGATCGGGAAGCTCCAAGACGTATATGTCGACATCGAGACCGATGACCCGCAGTTCGGCACGGTCAAGGAAGGATTCATCGGCCGTCACCTGACCTTCGTCCCACTCGGTGGGATTCAGATAGGTCCCGACGATCTGCAGGTCGCTGTCACGAAGGAGCAGGTCAGATCCGCGCCAGAGATCGAGCTCCACGGCGATGAGCTGTCCCAAGCTGACGAGTCCACCCTCTACCACCACTTCGAGCTGAACTACACGCCGATCAACACCGAGAGCGGCAGACGGCTCGCCCGCCGTTGAGCTGACCACCGATCAATCGGGCTGCTTCAGACGGACGACGAGGGGGAGACGGTGATGGCGGATTGACCGCCGCCACCGTTCGGCGCCGCTCGGTGCTCCACCGTCGGCCGGGAGAGGACCACAGCACCTGGACGGATTCGCGGTGTCAGCTCCGGCTCGACCGCGTCCCCTCCCCCTCGACCCCGCTCGGCACGATCATCGCATCGTGGTTCTCTCGACGCACCCGCCGGCGCCGCACCACGATCGCCGACCTCGACGCGCCGCCGTAGTCGTCGACGAACGCGCCGCCGTAGTCGTCGACGACGTTTCCGCGGGAACGTGGGGACCCTCCACTCCGGCGCGCCCGAGCCGCAGAGCATCAGGGACGCCGACACCGCAGGCCGACCTTTCGGGGCCGGCGAACGTGACATCGCCCTTGCAGGGTGACGCCGGTTCCAAACGTGAAGTGGGTCCACGCCGAAAGGGGAAGACCTTCGTGGAATGCCGCAGGCAGCTCGCATTCGGACGGGTCGGACCGAGAGCTCCGGGACCGGTTGCGTCGGCTCCGTGCGGATCGGTGACCCGGCCTGGCTGGTCAGACTCGAATGACTTCGACTCCCGGAATCTCGCCATAGTCCCCATCTTGAGTGACGACGGGTATCTGCTCCACCGCAGCAGTGGCCGCCACAAGGGCGTCGAGGATCGGCACTCTCCGACGGCGACCCCGCAGCTCTGCGGCGATACGGGCGAACTGTCGCGCCACCTCGGCGTCGACCGGCAGAGGGTCCCACGTCGACTCGACGGCCGAGAGCGTTGCCACCCGGGCGGCCCGTTGGGCATCGTCAGCCATCAGCACCCCGAGCGTGAGCTCCGCCAAGGTCACGACGGACACCTCGGTCTCCGTCACGCCGGCCATGTCGCCCAACGGTCGTCCCGACTCGGTGGCGACGAAAAAGGACGTGTCGAGGAGGGCTCTCACGCTTCGTCCGTCGAATCGGACAACAACCCGCGCACGTCGTCGAGCAGTCGTGGATCGGAGGCATGGCGTGCAGCGATGGTGAGTGCATCACTGGCGGGCACCCTCCTGCGGCGCCGCATCGGCACGATCTCGGCCACTGGCCGACGGTCGACCGTCACGGTGACACCTTCTCCGCTTTCGACCCGTCGCAACACTGCGCTGAGCGTGTTGCGCAGTTCTCGAACTGAGATTGAGCCACTCACGGAGTCCAGAGTAGCACATGTAGCCACATGAGACACGCTGTCGTAGGACCTCGTGACGTGCAGAGAGGCAGGCCTGCGCGTGGCCTCTCAGGCAGTGATTCGAAGAATTCGGGGCCGTTCCCGGCGACAGACAGCGCTCGTCGCCCCGTAGGCGACAAGCTCCAACGCTGCGAGGTCGCGGTCGAAGACCAGACCGCAGTGCACGCAGTGGCAGGTGCGCTCGTCGAGGTGCAGTTTGGCTTTCACTGCACCACATGACGAGCAGAGCTTGGAGCTCGGAAGAACCGGTCGGCGACCACTCGCCGATTCGACCGCCGGTGCCGAGCAGTTCGGAATAACGACGCGGAGATGCCCCACGGGAACGGGTGGGACGTAGGCACTCCTATTCGAAACTTCGACGACGTGCGGAAACGGCTCCTGGGGACTGACTCACGCAGGGATCGGCCCGAGTAGTTCAGGCGTGAACGGCACTAACGGAGGGTGCCGGGATCGGCCGCCCGCTCGAGCGGGCGGCCTCCAGCCACGCCTCGATCGCCACCTCGACCTCGGAGACTGCAGCATGGGGGGTGTCGCCAGTCGCAGAGCAACAATCGAGGTCGGGAACGTCGGCCACCCAGGCCTCGTCCTCGTCGCTCCAGAACACATTGATCGGGTACGCAGCAGGGATCACTCGTCCTCCTCGATCCTGAGATCGTACCGCCGGACAAGACCGACCAACTGCCTGAGCTGGTAGGGCTTTGCTTGCCCCCGCGGTCCTGAAGGTTGAGCTGCTCGGAAATGCCAGAGCGACCGGAGACGTGGTGGCTGCCCCTTACCCGTAGCGTCGAATCCGAGAGCTACCAGCAACTTCTGGGCATCGGAAAAGGCGACGTTGGTGACGGTCCCCGCCAGGAGGCGCTCGAGGAGCGCTCTTGGTTTCACGGCTCGCACGGTACGCATCCGGTGTGACAGCGACTCACCACGGAGCGGCAATTCGTTCCGTCCGGCAGACCTCGAGCCGGACGGACCAGCACGGTCACGAGGTTCGAGTAGCGACGTCATGTCTCCTCGCTGGATGTGGTTGTGGTCGGCCGTAGGCATTCGTATTCGAACGTCGACGACCTGCGGTTTCTCCTTCAACGCCTCGGGGCGAAGCTGGAGGGGGTCGACGGCACCCGGTGGGCTAATTGTCGAGAAGTGACGAACAATGGCCCAACATGACAACGCATGAGTTTGTCGTGTTATCATTTAGTTCGATGGCAGACAACAAATCAAGGCCAGGGCGGCCGCCGCGCCAACTCGTCTACCAGCGCCTCGGGGAGGGCATCGCCGAGCTCCGGGGACGCATGGGAGGGCTGCCGTCACCAGCCGAGGCCGAGGGCATCTGGACCTCGATCTGGTACCAAGAAGCGCATCACTCCACCGCCCTCGAGGGCAACACGCTCGTCATCGCCCAGGTCGAGGCACTTCTCGCCAAGGGGCGCGCCGTAGGGAACAAGGAGCTTCGGGAGTACATGGAGGTCACCGGCTACGCCGAGGCGGCAAAGTGGGTCTACGGCCAAGCCCTCGAGCCCGGCGACTGGACCTCACATGCCCCGCTGACGATGGCCGAGGTCCGTTACGCCCATGAACTGGCCATCGGCCCCGTGTGGGGCGTGGCCCCCCATCCCAACGCCACTCCCGAGGAGAGGCCGGGCAGCTTCCGGCGACACGACATCCAGCCCTTCCCGGGCGGGATGGTCCCGCCGTCGTGGGTCGAAGTGCCCGCGGCAATGACCGACTGGGTGGACTCGCTCGCGACGATCGTGGAGAACGCGAACCCTGTCGAAACCCTCGCCAGTGCTCACGCGGCCTTCGAGAGAACCCACCCGTTCCTCGACGGCAACGGGCGAACTGGTCGGCTGCTCCTCAACCTGATGCTGGTCCGCGTCGGCTACCCCCCTGCGATCATCTACACCCGCGACCGCAACCGATACCTCCGAGCATTGCGCCGAGCCGACGACGGCGATCCCGGACCCCTTGGCGAGCTCATCGCCCGGTCCGTCACCGACAATCTCTACCGCTTCGTCGTGCCTGCGGTGGCTGGGCCTCACCGCTTGGTGCCGATCGTCGCGCTGGCCACCAAGACCCAGAGCGTCTTCACGCTTCGCGCCGCCATCGAGAGAGGTCGGCTCAGAGCCCAGAAGGGGACGGATGGCCAATGGCGGAGCACCCGCGCGTGGGTCGACGAGTACTTCGCAAGCAAATACCAGCGCCAACGCTGACGTACGCACGCCATCTTCGCCTTCGCCGAGTCCGACGATCGCGTGGCCCGGAATCCTTGCCGAGGAATACGGCTTCCCCAGATCCGCCTCGTGGAGCGGCCGGAGCTCGGCGCCGACGATCTCGAATCCCTCGCAGAAGCAATGAGTCCGGACGCGGCCGTCATGATGTGGCTCGGCGCGGCCCTCGGGCTCCGTTGGGCCGAGGTCGCCGGATTGTCCGTGGATCGGTTGGATCTCCTCGCCGGAACCGTCACCGTCGATCGCCAGCTCACGCGTGAGCGTCTCCTGGCACCCCCAAAGTCCGAA
>DATLRV010000038.1:0-92664 GCA_035534455.1 Acidimicrobiales bacterium
CGATCTCCGCCTCGGCTCGGTCCCGGGGCTCGGCATCCGGGTGTCCGACGTGGTGGGGATCGCCGCGGCGCCGGGCGGCACCGGCTACTGGCTCGTCGCCTCAGGCGGTGGGGTGTTCAGCTTCGTTGGCACGCCCTTCGAAGGCGCCGGGTAATCCCGCGGACGGCCGGCGCGCTCGGAGGCCGCCGAGGAGCACGAAGGACCCTGCAGCCCATCCGAGGACCAGCCCGAACCAGACGAACAGGTTCGCGACCGGGGCCAGCCCGTCGCGCGCGACCACGAGGCGCGACAGCGGACCCTCCGTCAACGGCGCGTAGGCGATCCAGCCGCTGAACGGGACCGGCGAGGTGAGGTAGGAGCCGACGAGCCAGAGGATCGCCGCCAGGGCCGCCACGGCGACGATGCGCTGGGCGAGGTTGAGCCGCTCCACCACCGCGGATCCTACGGTCGCGCGGCGCGCCGCTGCCGGGCGGCCCGGTCCCAGGTCGGCACCCATGTCGTCCATCGTCGTCGGCGTGACGGCCGAGGTGCCGCCGAGCACCGTGAGGTGGGCGACCGTGGTGCCGCCGAGCCCGGCGGTGCCGCGGCGTGCAGGAACGCGCCGGGCCACGGTGAGGTCGCCGCCGCCGGTTTCGCGCACGAGCCGGCGTGGATCACCCGGTAGCCTTTCGAAGATGACCGACGCCTCCGGCAAGGAGCCGACGCGCCTCACGCCGGAGACCTACGCGCGGCTCCAAGCCGAGCTCGAGGACCTGACGACGCGGGGACGGGTGGAGATCGCCAAGGCGATCGAGGCCGCCCGCGCGCTCGGTGACCTCTCTGAGAACGGCGACTACCACGCCGCCAAGGACAGTCAGGGGAAGATGGAGGCGCGGGTCCGCCAGCTCCAGGCGCTCCTGAAGCACGCCCAGATCGTCGACGTCGCCGCGACGTCCGACGGCACCGTCGTGCACGGCGCCGTCGTCACGCTGCGCTACGAAGGCGACGACGACACCCAGGACTTCTTCGTTGGTTCCATCGAGGAGCGCCACGGCGACATGCCGGTCATCTCCCCGAGCGCCCCCCTCGGCCAGGCACTCCTCGGGAAGACCGCAGGGGACACCGTGGCCTACGACGCGCCGGGCGGCACGCTCACGGTCGAGATCCTCAAGGTCGGAGCTTGACCGAGCCGGCCGGCCCCCCGGGGACCGACCGGACCTCCGCGCGCCGGAGAGCCGGCGGTGGCCGGACGCTCTTCGACAAGGTGTGGGACGCGCACGTCGTGCGCAGCGGCGGCGACGAGCCCGATCTCCTCTACATCGACCTCCACCTCGTGCACGAGGTGACCTCCCCGCAGGCCTTCGACGGGCTGCGCCTCGGTGGCCGGGGGGTCCGGCGGCCGGACCTCACGGTCGCCACCGCCGACCACAACGTGCCGACCACCGGCGACGTGGTGACCGACCCGGTCTCGAGGCGCCAGCTGGAGGTCCTCGATGCCAACTGCGCGGAGTTCGGCATCCGGTGCTTCCCGATGGGCGATGCCAATCAGGGGATCGTCCACGTCATCGGCCCCGAGCTCGGCCTCACGCAACCGGGGATGACCGTCGTGTGCGGTGACAGCCACACCTCCACGCACGGCGCGTTCGGCGCGCTCGCGGTCGGCATCGGCACGAGCGAGGTCGAGCACGTGCTCGCCACGCAGACGCTCCCCCAGGTCCGCCCCTCCTCGATGGCGGTGACCATCGAGGGGACCCCGCCCGAGGGCGTCACGGCCAAGGACTACGCACTGTCGGTCATCGGCAGGATCGGCACGGGTGGCGGCTTCGGCCACGTGGTCGAGTACCGCGGTGACGCGGTGCGCGCGCTCTCGATGGAGGGCCGCATGACGCTGTGCAACATGACCATCGAAGCCGGCGCACGCGCCGGGATGGTCGCGCCGGACGACACCACGTTCGCCTACGTCGAGGGGCGCGCCTACGCGCCGAGCGGGGCAGCGTGGGACGAGGCGCTCGACTGGTGGCGAACTCTCCCGACCGACGACGGCGCGTCCTTCTTTAAGGAGGTCCACCTCGACGCCCCAGCGATCGCGCCCCATGTCACCTGGGGCACCAACCCGGCACAGGTCGTCCCCATCGACGGCGTCGTCCCCGATCCCGACGAGTTCGCCGACGCGGCGGCGCGCGATGCGGCGGCGCGGGCGCTCGCGTACATGGGGCTCGTCGCGCGGACCCCGGTGCGCGAGATCGCGGTCGACACGGTCTTCCTCGGCTCGTGCACCAACTCGCGACTCGAGGACCTCCGGCTGGCTGCCGGGGTCCTCGAGGGACGCCACGTCCGCGACGGCGTCCGCGCCCTCGTCGTCCCGGGCTCGCACCGGGTGAAGGCGCAGGCCGAGGCGGAAGGCCTCGACAAGGTGTTCCTCGCCGCGGGGTTCGAATGGCGCCAGCCGGGCTGCTCGATGTGCCTGGGCATGAACCCGGACCAGCTCGCCCCCGGCGAGCGCTGCGCGTCCACCTCGAACCGCAACTTCGAAGGGCGCCAGGGCCGCGGAGGCAGGACCCACCTCGTGTCGCCCGCCGTCGCCGCCGCGACCGCCGTCGCGGGCCACTTCGCGACGCCTGCGGACCTCCCCGAGCAGGGGGCGCGGTGAGACCGGTCGCCGTCGTGAGCGGGCGCGCCGCGCCGCTCGACCGCTCCGACGTCGACACCGACCAGATCATCCCCTCCGAGTGGCTGAAGCGGGTGGAACGGACCGGGTTCGGCAAGGGGCTCTTCGCCGAGTGGCGCGACGACCGGAGCTTCGTCCTGAACGACCCCGCGCACGCGGGCGCCACCGTGCTCGTCGCCGCATCGAACTTCGGCACGGGGTCCTCACGCGAGCACGCGGTGTGGGCGCTCCTCGATTACGGGTTCGAAGCCGTCGTCGCGACCAGCTTCGGCGACATCTTCAGGAACAACTGCACCAAGCAGGGCCTCATACCGGTCCAGGTCTCCCCGGACGTCGACCGCGCCGTCCTCGATGCCGTCGCGTCGGATCCGACGCTTCTCGTCACGATCGACGTCGAGCGGAGCACCATCGAGTGCGGTGACGTCCTCGCGACGTTCTCGCTCGACGAATTCACGCGTCAGCGGCTGCTCAACGGCTGGGACGACATCGGGCTCACGCTCCGGCACGCCGACGACATCACCGCCTTCGAGGGCGAGCGCGCCGCGTGGCTCCCGTCGGTGAGCTCGTAGCGACGCGTTTCACCTGGAAGAAGACGGCGCCCGGTTGGCGGCGCTCACCACCGCGGCGAGCGACGCGTCGAGGATCGACGAGTCCATGCCGACACCCCACCACGTGGACCCTTCTGCCCCCTCCGCCTCGACGTAGGCCACCGCCGACGCCCCGCTCCCCGCGGTGAGCGCGTGCTCGCTGTAGTCGCGGACCTCGAAGGCGACGCCCAGCTCGGCGCGGAGGCCCGCAACCAGCGCGTCGATCGGGCCGTTGCCGACGCCGTGCACCGTGCGATGGGTGCCGTCCACGAGCAACTGCGCGACGACGGTGGTGCGCCCTCCCCCGGTGGTGACCTCGCTGCCGATCAGCCGGATGCCGGCGTCGTCGGGGAGGTAGGTGCCCGCGAAGACCTCCCAGAGCTCCCCGGGGCGGATCTCGGTGCCCGTCGACTCGGCGACCGCCTGGACCTGGCGCGAGAACTCCACCTGGAGGCTGCGCGGCAGGTCGAGGCCGTGCTCGGTGTCCATGAGGTAGGCGACGCCCCCCTTCCCGGACTGGCTGTTCACGCGGATGATCGCCTCGTACGTGCGCCCCGTGTGCTTCGGGTCGATCGGTAGGTAGGGCACCTCCCACAAGTCGTAGGTGTCGCCGATCGCCGCCATGCCCTTCTTGATGGCGTCCTGGTGCGAGCCGGAGAACGCCGTGTAGACGAGGTCGCCCGCATACGGGTGGCGCGGGTGCACGGGCATCCGGGTCGCGTGCTCGGCGATCCGCCGCACCTTCTCGATGTCGGTGAAGTCGAGGCCCGGGTCGACGCCCTGGGAGAAGAGGTTCATCGCGAGGGTGACGACGTCGACGTTGCCCGTCCGCTCGCCGTTGCCGAACAGCGTGCCCTCGACCCGGTCCGCACCTGCCTGCACCGCGAGCTCGGCGGCGGCGACCGCGGTGCCCCGGTCGTTGTGCGGGTGCACGCTCAGCACGAGGCTGTCGCGGTCGCGGATCGTCCGGCCGAACCATTCCACGACGTCGGCGTAGACGTGAGGGCCGTACATCTCGACCGTGGCGGGGAGGTTCACGATCATCGGCCGGTCGGGGCTCGGCTCGATGACGTCCATGACCGCTTCACAGATCTCGACCGCGTACTCCGGCTCGGTGCCGGTGAAGCTCTCGGGCGAGTACTCGTAGCGGATCTCGGTCCCCGGGATCGTCGCCTCGAGCTTCCGGCACAGGCGGGCGGCCTGCTGGGCGATGTCGACGATGCCGGCGCGGTCCTGTCCGAAGACGACGCGGCGCTGCAGCGTGGACGTCGAGTTGTAGAAGTGCACGACCGCGCGCGACGCCCCCTCGAGTGACTCGAAGGTCCGCTCGATCAGCTCCTCACGGCACTGCACGAGCACCTGGATCTCGACGTCGTCGGGGACGAGGCCCTCGTCGATGATCATGCGCTGGAACTCGAAGTCGGTCTGGGACGCAGAGGGAAAGCCGACCTCGATCTCCTTGAAGCCGATCTCGACGAGGGCCATGAACATCGCGAGCTTGCGTTCCGGGTCCATCGGGTCGACAAGCGCCTGGTTGCCGTCCCGGAGGTCGACGCTCACCCAGCGCGGCGCAACCGTCGTGCAGCGATCCGGCCACGTCCGGTCGGCGAGCACGACCGGGACGACCGGCCGGTAGTGGTGGTAGGGCATCTTGCGGGCGGTCACGTCGGCCTCCGTCTCCTTGCTCCTTAACGAAAAAACCTCCTGGCCGAACGGCGCAGGAGGTGCGAGCGAGCGCGATGTGGCGCTCGCCCCTAGGTCAGCAGCAGTTCCGAAAGGAATCGCACGGCTCGATCGTCGCAGGGACGCCGGCGCTTGTCAAGCTCGGTAGTCTCCTCGCAGTGAAGAAGCTTCTCCTCCTGGCGGTCCTCGTGGTGCTCGGCGTCGCGCTCTACCGGCGCTTCTCGGGCGACGACGGTGCGCCGCAGCACCTGCACGGCACGCCTGACCACTGGCCGGCCGTCGTCCGGAAGCCCGGCTCGGAGAGCGCACCCGCAGCCTGAGCCCGATGACCTCCGCCGCGGGGCCGTCGACCGCACGGCTCGTCCTGCGCCAGTGGCGCCCCGAGGACCGGGAGCCGTTCGCCGCGCTGAACGCGAGCAGCGAGGTGATGGCGCACTTCCCGTCGACCATGTCGGCCCAGGAGAGCGACGCGCTCGCGGACCGATTCGAGACGGGAATCGACGAGCGCGGGTGGGGCATCTGGGCGGTCGAGCGCAAGGAGGACGGGGCGTCCCTCGGGTTCGTCGGGCTCGCCCCAGTGACCTTCGAGGCCGACTTCACGCCGGCCGTCGAGGTCGGCTGGCGCCTCGACCGGCCGTACTGGGGACACGGATACGGAGGGTGCGCGTGCGTCGCTGGACTTCGCCTTCACGGCGCTCGGCCTCGAGCGTGTCGTGTCGTTCACGGCCCGCACGAACCAACGGTCGGACCCACGGGTCACCGAGGGGCATCGTCTCGGGCGCCACGTCCTCTACGAGGCGCGCGCATCCGAAGCCTCGGCGTCGCACCGCCGCCCCTCGACACTGCCCATTGGACGCCGAGGACGCACGTGGTGGTGGTGCGTCGAGCGCACGAGCACGCGGTTGGTCGCGGACATGGGGCCGCAGGCTTCCCCGTTTGCGGTCAGGCCGTCGGGCCGCCGAGCCACCCCCGTCGTCTGAAGAGGAGCATGAGCAGGGCCACGGCGACCACCTCGAGCCCGATCCCGACGCCGACGAACGTGGCGAAGCTTCCGATCCGCGCGACCAGCCACGAGAAGTTCTGACCGAAGAACCCGGTGAGGAAGGTGAGAGGCAGGAACACCGTCGCGATGACGGCCAGTTGCTTCATCACCACGTTGAGCCGGTTCGACACCGTCGACAGATGCGTGTCCATGACGCCGCTCACGAGGTCCCGGTAGCCGTCAACCATGTCGCCGATGCGGATGAGATGATCGTAGAGGTCCCGGAAGTAGCGCTCACCCTCCTCGTTCATCCCGGGCAGCTCCGTGACACCGGCGGTGACGCCCGCGAACATGTCCCGCTGCGGTCCGACGACCTTGCGGATCCGCAGCAGACGGCGCTTCATGGCGAAGATCTCTCCCAGTTGCGCTTCAGTCGGCCGTGCGAGGATCGCAGTCTCCAGGTCGTCGATCTTGTCGTCGAAGGACGACAGCACCGGGAAGAAGCTGTCGGTGAGCGCGTCGACGACGAGGTACACCACGACGACCGCCAGGCGCCCGCTGTCCATCCCGCGGTCGAGCGCGCCCGTCGCCGTCCTGGTGCCGCTCGCCTCGTCGTCGGGTGCGGTTGCGGTACCCACCTTTGCCAGGTGGTGCCGGGCGATCCGCGTGTGGACCGAGTCCAGGCTCGGGCACGTGCCGTGGTGGAGCGTGACCACGAACCCGGCCGAGATGAAGATGTGGAGCTCCTGCGGGCCTTCCTCCCCACCCGCTCCGTACACGACCATGTAGCCGTAGTCGTCGTAGTCGTCGAACTTCGGACGTTGACCGAAGTGCTCGGCATCTTCCACCGCCAGTGGGTGGAACTTGAACACATCTCGAAGAATGCCGATCGCGCCGTCTCCGTCCCCAGTCTCGATGGTCAGGTCGAGCCAGAAGAATTCCCCGGCCGCGAGCGCGGAAGAGACGTCGTCGGGACCGGCCGGACGGCGGTCCCCTTCGGCCGTCGAGATGGTGGCGTCCACCAGTGCGATGGTAGGTCCCCGGTTCGCCGATCTCGTGGACCTGGTCTCAGCCCCGCCCGGGGCCGGTGCTCGCGGGAAGAGACCCCGACGCCCGAGACACCGATGCGAACATCGTCGGCACGAACCACCCCGGGAACGCCCGGCGCACCGACGCAGTACCTCCCACGTCGAGCTTTCCCGACCGCACGGCGGACGACCAGGTGAGATCCCCGCGCCAGACCTGGATCATGTCGCGGAGCCCGGCGACCACCGTGACCGTCACGTCGTGCCCGGGGTCGACGTCGCACACGTCGACGTCGTCTGTGGTGATCACGAGCCACCAGTGCCGGGCCCTGGACGGCGCGTCCGGGAAGGTGAACTTCACGACCGTGCGCCCCGGTGGGACGGCGGCTCGGTTGACGTTGCGGTGCATGTCCCACAGGAGCAGCTTGGGGTCGAGGTCCTCGTCTCCCAGGTGCCCGATCCAGCGGACCCCCCATGCGCCGACCGCTTCGACGACCGGGCGCAGCTCTTCACCGGCGGCAGTCAGTCGGTACTCCACCTCGGTCCCCTTGGTGCGTCTCTCCACGACGCCCGCCCTGGTCAGCTGGTTCAGCCGTTTCGACAGAAGGGTCGGCGACATCTTCGGCAGTCCTCGGCGGAGGTCGTTGAACCGGTGACTGCCCGTGACGAGCTCGCGCACCACGAGCATCGTCCAGCGCTCGTCGAGCAGCTCCATGGCCTTCGAGACCGGACAGAACTGGTGGTACGGCGCGCCCACACCCGAACCCTACGGGCCGCTCCGCCACTTTGCCCGCCGAACCGGTACAGATCTCGTACTGGAGAGTGTCGAGCCTGCTCGTTACGTTCTGCTTCATCAACCATCAGCCATCAGCCAATGCCAATCGCTTGCCGACGCGAAAGGTGAGCCCGTTGAAGGAGCGTCCCGATGACCGCCACCGACCAGACGACTGACGATCACGCCCTGAAGGCCAGGCATCGTGCCATGTGGGCGCTGGGCGACTACGCGACGGTGGCCACCGACCTGATCCCCGCCCTGGGATCCGAGCTGGTGGCGGCGTGCGAGGTTCAAGCCGGAGACCGGGTGCTGGACGTCGCCGCCGGGTGCGGGAACGTGGCGATCCCGGCCGCCGAACTGCGGGCGGACGTCGTGGCCTGCGACCTGACGCCGGAGCTCCTCCGGATCGGGCAGGTGCACGCAACACGAGCCGGCGTGGTCCTCCAGTGGCGCGAAGCCGACGCCGAGTCGCTGCCGTTCGACGACGGCGAGTTCGACGTCGTGATGTCCTGCGTCGGTGTCATGTTCGCCCCCCGCCACGACGTCTGTGCCGGCGAGATGCTCCGGGTCCTGCGTCCGGGAGGAACCCTCGGCCTGATCAGCTGGACGCCGGAGGGGTTCATCGGCCAGATGCTCGCGACCATGATGCCGTACGCGCCCCCGCCCCCGCCTGGCGCACAGCCCCCCACGCTGTGGGGGTCGGAGGATCACCTGCGAACGCTCCTCGGCGAGGACGTCGAGGTGACCATGCAGCGAAGGGCCGTGACGATCGATCACTTCTCCACGCCCGAGGACTTTCGCGACTACTTCAAGGCGCACTACGGCCCGGTCGTCGCCACGTACCGTCATCTTGCCGACGAACCGGATCGAACCGCGTCGCTCGACCGGGACCTCTCCGACCTCGCCGGGCGCCACGCCCTCGGCGCGGCGCCGATGCGTATGGAGTGGGAGTACCTCCTGGCGATCGCCCGGAAGCAGGACTGAGGCGGCGCCGAGGGGCAAGAATCACGTCATGCCCCCCTGGATCTGTGCAACGTGCGGCGTCCAGCACGCCGACACCACCGCGGCGCCCGACCAGTGCGCCATCTGCGAGGACGAGCGCCAGTACGTCGGGGCCGACGGGCAGGCGTGGACGACGACGGCCGCCCTTGCCGCGGCGCACCAGGTCGTGGTGAAGGAGGAGGAGCCCGGTCTCTTCGGGGTCGGCATCGAGCCGTCCGTCGCGATCGGACAGCGCGCGCTCCTCGTCCAGACGGCGTCGGGCAACGTGCTGTGGGACTGCATCCCGCTCCTCGACGACGCCGCCCGAGCGCGCCTTTCCGAACTGGGGGGCATCTCTGCCATCTGCATGTCGCATCCCCACTTCTACGGCGCGTACGTCGAATTCGCGGACGCCTTCGGCGCGCGGGTGTTCATTCCGCGCGCCGACGCGGGGTGGATCCGTCGCCCTTCCGAGCACGTCGAGCTCTTCGAGGACGAGTTCGAGCCCGTGCCCGGCCTCACCCTGGCCCGCATCGGCGGCCACTTCGACGGCGCCGCCGTCCTGCACTGGCCGGCAGGGTCCGAGGGCCGCGGCGCGCTCCTCACGGGCGACACGGTGACGGTCGTCCCCGACCGCGGCTGGACGAGCTTCATGTGGAGCTACCCCAACCTGATCCCCCTCGACGAGGACGCCGTGCAGGACATCGCCGCACGCGTCGGGCGCTTCCGGTTCGACCGCGTCTACGGCGGCTGGTGGGGACGCGTCATCGTCGACGACGGCGCGGCAGCCGTCCGCCGCTCCGCGGACCGCTACGTCGAACGCCTGCGTGGGCACCGGCCACCGTCCGCGCCCCCCGCGGGCTGACCCGAGCGGGGAGCGGGGAGCGACAAGCACGCGCACCCCGCTCCCGGCGGTCAGCAGGTCAGCAGGTCAGCAGGTCAGCGCGCCGTGCGCAGACTGCAGCGTCGATCCTGTGAATGTGATTGTGCCTGTCGTCGTGTACACGACGTGCGTGAACGTGAAGTGGAAGGTCCCTCTCATGGACACCGCGGCCCCTGTCGCCTCGGTCCCCTTGAACGTGAGGGTCGCCGTCTCCACGACCGTGCGCCTGTTGACGGAGATCCCGTCCCAGACGGTGAGGTGCCCGGATGCGAGGGACATGGAGGGTGTGACTGTCACGACCGTGTTCGATGTGGGTGTTGTCGGTGTCTGCTTGACGGGCACGCCTGTTGTGAACACGATGGGCTGCACGGATGCGGTGCCGGTGAACGTGGTCGTCGACCAGAACCCGTTCTTGTTCCCGGTGTTGTGGAACTGCGCGTTGCCGCTCACCGACATGTAGGCATCGGTCACCGGCATCCAACATGTGGCCGGGAGTGTGACCGGTGACCCCGGTGGCACGAATGTGACGACCAGAGCGTCGAATACCTCCGTGCCGTGAGCCGTGCCGCCTGTGTGCGCGGCGCCCTGCGCCCCGGCCCACGTCGCGCCGCCGCCCAGAGCAGCCCCGAGTACCGCGATTCCCATGCCGGCGCCAAGCCGGCGTGCGAACGAGTTTCCTTTCACAGATGATTCCCTTCTTCTCGGCCCAATGCGACCGGATCGCGCCGCGCGCGCATCATTGCTGCGAAAGAACCCTATTGCAATAGGTATGCAATCCGGAAACATTCGGCGACAGAAGGGGCCGCGGCACGCGCAACCAGCATTGCGTCGCGCTTCTTTGACGCCGGACGACGTTGCCACGGGGTCGTAACCTCGGTGACCGTGGCCTCGTCGCAGGATCTCGGACTGCCCGACGACTACCTGGAGCGCCTTCCCCGATCCTGGCGGCCCTGGGTCGAGCACCTGCCCGAGATGCTCGAGGCGTACCTCGAACGTTGGCAGCTCACGGTCACGGGCGCCTTCGACCTCTCGTTCAGCTACGTCGTGCCGGTCGCGCGTGCCGACGGTCGCGCCTGCGTCCTCAAGCTCCAGCCGACCGACGTCCCCGGCGTGGAGGGAGCAGAGAGGGAGCTGCTCGGCCTGCGCCTCGCGGGCCCGGTGACCGTCGGAGTGATCGAGGAGGATGCCGCCAGCGGGGCGCTCCTCCTCGAGCGGGCGCAACCGGGCACCACGCTCGAGGCCATGTGCGAGAGGGACGACGAGGCGGCCACCGTCATCCTTGCCACCGTGATCCGCGCGTACGGGCGACCGCTCGAGGACCCCGGCTCGATGGGCCTGCGGCCGTTCGGGGAATTCGCCGAGGCGTTCGAGCGCTTCGACCGCGGGCCACACGGCCAGGTCGCTCGCAAGAGGGCGGCGGCGGCGCCCGAGTCACGGCTGTCGGTCCTCCTCGGCATGGACGAGCTGGGAACGGGCATCCCCGCGATGCGATCGGCTCGGGACACGGCCGAACGCGTTCTCGGCGAGCTGACCTCGGACCACCGAGAGCCCTACCTGCTCCACGGCGACCTCCACCACGGCAACGTCCTCGCCGACGACGAGCGCGGGCACCTCGTCGTCGACCCCTGGGGCCTCTACGGCGATCGGTCCGCGGACGTCGCTCCTGCCCTCGAGAACCCGCTCGAATTCGTGGCCAGGACGCCGGACCTCGGCGCGCTCCTCCGCCGCCGGCTTGCCGTCTACACCGACGTCCTGCACCTGGACGGGGAGCAGCTCGCCGCCTGGTGCTACGTCTACAGCACCATCCGCGCCCTGTGGAGCCTCGAGGACGGTGGCGACGCGTCGTCCCAGGCGCGGACGGTCGGCGCGTTGCGCACGCTCATCTGACCGGGAACGGCCCGGCGCTCGGCGTCTCCGAACGGCTTACCCCGAGAGGGTCACCGCGTGGATCCCGAAGATCCCGTCGCCCTGGCGCAGGTGCTCGACAAGGTCCGCCGGCACGGGCTCCGACGTGGACAGCACCATGAGCGCGCTGTGCCCGTCGGCGCTCGGGCCGACGGCCATCGACGAGATCGAGACGCCGGCGATCCCAAGGGCCATGCCGACGACCCCGATCATCCCGGGGCGGTCGTCGTTGTGCACCACCAGCATGTTCGGGGCGGGAGGCACCTCGAGCGTGTGATCGTCGACCATCACGATCCGCGGCTCGGGGCGCGCGCCGGCGCCGGCGAGCGTCCCGGACACGGCGTGGGTGCCGGAGCGCAAGGTGACGAGGCTCTTGTAGAAGGGCGACGCCGACGCCGAGATCGTCTCGACCGCCAGCCCGCGGCGCTCGGCGACCTGGGGCGCGTTCACGTAGGAGACCGCCTCCTCCGCCGTCGAGCCGAAGAGGCCCTTCAACGCGCAGAGGGTGAGGATCCCCGTCGACTGTCCGGCGAGCTCCCCGCGGTACTCGACCTCGAGGCGATCGGGCACTCCAACGTGGAGGCAGGCGAAGAGCCGTCCGAGCTGCTCGGTGATCTCCATGAACGGCCGGACGGCCTCGGACACCTCGGAGGCCGCGAGGTTGACCGCGAACGGGACGAAGTCGCCCGCGAGCGCGAGCAGCACCTGTTCGGCGATGGTCACGCCCGCCTTGTCCTGCGCCTCCTCCGTCGAGGCGCCGAGGTGCGGGGTCACGACGACGTTGTCGAGCTCGAAGAGGGGGGAAGGCCCCGGCGGCTCGGTCGAAAAGACGTCGAGCGCCGCGCCGGCGACGGTCCCCGCACGGAGGGCGTCGTAGAGCGCCTCCTCGTCGACGATCCCGCCGCGGGACGTGTTCACGATCCTGATCCCCGGCTTGGCCTTCAAGAGGAGCTCGCGACCGACGAGGCCCGTGGTCTCCGCCGTCTTGGGCACGTGGATGGTGACGAAGTCCGAGTCGGCGAACACCTCGGCGAGCGAGCGGAGCTCCACCCCCATCGATCGCGCGCGGTCCGCCGAGACGTAGGGGTCGTACCCGAGCAGGCGCATGCCGAACGCCGCCGCGCGCTGGGCCACGTACGAGCCCGCTCGACCGAGGCCGACGATGCCCAGCGTCTTCCCGTAGAGCTCGACGCCCTCCCAGCGGGCGCGCTCCCACCGTCCGGCGACGAGCGCGGCGTGGGCCTGGGGGATGTTGCGGGCCTGCGCGAGGAGGAGGCCCATGGCCTGCTCGGCCACCGACAGGATGTTCGACGTCGGCGCGTTCACCACCATCACGCCGCGGGCGGTCGCGGCCTCCACGTCGACGTTGTCGAGACCGACCCCCGCCCGCCCGACGACCACGAGCTCGTTCGCGGCCGCGAGCACCGCTGCGGTCACCGTGGTCGCCGAGCGCACGACGAGGGCGTGGGCCCCCGCGACGACGTCGAGGAGCTGGTCGGGGCTCAGCCCCTCGCGCACGTCGACGTCGTGGCCGCCTTCGGCGAGCAGCTCGAGGCCGCGCTCGGCGATCTTCTCGGTGACGAGGACGCGCGCCATCCCGAAACGCTACCGGGGCTCGCCGGCGCCGCCGAACAGCGCCGCGAGGCGGCTCACGCCCTCGACGATGGCGTCGTCGGCGGTGGCGTAGCTGAGCCGCAGGTAGCCCGGGGCGCCGAACGCCTCGCCCGGGACGACCGCAACCTTCGCCGCGTCGATGCAGACCTCTGCGAGCGCCTCGGACGTGGCGGGGCGTCGACCCCCGATCTCGTTGCCGAGGAGCGCCGAGACGTCGGGGAAGGCGTAGAAGGCGCCCATGGGCTCCTCGCAGCGGACGCCGGGGATGCGCCGGAGCATCTCGACCATGGTCTTTCTTCGCCGGTCGAAGGCGGCGCGCATCTCCGCCACGGCCTCGAGGTCGCCCGTCAGGGCCGCAAGCGCCGCGAACTGCGAGACGTTGGCGACGTTGGACGTCTCGTGCGACTGGACGTTGGACGCCGCCACGACCGCGTCGACCGGGCCGATCATCCACCCGACGCGCCACCCGGTCATGGCGTAGGTCTTCGCCACGCCGTTCACGAGGATGCAGCGCTCCGCGAGCTCGGGGACGACGACCGGCACCGAGTGCTGCACGGCGTCGCCGTAGACGAGGTGCTCGTAGATCTCGTCGCTCACGACCCACAGGTCCCGCTCGGCGGCCCATCGCCCGATGGCCTCGATCTCGGCTTCGGGGTAGACGGCGCCGGTCGGATTCGAGGGCGAGACGAACAACAGGGCCTTGGTCCGCTCGGTGACGGCCGCTTCCAGCTGGTCGACGGTCACGCGGAACCCCTGGTCGGCGCCGGCGAACACCGGGACGGCGACGCCGCCGGCGAGCGCGATCGACTCGGGGTAGGTCGTCCAGTACGGGGCGCACACGAGGACCTCGTCACCCGGGTCGCACAGCACCGTGAAGGCGTTCGCCACCGCTTGCTTGCCCCCGTTGGTGACGATCACCTGCTGGGCGGTCACCTCGTAGCCCGCATCGCGCCGAGTCTTGGCGGCGATGGCCTCGCGCAGCTCGGGCAGCCCCGGCGTGGGGGTGTAGTGGTGGGCGCGAGGGTCCCGGCAGGCGGCGACCGCCGCCTCGACGACGTGGGGGGGCGTCGGGAAGTCCGGTTCGCCTGCGCCGAACCCGATCACCCGCTCCCCCGCCGCCTGCAACGCCTTCGCCTTGGCGTCGATCGTCAGCGTGGCCGAGGCCGTGACCCCGGCCGCGCGCGCGGAGATCCTGCGGATTCGGGCGGTGGTCACGGGTGCCATGATTTCACAGTGCCTCCGATCGACCTGACAGCCATCGACATCCCCGCATACCTCATTCCGACCGACGGGCGGTTCGGCTCGGGACCGTCCAAGGTGCGGCCCGAGCACGTCCGCCACCTGGCGGAGACGGGCGCGGCGTATCTCGGCACGAGCCACCGGCAGCCCCCGGTGAAGGCCGTGGTCCGGCGCGTCCGGGAGGGTCTCGGGGCGCTCTTCTCTCTGCCCGAGGGCTACGAGGTGCTGCTCGGCAACGGGGGGACCACCGCCTTTTGGGACGCGGCGATCTTCGGGCTGATCGACGCACAGAGCCAGCACCTCGTCTTCGGCGAGTTCTCCTCCAAGTTCGCCGCAGGCGCGAAGGCGGCGCCCCACCTGAAGGACCCCGACGTCATCGAGTCCCCGGCCGGCGCCCGGCCGCACGCGGTGGCCGATGCCGGCGTGGACCTCTACGCCCTCACCCACAACGAGACGTCGACCGGGGTCGCGATGGAGATCCGGCGGCCTGCCGACGGCGGGGCGCCGGCCGAGGGGCTCGTGGCGGTCGACGCCACGTCCGCCGCGGGCGGGATGCAGGTCGACCCTTCCGAGTTCGACGTCTACTACTTCGCCCCGCAGAAGTGCTTCGGTTCGGACGGCGGGCTGTGGGTCGCGTGCTGCTCGCCGGCGGCCGTCGAGCGCATCGAGCGCGTCAGCGGCAGTGGCCGGTGGGTGCCGCCGTCCCTCGACCTCAAGATCGCCCTCGACAATTCCCGGCTCGACCAGACGTACAACACGCCCGCGCTCGCCACGCTCTTCCTCTTGGCCGAGCAGCTCGACTGGATGCTCGGCCAGGGCGGGTTGGAGTGGACGGCGGGGCGCTGCGACCGGTCCGCCGAGATCCTCTACACGTGGGCGGAGCGATCCGGCTTCGCACGGCCCTTCGTCGAGACACCGCGCGACCGGAGCCCCGTCGTGGGGACCATCGACTTCGTCGACGAGGTCGATGCAGCGGCGGTCGCCAAGGTGCTGCGCCGACACGGGGTCGTCGACACGGAGCCCTACCGGAAGCTCGGCCGCAACCAGCTCCGGATCGCGATGTTCCCGGCGATCGACCCCGAGGACGTTGCCGCCCTCTGCGCCTGCATCACGCACGTGGTGGGCGCGCTCGCCTCGTAGCCCCCGGAGGCGGGCTGGAGCGCGCTGGGGCGCCGTCAGCCGCCCGAGACGTCCTCCACGCGCTCGTGGCCCGAGGAGACGAACGGCATCATGGACCGCAGGCGCGCCCCGACCTGCTCGATGGGGTGCTGCTTCCCCTCCTCGCGGAGCTTGCGGTAGTTGGGCCGACCCGCGCGGTTCTCCTCGATCCATTCCTCGGCGAAGGAGCCGTCGCGGATGGCGCCGAGGATCTGGCGCATCTCGGCGCGCACCCGCTCGTCGATCACCACGGGGCCACGCGTGAGGTCGCCGTACTCGGCGGTGTCGGAGATCGAGAAGCGCATGCCCGAGATCCCCTGCTCGTACATCAGGTCGACGATCAGCTTCATCTCGTGGAGGCACTCGAAGTAGGCGGACTCCGGCTGGTACCCCGCTTCGACCAGCGTCTCGAAGCCGGCCATCACGAGAGAGGTCATCCCGCCGCAGAGCACGGCCTGCTCGCCGAAGAGGTCCGTCTCGGTCTCCTCAGCGAAGGTGGTGTCGAGGACGCCCGCGCGCGTGGCGCCGATCGCGTCCGCGTAGCTGAGGGCGAGCGCGTGGGCCGACCCGCTCGCGTCCTGGTGCACCGCGACGAGGCTCGGGACGCCCGCGCCCTCGGTGTAAGTGCGCCGGACCAGGTGGCCCGGGCCTTTGGGTGCGACCATCGCCACGTCGACGGCGGCGGGGGGGACGACCTGGTCGAAGCGGATGTTGAAGCCGTGGGCGAACATGAGGCAGTCGCCCGCATGTAGGTGCGGCGCGACCTCGGCGTCGTAGACGGCCTTCTGCTCGGTGTCGGGAAGGAGCATCATGACCACGTCGGCCGACGCCGTGGCCTCCGCCACCGAGGTCACGCGCAAGCCCGCCTCCTCCGCCTTCTTGCGGCTCGACGACCCCTCCCGCAGGCCGACGACCACGTCGACCCCGGAGTCGGCGAGGTTGCGCGCGTGGGCATGGCCCTGCGAGCCGTAGCCGAGGACGGCGACCTTTCGCGCGCGGATCAGCGCGGGGTCTGCGTCGGACTCGTAGTACAAGGTCGCCATCGCTCTATGGTCCTTTCTTTCGCTCTTCTGTTCTATCTCGTTCTGTGCCGCTGCGGCGGCGGGGTGCCGCGGCGGGCTGCGGGCGGGGGCTTGCTGCGGCGGGGGCTCGCCGCGGCGGCTCGGTCACCCGGTCTCGACGGGCACGAGCCGCCGGCGGGCCTGCGGCGGGACGTCGATCTTTCTCAGCGCGACGCGCCCGGTGCGCTGCAGGTCCAGCACGTCGTAGGTCTCGAGAAGGCCCTCGAAGCCGTCGAGCTTGTCGGGCGGCCCGGCCAGCATGACGGTGAGGCGGTCGGCGCCGACGTCGACCACCTCTCCGCCGAAGACGCCCACGAGCTGGATCACCTGCGAGCGCGCCGCCGGGGCGGCGGCCACCGTCGCGAGCAGCAGCTCCCGCTGGACGGCGTCGGACGGCGCCAGCTCGGAGATGGTGACCACGTTCACCAGCTTGTCGAGCTGGTTCACGATCTGCTCGAGCGGTGCCGACTCGACGTCGACGACGATCGTGATCCGGCTGAACCGGTCGTCGTCGGTGGGTGCGACGGCGAGCGAGAAGATGTTGAAGCCGCGCCGCGAGAAGAGGCCCGCAACGCGCGCCAGCACCCCCGCCTTGTTCTCGACGAGGACGGTGAGGACGTGGTGGCGCTCCGCCGGCGCACTGGGCTGGCCGGGCACGCCCGGCGCACCGGCGGCGAACGATCCCCGCGGGGCGCTCACCACTGCCGCTCCGCCATCTGGCGCTCCCAGGCGAGACGCTCGGCGTCCGCCCGCTCGGACTGCTCGGGGTGCACGACGATCTCGTCGTTGGACGCGCCGGCGGGCACCATCGGGAACACCTTCTCGAAGGCGTCGGTCCGGAAGTCGACCACGACGGGGCGGTCGTCGACGGCGTTGGCCTTCTCGATCGCCGGCGCCACCTCCTCGGGGCTCTCGGCGCGCAGGCCGACCGCACCCATCGCCTCGGCCCACTTCACGTAGTCGGGCAGGTCGGGCGAGAGGTAGACCTCCGAGTAGCGCTCGCCGTAGAACATCTCCTGCCACTGGCGCACCATGCCGAGGTACGCGTTGTTCAAGATCGCGACCTTGACCGGGATGCGTTCCGCCGCCGCCGTGACGAGCTCCTGGGCGGTCATCTGGAAGCACCCGTCGCCGTCGATCGCCCACACGGTGCGCTCGGGACGGCCGACCTTGGCGCCGACGGCGGCGGGGACGGCGAACCCCATGGTGCCCGCGCCGCCCGAGTTGACCCAGGTGTAGGGGTGGTCGAACCGCCAGTACTGGGACGCCCACATCTGGTGCTGCCCCACGCCGGACACGACGATGGTGTCCGCCGGCGAGAGGTCGCGCAGGGTCTCGACCACCATCTGCGGCTTGATCGGCGGTCCGTCGCTGTGCTCGTAGTGCAGCGGGACCTCGTGCTGCCAGCGTCGGAGCTGCTCCCACCACGGCCCGAGACGGGCGGCCGGGTCTCCCTCGCCGAACACCGGCGCGGCGGCCTCGGACAGTGCCTCGATCACGACCTTGCAGTCGCCGGTGATCGCGACGTCGGCGCGGCGCACCTTGTGCAGCTCTGCGGCGTCGATGTCCACGTGGACGACCTTGGCGCCGGGGGCGAACGCGTCGACGCGGCCGGTGACCCGGTCGTCGAAGCGCGCCCCGAGCGCGACCAGAAGGTCCGCCCGCTGCAGCGCCGTGACGGCCGTGTAGTTGCCGTGCATCCCGGGCATCCCCAGGCACTGGGGATGTGAGTCGGGGAAGGCGCCGCGCGCCATGAGCGTCGTCACCACCGGGAACCCCGTCCGCTCGGCGAGCGCCCGCAACGCCTCGGCCGCCCGCGCCTTCAAGACCCCGCCACCGACGTAGAGGACGGGCCGGCGTGCGGAGGCCATGAGGGCCACCGCATGCTCGACGTCGGCCCGCGCCGGCGCTCCTGGGAGGCGGTAGCCCGGGAGGTCCAGCGACTCGGGCCAGTGCCACTCCATCTCCTCGAACGACACGTCCTTGGGGACGTCGACGAGCACCGGGCCCGGACGTCCGGTCGTCGCGAGGTGGAACGCGGACGCCACGACCTCGGGGATGTCCTGCGCGGACGTCACCAGCCAGTTGTGCTTGGTGATGCCCATCGTGACCCCGGTGATGTCGCACTCCTGGAAGGCGTCGGTCCCGATGGACCCGGTGGGGACCTGTCCTGAGATCACCACGAGCGGCGTCGAGTCCATGTAGGCGTTCGACAGCGGGGTCACGATGTTCGTCGCCCCGGGCCCGCTCGTCACCATCGCGACGCCGGGGCGCCCGGTCGCCATGGCGTACCCCTCGGCCATGTGGCCGGCACCTTGCTCGTGCCGGACGAGCACGTGGCGGATCGACGACGAGAGGATCGGGTCGTAGACGGGCAGGATCGCGCCGCCGGGGAGGCCGAACATGACCTCCACGCCTTCCATCTCGAGGCTCTTGATGAGTGCTTGCGCTCCGGTGAGCTTCATGTCGTCTCCGAAGTTCCTTGTGTGGTTCGTTGGTGGGGAATTGAAACGACCTCCCCGAAGGGAGGTCGGTCGGCGCGCGGCGTGGAAGGCCGCGCGCCTAGAGAATCAGTACGAGGGCCGAGCCGGCGAGGAACGCGGCGGCGGGGGTCGAGGGGGTGCGGGTGCCCGACATGGTCCGGGCATCATGGCACACGTGGCACACGTGACGCAACGCCTCTAGGGCTCGGTGACCGCACCTTGGTCCGCTCCGGTGACGAGCCGGGCGTACTTTGCGAGGGCTCCCGTCGTGTAGCGGGGCGGGAACGGCTTGAGGGCGACGCGTCGTCGCGACAGCTCGTCGTCGGGCACCACGAGGTCCACGGTGTGCGCGTCGACGTCGATCCGGACCGTGTCGCCGTCTTCGACCAGGGCGATCGGCCCACCGTCGACGGCCTCGGGCGCGACGTGGCCGATGCACAGCCCGTGCGTGCCCCCGGAGAAGCGGCCGTCGGTGACGAGCGCGCAGTCGCTCCCCCGCCCGGCGCCCTTCATGGCCCCGGTCACCGCGAGCATCTCCCGCATCCCCGGGCCCCCCTTGGGGCCCTCGTAGCGGATCACGACGACGGTGCCGGGCTCGACGGCACCGGCCAGGATCGTGTCGAGGGCGGCCTGCTCCCCGTCGAAGACCCTCGCGCGGCCCTCGAACGTCGTCTGGTCGATCCCCGCCACCTTCACGACCGAGCCGTTCGGGGCCAGCGATCCACGGAGGATCGCAAGCCCTCCGTCGGTGTGGATCGGATCCGAGAGCCGGTGCACGACCGTTCCGTCGGGGTCGGGCGGCGACAGGTCGGCCAGGTTCTCGGCGACGGTCTTCCCGCTCACCGTGAGGCAGTCGCCGTGGACGAGACCCGCCTCGAGCAGCTCGCGCATCACCATGGGGATGCCGCCGACGCGGTCGACGTCGACCATGTGGAACCTGCCGTGCGGCTTCGTGTCGGCGAGGTGCGGCACCCGGGCCGCGATGCGGTTGAAGTCCTCGAGCTCGAGGTCGACGCGCGCCTCGTGCGCGATCGCCATGAGGTGCAGGACCGCGTTCGTCGAGCCGCCGAGCGCCATCACCACCGCGATGGCGTTCTCGAAGGCAGCCTTCGTCATGATCTGGCGCGGCCGGATGCCGCGCGCGAGCAGGTCGACGACCGCGCGACCCGACTCGTAGGCGAACTCGTCACGTCGTGCGTCCACCGCCGGTGCCGTGGCGCTGTTCGGCAGGGACATGCCGAGGGCTTCTGCGACCGAGGACATCGTGTTCGCGGTGAACATGCCCGCGCACGAGCCCTCGGACGGGCAGGCGTGGCGCTCGATCAGCGCCAGCTCCTCGTCGCTCAGCGCGTCGACGGCGTGGGCGCCGACGGCCTCGAAGACGCTCACCACGTCGAGGGCGCGGTCGTCGAGGTGCCCGGGCAGGATCGTGCCGCCGTAGAGGAAGACGCTCGGCAGGTTCACCCGCGCGGCGGCCATGAGCATCCCGGGGAGGGACTTGTCGCAGCCCGCGAACGTCACGAGCGCGTCGAATCGCTCGGCGTGCATCATGATCTCGATCGAGTCGCAGATAATCTCCCGGCTGACGAGCGACGCACGCATCCCCTCGTGGCCCATCGCGATCGCGTCAGACACGGCGATCGTGACGAACTCGAACGGGAACCCCCCCGCCACGCGCACCCCGTCCTTCGCCCGCTTCGCGAGACGGTCGAGGGACAGGTTGCAAGGGGTGACCTCGTTCCAGCTCGAGGCGACTCCCACCTGGGGCTTGTCCCAGTCCGCGTCGGTCATCCCGACCGCACGGAGCATCGCCCTCGCCGGGGCACGGGTCGGACCTTCGGTGACCTCGTAGCTGCGCGGCTTCATGCCGGGCCGCTCGGCGGCCTCGCTCGGGTTCGTCATCGTCCGGGCCTGCCCGTCATCGGTCTCCTCACGCACGGTTCCTCCTCCGCTGCACGCCAAACCCATCTTCGCGCTCACCCTCGGAGACGCCGGAGCTCGGCCGCGATCGCCTTCCCGTCGGCCTTCCCGCCCGTCGCCCGCATCACGAGACCGGTGAAGAAGCCGGCCAGCTTGTCCTCGCCCCCGCAGTACCTCGCCCACTCGTCGGGGTTCGCATCGACGGCCTCGCGCACCGCGGCCGCCAGCGTGCCCTCCGAGAGCGCCTCGAACCCCTTCTCCGCGGCGATCGCCGCGGGGTCGCCGCCGCCTGCAGACATGAGCTCTCGGAGCACCGCCTTCGCCTGGGTGGCCGTGAGCGCCCCCCGGGTCTCCATCACCACGAGCGCGCCGAAGGCCGCGGGATCGAGCGCGCGGGCCGCGTCGAGGTCGGCGGCAAGCTCGTTGGCGGCGCGCACGAGCGCGAGCTCGGCCGGCGCGCCCTGCGCCGCCGCGGCGACGACCAGGTCGTCGAGCCCCTGGCCCACGACGACGTGCACCTGGTCCACCTGCTGGGCAGCCGGGGCACCGCCGAGCAGCCCGTGCAGGCGCTCGCGGCGCGCGGCGGGCAGCAGCCCGATCGCCCCGGCGGCGCGCGCCTGCCACGCCGGGTCCGGGGCGAGAGGGACGAGGTCGGGCTCGGGGAAGTACCGGTAGTCGAAGGCCTCCTCCTTCGACCTGAGGGGGATCGTTCGGCCGGCGTCCTCGTCCCAGTGCCGGGTCTCCTGGCGCACGACCCCTGTCGCCTCCAGGAGCGGCACCTGGCGGTCGACCTCGTGGTCGATCGCTCGTCCGAGCGAGCGGAGCGAGTTCAGGTTCTTGATCTCACAACGCGTGCCGTACGCGTCCGCGCCGGCCCGCCGCACCGACACGTTCGCGTCCACCCTTAGGGAGCCCTCCTCCATCTTCCCGTCGGATGCGCCCGTCGCCACCAGCACCGCCTGCAGCTCTGTGACGTAGCGGCGCGCCTGCGCGGAGGACCGGATGTCGGGCTCGCTCACGATCTCGACGAGCGGCACGCCGGCGCGGTTGTAGTCGACGAGGGCGTAGTCCGCGGCGTGGATGCGCCCCGTGTCTCCCTGGTGCGACGTCTTGCCGGTGTCCTCCTCGATGTGCGCGCGCACGATGCGGACGCGGCTCGAGTCGGGGAGCTCGAGCCAGCCCCCCACGTTGATCGGCTCGTCGTACTGGCTGATCTGGTAGTCCTTGGGCATGTCGGGATAGAAGTAGTTCTTGCGGTGGAAGGTCGACGGGCGCACCTCGCAGTTGAGCGCCGTCCCGATCCGCATCGCGAGCTCGACCGCGAATTCGTTCAGCACCGGCAGCGAGCCGGGGAGCCCGAGGCAGACCGGGCAGACGTTCGTGTTCGGCTCGGCGCCGAACTCGTTCCGGCAGCAGCAGAAGAGCTTCGTCGCCGTCTTCAGCTCGCAGTGGACCTCGAGCCCGATCACCGTCTCCCACGCACTCATGTCCCACGCTCGCCATCGGCGGCGCGCCGTGCCGCCGCCCGCTCGAGCTCGGCCGCCACCTGGAACATCCGGCCCTCGCAGAGGGCGGGGGCGAGCACCTGGACCCCGACGGGCAGCCCGTCGTCCCCCGCGCCGAACGGCACGCTGATGGCGGGGTGTCCGGAGAGGTTGGACGGGATGGTGCATACGTCGGACATGTACATCGCGAGCGGGTCCGCCGTGCGCTCGCCGATCGGGAAGGCCGTGGTCGGTGCCGTGGCGCCGAGCAGCACGTCGACGCGCTCGTACGCGCGGTCGAAGGCGCGGATGATGAGCGTGCGCACCCGCTGCGCCTTTCCGTAGTACGCGTCGTAGTAGCCGGCGGACAGGGCGTAGGTGCCGAGCATGATGCGGCGCTTCACCTCCGGGCCGAACCCGGCCGTCCGCGTCGCCGTGTTCATCGCGGCCACGTCCGGCCCGTCCACACGCAGCCCGTAGCGCACCCCGTCGTAGCGGGACAGGTTCGACGACGCCTCCGCCGGCGCGATGAGGTAGTACGCCGAGAGGCCGAAGCGCATCTCGGGCATCGACAGGTCCTCGACCTGCGCGCCGGACCGGGCCAGGTCCTCCGCGGCCTCACGGACCCGGCGCGCCACGTCGGGGGCGGTGTCGTCGAGAAGCTCGGCGACGACCCCCACCCGCAGGCCGTCGACCCCGGCATCGAGCGAGCGGCCGATCTCGGGCGCCGGACGGTCGATCGACGTGCTGTCGAGGGGGTCGTGGCCGGCGATCACCTCGAGCAGCGCGGCGGCGTCGGCCACCGAGCGTGCGAAGGGACCGATCTGGTCGAGGGAGCTCGCGAACGCGACCAGGCCGTAGCGCGACACGAGCCCGTAGGTCGGCTTCATCCCGACGGTGCCGCAGAGCGCCGCGGGCTGGCGGACCGATCCCCCCGTGTCCGAGCCGAGCGCCAGCGGGACGAGCCCGGCCCCGACGGCCGCTGCGGAGCCCCCCGAGGACCCCCCGGGGACCCGGGTCGGGTCCATCGGATGACGGGTCGGCCCGGCGCACGAGTTCTCCGTCGACGAGCCCATCGCGAACTCGTCGAGGTTGGTCTTGCCCACCACGACCGCCCCCGCGGCACGAAGGCGCCCGACCACCGTCGCGTCGTACGGCGGCCGCCATCCCTCCAGGATCCGCGAGGCGCAGGTGGTGGGGATCCCGCGGGTGCAGAGGTTGTCCTTGAGCGCAATGGGGACGCCGGCGAGCGGCCCGGGGTCGCGCCCGGCCGCCACCGCCCGGTCGACCGCGTCGGCCGCCGTCCTCGCCTCGTCGGCGGCGACGTGGAGGAAGGCGTGCAGCTCGGGGTCGCGCCCCGCGATCGCCTCGAGCGCGGCATCGGTGACGGACCGGGCGGTGCGCTCGCCCCTGCGGACCGCGCCGGCGATGGCGAGCGCGCTCTCGGGGCTCACGGCGCCTCCCCCACGATCCTCGGCACCTTGAACCTGCCGTCCTCCACGTCAGGGGCGGCGGCGAGCACCTCCTCGCGGTCGAGCCCGGGACAGGCCTCGTCCGTCCGGAGCACGTTGCGCAGGGGCAACGGGTGGGCCGTCGGCGCCACGTCCGCCACGTCGAGGGCGGCCACGTCCCGGGCGTGCTCGATCACCCTGGCGAGTTGGCCGGTGAACGTGTCGAGCTCCTCCGCGCTGAGCGAGAGCCGTGCGAGCGCGGCCACGTGCGCGACGTCGTCACGGCCCAGCGTCGGCGGCTCGCTCATGTCTCCTCCTCGCCCGGGGCCCGCGCCGTGACTGCGGTGACGAATGCCTCGATGCGGTCCTCGACCTCCTCGTGGTCGTAGTCCACCATCGCATTGTGGTAGCTCCGCTCGAGCCAGACGCGCTCGACGGGTCCGAGCACCGACGACGCGACGAGGTCGCCGTTGACCGATGGCACGACGTGGTCGGCCCGGCTCGAGAGCAGGAGCACCGGGCACTCGATCGTGCCGAGGGCGAGCGCGACCTCTTCGAGCCCCTCGTTGAGCGAGAGGAAGGCGGCGACCGGCGCGCCCTCGTAGCTGGGGGACGAGGCGGCCGGGTCCGCGGTGTCGGGCCCCTCGCCCTTCCACACCGTCGTCCCGGACTCGATCAGGGCTCGTGCACCCGAGCGGATCTCGTCGTCGAAGGGCTCGACGAGGGGGTTCACGAGCGCGAGCCCACGGATCTCGGGATGGCGCTCGGCGAGCCAGCAAGCCAGGGCACCGCCCATGGAGTGGCCGACCACCGCGACCCTCGGGCATCGTGACCGCAGGGCCGTGTACGCCTCCTCGGCCGCCTCGGCCCAGTCCCCCCAGCGCAGCGGCACGAGGTCCTCGACCGCCGTCCCGTGGCCGGGGAGGAGCGGGGCCTCCACGCTCGTGCCCTTGGCGGCCAGCTTCTCCGCGGTGCGCCGCATGCCGAAGGGGCTCCCGCAGAACCCGTGGACGAGGAGGGCGCCGCCGGGGCCGCCGGCGGCGGAGATCGGCGCCGCGCCGGGAAGCATCGGGGCGGGCATCTCCCGGACTCTATCGACAGCGCCGCGCCCGCTTCCCCGGGGCGGGCCGTAACCTCTGCGACGACACGAACGGCGGACCAGGCGAGTGCCGCCCGCGACATCGCCCGAGGGCCGAAGGAGGCTCGATGCCCTACCCATTCCTGAGCGACGAGTGGATCGCAGAAGCCCACGGGATCCGGGCGGAGTTCCAGGACGAGACGCCGGCGATCAACCACCCGGTCCGGATGAACCTCGTGGTCACCGAGATCCCCTTCGGCGACGGCGACCTCGAGGCGCACGTCGACACGACCGAAGGCGAGCTCGAGATCGACAAGGGCCACGTCGAGGACGCCGACTTGAAGATCACGCTCGACTACCCGACGGCGAAGGCGCTCCTCGTGGACCGCAACCCGCAGGCCGGGATGCAGGCATTCATGGCGGGGAAGATCCGCGTGGAGGGAGACATGTCGAAGCTGATGGCCATCCAGACCGCGCCACCCGACCAGCACGCCGAGGCGATGGCGGACCGCCTCCGGTCGATCACCGAGTGACCTGACACCGTCTACCCCTTCGTTCCTGCCGCCTGCTCGGCCTGCGCCGGGGAGAGCTTGACCATCTCGGTCGCGAGCTCGGCAACCGTCCAACGCGAGGTCCGGTCGAGCGATTCGGTCATGGTCCAGTTCTGGAAGTTGCGCACCGTCCCACCCTGCACGAAGAAGACACGTCCGGTGATCGGGCAGTCCTCGGTCGCCAGGTACGCCACGAGCGGCGAGACGTTGCCGGGGTGCCAGACGTCGAACTGCGCCTCGTCCGCCGGGCGCCGCACGATGTCCGACAGGCCCGGCGTGAGCTCGGTCATGCGGGTGCGGGCCGCCGGCGCGATCGCGTTCACCCGCACCCCGTAGCGGCCGAGCTCGGCGGCGGTGATCACCGAGAACGCGGCGATGCCGGCCTTCGCCGCGCCGTAGTTGGCCTGGCCGGGATTCCCGAGCAGCCCGGAGGTCGACGAGGTGTTCACGATGCACGCGCGCACGTCGTCGCCCCCTTTGGCGCGCTCTCGCCAGTAGGTCGCCGCGTGGCGAGTCGGGACGAAGTGTCCCTTCAGGTGCACGTGGATGACGCTGTCCCAGTCCTCCTCGGTCATGTTCACGAGCATGCGGTCTCGGAGGATGCCAGCGTTGTTGACGAGCACGTGCAGGTCCCCGAATGCCTCGACCGCCGACTCGATCAGGCGCCGGCCGCCCTCCCAGTCCGCGACGTCGTCCGCGTTGGCGACGGCCTCGCCGCCATGCACCTTGATCTCGTCGACGACCTGCTGTGCCGGCGTGCGGTCGTCCCCCGACCCGTCCACCGCGCCCCCCAGGTCGTTCACGACGACCTTTGCGCCCTCCGACGCAAAGAGGAGCGCGTGCTCGCGCCCGATGCCGCGTCCGGCGCCGGTGATGATCGCCACCCTCCCGTCAAGTGCGCCCATGAGCCCGGTCTCCTCCCTGTCGTTCGCGGCGCCCCACGGTAGTGGGGGGACGGCGTCACCCGCCCGTCCGCCGGGCGTGAGTACCCTGGTGGCAAGCCCCGACCTCTCCATCGGTTCCCGATGCGCTCCTCTTCGTCCGCGACGTCCACCAACCGCTTCCGGCCTCCGGCGCCCGCGCTCGTCGCGATGAGCGGCGTGTCCGGTCAGTGCGGGTCCGCGCTCGCCACCAAGCTCTTCTCCCAGGTGGGCCCCTCGGGGACCCTGACGCTTCGCCTCGTCTTCGCCACCGTGGCGCTGGTGGTGCTCTCCGCGCTCGCCGGCCCGGCCCGGCCCGCCCGCTCGGCCCGCTCGGCGGCCCCGGCCCGACCCGCCCGCTCGGCAGCCCCAGGCACGGCAGGGCCGGCCGCCCGACGGTGGGACCCGCGCCGGATCCTGCAGCGGGGCAGCCGTCAGGACCTGGCCGTGGTCGTGGTCTTCGGGCTCGCCCTCGCCGGCATGAACCTCTCCTTCTACGAGTCGATCGCGCGGATCCCCCTCGGTGTGGCGGTGACCGTGGAGTTCGTCGGGCCGCTGACCATCGCCGTCGTCGGGTCGAAGCGCTGGACCGACGGAGTGTGGGCGCTCCTCGCTGCGGCGGGAGTCCTCCTGCTCGCGAGCGGCAGCCTTCTCGGGGTCGACCATCACCTCGACCTCGCAGGCGTCGGGTTCGCGGCGCTCGCAGGGTCCTTCTGGGCCACCTACATCTTGTTGAACAAGGAAACGGGCAAGCGCTTCGCCGGCACCTCGGGGCTCGCCGGCGCGATGGCCGTCGGGGCGCTCGTCGTCACGCCGATCGGCATTGCCCATGCTGGAGGCGCCCTCCTCCGTCCCTCGGTGCTCGGCCTCGGCGCGGTGGTCGCCCTCTTGTCGTCGGCGATCCCCTACCGCTGCGAGCTCGCCGCTCTGCGCCGGGCCACGCCGAGGGCCTTCGGGATCCTGCTCAGCATCGCGCCGGCCCTCGGGGCGCTCGCGGGGTTCGTCATCCTGGGCCAGCGGTTGTCGCTTCTCGAGCTCGGGGCGCTGCTGCTCGTCGTCGCGGCGAACGTGGGCAGCTCGTTGCTGGGCTCGCGCACGGTGGCGACCCCAGCCGTCCGCGGGACGGCCGTCCCTGTGCTCACGCCGGCGGGTAATGCACCGCCGCCCGCGATCCCCGCGCCGTTGGCTCAACCGTGATCCCCGACGGGAGTGCCTGCTGGAGCTCCCGGACGTGGCTGATGACCCCGACGATCCGCCCGCCGTCCTCGAGCGAGCGCAGGACGTCGATCACCGCGTCGAGCGACTGAGGGTCGAGCGAGCCGAAGCCCTCGTCGACGAAGAGCGCCCCCACCTCCCGGTTCGAGCCGCCGGACACGATGTCGGCGAGCCCGAGGGCGAGCGCCAGCGCCGCCATGAACGTCTCGCCACCGGACAGCGTGGTGGCGGGACGCACCTGCCCCGTGGTCGCGTCGAAGACCGAGAGGTCGAGCCCCCAGGGCTTTCGTCCGTCGGTGACGCCCTCGGTCAGCTCCAAGGCGTACCGGCCGCCGGTCATGACGTCCAGCCGGCGGTTCGCCTGGGAGAGGACCTGGCGCAAGTAGTCGGCGAGCACCCAGTTCTCGAGGGAGAGCCGGAGAGAGGCCGGTCCACCGCCCAGCCCGGCGCAGCGGTCGGCCACGGTCTTTGCCTGTTCGAGGGCGGACCGCGCGACGTCGACGGCCCGCGCCCCGTCCGCGAGCTCGCGCGCACCGGTAGCGAGCAGTCCGACGCGGTGGGCAAGCATCCCTCGACGCTCGACGATGGCAACGTGCTCGCCGTCTGCAGCATCCGCGGCGAGGACGAGGAGCTCGACGTCGGGTCGGGGTGCCGACGGCGTGAAACCCTCCTGGGACTCGTACGCCGCGATGCGACGGCGCACGTCCTCGCGGCGCGAGCAGCGTCCCGCGAGGTCGTCGCTCCGCGCGTCGACCTCTTCGGGATCGAGCAGCCACGAGCGGAGCTCCGAAGAGTCCGATGCCCCGAGCTCGGCCGCGACCGGCTGGATCAGGCCGTCGGCGAGGCGCAGCGCGCCACGTGCCTCTTCGACGTCCCGCAGCACGCGGCAGAGCCGATCGACCTGAGCGGCGAGCGCGCCGCGGGATGCCGCACGGGGTGCCGGCGACCCGAACTCCCCCTCGGACTCGACGAACGCCCCGACCTCGCCCGTGTGGGCGGCAAGCTCCGCCTCCAGGCGAGCGACCTCGGCGTCGAAGGCCCGGCAGTCGGTGCCCAGCGTCGCTCGGGCGTCGAGGAGGGCGGCACGGCGGCGGCGTTCCTCGGCGGTCACGGCGACCAGCTGGTCGGCGGCACCGTGCACCAAGGCGAGCGCCGCCCGCCGCGCGGCGAGGTCCGATGCCACCTCCTCGACCGGGCGCGTCCTCGCCAGGGCGTCGATGGCCCCTCGCGCCCCCGCCGCCCGCTTCTGGGCCGCGTCCCGGACCATCGCGGCGGCGTCACGTGCCGACTCGACCTCGGCGAGCACCGCGTCGTCGACGGCGTCGCCGTTCCATCTCGCGGGTACCGGATGCTCGAGCGCACCGCAGGTCGGGCAGGGCGCCCCGTCCTCGAGGAGCTCGGCGAGCCTGGCCGCCAGACCCTCGCGCCACGCCGCCCGCATCTCCTGTGCCCGCGCGGCCGCCCCCGCACTGCGCGAGGCGGCAGCGGCAAGCTCGGACTCTGCGCGGGCGAGCTCGACCGCGGCGTCGGCGCGCCGAGATGCGGTCTCGTGCTCACGTTCGAGCGCCGCGACGGCCTGGGTGAGGGCCTCGAGCGAGGCGGCCTCCGCCCGGAGCCGCTGCACCTCGTCGGCCACGAGCACGACGGTCTGCTCCTCGGCGTCGAGCTTGACCGCACGCTCGCCGAGCTCGACCCGGCGCCGGTCGAGCTCGCCACGGCGCGCCTCGAGCGCCGCCGTCGTCGCGACGAGCCGGTCGAACCTGCGGGCCTCCTCCTCGAGGCGTCGGGCCTCGGCGCCGAGCCGCTCGGCGAGCACGCCCGCTTCGTGCGCGTCGGCACGGGCGACCGCCCACGCCCCGGCCCACGCGCTGCCGTACAGCTCGCTCGGCCAGGCGCCGTCGATCGCGTCGACGAGCGCCGTGAGCTCCGGCTCGGCCGCAGCGAGGGTGCGCCGGGCCGCCTCCCACTCGTCCAGGGCACCCTCGAGGTCGGCGAGGCGCCGCGCCCGGGCCAGGACCGCGGCTTCGGCCGCGTCGGCACTCGCCTCCGCCTCGAACGACTCGGCGAGCGTGCCGTCGGCACGCCACGCGTCCCAGTCGGCCGCCGCGCGCCTGGCCTCCTCGAGGCGCGACCGGGCCAACGCCGACGCCGACGCCAGACGGACGACGAGCTCGTCGACTCGCCGGAGGGCCTCGGCCAACTCCTGCGCGTGCCCGTCGATCCGGCTCGGATCGAACGCGGGGACCTCGGCGTCGCCGAGAAGCTCGCCGCGCACGTCGCCGGGGAGCTGGGCGACCGCCGCCTCGTACGCCTCGCACAACCGTGCGACGACCGCTTCCTGCGCCCGCGTGGCGTCGTCGAAGACGCCTTGCCGGACGGCCGCGATCGTCTTCAACCCTTCGGTCGTCCGGGTGAACACCTCGACCGGGAAGAGGCGCCGCAACAGCGGGGCGCGCGTGGAGGTGTCGGCCTTGAGCACCTCTTCGAAGCGGCCCTGGGGAATGAGTACGACCTGCTCGAACTGGGCCTTGGTGAGCCCGACGAGCTCGTCGATGCGTCGCCGCACCTCCTCCTTCTTGGTGATGCCGGTCCCGGGGACGAGCTCGCCGTCCCCACCCACGCGCCCCAAGACCACCGTCGACGGCCGTTCGATTGGCGCGCCCTTCCCGCGGGCGCGCCGGACCGGCTGCGCGGGGCGCCGCTCGACCCGCCAGCGCTCACCGTGCACGACGAAGTCGAGCGAGACCGACGTCGGGGTCGAGACGTCCGAGAACTGGCTGCGCACGTTCCCGTCGACCCGGAAGCCCGGGAGGTCGCCGTAGAGGGCGTAGACGAGCGCGTCGAAGATGGTGGACTTGCCCGCGCCGGTCGGCCCGGTGATCGAGAAGATCCCGTGAAGCGAGAGCCGCGCGAAGTCCACGTCCAGCTCGCCGGCGTAGGAGCCGAACGCCCGCAGCCTGAGGACGACCGGCTTCATGTCCCCCCCGCCGCGGAGGCGACGAGCTCGGGAGCGGACGCCGCCAGGGCCTCGTCGACGAGCGCCCTCACCCACGGGTCGGGCGGGCGCCCGGCGACCTCCCCCAGGAAGGCGAGCACCGTGTCCCCCACCGCTCGGGCGGACAGGGACCCGCCGGCCGACCGGCCGCGCCAGGGGCCCCCGGGACGCCCGGCGTCGGCGGGGGCCGCGTAGCGGACGCTCACCGCGTGGCGAAAGCGGGTGCGAAGGCGCTCGAGTGCCTGGACCTGGACGGTGTCGTCGGTCAACCGGGCGGCGATCCAGTGCTCGACCACGTGGTCGTGCGCCGGGTCGCCGAGGAGCGACTCGAGCGTGCCCTCGATCGTGGCCACGGGACGGCCGACCGGGACCGGGAGAGTGGTGACCCCTGCCACCTGACCGCCGGTGACCTCGACGAGCCGGACGCTCTTTTGGTGCGACTCGCTGAACGAGTAGGCGAGCGGGGACCCGCTGTACGCGAGCCGCTCGTCCCCGGCGACGCGCTGCGGTCGGTGCAGGTGGCCGAGCGCGACGTAATCGAACCCTCCGAAGACCGACGCGTCCACGAGGTCGGTCCCACCGATCGCGAGGAGCTTCTCGGAGTCCGAGGGCGAGGTGCCGGCGACGAAGGCGTGGGCCACGGCGACAGAGGGCACCCCGGGGTACCGCTCGAGGGCCTCGCGTCCGGCCCCCACGACGTCGCGCAGCACGTGCTCGTGCGTCCGGGGACGGACGGAGCCGTCGGGGGCGGGCCGAGGCGCCGGGGCGACCAGCGGGTCGAGGTAGGGCACCGCAACGACGGCCACCGCCTCACCCCCGGACTCGAAGAGCCACGGCTCCGGGGCGCCGACCTCGTCGGCGAAGACGTGCACGCCACCGAGCGCCTGGCGCCGGGCGCCGAACCCGAGGCGCTTGGCGCTGTCGTGGTTGCCGGGGATCATCGCGACCGTGGCGCCGGCGGCGCGCAGCCGCTCGAGGCCCTCGTCGAGGAGCGCCACGGCCTCCTCGGCGGGGAGGGAACGGTCGTAGACGTCGCCGGCCACCACGACCAGGTCCACGCCGAGCTCTTCGACCTGCGTCGACAGCCACGACAGGAACGCGCGTTGGTCGTCGTCGAGCGGCTCGCGCTCGAAGCGCCGGCCGATGTGCCAGTCGCTCGTGTGGAGGAGCCTCATCGGCCGCCCAGCCTGTGTCGCGCCACGTCCCGACCATCGCGCACGGGTGTGACATCGGCGCGGATCCCAGGACCCCGGCCCGGACGGGCACCCCGGGGCCGCTCGGCACGACTGGGCTCGCCCCCCTACCATGGGCCGGGGCCGACGGCGGGCGGTTCGTGTCGCTCCTCGACCCGCCCGCCAGGCCTCATCCGACCGGCCCGCGGGCGCCCAGCGCCCGTGGCGCCCCAGCAGCGCCCCGGCTCAGCCCGAGGGCGGCTTGCGTGTCGCGGGAGGTGTGCCTGTGTGCGACTTCGGCCCGTGGCCTGTCGGCGGCGGTGTCTCGGTGTACAGGATCACCGACGACCCGATCCTCTCCTTCTGCCCGGCGAGCGGGTCCGTCGTGAAGACCACCCCTGTCGCGGGGCCGTACACCTTCCCGAGGGTGAAGCCCGCCGCCTGGAGGGCTGACGCCGCCTTGCTGACTGTGTCGCCGATCACTGTCGGCACGGGGACGTTCTGCGGACCATTCGAGACGGTCACCGTGACCGTGTTCGGCACCGGCACCGTGGCGCCGGCGCCCGGTGTGGTCGAGATCACGTTCCCCGACGCGACGGATGTCGAGTAGGCCTGCACCTCTCTGACGGTCAGCCCGTCGGCGCTCAGGGTGGCGGACGCCTGCGCGTAGCTCTGGTTCTTGAATGTTGGGAGCTGGACGGGTTGCCTGCCCTCGGACACGGCCACGAGGATCAACGCGCCGTACGGAGCGGTGGTCGGGTCGAGCTTCCCGTTGTAGGACCAGTTGATCACGTTGCCCTTCGGGATCGTGCTCGAGTAGGCCGAGAGCGCCGGGCACCGCACGCGCAGGTGCTTCTCGGCGAGCAGCTGCCGTGCCACCGAGCAATCGTCGCTCGACGAGAGCTGCGGCACTGTCACCGACGGCTTCCCCGACGAGGGGGTGATCCGGATGGTGCTCCCCTCTTTGCGGGAGACGCCCGAGGAGGGAACCTGGCTGACGATCTTTGTGGCACCGACCTTGATCGAGGTGACCGCGGGCTCGACCTGGACCTTGAAGTGCTCGGCGCGCAGCGCCCGGCGGGCACTCGCCATTGTGTCGCCCACGACGCTCGGCACGGGGTGGCTCGGGGTGAGGAGATGCTTCTTCGCGATGTAGATCCCCGCGCCCGTGAGGATCGCGGCCAACAGGACCAGGACGGCCACGACCCAGGGCCACCGGCGAGGTTGGCGGTGCCGCCGGAGCGAGTGCACCGTGACGGCAGGGGGGACCCCGTCCCCGACCTTGATTGTCGCGGTCGGCTCGCCGGCGTCGGCGAGGCCACCCCCGTTCGTGGAGCCGGCGCCGGGCATCAGGCGGGCCGCGGCCAGGCCCGCGGCGCCCAGGCCCGCCGCGGCTGCCGTCGGCCCTGCGAGCGTGAGATCGACTGGCGCCGGCGCGACGGCGTCGTTGACGACCGTGACGCCGGCGCCGTCCGCGTCGGACCCGTCGACCTCGCCGCGCTGGACCAAGGGGAGGGGGTCATCGTGCGCGAGGTCGTCGGCGAGACCCTCGAGCCGTTCCGCCAGCTCCGCCGCAGCCGGGCGGTCCTGGGCGTCCGGCGCGCACGCCGCCGCGAGGTGCGGGCCGAGCGGGCCGAGCGCTGGATCCTCGGGGAGCGCGCCGCCGATGCGCGCCTGGAGGGTCGCGTGGGGCGTGTCCCCTGCAAAGGGAACCGTCCCCGTCACCCCCTCGTAGAGCACCAGCCCGAGGGAGTACACGTCGGAACGGCCGTCGAGTTGGAGCCCCTGCGCCTGCTCCGGCGAGGCGTAGCGGGCGGTCCCGAGCATCGTCCCGGGGTCCGTCGTCGACGCGCTCGACAGCGCACGGGCGACGCCGAAGTCGGCGACCCGGACCCGGCCTTCCTCGTCGAAGAGCAGGTTCGCGGGTTTCACGTCGCGGTGGACGATCCCCCGAGCATGGGCGTACGCGAGCCCGTCGGCGGCCTGGGCGCCGATGCGCGCCGCCTGCGCGGGCGAGAGGCGCCGGCCCCGCACGAGCATGTCGAAGAGACTCCCTCCCTCGAGGTACTCGAGCACGAGGTAGGGACCGTCCTCTCCTTCGCCCCAGTCGAACACGCGCAGCACGTGGGGGTGGTTCAGCGCGGCGACGGACCTCGCCTCGGCCCGGAAGCGGTGCAGGAATGCGTCGTCCCTGGCCAGGGCGGGCTGGAGGACCTTCACCGCCACGCGTCGCTGCAAGACCACGTCTTCGGCGAGAAAGACGTGGGCAGCCGCGCCAGACCCGAGGGCCGCCACGAGCCGGTAGCGGTTCCCCAGCACCCGGCCGAGGGGTTCTGAGATGATGGGCATGGGACCCGACGAAAAGGTTACTGGGGCGCCGTCTGGGCGTGAGGGACCAACTGCGGGTGCAGGACTATTGCTCGCGGCATCGAGGGGTGCGTCGCCCGGGCTCAATCGAGCTCGAGGTCGATCCCCTCTCCCTCGATCTCGTCGAGGACGTCGTCCGCGGCGGCGACGGGGTCCTTTCCTGCCGCCACCGCCTCGATCCCGGGGAACACGAGCGCGGCGGTGCCGAGGTTCGGCCCGAGCAGCCCTTCGGTCAGCGGCACCGACACGAGCGCACCCTGCGGGCAGAGCGACGTGCGGACCCGGACGGTGCCGTCTCCGCCGTCGACCTCCACGTTGCCGGCGAGGAGCGCCCAGTTGACGCGGTTCGCGAAGATGGCGGCGGCGTCGCGGCGGTCCTCGGGCACGGCTTCACGGAGAAACGAGCGGGCCACGAGGACGTCGCCGGGGTAGGAGACGACCTGCAGCCGCCAGCTCAGCCCTCGGCGCTCGACGGTGCCCTCCACCGCCGGCAGCTCCCCCGGGACCTCTCCGACGGTCACCGCGCCCCCGGTCGCTCTCAAGACCGTGTCGACCACCCGCTGGGGCATCTCGCGCGTCGGTGTGGTCACGGTGTCCCGCCCTTGGACCCTGTGCCCTTCCCTGTGCCACTGCTCGGCTTGCTCGACGACGTGGACTTCCCGCCGCCTGTCTTCGGCTTCGACTTGCCGATCTCCTTGGAGAGCTCGCCGAGGTGCGCGACCCACTTGCCGTCTGTGTACTCGATCGAGGCCAGGCGCTCGGTCTTCTTCGCTGTGAGCGAGAAGACCCCGGCGTTGACTGTGATCGCCGTGACCTTCTCGAAGGCCACCTTGAGTGTGGTCTTGCCGCCTGTGTAGCCGCCGGAGATGTGGATCCTGCCTGTCACTGTGAGGCCGAAGATTGTTGTGAGTGTGGACAGGGAGGACACGGCCTGTGACGCGACTGTCATCGCGCCGGTGTAGTCGGTGATGTCCTCGGCGACTTCCCCGGCCTCGCGCCCCTTTTCGGACTTCAGCTCCTTCTTGGCCTTGTTACCCGCCGACTGGGACTTTGTGCAGACCTTGCTCAACAGACTTTGGACGGCCTTCCCGCGGGCGAGGGCGCCGGCGACCAGGCCCATTCCCGTGACCTGGGCCGTGCCTGTGACTGTGATCTTCTGGAGCTCGTAGCTCGTCTTCTCGGTGGGGGCCCCCTTGGAGTCCTTGCCCTGCTTGTCCTTCACCTGTCGGATGGCGACGGTGACCTGGAGGCTCCCCTTGGCGATCGCCACGCTGAATGTCGCCGAACCGATCACGGTGAACATCCGGTCGCCCAGGCTCGCCTGCGCCCCCCGGTCGATGCCCAGCTTCGAGGTGAACTGCTGCGTGAGGGACTTGGCGCCCTTTCGCCGGTCGATGGAGTCCGAGTCGTAGCGGCGACCCATGCGGAGCTTCCCTCCGACCTCCCCTGTCACCGGGCCGATCCCCGCCTTGGCGCTGGCGCCGATCTGTGCGCCGACTTCGACCCAGTTGCCGGTCTCCTTGCTGAACAGCGTCTTGCGCACGAGGGCGTCCCACTGCTCGGCCGTGCCCTTCTTGTCCCCGAACCAGGCTTGCTCCACCTCTCTCGGCGCGTTCGACTCCGCCAGCTGGCGGTAGAGCACCCAGGACACCATGGTCAGGGCCTCCTTGGCGTCGCGGCCCTTCACCTGCAGGTACGCGCCGAGCTTGAAGGTGGCTGTGGCGATCCCGATGGTGGCGCCTGCGATCACGTTGGCTGTGACCCCCAGCTGGACTGTGCCTGTGTTGCCCCGCGCGGCTGTCGCACCGATCTGGATCCCGACGAACGCGCCCTTGACCGGGATCTTGATCGCCGCTGTGAGAGACCCCGAGTCCGCCGCCTTCGGGATGATGAAGTCCACCACCGGCGCGAGCTTCGTGAACGCGGAGGTCGCCTGGTCGGAGGTCACCTCCGAGGGCTTGGCCTCCTTCTTCTGCCCGAGCGCCTCGCCGGTCTTCTTGTTGCCGACCTGGCGCTGCGACCCGAGCACGGGGTTGACTGTCTTCTCCTTGCCGGAAACGACGCCCGACTTCCACGTTGACGTCTTGTCCTTGACGGTCATCATGTCCGTCACGTGCGAACCCCCTCCCGAGAAGCCGCCGGGCCGCCGGCCCGCGTGCTCGGCCCGACTGTAGCAATCCGGCCCTCCGGACGTCGTCGTGCCGACCGCGACGCCGCCCTCCTCATTCGGCGACGAGCGGCCAGTAGCGGCCGAACTCGGCCTCCGTGCACAGGCGTCCGAGCTTCCGGTACTCGCGCGCGAGGCACCGCACGAACACCGCCATCGTCACCGGCTCGCCGCTGTCGGCGGCGGCGTACGCGGCGCTCAGGCAGACACTGCGGATGTTGCCGCCCGTCAACGAGAACGACTCGGCGAGGAAGCCGAGGTCGAGATCGTCGCCGCGCGGCACCGCCGCGGTGAGGCTGCGCTCCCACAACGATCTTCGCAGCACGGCGTCGGGGGTCGGGAACTCCACGATCGCGTCGAGGCGGCGGACGAACGCGTCGTCGATGTTGGACCGCAGGTTCGTCGAGAGCAGCGCGAGCCCGTCGAAGCGCTCCATCCGCTGCAGGAGATAGGCCACCTCGACGTTGGCGTAGCGGTCGTTGGCCCCCCGCACCTCGGATCGCTTGGCGAACAACGCGTCGGCCTCGTCGAAGAGGAGCACGCCGCCGACGCCGTCCGCCTCGCTGAAGACGCGCTCGAGGTTCTTCTCGGTCTCTCCCACGTACTTGTCGACGACGCTCGCGAGGTCCACGACGTACAGGTCGATCCCCAGCTCGCCGGCCAGCACCTCGGCAGACATCGTCTTCCCCGTCCCCGAGACGCCGCAGAAGAGGGCGACGACGCCCCGGCCCCGCCGACCACCGGGGCGCATGCCCCACTGGCCGAGCACCGTGTCCCGGTGGCCCGCGCGGGCGACGATCTCCCGCAGGTGCGACGCGACGGCGTCGGGCAGCACGAGGTCGGACCAGCCGACCGCCGGCTCGATGCGCTGCGCCAGCCGCTCGAGCCCCGGGTTGTTGTGCTCGCGCGCTCCGGCACGCAGCGCTGTGGCGTCGATGGTGCCGCCCGCGAGCTCGGCTTGCCCACGTGCGACCTCCGCGGCGCGCCACACCTGTTCGGGTGAGAGCCGGAACTGCGCGGTCGCGGCGGTCGCGTCCAGCCCAGGGGCGAGCGGCGCGTCGCGCAGCGCGTGGTCCCAATGGGGGGCGAGCTCCTGCACCGTGGGAAGCGGGACGGGCATCACGACCGGCGTCGACCGGCTCCAGGACTCGTCCCACCGGCCGCGGCCGTGCAGGACGACCCCCCCGGGGACGCGGGTCACCGCTTCGACCACCGCACGAACCGGGCCGTCGACGACGTCGATCGGGCCCGCGACGAGCCCCGCTCCTTGGAGCGCCGCCTCACGGGCCGCGGCCGCCGCGACCTCAACGACGGTAGCGCCGTGGGTGATCCGGTCGAGGTGGCACACGAGCGCAGGCATGCCGGCGGCGGCCCAGGCCATCGTGCCGAGCCACCTGCCCGACGCGCCGGGGGCCTCGCGCAGGTAGACGATCCCTTCGTGCTGCTCGAGCCAGCTGCCGAGCGCCGGGGCGACGTCGGGGACGGGGGCGTCGTCGGGCACCCGGGGTCCCGACAGCTCCGCGACCGACGCGACGTCGGGGTCGGGGGCGTCGTGCCCGAGGCACCATCCGGCGACGCGATCGGGCACCTGGAGCTCGCGGCCGGGCCAGGGCCGGTCCGCGCCCTCGAGCACGACGAGACCCCGGCGGACCAGGGGCGCACCGGGACCGACGAGCCTCCGCGCCGCCACCGAGGCGAGCGGCATCCCGACGAGCTCGAGCGCCAGGCCGACGGTCGCTCGGCGGCGCGTGATGTCGTCGTTCAGGTAGCCGTAGAGCTGCTCGAACCGCCGGTCCACTTCGGGGGCGAGCGCGACCACGAGGATCTCGAGGGACTGCGCGTCGAGCCCGAAACGGCGCTCGAGCGCGCGGAGGCGGAGCAGCTCGCCTGCCTTCTCGGCCACGTCCGCCTCGGCTTCCACCTCCGAGAGCAGCCACTCGACGGTCTCGTCGTAGGCAGCGCCCCTCGCGGCGGCGCCGTCGAAATCGAGGATGTCGGAAAACGGCGACGCGCCGTTCACCAGCCACACCGCCTTCGCATCGGACACGACCAGGCCCGGCATGGGGTCGCTCGAGGCCTCGCCCGCCTCGCGTCGGCGTGCGGTCGCCGACCGGACGCGCTGCTCCACGACGGCGATACGACCGGCGAGGTGGCGACGCGAGGCCGAGCCGGAGCCGTCCGGTTCCCCCGCGCCGTCCGGTTCCCCCGCGCCGTCCGTCGAGCCATGCCCCGGGGCCATCCTCCTCATCCCTGCGGGGTTCCGGCTCGAGAAGAGGCGGGTCACTAGATCTTCGCCCCCTTCAACGTCTTCTTGAGGGGCTTTCCGACCGTCTCTGCGACGCAGACGACGGCGCGGTCGCCGTCCGCCCAACTTCGGACCGACGGGAGCAGGTAGGTGAAGTAGAGCTTCGATCGCTGATAGGGGACGCCGTCGAAGGCGGCGAAGCGGTCGAGGCAGGCGGCGTTCGCGAAGTTGTCGAGCTTCGTCGGCGTGGGGTAGGTCGACCCCGCGTGGTCCTGCACGAGCGCGTAGACCTGCTGGGTGTGGGCGGTCGTGCAGGACACGACCTGGATCGAGGTGAGATCGGCCTGGACCTTCTTCGGGGGCACCAGGCACTGCCCTGCCTCCAGGTGGAACACGGACTCCTGGAACGACGACGGTGAGCCTCCGCCGAAAACCGAGCAGCCGCTCGCGCCGAGACCTGCGACGGTGAGGCCGATCACCGTCGCTCCCGCGCGCCACGCACGGGAGGCGCTTCTCACAGGGGCTCGGCGGTGGTGTCGCCGACGGCCGGGCGCCGCCTCACGACACGGTGCTTCGGCGTCCACCAACGGTGCGACGGCTCACGGAACGCCTCGACCGGATCGCTGGCAGGGTAGGCCGAGACGGGGCGCGGCACCGCCGGCCGGCCGGCGGAGACGGGCGAGGGGAACGACGGGAACACGGTCTCGAGCCGCGTCGCGACCGCGCCCAGGGTCCGCTCGAGCCTTTCGACCGCCACGGCGATGGCACTGACCACCTCCGCCAAGTCCGTCAGGGTGACGGCGACCTCGGCCAGCGGCGGTGCGCCGCCGAAGAGCTCGGCGCCGAGGGAGCCCGCGGCGGCGGCGCCCAGGAGACCCGCGCCGGCGTCGAGGGCGCCGGGCCCGGCAAGGGCGTCGGGGCCGGCAAGGGCGTCGGGGCCGGCGATGGGGTCGGGGCCGGCGCGTGGCGCCAGGAACGCGCCACCGATCGGGGCGACGCCACCGGAAGTGATCGAACCGGTCGGACCCTGGTGGGCGTGCCAGGACGACAGCACCGTCGTCCAGTTGGCGCGGGCCACCGCCACGGCCTCCTGCTCGCCGTCGGAGAGGGCGTGTCGGCCCGGCCGGGCGAGGACGCTCTCCTGGTTGAAGAACTGGAAGCGCACCTGCGCGCCGGTGCGCACGAGCGCCACCCAGCAGAGCCCTTCGGCCGTGGACGCGACGAGCTCGGCGGCCAGGTGGTCGTCGTCGCCGCAGTCGGCGAGCGTGGCCACCGCGTCGACGGGGTCCGTGAAGTCGCGGAGGGCGTGCGGGACGAGGTCGCCGATGCGGTAACAGGCGACGGTCCACGACGCGGCCACCCGCGCGGGATCCGGGCGGAGCAACCCGCGCAGCGTGTCCACGTCTCCGGCGTCGGACAATTCGATCAGCGCGCGCGCCGCCTCCGCCTCGCGAGCCGTGGCTGGTACGTCGGCGAGGTCGTCTAGTGCCCAGGATGGCCCCTTCCTCGGGCCGGCCCAGCCCAGCCGGACGCACGCCAGCTGGAACCGCACGACGGCGCGCCGCGCAGTCGCCCTGCCGGCCACCCCGCGAATTGGTAGGGATCCACCCGTCGATCCGGTGTCCCGCCCGACTCCTCGCACCTACGCCTCCCCGACCCTGAGCACCCCCTCGGGGTCCGCGGAGCGTACCAGTTGCTGTCCCGCGACCCAAGGGGTTTGCGGGGGCGAATTTCGGTAGGGGTCGGGGCACCGGGCCGGCGGTCGGGTGGGGGCACCGGGCCGGCGGTCGGGTCGGGGCACCGGGCCGGCGGTCGGGCGGGGGCTCAAGCAGGCACCCGGGGGGGCTCCGGATCGCGGGCCGGAGGGCCTTGCGTGCCTGCCGACCTCCGAGAACTTGCCTTCGTACCTTCCCGTTCACGCCCGCCGTTGCTACAGTCTGCGGCGGGCGGGGAAGGGCCCCGGCGGCCCCGCGGAGGGAAATACTCGGTGATCCACCACGTCGACAAGGCGCTCGAGTCGTTCTTGCGACAGCAGGTGCCGCTACCCGAATCGGACGTGGACCTCTCGTTCCGCGCGCCCGAGAGCAGCTGGACGGCTTCGCTGGCCCGCCCGACGGTCGACGTCTTCCTCTGGGACATCGCGCAGTCGGACCGGTCGAACAGCTCGGGGCGGGACCAGCGCGTGTCGGACGACGGCCGGCGCCAGCAGCGGCCCCAGCCCAAGCAGGTCTCGCTCCGCTACTTCGTGACGGTCTGGGCAAGAGAGCAGCGCGACGAGCACGAGCTCCTCGGTGCGGTCCTGCGCACCGTGCTCCGGCACGACGCCCTCCCGCACACACTCCTCCCCTCGGCGATCGCGGAGTCAGCCTGGCGCCTCTCTCTCGCCGGTGACAAGCACCGGCTCCCACCGTCGTTGTGGGCGGGGGCACCGGCGAAACCGGGCCTCTACGTCGAGATCGAGCTGGGCGTCGACGCGGCAGGGTGGCAGGACCGCGGCGCCCCGGTCGAAGAGATGCGCGTCGAGGTCGCCGACCACATCGCGCGCCCGCCGGCTCCGGCGATCGAGCCGGACGAGTCGCCGCCACTGCGCAGGTTCCGGTCCGGCGCGGCGCTCGTCATGGAGGGACGTCCGGGGGCCGGCGTGCAGGCCGGGGCCGCAGGGGTTGACGGGGCCGCAGGTCCCGATGGGGCAGGCGTTGCCGCCGGGGCCGCGGGCACCGACGGGGCAGGCGGTGCCGACGGGGCCGCGGGCACCGACGGGGGCGACTCGCCATGAGGGTCCAGCTCGAGGAGCCGCAGGACGCGCTCGTCCCCGGCGAGCCGGTCGAGCTCGCCGTCGACGTCACTAACGGCCTCGCGGTCATCGACGGGGTCCGGGTCGAGCTCGAGAACCGGACAGGCCTCGAGTGGACCGCGGAGCCGGACCTGCTGCCGCTCTTCCCCGACGGGACGGGCACGGTGACCGTGACGATCACGGCGCCGCCGGGGCTCGCCGCGGGTGCCTACCGGCTCCCCGTGCAGGTCCGCTCGACCGCCGAGCCGGCCGCGTCGACGGTCCAGTTCCTGCCCGTGCAGGTGCGCCCGGCGCCGTCCATGTCGCTCGCCGTTCACCCCTCTGACCGCACCGCACGGCGCCGCACCTCCTACGACGTCGTCTGCCGCAACACGGGGAACGTCCCGCTCGAGGTGGACCTCGCCGCCACCGATACCGCCCACCTGCTCACCTGCCGGCCAGAGCCCGCGGCGCTGCGCATCGGGCCGGGCCACGATTCGACGGCGAGACTCACGGTCTCGTGCAAGCGACGGTTGCTCGGCAACGAGGTGGCACACCGCGCCCAGCTCGTCGCCTCGTCAACCGAGGCGCAGGCGGAAACCGGGGTCACCTTCCGGCAACGCCCGATCTTTCCACGAGGCGCGAGGACGATCCTGCTCCTGGCGGCGATCGTCGGGGTGTGGGCCGCCGTCATGGTCGTGGCGCTGAACCACGCGCTCAACAGCAATCCGCCGCAGAAGATCGCGCCCGCCTCGTTCTACGCGTCGAGCCATCCGACCAACGCCAACGCCGCCTATCACTCGTCGGGTGCGGGGGCCAACCCGCCGCCTGCGGGAGCCGTGCCCAAGTCCGGACTCGACATCGCCGCCGGCGGCACCCTCGCCGGCATCGTCGACGCCGCAAGCACCGGGAGCGGCGTGGGTCGCATCACCGTCCAGGCCTACGCCCTCGAGCAGGCCGGGAGAGCCGTGCTTCAGGCCTCCACGGCGACGGCGGCGGACGGCACATGGGCCATCCCGGGGCTCCTGCCGGGCCCCTACAAGATCGAGATCAGCGCGCAGGGGTTCACGACCGAGTGGTACCCGTCGTCGGCCTCCGAGTCAGGCGGCAAGACCATCCAGGTGCACGGGCTGAAAAAGACCGGCGGCCTGCGCGCGGTGGTGAAAGGCCTTCCCGGCTCGATCACCGGCTCGGTCGTGACCGGAGAGACACCGCCGCCCTCGGTGACCGTCACCGTCACCCCCGGCCAGGGGTCGTCGACGACCCCGGTCGCTACCGTGACGACGTCGAGCTCGGGCAGCTACACGATCACGGGCATCCCGACCCCCAACTCGTACGACCTGAGCTTCACGGCCCCCGGCTTCCAGCCGGGCTCGGACACCGAGGTCCTCACCGGCGGCCAGCACGACATCGCCAACACGATCACGCTCTCCGCGCAGCCCGGATCGATCTCGGGCATGGTGACGGGCGGTTCGGGCGCCCTCGGCGGCGTGACCGTGACGGCCTCGGCGAACGGCCAGACGTTCAAGACCGCGACCCCGACGAGCGGCGCTGTGGGCACGTTCACCCTCGGGAACCTGCCGTCCCCCGCCACGTACCTCCTCACGTTCGCCGCTCCCGGCTACGGAACAGCGACGATCGCGCAGCAGCTGGGTCCGGGCCAGGCGTTGAAGGGCCTCACCGTCTCGCTCTCGGGCGGAGCCGGCGACATCTCGGGCACAGTGGTCGCCCAGGGCGGCGGCGCGCTCGGCGGCGTGACGGTGACCATCACCGGAGCGACAAAGCCGGTCTCGACCCAGACCCTCACGGCGGGCCAGATCGGCAGCTTCGAGCTCGCGGGTCTCCCCACCCCGGGGCAGTACACCCTCACGTTCTCGCTCAGCGGGTACACGAGCGTCACCATCCCCGTGAACCTCGGCTCGGGAGCCTCCGCGAGCGGCGTCGACGCCACGATGGCGCCGGCGAACGGCTCCATCGACGGCACGGTGATGCTGGGCGGCACCGGCGTCGCGGGCGCCACGATCACCGTGACCGATGGCGGCCCCCCCCTCACCACCGTCTCGACCACCGACCCGGCAGGCAGCTTCAGCCTGTCGGGCGTCGCGCCGGGCACCTACTCGGTCACCGCGACGCTGTCGGGCCAGACCGCCACCGTGCAGGTGACCGTCGTCGCAGGTGACACGGCGACCCCGACCTTGACACTCGTGGCGACGAGCTGACCATGCGCGCCGACGTCTCCCCCCAACACGTCACCGCCGGACCGGGAAAGCCGGTGACGCTCACGGTGGCGGTCACCAACACCGGAGCACTGATCAGCGGCCACGAGATCCGTGTGCTGGGGCTCGACCCGGCGTGGTCCGAGGTGACCCCTGGAACGCTGTCGCTCTTCCCCTCCACGAGCGGCACGGCGACGATCGTCGTCACCCTGCCCGAGGGGATCCCCGCGGGCCGTCGCTCGCTCGAGGTCGAAGTGCGCGAGCTGACCGAGCCCGGCGAGGTGCTGACGGTACCCGTCGAGCTCTCCGTCCCGGCGGACTCCCAGCTCTCGCTCGCCGTCGATCCCTCGAGCGTCACTGCGGGGCATGCTGCCCGCGTCGCCATCGTGCTCGAGAACGCCGGCACCTCCGAGACCGAGGCGCACCTCGAGGGCAAGGACGACACGGGCACGATCCGGTTCACGTTCGAGCCGGCGGCGCCCACCCTCGGACCGGGCGAGCGGGTGATCGCCTCCGCCGAGCTCGCCGCCCGCCGACCCTGGCTGGGAAACCCGAAGATCCGCCCGTTCCGCGTGGAGGCCGGTCCCCCCGAGGCGCCGGTGGTCTCCCAGGGGGCCTGGGTGCAGCCGCCACGCCTCAGCCGTGGGGCCCTCGCTCTGCTCGGCCTGCTCGTCGCCGGGACCGTCTTCGCCGCAGTGCTGAGCGCCACGCTCTCCCAGGTGGTCGGCCAGTCGAACGCCGACCGCGCCCTCGCGCTGCAGGTCGCCGAGGCGAACCGCGCCCAGCCGGCGACCGGCTCGGCGTCAATCGCGGGCGTCGTGACCCTCCTCACGACCGGCAAGCCCGTCTCGGGCGTCACGGCGAACCTGTACAAGAAGGGCGACGTCACGTCGCCGATCGCGTCGACCGCGACCGACGCGAGCGGGGCGTACCACTTCTCCGGGCTGCCGGCGGGCAACTACGACCTGAGCTACAGCGGCGCAGGTTTTGCGGAGCTCTGGTACCCGGACGCGATCAGCGCGGCCTCGGCGAAGCCGGTGACGCTCACGTCCAAGCAGGTGGCGACCGGGGTCGACATCTCGATCGGCGGCCTGCCTGCAACGCTCTCCGGCCAGGTGAGCGGGCCGAACGTGGCGGGAGCGGTGCTGACCGTCCAGCTGCCGACGCCCCAACCCGTGATCGCGTCGTCGACGCCCAGGACGGCGACAACAGGCGGCTCGGGCGGAGGGGGCTCGGGCGGAGGCGGCTCGGGCGGAGGGGGCTCGGGCAGCGGCGGCTCGGGCGGAGGGGGCTCGGGCAGCGGCGGCTCGGGCAGCGGCGGCTCGGGCAGCGGGGCGGCGACCGGGATCGTCGGCGGCGTGACCGCCGGCGGGACCGTCGTGACGAGCGTCACGCTTCCTCTCGGCGGGGCGTTCGACCTCCCGGGGATCCCGTCGCCCGCCACCTACCAGCTCGTCGTCATCGCCGCCGGGGACGCACCCACGGTCCAGGAGATCACCCTCGGCGGTGGGCAGGACCGCAGCGGCATCTCCATCGCCCTCACCCCGGGGAACGGCGCCATCAAGGGGACGGTCTCGAGCTCGAAGGGACCGGTGGGCGGCGCGACGGTGACGGCCACCTCGGGCTCGACGACCTACACGACCGTGTCGGTGACGACGCCCGGGTCGGTGGGCAACTTCAGCCTCGCCAACCTCCCTTCTCCCGCCACGATCAGCATCACCGTGGCGGCGAGCGGCTACGCCTCGCAGACCCTCGCCGTCTCCCTCACGGCCAACCAGCACGTGACCGGTCTCGCCGTCTACCTGCTGCCGGGCAAGGGATCGATCTCGGGGGCGGTGACGACGCCCTCTGGCACCCCGGGCGGGGGCGTCCTCGTCTCCGCGAGCAACGGGAGCACCACGGTCACCACCGTGACCTCGAGCGTCAACCCGGTCGGCTCCTACTCGCTCACAGGCCTGGCGGTGCCCGGCACCTACACGGTGACGTTCAGCCGCTCCGACCTCGAGAGCCAGACCGTCGACCTCGTCCTCAACGCCGCCACATCGAACCTGAAGACAGTCGACCAGTCGCTCGTGGCGGACACGGCCACGCTGGTGGGCGTCGTGACGAGCACCACCGGCGGCGGGATCGCAGAGGTCGCGGTCAGTCTCGTGTCGGGGACGACCAGCTACCAGGTCACGACGGCGGCACAGCCCACGGCGGGCGCGTACGCGATCCAGGGCATCACGCCCGGCACCTACACGCTGAACTTCTCGCAGCAGGGCGGCATCCCGGTCTCGAGCATCGTGGCCTTCGCAGCCGGACAGCAGCAGACACAGAGCCCGACCCTCTCCCCTCCCGCCTCGATCACCGGTGTCGTCGTCAACGTGACGAGCGGTGCGCCCCTCCCCGGCGCCGAGGCGTACCTGTACCTCACGAGCGCCTACCCGGGCACTGTGGCGGCCACGACCACCACGAACAGCGCGGGGGTGTTCACCTTCTCGGGCGTCGAGGCCCCCCAGAGCTACATCGTGGGGGTCGCCTACCCGGCCGGCACGTCGCCGCAGGTGACCGTCGAGGTGACGACCGCACAGGGTGCGGCCGCCCCGGCCTGCGGGACCACAGCCACGGGGACGTCGACCCGGTCGACCCCGGGCACAGCCACCCCGGGCACACCCGAAACGGGCACACCCAACGCGGGGACACCCACCCCGGGCAAGTGCACAACGAAGTTGGACCCGATCAAGGTGACGTCGTGAGCGTCGACGAAGCCGGCGCGGAGATCATGAACGGGAACGGGCGGAAAGACCCCGGCCCAGCCTTGGACCGCGCACCCTTGGATGCAACGGAAGCTGCGCCCCTCCCGATCGACCCCCGCGCGGCAGCTTCCATCTCGGCGCCCGAGATCCAGGTCGCGCCCGGTGAGGTCGCGAACGCCTCCCTCTCGGTGACGAACCTGCGCGACGAGCCGTGTGCCTTCGCGCTCTCCTTGTCCGGTCTCGAGTCCGGCTGGTACGGGCTCCCGGAGCGCGTCGGCCCGCTCGCGCCGGGCGAACAGACCCATGTCCCGTTCCACCTCTCTCTCCCGCGCGGTTACCCGCCCTGCGCGCTCCTTCTCTCCGTGGAGGCGCGCCCGCTGGCGGCGGAGGGGGACGGTGCCCGTAGGGTGCTCCCCGGCCGCCGGACCGCCGGTGCCGTGGCGGCGCCCCGCAACGGGGCGGGTACCGGAACTCAAGAGGAGCGACGGTCGTCCGGTCGGCACGACCTCCAGGTGCTCGTCGGCGACGGCGCCACGATCTCGGCGCGCGTCGACCCGATGGACGTGGTCGGCGGCCGCCGAGGCCGCTTCGCCCTCGTCCTTCGAAACCGGAGCGGGCAGAGCCAGCAGGTGCACCTCCAGGCCGTCGTCCCCGACCAGAAGCTCGAGGTGGACTTCCGTCCCGAGTCGCCGCTCCTCCTTCCCGGACGTCAGCTCCATGTGACGGGAAGGATCCGTGCCCACCGGCAGGTCTCCGGCGAGAAGAAGCGGCACCCCTTCGCTGTCCAGGTGCAGGGGCGTGGCACGCCGGTCACGGCCGAGGGGTCCTTCACCTCCCGCCCGTGGCTGCCGGGATGGGCCTTCAAGGCGCTTGTCATCGGCCTCGTGGTGGCCCTCTGGGCCGCCGTCGCCATCGTCGGCATCCGGGCTCTCTCCAACCACCTCCACCGCTCGGCAGTCGCGCAGTCCACACTCCACCAGCACCATGGGAACGGTTCGTCGAGCGGGACAGGTTCCTCGTCGACAGGGAAGTCCTCGACAGGCTCCTCCTCCACAGGGAAGAAGTCGACAGGGAAGAAGTCGACAGGATCGGGCTCGGGCTCCACACCGTCGAAGACCGGGTCCAAGCCCGGCGTCGAGGTGGCCGGCAAGGTGTCGGGGTCGGCGCCCGGCGGGGTGACCGTCACGCTGAAGCCGACCTCGCTCGTCTCCACACAGGTGCTCGGTGCGTCCGGCACGTCGTCGGGAACCCTCGCCCGGGCGGGAGTTTCCTACGGCCGGTGGCCGACCGCGCTGCTTGCCGCCGCGGTCCGCCACCGGCCCGGCGCCGCCCACACGCACGGTGGACACGCGACCCGAGCGCCCCCGAAGCGGGCGACAGGGGCGGCGCAGCCCGAACCGATGCTCGTCCGCGCGTTGCACCACGCGACCCAGATCCCCGACGGAAAGGTCTACGGCACCCAGGCCGCCGCTGCCTTCTTCCCCGGTCTCGTCGCCGCCATCACCCCGACGCTCACCACCACGACGCGGCCCGACGGCTCCTTCGTCTTTACGGGCGTCGCCGCGCCCGGGACGTACCTCGTCTCGTTCACCGAGCCCGGCTACAACACCCGCAAGTACATCGTGCAGACCTCGACCGGGAACAACGTCACGCTCGACACCGCGCTCAGCCCGGGGACCGGCTCGCTCAGCGGGACCGTGACGGGCCCGAACGGCCCCGTCGGCGGCGTCTCGATCACGGTGTCCGACGGGTCGGTCACGGTGACGACCGTCACGCCGACCACCGGGAAGGGCGTGGGGACCTGGTCGGTGAGCGGGCTGAACACTCCCGACACCTACCTCGTGAGCGCGAGCGCCACCGGCTACGGCACGCAGATCACGTCCGCCACGCTCGCAGCGAGCGCCAGCCTCGCCGGCGTGAACCTCAAGCTCGAGCCGGGGGTCGGCTCGATCACCGGCACGGTCTCGGACGGGACGAGCGGTCAGCCGGTGGGCGACGTGACGGTCACGGCCACCGATGGCTCCACAACCGCGACCGCCACCACCTCCACCGTCTCGCCGGTCGGCACGTACACGCTCCCGAACCTCGCCATCCCCGGCACATGGACCCTCACCGTTTCCGGACAGGGCTGGATCACCCAGACCCAGCTCGTAAAGCTCACCGGGAACAGCACGGTGAACGCCTCGCTCACCACCTCCGGCGCGAACGTGGTCGGCGTGGTCTCGACGAGTGGCTCGGGCCTGGCGAACGTCGGGCTCACCCTCTCCAACCAGACCGCCACCTTCAAGACGCTGAGTGAGTCGGTCTCGCCGGTCGGCGGTTTCGACTTCGGTCAGATCCCACCGGGCCAGTACGTGCTCAGCGCGACGTCGTTCGGCTACACGACGCAGTCCGCGTCCGTCGACGTGAAGGCAGGGGAGACCAAGACAATCGACTTCACACTCCCGTACGTCGGCCAGGCGAGCGTGAACACCGGCACCATCACCGGGAGCGTGGTGAACGAGTTCACCGGGGCGCCGCTCCCCACAGTGCCGGTCGAGCTCGACGGCAAGCCCACGCTCCAGAAGACGAACGGGACCGGCGTCTACACGATCAACAAGGTCTCGCCCGGGCTCCACGAGGTCACCGCGTTGGGAGCGAGCCAGGGCTTCGCCGACGCCGGGGTCCAGGTGAGCGTGCCCGAAGGTGCGACCGTGACGGCGCCGATCATCTCCCTGCCGGGTCTGGCCACCATAAGCGGCGTGGTGCTCAGCGCCGCGACCGGTCAGCCCATCCCCACACCGACGGTGGTGCTCCTCAACGGGACGAAACCGCTCGGGGCACCCACCACGTACGCGAGCACGAGCAGCGGCACGTACACGATCGTCGACGTCCCTGCGGGCAACTACGTCCTGAAGGTCGGGCCCAAGACAGGGACAACGCTCTACGACGTCTCCGAGTCCAGCGTGTCCGTCGCGCCGGGCGAGGCCCTCACCGACAACATCAGCCTCACCGAAGGGCCGACGTTCCAGGTGAAGACGTACTACCAGACGACCAACGGCACCCTCCAGCCGCAGCCCGGCGTCTGCGTCGTCGTGTCCCGGCTCACAACCACACACGGGCTCGTGACACCGATCGCCAAGCTGTCGACAGCGCAGGGGGGACCGGTCTCGTTCTCCGCCCTCATCTCGGCCGACACCTACGTCGCGACGTTCGCGCTTCCCTCGACAACACTCAGCACAGCTGCGGCGTGCACGTCGCTCACATCCGCGCACACCCGCGCGACCGCGCCTGCGGACGAGTTCGTCGCCAGGCCGGACAACACCGCGATCTACCCCGCGGTGCTCGCGCCGTCACACGGGAACATCTCGGTCCGTCTGCAATTCCCGTACGCGATCGCCGGGAGCGGAGGGAGCGGGGTCGGCATCACGAAGGACTGCCCCGTCCGGGCGGACACAGCCGTGGCTGCCACATGCACGAAGGTGCTGCCGTCCTACGCCACCGCCACACTGCCGTCGGTCTCGGTGACCGGCACGACCGGGTACGCCACGCAGACGAACGGCACACCCGGGACCCCCGAGATCACGACCGTCAACCTCGTCCCGCCGCCACCCGGTTCGACAGTGTGGACGTACCCGACCACAGGCTCGGTGCCGAAGTTCGTCAGCACACAGGTGACCCTCCTCGTGAGCGACCACGCCGGGCAGTTCGAGACGCTGAAGAAGGTCATCTCGCTCCCGGGATCGGGGACAAGCCAGCTCGACGAGCTGATCACAGCCGTGCCGGTGCCGGTGAACGGAACGATCTCTCCCTCGACCGGCGTCTCGGTCGCCGTGACACCCTCCGCCCTCACGCCCACAAACTCCACAGGCGTCGCCAACAACCTGTCGTCGACGGACCACATCAGCGCGATCGAGGGCACAGCCGGTGCGCTCAAGTGGTCCGATCCGGCAACCGGTGCGTCGGGGGGCGCCGCCCAACCCGGAACGTACAAGATCACGCTCAGCAAGCCGGGCTACGTCAGTCGGACCCTGAGCGCGGTCGCGATCCCGCTCTGCACACCGGGAACGTGCAAAGGCCTGACACTGCCGGCCGCGACACTCACGCTCCAGGCGCAGGTCACTCTCGTCGTGATCCCGAAGGCGACAACGGTGCCCGGCACATCGCTCACACTCCCGAAGGTGACGCTGTACCTCGGAACAGGCGGCCACACAGCACAGGTCGACCAGCAGACGCTCGTCAAGACAGGTGCGACATACAAAGTCACCTTCACCAACGCGCTGACACCGACGGCGGCCGGCACCTACCACTTCACGATCACGGGTCCGGCGATCCAGACCTTCACAAGCGGAACGCTCACGCTCCCATCGGGCGGCACATTGACCGTGAAGCCCACACTCGTCGACCAGGGCTGGCTGAAGGGCACGGTCATCGGCGTGCTCGTGCCCACAAACCCCACAAGCACGGGCGCGTCAGAAGTGCTCAGCGGCGCGACCGTTACGGCCACCTCGGGCACAACATGCTCGTCAGGTGCGACATTCAGCGCGACGACCACAAACGGCACCTTCCTCCTGGTGGGCACGACCGGAGGCCTCGTGCCGGGAACGAAGTACCTCCTGTGCGCCAGTGCGGCGGGGTTCACAACGACGGCATCGACGCTGACATCCGCAGTCAGTAAGAAGAACACCGCCAACTTCACGCTCACGGCGACGAAGCTCTCCCAGCAGATCCTGCTGAAGGGCGTGGGCACCGGCGTCATCGCCACCGTGACCGCAACGAGCGCGATCGGGCCGACGCTCAGCTGCACATTCACAGTCGGCAGCACAACGCCCAAGACCTGCAGCACAGCCACCGCCAAGAAGACAGGCGCATACACGCTCTTCACCTTCAAGATCGACCCGACCACCTACAGCTTCACCCTCGCCGCCCCGCTTTACGAGACCACCACCCTCGGGCCGATCCCCTACACGCCAGGTGAGAACCCGGCGATCAAGACCTATACCCTCACCCAGCAGCTCGTCACGGTGAGCGGGAAAGTCACGGTCTCGGCCACAGGTCGGCGCAGCACAAATCCGATCCACACACTGCCGCTCACGCTCACGGCGAGCACAGGGAAGACATACACCACCACCACGACGTCGACAGGGAGCTACACGTTCACGACAAAGGTCCCCGTTGGGAGCTACTCGATCACAGTCGGCGATACATATACAACGATTGCACCGATCAGCTTCTCGACCGGCACAACCAGCAAGTTCGTCGAGAACTTCTCGGTCTACGCCCCGTCGATCCCGGTGCAGGTGACCGTCACGAGCAAGGTTGCAGCGGCCTCCGCGAACGGCGTCACGGTGAAGCTCGCGCCGGCCAACGTCGGGCAGGCGACGACAGCGTGCGGCACCCACAAGCTGCTCGAGAAGGGGCTCGGCAGCACAGAGAGCGTCGTCGCGGTGGGTTCGGCGACAAGCGCCATTGCGTCGTTCACGAGCCTCGTGCCGGACGTCTACACAGTCACGTTCAGCGGGATCGGCTCGGGCACAGACAAGCCGTCACCCGGCACCCGCAAGCTCGTGGTGTGCCCGAGCCGCGCCACAGCACCGGCGACGACACCCGCCGCCGCGTCGTTCACACTCGGCATCGGCGAGATTTCGGCCACCGTGACCCTCCAGACAGCGCCCGCGACCCTCCCCCAGGTGAAGATGAGCGCGGGGAGCGGCGTCAAGACCTCGTGCACACCCGTGGCGGGGGCGACAACAGCTGCCAGCTGCACGCTCCACCTGCTCGTCAACCTGACAGTCACATACACGGTGACCATCACCGCCTCGGGTTACACATCACCGCCCACCACTCACGTGAAGCTCACGGCGGCAACACCGACGAAGACGCTCGCCGCCGTCACACTGAGCCCCAACGGGGTGTCGGGTGTGAAGGTGAACTTGAAGGCCTCCTCGCACCCGCTGGTGGCGGCGGCCGTCGCGACAGCGACAGTCACACTGAAGGGCGCCCATAACACATACAAGGCAACGACGAACCTGAGCGGTGTCGCGACGTTCTCGACAGCAGTCAAGCCCGGCAAGTACACAGTGGCAGTCACGTCTCCCCTGTCCGGCGTGTCGCACCCATTGAGTGAGGGCCATGTCACAATTAAGACTGCAAAGCAGACATACACAGTGACCATGGCGACCCACACGGCGAGCGGCACGATCACGCTCGGCGCCGCGTCGGGATCGGCGGTGACAGTCACAGTGCGGGTCGACTCCGTGAGCTGTGCGAAGGTGACGATCGCCTCCGGGACAACGACAGGCGCATACACGTGTGTCGCCCTCCCAGGGTCCTACACGTTCACATTCAGCGCGACGGGCTACACATCGGCCACGCACTTGGTCACACTGAAGAGCAGCAATGCGACGGAGACAGTCACCCTGAAAGTGCCCACCGCAAGCGGGGTCACCGTCACGCTGAGTGCCCCGGCCGGCGTTCCGGCCACATCCGTCAAGACAGTAACCATCACCGTCACGGGGCCGAAGACGTACACCCAGAAGACGAACTCGAGTGGCGTCGCGGCCTTCTCTACGGCGATCGATCGAGGGACATACTCCGTCTCGTTCACGCCGAAGCTCACCGGGGCGACCTCGGAGACGGCGGGTACGGTCGATATCGCGAGCACAACACAGACAATTCCCGAGACGATAAAAGCCAGCGCGGTGACCGGAACCATCACGCTGGCGACAACGCCGACGAGCGCGGTCACAGTCGCGGTGAAGGTCGGCGCGGTGACCTGTACGACGGTTCACATCGCCAAGACAGTGACGACGGGGACGTACACCTGCCACCTGCCGCCCGGGACCTACACGCTGGCGTTCACAGCGACCGGCGGTTACACGAAGAAGAAGACAGTCACCGGCGTGAGCGTGGCGGCGACAGGCACGACGACCAAGAACGTCACAGTCTGAGGCCCGCGCGCCTCGAGGTTGCCTCAGCCGAGCAGCACCACCAAGAGCACGATCGCGATCACCGCGGCGATGCCGAGCAGGACGTAGAGCCACAACCACGACCGGTGCTCTTCGAGGACCGGTTCGGGCTCGGGCAGGGGCGGCAGGAGCGGAGGCGGAGGCGGCGGGGGGGGCGGCGGCGGTGCGGGCCGCAGCTCCGAGCCGCACCTGATGCAGATGGTCCGGGCAAACGGGTTCGGCTCGTCGCACGCCGGGCAGTCGATCGTGGCCACGTCGACGCGCCCGGCCGTCCCCGGGAGACGCCGAAGGCCCACCGAGCCACCCTCGCCGCCGCCGACGACGCGCTCGCCGCGGCTCCAAAAGAGCGGGTAGTCGCACACGCGACAGAAGGCATCGGCCTCGCGTGACAACTCCTCGAGGTAGCTGACGGTGCCGCAAGTAGGGCACGTGATCTTGGTGCTCACGCCAGCATCCCTTCGGGCTCGGGCCACAGCGTCCTGCCGTCGACGACGATCTCGCAGTGCACGTTGGCCGGCACCTCGTCGGTCACGAGCTCCACGAAGTCATCGTCGCTCATCCAGCCGGTCGACTGCACCTCGACTCGCACGACCGCGTGAGGGGCGGGCACGCGCTGCTCCAGCGCCCGCCGTATCCCCCCGCTTTCTTCGACCGTCACCTCCCCACCGGTGACCGCGCGCAGCAGGATCTCGAGACCGCGGCTGGTCCCTCGCCACGCCAGCGCCTTCCCGCACTCGCGGACGAGGACGCGCTGGACGTCGTCGGGGAGCGACGGCTCGATCCAGTTGACGCCCAGCCACGACGCGAGCCACGAGAGCGCAGGGACGGGAGCCACCGTCGGGTCGACGATGTTGCCGATGTTGTCCGCTCCGTCGACGAGCGACGACGCCACCTCTTGGAACATCGACACGAACCGCACGAAAAGTTCGTCGTCCAGCATGCCCATGGGCAGCTGCCCGAGCATCCAGTCGTTGCGCCGGGTCATCGAACCACCACGTGGTGGCGGGCGGACAAGAACAGCGACTCGCGGTCGAGGTGCACGAGCTCGCGTCCAGTGCCGTGGCGGGCGCCGGTCCGCAGGTCGTACTCGAAGAGGAGCACCTCCTCCACGCGCTCGACGCCCTCGACCGCCTGGAGCAGCTCGGCGAGCGTCGAGGCGTTCAGGTCGGCGTCGAACGGCCAGCCGTCCTCGGTGTTGCCGCCCTCGAGCGGGTCGAGGTAGCCAAAGAGGAGGTCGAGCGCGCGCTGGCGGACGAGCGCGAGGGGGCGGCCGGGCAGTGCCTGGATGAGGCCGGCCACGGAGATCCCCTGGTAGTAGGGGGTGCCGATGTCGACCGTCGCGCCGAGGAGCCGGCGTGGCTCGAGGTGCTCGGTGATCGCTTCCACGAGCGGGTCGGAGAGGGCGAAGTCGTCGATCCCGCGCTCGTCGGGGCGCGAGGTGAGGCGGGGCACGACGAGCAGGCGGACCGGCTCCCCCTCCTCGTGCGGCACGAGACACTTGACCCGGGCGACCTCCGAGGACGCCTCCATCGTCAGGCGCTCGAAGTCGCCGGCCGTCACCGCACGCTGGCCGGTTCGGAGGCTGAGCGGCCCGCGGATCTTGGCGTTGGCGGGAGTCTCCGCGTCGACCCCGCCGCTCGCAGGCTGGATGTTGCTCACCCGGTCGACGTAGGCGATCGTCGTCCGCAGCACCGAGAGGGTTCCGGCGCCCACGTCGCCTGCCGCGCCGCCGCCGTGGCGGTAGCGGTCCATCACGATCTCGGCGCCGTCGGGCGGAATCGCGCCGTGCTGGCGCACCGAGCCGTCGGCGTACCGCACCGCGGGGCCGAACACGACCGTTCCCGACCCGTCGTCGATCGTGTAGTGACGATCGAGCGGCCCCGACGCGGTGAAATCCGGCACCTCGATCCAGGTCTCCGATCGGTCGGCCGTGACGACCCTCAGCGTCTCCCCCTCCCGACGTGCGAGCACCGGCGTGCGGGAGATGGTGAATGCCTGCCCGGGGCTGCCATCGCTCCTGCCGAGCTGCTCGGGGCCGACGACGATCGCGTGCTCGGCGGCGACGGTGCCACCGAGGACGTCCGCGCGCAGGGTCCGGATGCGCGGGGACGTCTGGTAGCCCGGCTGGCCGACGCGCGGCGCCACGAGCCGTACGCGGAGCCAGTGGGCCCTCGTCCCACCGAGGGTGAGCGGCGTCGAGTGGCGCGGCAGGCGCAGCTCGACCTCGCCGTCGCGGTTGAGGCCGCCGGTCGTGTCGGACTGGACCGGGAGCGACGCCCAGGTCTCCCCCGTCCAGGCCTCCCACACGAGGGGCGGGTCCCGCGGGTCGACGCCGATGCCCTGGATCTCCGCTGCAATCGAGAGCCTCAGGACCGCGCCGGCAAGGCTCTGCTCGAACCCGACGTAGAAGGCGTCCCCCGGCGTCGGCGGGTCGGAGGTGAAGCACGTCACGTCGCTGCCCTCGAAGCGCAGGTCGTCCCAGACGTCGGTGTAGCGCTCCTCCGCCGACGACTCGGCAGTCTTGGCTGCCGTCAGGCCGAGCGGCGCGATCGCGAGGTCCTCGACCGTCGTGAACATGATGCTGGCGCCGCCGACGGCGTCCGCCGTGGCGACCACCGTCCCTGCGGGCACCACGACAGGCTGGTCGCGCACGGTGGAGAGCCAGAAGGTGAGGTCGGCACGAGCCACCGACGGCGGGAACGGCTGGATGCCGACGAGGTCGAGGAACTTCGTATAGAGCCGGTCGGGCACCTGGTTCAGCCGGAAGAGCACCATCTCGCTCATCCACGCGAAGAGCTCGATCAGGGCGACCCCGGGGTCCGACAGGTTGTGGTTCGTCCACTCCGGGCAGTACCTGGGGATCAGGCGCTTGGTCTCGTCGACGAGGTCCTGGAACCGCCGGTCGTCGAGCTCGGGTGCAGGAAGGGGCATCAGGCCTGCTCTCTATCGGGTCGGTCGGTCACCGCGGGGGTGCCGCCCTCGTTGGACTCCCGCGGGATCACGTAGAAGGGATAGACGAGGTTGCGGCGGTCGTTCGTGGCGCGCATCTTGTACCGCAGGTGGATGCGCACGAGCGCCTGCTCGTCGTCATCGGGGACGACGCTCACCTCTTCCACGTCGACGCGGGGCTCCCACTGGGCGATCGCCTGGCGCACGGCCTCGGCCATGAGCCCGACCGTGTTCGCGTTGACTGGCTCGAAGAGAAGGTCCCAGATGCGGCACCCGAAGCCCGGGCGCATCACGCGCTCGCCCGGCGCAGTCGAGAGGACCACGCGGATCGCGCTGTCGGTGCTCTCTCCGGCGTCCGCGAAGGCGATCGACCCGTTGGGGCCGATCGCGAGCGGGAAGCGGATGCCCTTCCCGACGAACGAGGGGTCGAGGTTGCCGGCGTTGCCTCGCCCGGGGGGGACGTGGTCGATAGGGGTCATCGCGCTCAACCGCCGTTGATCGAGACGGGCGTCCCGCTGATCGTGACGACCGCTTCGGCCTGGACCTGGACGGAGGCCCCCGCGAGCTTGGTCATGGCCTGCGCCTCGAGTGTCAGGGTGCCGTCCGAGGAGATGACGATCTTCGGGGCGGTGAGCTCGAGCTGCTGTGTGGCCTGGATCTTGATTGTGCCCGCCTTGATCGACAGAGCGCCGGTGCCGCTCGCGACCGTGATCGTCGTCTGGCCTACGGTGAAGGTGAGCTCGTTGCCCTGCTTCACGGTGACGGTCGTCTTGTCGGCGCCGAGGTGCACAATGTTCGCGCCGTCTGCCAACGCGAGCTCGATCGCCATGTCCTTTGTCTGGGTGCCGTCGAGGAACCTCACAGTGTGGCCGAGGCGTGACACGAGCTCGCGCTTGACCACCTTGCCCTCTGTGACTGTGATTGTCGGCATCGTGAGCGACTTGCCGTAGAGGCCGCCGATCACGACGGGCACGCGGGTGTCGCCGTCCTCGAACGCGACGAGCACCTCGTCGTCGACCTCGGGCAGGAAGACGTTCCCCCTCGAGCTACCGCCACCCATGGCGACGACCCTCGCCCACGCGCTCTCCTGTGTCGAGCTCATCCCCGGAAAGCGGAGCTTCACGCGGCCGATCTTTTCCGGGTCCTTGATGTTGGTCACGATCCCCGCCGTCACCCCGTAGTGGCCGACGACGGAGCCCGCCGGGCCGAACCCGTTGGCGCTGCGGCTGTCCGCGAGACCCGCGGGGCGCCGGTCGCCGCTGCGGAACCGCGTGATGAACCCTCGGCGGGGCCGGTAGACGTGCTCGACCGCGGTCACCGGATAGGTGCCGCTCAGCGGCCCCGCCCCCGAGATTGTCACCTTCGCCCCGGGCGCCAGCCCCCCGTTCCCGACGGCGGTCCCCGTTGCCTCGACCGCCGCCGCGGCACGGAGGTCGAAGATCGCCTGGCTCAGCGTCGTCGCCTCGCTCGAGCTCCTCGCGCCGACGGCGGCGGTGACGAACGTGGCACTCCCGGTCGCGAGCCCCGCCAGCGTCGAGCTCGGGCTGATGCCGCTGGATGCGCTCGACGACGCACCTGTCACGGTCTGCTGCGCGACGTTGTCCCACCCGGAGACCGACACCTGCTCCGGGGCCGGCGTCGCGCGGGCCGAGAACGAAAGCAGATCGTCGCCGAGCGTGAGGCTGACTGTCCCCATCGTGCCGGCGAGCTCGTCGGGCTTGCCGATGTGGACCGTGCTCCCCTTGACGACCCAGTCCGCCCCCTCCCGGCGCGTGAGCTCGCCGAGCAGCCCCAGGTCCGTGTCGACCTGCAGGAGGTAGTCCAACTTCTGCGTCGTCCCCGACCACGACGCGCTGAGTGTGCTCTCCGTCGTGAGGAGCGAGCTGACCATGTTGGAAATGGTGTCCTCGGTCCAGGTCTTCACCCGGGAGGTCAGTCCGAGCTTGTAGCTCTTGTCGTGGCCGACGAGCACGAGCTCGGGCTGCTCGCCTTCGCGCTGCTCGGACCCGACGCCGGTGACGGTCCCTGTGAACAGCGTCGGACTCCCGCCCGGACCGCCCACCTCCAGCGGGTCGTCGAGCGACACGGAGTTGGACGTCAGGAGCGCGTACCCCGGATCCGCAAAGCGCAGCGTCACCCGGGCCGGCACGTTCAGCGCGTGCTCGACGCGGAGCTCGAGAAGCGCGCCCTGCCATGTGGTGGCGAGCGGTGCGCCGTTGACCTTCACCTGGGGCGACAGGGTGATGGTGTCGGCCATCAGCTGGTCCCAGGGATCGCGAGCAGGCTGCCGGGACGCAGGGCGAGCGGGTCGGTGATGCCGTTGGCCTCGGCGATCGCGCGCCAGCGCGTCGCGTCGCCGAGGTGCATCGCGGCGATCCGGTCGAGCGTCTCACCCGGCTGGACGCGGTGCACGCGGTGTGGGCGCGGCGTGCCCGACGTGGGGTTCTGCGGCCCGAAGGCCAGTGTCTCCTTGTACTGGGTGAGCACGACCGCGGCACGTGCCCGCAGCGGCGTCCCGTCGCGGCTGAAGTACTCGAAGGAGAGGTCGAGCGAGGAGACCACCGCCTTGAACGAGTGGAATGTCCCCCAGTGGAACTCGACCCACGGCGGCCGTGCGTTGTTGGTTGTCTGCGAAGTCCCCGGGAGCTGCGGGTCCACGTCCATCAACCCGACGATCTTGCCCGTGTATGTGGTCACGGCCTTGCCCGTGTCGGTCGTGTCGAAAAAGAGCGTGAGGCGGAGCACACCTGACCCCGCGCCGGTGTAGCGCAGCGTCGGTACCCCACGGCCCGGAACCGCGTCGGCGGCCCAGCCGTTCGCCTGCGCGAGGACCAGATCGGAGGGGTTGAAGAGACACGGGATCTTTGTGCCGCGCTCGGTCTGAAGGAACGCCTTCGTTGTCGACATCAGAAGACCTCGGGGACGTGACGCTGGCCACGACGCTCGAGCTCGTCGAGGACGCGCCGCTCCACGTGCTCGACGATCCACTCGAGGATCTCCGCGGCGTTCGGCGCGCTCGAGGGCTGGACGGTGGGCGGCGTCGGTTCCACGGCGCGGGCTCCCTTCTTCCCGAACTCGGATGCAAGCGCAGGCGCCGGGCCGGTGCGCAACGGTACTGGAAGCAGCGCGGACGAACCGCGAGCCCCGTCAGCAGCACCGATGCCGCTGGGACCGGTGCCACCGGGACCGGAGTGTGCGTCGCGGTCCCCCGACCCGGGCTCGAACAGCCCGGCGAGGCCGGGGATCCCGGCGGCCGTGTGCCCGCGCCGGTCACCCCCGGGACCACCCGGGAGCGGCAACCCGATCCCGGCCGGGGAAACGGACCCCGAGCCGGCGCCTCTTGCTCGCTCGAGCAACGCAGCCAGGCCGGGGTCCTCGTGTCGCAGGCGCTCGAGGGCGCCCGCAGCGCCGCCCGAACGACCGCCTCGTTGGGCCCCGGAACCGCCGGCACCCGAGCCGGGGAACAGGTTCGACGCCGGCGCGGGCCCGTTACGAACCCCTTGTGGCGCGCCACCCGCGGTTCCGCCGGAGCCTCCACCTCGAGGCTTCGGGGAGAGCAGCCCCGCTGCGCCTCCCCCCACCGAGCCGAGCTGCGTGGGGCCGACGAAGGGCTCCGTGACCGCAGCGACCATCTTCTGGACGAGCGAGCCGATGCGCCGGGCGAGACCTTCCTCGGGGTCGAAGAAGTCATCGAAGAAGAACCGCGGCGTCGACCCGCCTGGACCTCCGCGGTGGGTGGCATGGGAGGCGCGGGAGGCGTGGGTGCCATGGGAGGCGTGGGAGATGTCGCCGGCGGGCCGCACGTTCGTTCCGTGTGTGCCGTTCGGGCCGTGGGAAGTATGGGCGTCGGGTTCGTGCCGTCCCGGCCGGGTGGCGTGCACCAACTCGTGCGCCACGACCGCCGCGGATGCTGGACTTGTGTCCGGTCGGCGGGCCAGGTGGATGACCCGACCCACCGTTGCGGCCGGGCGCCCCGAGGCCGCCAGCGCCGCGGCGCTCGCAGGTCCCGCACGCAGCTCCACCGAGGCCGAGCCGCCGAGGGCGCGAGCCAGCGGTGCCAACCGGGGCGGCATCGCGATGACCGGGTCGGGCTTGTGACGCGCGAGCTCCGCGACGAACCGCCGCGCCCGCGGGGTGGTCGAGGGGGCCGGTCCGGCGCCTGCGGGTTGTGCCGAGGGTGACTGTCCAGGGGCGGCGGGAGCAGCGGACGCCGTGGGGGAGGCGGGGGCGGCGGGAGAGGTGGACGCGGTGGGAGCGGCGGACGCGCCGCGAGCGGTGCGGGCCCCGGACGTCGGGGCGCCGCCGTCGCGTGAACGCGTGTCAGTGGAAGTGCGTGCGCCCGCGTCCGTGCCGGAGGCGGGCGCGGGCCGCTCCCCTGGCGCCACCTGGTCGCTGCCGGCACCGGCGCCTTCGGCCGTCCGGGCGCTCCGACGCCCCAGGACCGGACGCGTCGGGGAGTCGATCGACGAGGTCGTGGCGGCGCGGATCGTCTCCGCAGGACCCATCGAGCGTGCCAGTGCGGTCACCGGCCACGGACCGGCGTCGACCACTCGCGGAAGGAGCACCGGACGATGGCCGTCGGGTCCGCGAGGCGTCAATCCATCTCGGTCGGAGCCATCACCGGCGTCGGCGACACCGCCCGACGGCAAGGCGGCTCCGAGGGCTCGTCGCATCGCGGGCGTCGCCACCCGCGTCGGGTCCGTCGACGCCGCGTCGTGCGTGGCGGCGACCGGCGCGGTCTGCAGGTGCCGGACCGCCTTGACGAGCGGGCGCACCTCGGTGCTGCCGGAGAGCAGCGTCGTGCTGCCGGGGTCGAGCGCCCGGGGCGGCGCCGCCAGCGGTCGCGTGGCGAGTGTCGCTGGGAGTGACGCTGGGGTCGAGGCCGGGGGAGGCTGCGGGGGCGGCTGCGGCTGCGGGGGAGGCTGAGGCTGCGGGGGAGGCTGAGGCTGCCGGGGCCCCGGAGGATCGCCACGGACCTCCCCAAGTCGACGACGCGGGAGCGGCGCCGACGTCCAGCGCCCACCCGCCGGTGTGCCCGTCGGCACCCCCACGCCCGGCGCCGCGCGCAGCAGGTGGCGAGCGCGCGCGTGGCCCGTCGTCGCGGCGTGCTGCGCGCCGAGGGAGGGCGCTGCGGGTCCCGGGCGCCGGTGGCGTCCGGGCGGACCCCAGCTCGGGCCCACCGACGACAACCGCTCCCCGATCGACGTCGCGAGCTGTACGGGGCGGCTCGAGCCCGCCGCGCCTGCGGCCAGCCGCTCCGCAAGGAGCACCGCACCACCTGCGCCCGCGACCGAGGAAGGTGTCTCCAACGAGGCAGCGGGGTCCCGTCCGCCACCCCTGCGGCGTGCCGGACGTGCAGTCGGCGTCGGCGTCGGCGCCTCCGCGGCTCTGGGGTCGCGGTCACCACGCTCGGCGGGGGCGGCGGGTGCCGAACCCCCGCCCGGGGATCCCGACCGGCGACGTTTTGCGGGCGTTGCGGGCCCCGGAGGCGAGGACGGCCGGGTCCCCGATGAACCATCCACAGGTGCGACACCGGACGCTCCTGGCGGCGATGGCGGGGTCCCGGGCCCGGCGGGCGAGGCTGCCGTAGTCCCGGGCCCGGCGGGCGAGGATGCCGTGGTCGACGAGCGACCCGCGGCCTGTCGAGCGAGGTTCGACAGCGAGGGCCGTGCCGCGCGCGGCGTGGTCCGCTCCTGCTGCGGCTGGCCCTTGGAGATCCGTTCCTCCCGGGCCGTGAGGACGTTCCCCACCGCGGCGACGTCGGGAAGCCGCTGCACGGGCAGTGCCTCGGCGCGAAGGCGGGCGCTGAACCCCCCCGGTCCCGACGATCCCCACTCCCCGGGAGGCAGCGCGGCGCGTGGGAGGGTCCCGGCAGCGAGAACGCCGAGCTGCTGGGGGGCCGACCTCACCGACCGGGCCGTGGCTGCGCTGCGGTCCATCGCCTCCTGCGCGAGCGACGCGGCGAGCGTGGCCGCACGACGCACGCCGAGCCGTACCCCCTCGGGGGGCTCCACCGTCGACATCGCCGTGCCCGATGCCGGCACGACGGGCGTCCGTTGGGCGATCGCCGGAGAGAACCGGAGCGCCGAACGGGTGGCGAGGGAGCGACCGACAGAGGACGAGAAGTGCCGGCCCCCCATGACGAGACGGCCGACGGCCGAGTCGGGACGCCGGGAGCGGAGGCGCGCGTGCCAACCGAGACGCGCCGCGACGGAGCGGCCGAGCCGCGTGGCCGTCCCGGCCGGGTCCTGTGCCGACGCCGTCGCGCGGGTCTCCTCGTCGGTCACGGCCATCGTCAGGAGAACGTCTTCGACGTGAAGCCGTGGTGGGCGAGCTCGAGCTCTTCGCTCGCGCCCTCACCGCCGTCTTCCACCGCGAGATGGGGGCCGCTCCAGCGAACCGCGAAGGCGCCCTGGATGTCCCACGAGCGCAACCGGGTCCCGTCGGTGCCCATCAGCGTGATCGCCGCGGTGCTGCGTGTCAGCTTGTCTGTGTTCGACTCGAATGTCGGCCCGGCGGTCTTGTTCACCCACGAGAACAGCGCGTCGCTGTTGGTGATGCCGCGCCGCAGCACGATGTTCGGCCACGTGAGCCTGCCCGGGAGCTTGTGGACGAAGCCGTTCTCGCCGCCCTCGGCGTACGAGACGGTGTCCACCGTCACCTCGAGCCCGGTGATCTCCCCGAACAACCCGATGGCCTGGCCGTCGACCTCGAACAGGAAGTTGGCGGTATTGGGGAGATGGCCCTTGATCCCCAGGGGCATGCTCATGGCCGCCCTCCCTCATGGCCTCTCGTCGTCCCCGTCACAGCTGCCTCGCCTCGGCCCACGCCCGGGCGTTCAGCGAGGCCACGCCGTACACGAGCCGGGCCCGGTCGGCGTGCTCCAGGTCGAGGAGATCGTCGAGCGGCCAGTGCAGGTGATAGGCGAGGTAGATCAGCTCCTGCCACAGCGTGTCGGTCGGGTACTGCTTCATCTGCCGGTCCTCGGCTCGGTGGTCAACTGCCGGTCAGGGTGCCGACCCGGCCTCACCTGCCGGAGCTCGGCACCTCCTCGATGGCGTGACGGCGACCTACCGGGCGCGCCACCTCTCCCTTTCCCTCGTCCCCCGCCCCGTTCGCCGCCGGGGCAGGTGCGGCGACCGAAGCCTCGGCCCCCCCGGGTGTCCCGTTGCCGGAGGACGGTCTTGTTCCCTGGTCCTGTGCGTCGAGCAGTGACTGGATGTCGTCTTCGGACCCGAAGTTGATCACGCCGTAGAAGTCCTGCAGGTAGGCGAGGTCGGCCGCGAACAGCCCCTCGATCTCGTGGCGCGTGACCATCGGCAGGGAACCGAGGGACCGGACCACACGGCTCAGCACCACGATGGTGAGCCGCGGGTCGTCGGCCCCGAGGATCGTCGGGTCGCGCAGCGGCTCGAGCTCGTCCCTGGCCGTCGCGAGGCGCATGACCCCGTGCCGATGCACGGAGCCACCCTCGTCCACGTAGCCCTTCGGGAGGACGAATTCGTACTCGGTGCGCACCGGCCCGCTCGTCTCGCTACTTGACGCGGAGCAGGGTCTCGTACTGGAGGGTGATCGTCTCGTGGATCGGGTCGTTCTTGGTGACGTCGTAGCCCTCGGCCTCGATCTTGGACGGCCACGCCTCGGTGAAGTTCCACCGGGAGACTTCGGTAAGGGACGTGTCGTAGCCGACCACCGACCCGGTCCTGCGGTCCGTCGCACGCGTCGCGGCCTTCATCCCTGTGTCGCGGATCGAGAGGAACCACTTCCAGATCGGGTCGTTGCCGATTGTGTTCGGCTGGATGCGCTTGATCGTCAACTCGCCCGCGAGCTTGGGCTTCGCGAGGGTCTTGTGCTGGACGAGCACGCCCTTTGTGGTGCGCTGGGTGAACTCGTTGATGTCCAGCTCCATCCTCATCCCGTCGACCGAGGTGACGTTCGACACCGTCTCTGTCGAGACCTCGAGGAAGAAGTTGGTAGCTACGAGCGGGTCGGACTTGGTCAGATTCATTGCCATGGTGAGGACTCCTTATCGAACGAACAGAGAAAGAACGGGAGCAACGCGCGCCGCGTCAGGCGGCGACCTGCTTCTGCTGGCTGATGCGGAAGATGACGAACTCGGCCGGCTTCACCGGGGCGATCCCGACCTCCACGACGAGCTTCCCCTCGTCGATGGACTCGGGCGGATTCGTCTCCTCGTCGCACTTCACGTAGAAGGCCTGGCTCGCAGAGGTGCCGAACAACGCCCCTGTCTTCCACAGCCCGGTCAGGAACGCGTTGATCGTGCGCTTCACGCCCTCCCATAGGCTGATGTCGTTCGGCTCGAAGACGGTCCACTGGGTCCCGTCCAGGATCGTGGTCTCCACCATGTTGAAGAGCCGCCGCACGTTCACGTAGCGCCAGTCGCTGTCCGACGACATCGTGCGCGCGCCCCAGACCCGGATCCCCCGGGTGCCGAACGGCCGGATGCAGTTGATCCCGATCGGGTTGAGCAGTGCCTGCTCGTTCTTGGTGATCGGCCGCTCGACGTCGAGGCAGCCGCGGATCGTGTCGTTGGCCGGGGCCTTCCACACGCCGCGGGTCTCGTCGGTGCGCGCCCACACCCCGGCGATGTGGCCGGACGGCGGGACGAACACCTCGCGGTTGCCGTTGCTCGCGGCCGGGTTCTCGACCTTGATCCAGGGGTAGTACATCGCCGCGAAGGCGGAGTCGTACATCGCGACGTCGCTGCGCCACTCCTTGATCTGCTGAGGGTTCATCCCCGGGGGCGCGTCCAGGATCGCCATCCGGTTGCCCTGCAGCTCGCAGTGGGAGATGAGCGCCGTCTGCACCTGCTTCCACAGGCCGAGGTCGACCGTCCCGTCCTCCTTCTGGGCCGCCGTGATCAGGTCGGGGACGATCACCATGGTGACCTCGTCGGCGATCGTGAGGCCGTTGATGCCGGTACGCGCCGACTCGGACCCGGCGAACTTCCGGCCCGAGACCGGCACCGACACCGGGGCCGCCGGCACCAGCGGGTACGTGCCGGGCTTGAGCACGTCCATCACCGCGGAGAGGTCGACGTCCTTGGCGAGGTCGAGCTTCACCTTGATCCGCGTGGACTCGGCGTTGACGACGGTCTCGACGTTGCGGTCGCCCGGGGTGACGGTCAGTCCGGAGAACGACTCGACCCCCTTCCCGCCATCGAGCACCGTGAGGTTGAAGGGGGACGGCTCGCCGGAGTCGGCCGCGTCCTCGCCGGCGTCGACCGCCTCGACGGACACCGTGAGGTTCGCACCGGGCTCGATGCTCGAGACCGACAGAGGGCTGCCGAGGGCGCGGTCCGCAGCCGGCAGCGCCGCCTGAGCGGGCTCGCTCGCGGGCGCCGTGTTCGGGATCCGCACGACGTACGCGATCGTCCCGCCGTTCTGGAAGTAGCCGTACACCGACAGCGGCAGCATGCAGCCGGGTGCGAACCCACCGTACAGCTGCTCGTACTGCGTCCAGCTCGTGACGAGCCTGGGCTTGACCCCGTCGGGGTCCGCCGGGTCGTCAGCGGGCGCCCGCTCCGTGAACCCGACGAACGCGGCGATCGCCGTCGCTGCCGCCGTCAGGCTCTTCTGGGAGGAGGGTACCTCCTCGACATAAACACCGGGTGCTGCATAGGTGGGCACAGTCCCAACCCCCTCCTCGTCGCGGACCGACTACGTCGCTGCAGGAGGAGGACCGCACATTCCACCCCCCCTCCGGTGCAGTGGGCCGCACCATAGTCAAAAACGGCCCGCGGGGCTAGTGCTTTCGCGCGAGAAATCATCGGCACCTCGGCTCGCGCCGGACGGCTCGGCTCGATCACCGTCTGGTCCGCGGCACCGGGCCGCTCACTCCAGGGTCTTGGTCGAGCCCGGGTTCAGGATCTGGACGACCCCGCCGTACGCGCACACGCAGGTCGAGCCCATGGTGAGCGCGGGCTTGCCCCCGAGCAGGGTCGTCGGGGACCCGGGCACCCAGGGCGTGAGGAGCGGCACGCACGGCATCGGCGTGAGCACGCCGAGCGCGGCCGACGTCGCCGCCGCCACCTCGGGATTCGCCAGGCTCGTGCACATCCCGAAGGTGGGGATGTTGGCCACCGTGCAACAGGTCACGTCCGCGGCCGGGCGGCTCTCGACCATGACCTGGCTCGCGGGCAGGACGACGAGCGAGGCGGGCGCCATCCCGAAACTGCATTGGACCAGTGCGCCTTCGACCACTGCCGGCAGCGGCATCGCCATCCCCTCCCCTCGGGCTCCGTCGCGACGGGAGCGGACGCGCGGGCTCGGGCGACATTATCCCGCCGGCTGTGCCGGGGCTCCGAGCTCGGGCTCGCTCGGGGGAGGGCGGGGGGATTCGGCGGGACGGGGTGGTCCGTCAGCGGGTGGTGGTCGACGTGGTCGTCGTGGTCGTCGTGGTCGTCGTGGTCGACGTGGTCGTCGTGCCCGACGTGCCCGCTGTCGGCGAGGTGGTCGTGGTGGTCGGTGCTGCCCCACCGGTCCCATCCACTCCAACTGTTCCGCCGGTGCGCGATGTTCGCGATGTTCGCGATGTTCGCGATGTTCGCGATGTTGCGGCCCCTGCCGGCGATGTGGAGGCTCCGGTCGGTGTGCCACCTCCGGCCGGGCTCCCCGCGGATCCCGAGCCTTCCACCGTCGCTCCCTGCGGCACGACGAACGCCCAGGTCCCACTCGTGCAGTCGTTCGCCGCGCTCGCGCGGACGAGGTACGCGCTGGTCCCGTCGATCTGGACGACCGGCAGCGACGGTCCCTCGGCCAGGCACGCGACCGACGTGCCCGGCGCGGTGAATGCGCCCAGCGACCCCGCTGCCGTCGTGCCCGTCGGGGCGACGCCCGGCCACGGGACGAGCGACACCCGGACGCCGTCGTAGAAGCCGTTCGCCGCGGGCAGCGCCGCCGCGGCGCCGGGCGCGCGAGCTGTGCCGAAGGCGCTCGCCGCTGGTTGGGTCCCGACGGCGCCGGACGGGACGGGCGACGCCGAGGCGCCTCCGGGGACGCCCCACTTGGGCAGCGGACCGCGCCACACGGTGACCGGGCCGTCGGGCGGCTGCGGTCCGAGGGCGGTTCCGGTGATCGCTGCCTGCTGGTCACCGGTCCCGACCGCCATCCCGAGCGCCCAGAGGCCGACGCCGCGCAGACCGGCGTCGCGCACGAGCTGGGCTTTCGCCGCGAGCGACGCGGGGTCGTCAAACCACACCTGGTGCCATTGGTGCCCAACGCGGTACACGGCCCACGGACCGCCGGTGAGCGGATCCCAGTACACGGTGTCCGCCGGCGAGATCTGGTCGTCGGCGACGGGGGTGGGCGGACCGGTCGCCGGGTCGCCGGCTGTCGGGCCGACCGTGGGCCAGTCCTCCCCGTAGAACGGGACGGCCAGGATGACCTTCGACGCGCCCGCCGCGTCGCTGTAGCTGGTGGCGACCTCTTGGTCTGTGTAGCTCGACCCAGCGGCCGGCGCTGTCGGGCCCGCGGCGAACGTTGCACCCATGTCGTAGTCCATGACCACCACGGCGTCGACGTAGGGCGCCATCCCGGCGACGTCGTAGAAGCCCCTGGGGTCCGATGCGGACGACGCGTAGGTGTCGACGGTGAACTGCCACGACGGGTCCGCGCCGTGGACAGCCTGCGACACGGTCGCGACCAGCTCGTCGAGACCGGTCCGGTCTGTCGGCCCGTTGCCTTCGAAGTCCAGGTTCACCCCGTCGAGGTTCTTCGCGCGCACGAGGCGCACCAGCGTCTGGGCGAGCGTCGCCTGGGCGGCGGGGTCGTGGGTCAGCGCGTCAAGGGTGGCCTGGTCGAAGCACGTCGCCGAGAGGACCACGCGCGCGCCGCCGGCGTGCGCCTGCGTCACCAGGTCGGCGAGCGCTTGGCTCTCGTAGCCGACCCATCCCGGGTTCGACGGGGACTCGTCGACGGTGCCGTCGGCGTTCACGTCGAGACTGAAGTAGGCGACCGTGGTGAGCGACGACAGGTCGACGCTCTGGGGCGCCGGGAGCGTCCAGTAGGGGAGGAACCCGAACGCCTCGTGCGCGGCCAGGGGCGCGGCGGCGACGGAGGGGGGCGCCGGCGCGGGCGCGGTCGTCGCTTTCGGCAGGCGGAGCTTGGACCCGCCGACGTCGGTCGCGAGCATGCCGTTCGCCCGATGACCCGAGGGGGCGTGCGCGTCCGGGGCGCCGAGGAGCGCGGGCGCCGCACCGGCCGTCCCTCCGACAATGGCGAGGCAAGCGGCGGCGACGGCGACCCGGCGCGGCCGGACGCGCCGGCGACGTGCGGCCCTGGCGGCGAGACGACTGCCCGAGAGTTGGGCCGCCCTCAGTCCGGACAGGAAGGCTCCGAGCATCCCGGCGTCGACGAGCACGAGGAACGGCGCGGCATGGGCCCTGATCGTGAGGACCTGGCGGGTACCGCCGTCGCCGTCGGGAGCGACGCCGTCCGCGTCCCACCCGTCGACCTCCGGCCACGTCCACCGCCGAACGCCCCGGCCTTGGTGGTCCGTCAGCGTGAGGCCGAGCTCGTCCGCGTGGAGCGACATGCCGCGCATCGCTCCGATCCCCGAGGCGGCCGAACCCGTGATCGGGCGGGCGTCGGAGAGCTCCGCGCGGACTACCGGACCACGACCCCTCCCACCCGACATCGCGTTCGAGGGTAGTCCAGGACCGGTCTCCTGCACAGGCCGCCGGGCACTCCTTTTGGGGGCGCGTTTACGCTGCGCGCATGCCTGCCGACGACCTTGCCTCGACGCTGCTCGGCGTGCTGCTCACCTCGCACCCGCTCGACGCGTCGATCCTCGGGCTCACCGGGTACGACGACAAGCTCCCGGACCTGAGCAGCGAGGCGCAGGACGAGGAGGTCGCCGCGCTGCGCCGCGTGGCGGCGGACGCCGCTCGTCTCGGGGACGCGGTCGACGAGGTGGAGCGACAGACCGCGGACCTCGTGCGCACCAGCGCCGGCGCCCGGGCCGACGCCGCGGCGGTGCCGATCGTGGAGTTCACGGTGGCGGACTTCCACAGCGCACCGGTGACCGAGGTGCTCATGATGCTGACGAAGGTGCCCCTCGACACCGCCGCGCGGAAGGACGCCTACCTGGCCCGGCTCGAGGGCCTCGGCGGCGTGCTGGAACGGGCCCTCGAGCGGCACCTCGCCGGGGTCGGCGCAGGGCGGCTCCCGGTCCGCCGGCTCGTGCGGGCAGCGGTCGCGCAGCTCGACGCCTTCCTGGCCGATCCCGAGCTCGGCGGCATCCGCCGAGCGACGGCCGCCGACGGGGAGTTCGTCGATCGGCTGGACCGCACGCTCGAGGCGACCGTGCGGCCGGCGCTCGGCGCGTACCGAGACGCGCTGTCGTCACGGCTCGTCGACGCCGGCCGGGACGACGACCACTGCGGGCTCCGCCACCTCCCCGACGGCGACGTCATGTACGCCGCGCTCACGCGGCTCCACACGTCGACCGACCGCACGCCCGGCGAGCTCCACGACATGGGCGTCGAGATCGTCGAGCGGGTCAACGACGAATACCGGCAACTCGGCGGCCGTTTGTGGGGCCTGACCGATCTCGGCGCGGTCATCGAGCGGCTCCGTGACGACCCGTCGCTGCGCTACGAGGACGCTGAGCAGATCCTTTCCGACGCTCGGACGGTCGTGGCGAGAGCCGAGGAGGCGGCGCCGGCGTGGTTCGGCGAGCTCCCGGCGACGTCGTGCAAGGTCGAGCCGGTGCCCGCGGTGGAGGAGGCCGGGAGCGCCCCCGCCTACTACCTCCCGCCGGCGCTCGACGGCTCCCGCGACGGGACCTACTTCGTCAACACCTCGCGGGCGACCGAGCGGTCGCGCGCCGACGCCGAGACGATCGCCTTCCACGAGGCTGTCCCCGGTCATCACTTCCAGCTCGCCATCGCACAGAACCAGCCCGGGCTGTCGCTCCCCCGTCGGGTGCTGTGGGACACCGCGTGTGCCGAGGGTTGGGGGCTCTATGCCGAACGGTTGGCTGACGAGATGGGCCTCTACTCGAGCGACCTCGCGCGCCTCGGCATGCTGACCGCCGACATGTGGCGGGCCGGCCGGCTGGTCGTCGACACCGGGATCCACGCGCAGGGCTGGACCCGCGAACGCGCGGTGGAATGGTTCGGCGCGCACACGCCGCTCCCCGCGGTGGTCATCGAGGCGGAGGTGAACCGCTACATCGCCAACCCCGGCCAGGCGCTCGCCTACATGGTCGGGCGCGTCGAGCTCGTCCGTCTCCGCCGGGAGGCGACCGAGCGGCTGGGGGCGCGGTTCGACCTCCGCGGCTTCCACGACGTCGTGCTCCGGGCGGGCCCGCTCCCGCTGCCGGCGATGGCCGGGGTCGTGGAGCGCTGGGCGGCGAAGGTCGGGGAGACGAGGGTCGGGGGACGCCCCGGGCGGGGGTGAGCTCTTGGCGCCCGGGCGGGGGGGCGTCAGTGTTGCGCCCGTCCCAAGAACGCGGCGAGCCGGTCGCTCGCTGGCGCGTCGGGGTCGCACGGCTGCTCGTCGGCGAAGGGCATGCCCGGCCCGCGGAACTCCGGACGAACCCGCCCGCGCGACCCGGCGAGGAGCTCCGCCGCCAGTTCCTCGTCGAGGTCGGAGGTCGGCTGCCCGGTCGCCCGGGCGAGATCCCAGGTATGCGTCAGCGCGTCGGTCGCCCGCATCCCGATCACCCGGTGTGCCGGCAAGGTGCCGAACGGGAACTCGAAGGTGCGTGTCAGCCCGCCGGGCGCGCTGAACGAGTCCTGCGCCGCCTTCGCCGACGTCGCGTGCAACGCGACGAGCTGCGCCACGTCCTCGACTGCGGGCGAGTGTGCGGGCGAGTGTGCGGGCGAACCCGTTGCGGTCCGCTCGTTGCCGGCGACGACATGGCCGACGAGATCGCGCACCTGCCACTCCGCACACGGCGTCGGCGCGTCGAGCTGGTCGTCGGTGACGCCCGAGAGCACGCGTGCGAAGGCATCCTGAGCCCGTTGATGGGCCTCGAGCAGATCCACCGTCGTCCCTCCGATCACGCCGCCGCGCCAACTGGGCCGAGCGGACAGAAGCTACCCGAGGTCCGGGAGTGGGGGGTCCGGGAGTGGGGGGTCCGGTACCCATTCAGGTAGGCCCCCGAGGAGACCCCCGAGGTCGCTCTTGGGCGAGGCCATCCAGGCTCATACTGTGCACGGTCGACCTCGCGCAGCGTGCGTGGCGGCCCGCCGCAGACTGCGACCTGCCGACCGGTGCCGACCGGTGCCGACCCCTGCCGACCGGTGCCGACCCCTGCCGACCGGTGCCGACCCCTGCCGACCGGTGCCGACCGGTGCCGACCGGTGCCGACCAGGCACGGTTGCTTGCGAAGCTCATCGAGGACCGGTGGGAGGAGCTCGGCCGCCCCTGGTCGGAACGCGCGATGGCCTACGCACGCGCCTGTGCACGGGACCGTGAAGAGGCGCACCGCGACGAGTGCTCGGTTCTCGTGCGCCGCACCGGTCTCGACGAGCACGCGATCTGGCAGTGGGGCGCGGCCGAGCGCGTCTCGACGGGGTTGTTGCTCGTGCGGATCGGCGCGTGACGCCGCGCGCGTGACGCCGAGGGGGTCAGCCGCTTTCGGCCGGCGACCCGCGGGTTTGCACAATGCGGGCGGTCGAACGGGACGGACCCCCCTCGCTCTGGCTTGGACCCCGTGCCTTCGCCCTGGGTCCGAGGAAACCCCGGGCGCGATCGCGCTCGGTCTTCTCGGTGTGGCAGTGGTAGCAGAGGTCTCTCACGTTCCCGTACGAGGTCGGGCCATTGTTGGCGACGGGATCTTCGTGGTCGCGCTGGAGACCCCAGGTGCGCCGGCAGTTGACGCAGGCCCGGCCGATGAAGGCCGGGGCAGGCCCGATGTCGAGGGCGGTCAGCAGCTCAGCTGTGTACCTGCGGCCATGGTGGTGGATCTTCTGGACGTCCTTGCCGTCATGGAGAACGACCTTCAAGAACGCGTCCGCCGCGAGCTCTTTGGCCACCTCGACCGGGACCGGGCCACCGCCGATCACCTGGCACGGCTCACCGGCGTGGACGTGGCCGCGTCGCCACGCGTAGAGGTCGCAGACGATGACGAGGTCGGTGTTCGGTCCGCGCTTCCCGGCCCCTTCGGCCGTCGCGAGCGCGACCAGGGCGTCGGCGGCGTGTGCGTGGAAACGCGCGGACTTGCCCCCCCGCTTCGCATCCCGGTGGCGCCGCGCCGCCTCCCGCTCGATGCGAGTGACGAAGGGAATTCCCGTTTCCGGCGGCAACGCCCCGTCGAAACAGACCATGCCAAGGCTGTCGCGCCAATGGCGGAAGCGACGGGCGGCAAGCTGGCGACGGTGCAGCTCATCGACCGGGGTCGACGCGAGGTTCTTCTCCCTGACCGCCTCGCGGACGCTTCCGAGGTCGCCGCGCCGAGCCACGTCGAGAAGCTCGCGCTCTTGCCCAGGGAGCTCAGTCTCGGCCCGCGCGATCTCTTTTGCTTGCGCGACCGAGACAGAGCCCTCGAACAACGCGTCCCTCGTCTCGGGATGGCCGACGAGCTTGCGCGCGAGGTCGAGCCCCTGGCGCGCGTCCTTCCCGGTGGTGCCGCTCTGACGTGCGAGCCAAGATGCCGGATCGGCGTGGCCCTGCTCCTTGTGGGCACCGCACTCGACGGCCCGTGCCCCGGCGACGAGCCGGAGCGCCCCGGCGGCGTTCTCCACCCGGGAAGCGGCCTCGAACACCACGACGCAGTCCGACGGCGGGACATCTCCGGGATCGAACGCCGCGATGCCCGAGAGGAACGCCTTGGCGGCGGCGACGATCTGTGCGGCCTGGGCGCTGTAGACCTGCTCTGGGACCACGGAGAACACCATGACACGGGGGTGTATCAGCGCCCGCCCCGTGTGGCCGGCTGACGGCGCCGTTCGAGCCGCGGGCGGCGATCCCCCGGACCCCGGCTCGCTCAGCCGTTCTGCGGGAACCCCAGGTCGACCGCGCTCGTCGAGGGATCGGGCCAGCGCTCGGTCACGACCTTGGCGCGGGTGTAGAAGTTGACGCTCTCGGGACCGTAGATGTGGGTGTCGCCGAAGAGCGACGCCTTCCAGCCGCCGAAGGAGAAGTAGCCGACCGGGACGGGGATGGGGACGTTCACGCCGACCATGCCGGCCTCGACCTCCTCTTGGAAGCGGCGCGCCGCGCCCCCGTCGCGGGTGTAGATGGCCGCGCCGTTGCCCCACGGGCTCGAGTTCACGAGCGACATCGCCTCGTCGTAGGTACCGGTCCGCACGACCGAGAGGACGGGCCCGAAGATCTCGTCGCGGTAGCAGTCCATCTCCGGAGTCACCCGGTCGATGAGCGAGGCGCCGAGGAAGAACCCCTCGGTGCCGTAGCGGGGGTGCTCCCTGCCGTCGACGACGACCGTCGCGCCCTGCGACGACGCGGAGTCCATGTACGACGCAACCTTGTCACGATGCTCCTTGGTCACGAGCGGCCCCATCTCGGACTCCTGGTCGAGCCCCGAGCCGATCCGCAGCTTCGGAAGGCGCGCCGCGATCGCGTCGACGAGCGGCTCGGCCACGCGGCCGACCGGAACGATCACCGAGACCGCCATGCACCGCTCCCCCGCCGAACCGTAGGCGGCCGAGACGGCGGCGTCGGCCGCCATGTCGACATCCGCGTCGGGGAGCACGACCATGTGGTTCTTCGCGCCGCCGAGCGCCTGCACCCGCTTGCCCCGGCGCGCCGACTCCTCGTAGATGTACCGCGCGATCGGGGTCGACCCGACGAAGGAGATCGCTTGGACGTCGGGGTGCGCGAGGAGCGCGTCGACGGCAACCTTGTCCCCCTGGACGACGTTGAAGACGCCGTCGGGGACGCCCGCGTCGGCGAACACCTCCGCGATGATCGTCGACGCGAGGGGGTCCTTCTCCGAGGGCTTCAGCACGAAGGCATTCCCGCATGCGACGGCGCTGGCACACATCCACAGGGGCACCATGGCCGGGAAGTTGAACGGCGAGATCCCGGCGACGACGCCGAGCGGCTGCCGCACGGAGTACACGTCCACACCGGTCGACGCGCGCTGGGCGTAGCGTCCCGCCAGGAGGTTGGGGATCCCGCAGGCGTAGTCGACGTTCTCGATTCCCCGGGCGACCTCTCCCATGGCGTCGGACATCACCTTGCCGTGCTGCACGGTGATGGCCCTGGCGATGTCGGCGCGGCGCGCGTCGAGCGCGTGGCGGACCCGGAAGAGCACCTCCGCGCGCTTGGCGAGCGAGGTGTGGCCCCAGGGGCCCGCGGCCGCCTTCGCGGCGTCGACCGCCCTGTCCACCTCCTCGGTGCTGGCGAAGTCGACCTCGTGCGTGCGCGCACCGGTCGCGGGGTCGAACACGTCGCCGTGGCGGCCGGACTCTCCTGGCACCACCTTCCCGGCGATGAAGTGGCTGATGCGTTCCACGTTCGGGCCTCCTGGTCCTAGTCGACGACGGCGCGGTCGGTGATGCAGAGCGCCTCGTCGAGCACGGCGAATCCCTCTGCGAGCTGCTCCTCGGTGATGCACAACGGCGGGTTGGTCATGACCTGGTTCCAGTGAAGGTTCACGAACACCCCGTGGTCGAGCGAGAACCGGAGGAGCTCGGCCATCTCGGGGCTCGACGAGTTGAACGGCGCCATCGGCTCGCCGGTCGTGCGGCTTCGCACGATCTCGAGGCAGCCGAAGAGCCCGATGTTGCGGAAGGCGCCGACCGAGGGATGGCGCGCGGCGAGGTCCTCGTGGTGCCCCCGCATCACGTCGCCCATCTTGGCCGCCCGCTCGATCAGCCCGTCCTCCTCGTAGACGCGGATCGTGGCAAGGGCCGCGGCGAGGCCCACGGGGTGCGAGTTGTAGGTGAGGCCGCCGGCGAAGACGTGATCGTCGAAGTACTCGGCGACGTGCGGGCGGAGCCCCACCGCGCCGAGCGGCACGTAGCTCGACGTGAGCCCCTTGGCGCACGTGATCAGGTCGGGGACCACGCCCCAGTGGTCCACCGCGAACCACGACCCCGTCCGGCCGAAGCCGCTCATGACCTCGTCGGCGATCATCAGGATCCCGTACCGGTCGCACAGCTCCCGCACGCCCTGGAGGTAGCCGTCCGGCGGGATCAGGATCCCGTTCGTGCCGGTCACCGGCTCGACGACGAATGCGGCGATGGTCGACGGGCCTTCGAGCTCGATGGTCTCTTCTAGGACCGCCAGGGCGTCGGCCGCGGAGTCCCAGGGACGGGTGGTGCCGTGGTAGAAGTCGAGCACGTGCACGACCCCGGGGATGCCCGGCTCGTTCGCCCACCGCCGCGGGTCGCCGGTGAGCGTGATCGCACCGGCCGTCCCCCCGTGGTAAGAGCGATACCGGGCGAGGATCTTCTGGCGCCCAGTCACCAAGCGCGCCATGCGGATGGCGTTCTCGTTCGCCTCCGCGCCCCCCAACGTGAAGAACGACTTCTCGATGTCGCCCGGGAAGAGCTCGGCGAGCTTCCGGCCGAGGAGCGCTCGGACCTCGGTGGTCATCCCCGCCGAGCTGACGTAGGCGAGCTCGCGCACCTGCGCGGCGACGGCGTCCGCAATGCGCGGGTCGCTGTGGCCCGCGTTCACGCTCATCAGCTGGGAGTTGAAGTCCAGGTAGCGCTTGCCGTCGGCACCGGTGAAGTAGACGCCGCTCGCAGACGCGACCGGGAGCGGCGAGGCCTTGGACTGGGCGACCCAGTCGAAGAGCGTGTACCGCTTGGACAGCTCGACGATCTCGGCTGCCGACAGCCGCTCTCCACGCTGCTCACCCACTGCGCGTCCTCCGTTCAGACCTGTGGTTGACTTCGTCTTGCCGGCGGGATCCCGCATCAGTCAGGCACCCCGCGTCTACGCCCCGATCCGTCGATCGTAGGTCACAACTCGCCTCCTTGCGTACCTGTCGACCGTACGCGGTGCCGGTTTCCGGCGCCCCGACCGGAGGGTCAGCGGCTCCCGCGACCTGCGGGTCAGTTCGGGACGTCGCCGGTCTCGAGCAGCTCGGCGAAGCGGGACCCGTCGACGACCGGGACGCCGAGCTCCTCCGCCTTCTGCGTCTTTGCCGCGCCGGGCGAGGCCCCGATGACGACGGCGAGGGTCTTCTTCGACACCGTGCCGGGGGACTTGCCGCCCCTCGAGAGGATCGCCTCCTCGGCCTCCTCCCGGGTGTAACCCTCGAGGGTGCCGGTGACCACGACCGACTTGCCCGCAAGCGTCTGGGGGAGCCCCAGAACCCCGGCGGCCGCTACCCCGGCGGCCGGAACCCCGGCGGCCGCTACCCCGGCGGCCGCTACCCCGGCGGCCGCTACCCCGGCGGCCTGGCCCCCGCCGCTGGTCCCGGCCCCCGACGCGGCCCCTCCGGGGGCCGTCCGGCTCGCACCGGGCTCTTCGGTCTGGAGGCCGAGTGCCACCAGGCGATCCACCACCGCGACGTTCTGGGGGTTCGAGAAGAACTCGGTGAGGCTGTCGGCGATGACGGCGCCGACACCCTCGACCGCGGCGAGCTCGGTGGCGGCGGCGTGGCGCAACGCCCCGAGCGTCCCGAAGGCGCGCGCGAGCGCCCGGGCGCCGGTCGGACCGACATGGCGGATCCCGAGCGCGACGAGGAGCCTCGAGAGCGGGCGGGACTTCGAGTCCGCGATCGCGTCCACCAGGTTCTTCGAGGAGACCGCGCCCATCCGCTCCAGGGTCTCGAGACGGGGAGCCTCCAAGAGGTAGAGATCGGCGGGGTCGGCAACCATGCCGGCCTCGACCAGCTGGACCACGCGTTCCTCCCCGAGGCCTTCGATGTCCATGCCCGAGCGTGACGCGAAGTGCACGATGCGCTGCACGCGTTGGGCGGGGCAATCGATGTTGGTGCAGTACGTGTCGCTCTCGCCCGGCAGTCTCGTGAGCGGCCCCCCGCAGGAGGGGCACGTCGTGGGGAACCGCCAGGGCGGCCGCCGCCAGGGCGGCCGCCGCCCGGGCGAATTGGCACCAGGCGAAGGCGAACCGGCACCGCCATCACCGGCGGCGTCTCCACCGGGAGCCAGGACCGGCCCGACCACCTCGGGGATCACGTCGCCCGCCTTGTGGACGACCACGAGGTCCCCGGGCCGCACGTCCTTCAGGCGGACCTGGTCCTCGTTGTGCAAGGTGGCGAGCCGCACCGTCGACCCGCCCACGAACACGGGCTCGAGCATCGCGAACGGCGTCGCCCGCCCCGTCCGTCCGATGGACACCATGATGTCCACGAGGCGCGTGGTGCGGTCCTCGGGCGGGAACTTGTAGGCGATCGCCCAACGCGGCGCCCGCGAGGTCGCGCCGAGACGCTCGTGCAGCGAGAGGTCGTCGACCTTGATCACGACCCCGTCGATCTCGTAGGGGAGGTCATGGCGGTGCGCCTCGAGCTCCCGGCAGCGTGCGAACGCGGCGGTCACCCCGCGGACCTTTCGGGCGTCGGGGCTCACGGGGAAGCCCGCGGCCCCGAGCAGCTCGAGCGCCGCGCTCTGGGTGCCGGGGGGCCACACCGCCTGCGACGACCCCCGGCCTCGTCCGGCGCGGCCGACCTTGCGCGACGTGCCCTGCGTCTCCTCGGGGACCGCGCCGTCGATCTCCCCGATCTGGTACGCCCAGAACGAGAGCGGACGCGAGGCCGTCATCGCCGGGTCCTTCTGGCGCAGCGAGCCCGCACCGGCGTTGCGCGGGTTGGCGAAGGTCTTGGTGCCCTGCGACTCGGCCTTCCGGTTCAGCTCGGCGAATGTGGCGGTCGGCATGTACACCTCGCCGCGCACCTCGAGGTGGTGGGGCGCGGGCATCGTGAGCTGGTGCGGCACGACGCGGATGGTGGCCACGTTGGCCGTCACGTCCTCCCCGGTGACGCCGTCGCCGCGGGTCGCCGCCCGGACGAACCTGCCGTCGACGTAGGTGAGGGACATCGCGACGCCGTCGACCTTGGGCTCGCAGCTGAAGTCGAGCTTCTCGAGGTCGACGTCGGGGAGCAGACGGCGGAGGCGGTCGGCCCACGCCTCGAGCTCGGCCTCATCGAACGCGTTGTCGAGGCTCATCATCGGGATCCGGTGGCGAACCGGGGCGAAGAGCTGGGTCTCGGCCGCGCCGCCCACGCGCTGGGTCGGCGAATCGGAGGTGATGACCTCGGGGTGCTCGGCCTCGATCAGGCGGAGCTCCCGGACGAGCGCGTCGAAGTCGGCGTCGGGGATCTCCGGTGCGTCGAGCACGAAGTAGCGCTCGTTGTGGTGCTCGATCAGCCGCCGGAGCTCCGCCGCACGCGCTGCGGGTGTGCGCCGGTCCGGTCCGGCACCGGGGACCCCGTCCACCTCGCCCACGGCGTCGCGGGGGGGACTCACCGGCACCTCCTCGCCGCCGCGACGACGCCCCCACCGCGCACCTCGTCGGGATCGCGCCCGTCGTAGAGCGCGAGGGTCTGTCCGGGCGCGACCGGACGCTGCGGCGCGGCGAAACGGACCGTGAGCCCGTCCCCCGCACCGGCACCGGCGATCCGGACGGTGCAGCGCGCGGGGCGTCCGTGCGCGCTCACCTGCGCGGTCGCCTCCTCGCCGTCGGCGAGGGGGCCGTCGACCCAGGTGACGGAGCCCGGCTCGAGCGAGAGCTCGTCGACCGTCGCCCTCGCTCCGTCGGTGACCGTGACGCGGCGCGCGGCCACGTCGACCGCGACGGCGTACCGGCGCCCCCCGGCCGCCGGCATCCCCCGTCGCTGACCGACCGTGACGAGCTCCACGGCTCCCACATGCCCCAGGTGCGCGCCGCTCACCTCGTCCACCACGTCGGCGGGGTGGAGCTCGAGCCGGGACGACAGGAAGCCTCCCCGCCCTTGGGCGGAGTGGATGAAGCACACGTCCTGGCTGTCGGGCTTGCCCGCCGTGCGCAGCCCCAACCTCGCGGCCTCCGCGCGCACTCCGGCCTTGGTCATGCGGCCCACCGGCAGCACGACCGCGCCGAGCTGTGACTGCCCGAGCATCGACAGCACGTACGACTGGTCCTTCAACGCGTCCGCACCCCGGCGCAACGAGAACCGCCCCGACCGCTCGACCACCTGCGCGTGGTGCCCGGTCGCCAGGCGGTCGAAGCCGAGGCGCTCGGCCCGCGCGAGCAGGCGGTCGAACTTGATGTGGCGGTTGCACTCGATGCACGGGTTCGGGGTGCGGCCGGACGCGTGCGCGTCGACGTACGGGCCCACCACGGCGCGCTCGAAGTCCTCGGTGAGGTTGAAGACGTGGTGCGCGATCCCGAGCTGCTGGGCGACGCGGCGCGCGTCGTCCACGTCGGCGACCGAGCAGCAGCCCGAGCTCTGCGGGCCGCCCCAGAGCTTCAGGGTGGCGCCGACGACGTCGTGGCCCTCCGCGACGAGGCGCGCGGCAGCAACCGAGGAGTCCACACCTCCGGACATGGCCACGAGCACGCGCATCGCCGTCGGCACCGCTCCGCCGCCGCTCAGCCGCGCAGGCGTGCGACGGCTTCGGGCACGACCGCGAGGGCGCGCTCGACGTCGACGGGCGTCGTCGTGTGGCCGAGGCTGAAACGGATCGAGCCGCGTGCGACGGTCGCGGGCACGCCCATCGCCGCGAGCACGTGGCTCGGCTCGAGCGCGCCGCTCGCGCACGCCGCGCCCGCCGAGACGCAGACGCCCGCCTCGTCGAGGAGCACGACGAGCTCCTCGCGGTCGACGCCTGCGAAGCAGAGGTGGCAGTGCCCCGGCAACACGGCCTTGCGGTCCGCGGCCTCGATGGCCGAGGGGACCGCGCCGAGCAGCCCGTCCGCGAGGCGATCGCGCAGTGCCCCGACGCGCACGGATTCCCCCTCACGCTCCCGTCCCGCCGCGGCGAGCGCGGTGGCGAGGCCGACCGCTCCGGCGACGTCGTGGGTGCCCGCCCGGCGTTCGCGCTCCTGCCCGCCGCCGACGACGAGCGCGTCCAGCTCGACGCCCTCGCGCACCACGAGCGCCCCCGCACCCTTCGGGCCGCCCAGCTTGTGCGCCGAGATGGCGACGAGGTCCACACCTTGCGCCGCGAGCGCCACGTCCAGCCACGGTGCGGCCTGCACGGCGTCGGTGTGCACGACGGCCCCCGGGGCGAGCTGTCGGGTGCGCGAGACGACGTCGCCGAGAGGCTGGAGGGTGCCCAACTCGTTGTTGGCGAGCATGACCGTGACCAGCGCCACGTCGGCGGACAGCACCTCGGAAAGACGGTCGAGGTCGACCACGCCGTGCGCGTCCACCCCCACGCGCTCGTGCACCACTCCGCCGAGGCGATCAGCAGCGGCGCGGCACGCCTCGAGGACCGCGGCGTGCTCGATCGCGGAGCTGACCACGACCGTCTCTTCCCCGTGGCGCCTGCGCGCCGCGGCGCCGAGGACGCCGAGGACGGCGAGGTTGTCGGCCTCCGTCCCCCCCGAAGTGAAGACGACCTCTCGCGGCGCGGCGCCGAGCAGCTCGGCCACCAGGTCCCTGGCGTCCTCGAGCGCGCGGCGCGAGGCGCGGGCCTGGCGGTGGTGGCCCGAGGGGTGGCCGAAGACCTCCTTGGCGAACGGCGCCATCGCCTCGGCGACCTCGTCGCGCACCGGCGTCGACGCGGCGTGGTCGAGGTAGGTGAGCGGCGGGCCGTCAGCCTGCGCGTGATCGGGAGCGTGAGCGTGGGCGTCCATGTCGCCCAAGAGGCTACGCGGACGGCGCGCCGCTGCCCACGCGTGCGCTCCGGCGGTTGCGCCGGGCGCTACTCCGCCGCAGCTCCGGGCGACGGCACCGAGGTGCTCGAGTCGGCCCGCACCGACTTCGCGTTCATGAACTCCTTCATCCCCATCTCGCTCAGCTCGCGCCCGTAGCCGGACCGCTTGATGCCGCCGAAGGGGAGCTCGGGGGAGGAGGCGACCATCGTGTTGACGAACACCTGCCCGGCCTGGATCCCCGCAACGAGGCGCTCGCGCTCCCCCGCGTCGGTCGTCCAGATGCTCGAGCCGAGGCCGTACTGCGTACGGTTGGCGATGCGGATCGCCTCGTCGAGGTCGTCGTAGCGCTCGACCGTGGCGACGGGGCCGAAGACCTCCTCTTGGAGGACCCGCATCCCGGTGGTGACGTCGAGGAGGACCGTCGGCTCGTAGTACCAACCGGGTCCGTCGATCACCGAGCCGCCGCACGCGACGTTCGCCCCCTTGTCGCGCGCGTCGTCGACCTGGCCGGCGATCTCCGTGCGCTGTGCCTCGGTCACGAGGGGGCCGACGTCGGTCGCGTTGTCCATGGGGTCGCCGACGCGGAGGGCGGCCATCTTGGACACGAACTTGTCGGTCCACTCGTCGTAGACCTCGGCGTCGACGATGAAACGCTTGGCCGCGATGCAGGACTGACCGTTGTTCTGCACACGGGCGGTCACCGCGACGGACGCCGAACGCTCGAGGTCCGCGGTCCTGGTCACGACGAAGGGGTCCGAGCCGCCGAGCTCGAGGACACACTTCTTGAGCACGCGGCCCGCGGTCTCGGCGACCGCGGCGCCCGCCCGCTCGCTGCCGGTCAGGGTGACCGCGGCGATGCGCTCGTCCTCGATGACCGGCGCCACGTCCGACGACGAGACGAGGAGCGTGGTGAAGGCGCCCTCCGGGTAGCCCGCACGCCGGAAGACCTCTTCGATGTAGAGGGCGGCCTGCGGCACGTTGGCCGCGTGCTTGAGCACGCCGACGTTCCCTGCCATGAGGCCGGGCCCGGCGAAGCGCATCACCTGCCACAGGGGGAAGTTCCAGGGCATGATCGCGAGCACCGGCCCGAGCGGGTCGAAGCGGACATAGCTGTGGTCGTCGATCCGCACCTCGGCGAGCAGCCGCTCGGCGTTGTCGGCGTACCACCGGAGCCCGAGGGCGCACTTGGCGACCTCGGCCTTGGCGGAGGCGAAGGTCTTCCCCATCTCGGTGGTGAGGATGCGGGCGACGTCCGGCACCTCACCGTCGAGCAGGTCGGCGGCGGAGTGCATGAGGCGCGCGCGCTGGGACAGCGCCATCGTGCGCATCGTCTCGAAACCGGCGGCCGCCCGGGCGAGCCGTGCGTCGACCTCGTCGGGCGTGTGGGCGTCGAAGGTCTTCTCCACCTCGCCGGTGGCGGGGTTCGTGGTCGCAAAGGTCATGGGCTGATTCTCGCGTGCCCGGCGGTACCCTGCGCCAGTGCGCCCCCTGCCCGACGGTCCCCCAGCCGGCGGGCCGCCGTCCGACGCCGCCATCGAGTCCGCGGCGGCACTTGTCGGGGCGGCCCAGCATCTCGTCGCCCTCACCGGCGCGGGGGTCTCCACGGGCGCGGGCATCCCGGACTTCCGCGGCCCGCAGGGCGTCTGGACCAGGGACCCCGCCGCAGAGCGGCTCTCCACGCTGGACGCCTACCTGACCGATCCCGAGGTCAGGCGCCGGGCGTGGCAGGGCAGGCTCCGCTCCCCCGTCTGGGCCGCGGCGCCCTCACCCGGGCACCTCGCGCTCGTCGAGCTCGAGCGGCAGGGCCGGCTCGAGCTGCTCGTGACCCAGAACATCGACGGCCTCCACCAGCTCGCCGGGCACGACCCCGCCCGGGTCGTCGAGATCCACGGGACGATGCGGGAGGTGGTCTGCACGACGTGCGGCGAGCGTGGGCCCGCGGGGCCGACGCTCGAGCGCGTGGCGACGGGCGAGGACGACCCCGCGTGCCGGAGCTGTGGCGGGATCCTCAAGTCGGCGACGATCAGCTTCGGCCAGTCGCTCGTGCCCGGAGACCTCGCCCGGGCGGAGGCCGCCGCGCGGTCGGCCGACCTCCTGCTCGCGGCCGGGACCAGCCTGGGCGTCTACCCGGCGGCCGGCCTCGTACCCCTCGCGAGGTCGCACGGGGCGCGCGTCGTCATCGTGAACGCCGAGCCGACCGGCATGGACGAGTTGGCGGACGTGGTCGTGCGCGGGTCGACGACAGCGGTCCTCCCGACGATCGTCGGCGCCGCGCCGGCGGCCGGCCGGCAGGGCGACGCGCCGCACCGGGGAGACGCGCCGCACCGAGGAGAGCCCACGCCGTAGGTCGCCCGGGCGCCGCGCCCTACGGCAGCGAGAGCACCATCCCCTCGCGCGCGGCAACGACGCAGATGCCCGGGTCCCCGATGCCCGCGACGATCTCGTCGATCTGGTCGTCGGTGCGGTGGGGGTCGTGGTGGAAGAGCGCGACCGCCTTGGCGCCGGCGGCGAGGCCGAGGCCGATCACGTACTCGATCGCGCTGTGCCCCAAGAAGCCGAGGCGGGGAAGCTCGGCGGCGGTGTGCTGGGAGTCGTGGATCAAGAGGTCGACACCCGACGCCAGGGACATCGCGGCAGGGTGGTACTCGCCGAGCCCGTCAGGACCCGGTCCGAGGGCCAGCGGCTTGTGGTCCGGGAGGTACGCGATCGTCGCCGCCCCGTCCGAGACGCGGTAGCCGAAGGTGCGGCTCCCCTTGTGCGGGACTTCTGCGGCCGAGACACCGAAGCCCTCGAGCTCGAAGCCGCCCGGCTCGATCCCGGTCACCGACCACGCGTCCCCGAGTGTGCCGATCGGCACCGGGAAGTGCGGTGGCGAAAAAGCCCGGTTCATGACCGTCTCGGCCTCGCCCCCTTGACCGGGAACGTAGATGTCGACGCGGTGGCCGAGCATGTAGGCCTCCCGAAGGAACGGGAGCCCGTGGGTGTGGTCCCAGTGGAGGTGGGTGATGCAGACGCTCCCCTGGAACGGCTGGCCGTCGAGCACCCGTTCGAGATTGATGAACCCCGTCCCGGCGTCGAGGACGAGGTGCGGCGCGGCGCCTCCTGCCGACGCCTCCTCGTAGCTCGTCGCCGTGCCGGCGCCCACGCCGACGCAGGACGTCGCCGTGCCGTAGCGCTGGTACTCGGCGCCCGAGACCGGGGTCGAGCCACGGCAGCCGAAGAAGAACACGTTCATGGGGCAGGCCGATCGTCAGGTTCGGTCAGCGCTCTGAGGTCGAGCTGCTGTGCGGTCAGGAGAAGATACAGGCCCCGGTGGGCGACGAGCTCGTCATGGGTGCCCTGCTCCACCAGGCGGCCGCGGTCGAGCACGAGGATGAGATCGGCGTGGCGGACCGTCGAGAGGCGGTGGGCGATGATCATCGCCGTGCGGTCGCTCAACAGGCGCGCCAGGTTCTCCTGGATCGCCCGCTCGGACTCGGCGTCGAGCGCGCTGGTGGCCTCGTCGAGGACGAGGAGCGCCGGACGTCGGTAGAGGGCACGGGCGATGGCGAGACGCTGGCGTTGGCCGCCTGAAAGGGCGAGCCCCGACTCCCCTACCTTCGATCGAGGAGCTCTTGCATCGGGGGGGTTGCGAGCGCGACGAGGGTCACGCACGCGACGAGCCCGCCGATGGAAAGGGTATTGCCGACCTTCTCGGTGATCCCGATGGCCAGGAAGCCGGCCAGCAGGGCGAAGCCGAGGCCCTGGGTCAACGCACCGTAGACGGCACGCGGGCGGTCGACGCCGATCTGCCGGGCGTTGAGCGCGACCTGGTGCTCGACGAGGGCCTGTTGCAGCAGGCCCTCCGCGGCGAGGGCCTTCGCGGTCTCGATGCCCTTCACGATCTCCACCTGCCGTGAGGCGTAGCGGACCGCCTCCTCCTCGAGGGACGCGGTGGCCGGGACGAGACGGGCGAGCGACCAACGCGTGATCAAGAGGTAGACCGGCACCGAGACGAAGAAGACGATCCCCATCAAGGTGCTGTAGTAGAAGAGCAGCGCGACCGAGGCGATCAGCTGCGCGGCGAGCGCGACCGCCAGCGACTCGAGCTCCGACTTCGAGGACTGGACGACCTTCGCTCGGTGCCGTCGGCACCGTCGCGCACGACCCGTACCCGCCCGTCGGTGAGCACCCAGTACGGGTCGGCCGGGTCGCCATCGCGCATGAGGACCGCGCCAAACTCGAAGTCGACCCGGTCGAACGCCTCGACGACGAGCCGCCGGACCTCCGGCGGGAGATCGGCAAGAAGCTCGATGGCGAGGGGGTCGAGCGCGGGGGTGACGGTCGGCTCAGGCACGCCAGGTCACCCAACGGTCGGCGGCGGCTCGCACTCGCTCCTCGACGCAGAACTCGGTCGCCAGCGTTTGGTCGTCCGGGTCGTCTGCGCGCGGGTGTCGGCGCGCCCGCACGACCGCAACGATGCCGGGCTCCTCCGGTGTGCCGACGAGCACCGGGGAGTCCAGTGGCGCGGAGAGGGCGACCGCACGCGTCCGGGCGTCGAGGTCGGCGGCACGGGCGACCGCATCCTCGACCCCGACTCGAGCGAGCTCGGCGACGGCACCGAGAGCGATGCCGTCGTCGTGCACGGACGCGATGGCCTCGCTTCGCCAGCGCGTCGGAGTCGACGAGCTCGACCCGGCCCCGAGCGGACGGAAGTGTGGCACCCCGGCACACGGCGCGCTCGGACCGCGGCCACGCGCGCCGAGCGCGAACGCGCGCTACTACTGCTCGTGCTTACGGCGAGGCTTCAGCGCGAACCACCAGACACTGGCCATCGTACCGAGCACGCCGAGGACCGCCATGGGCTTGAGGAGCTTCCGCTTCGCCACGACCGCAACCCTACCGGACCGTTCGACCGGGTCCCCCGGTCGCCCGGGACCCCCCTGGTCGCCCGCAAGGGCCAGGGTGGAACGACCACTTCAGGCTGCGCCTCACCCCTTCGCTTGCAGCACGCCGAGATACATTGCCGTCAACAGTCCACCAAGGACCGAGACGGCCAGGATGCCGCGGACGACAAAAGGGGGGCCCGTGGCGCGTCTTCGCAGCGGGTTGTTCGCCGGGGCCGCCGGGATGGCACTCACGGCGGGTGGGCTCGCGTGGGCGGGAACCGCCGGCGTCGGGACGATCGCCGCGGGTGTGCACGCCCCTCCCGCCGCCCTGGTGATGCACCCGCAGGTCGAGCAGCTCGGGTTCCTGCGCTCGACACGTCCCCCCACCGAGCAGTACTGCAAGGCGACGTACGGCATCCTCTGCTACGGGCCTGCGCAGGTGGAGACCGCGTACAACGAGCAGCCCCTCTTCAGGCAGAACCTCACCGGGCACGGCGAGACGATCGTGATCGTCGACTCCTTCGGCGCACCCACAATCCGCACGGACCTCGCGGTCTTCGACCGCAGCTACAGCCTCCCGCCCCCGGGGCGCTTCACAATCCTGAAGTACGGACCGGTGCCCGCGTTCACACCGTCGACAGCCACAATGACAGGCTGGGCCGTGGAGACGACGCTCGACGTCGAGTGGGCGCACGCCACCGCCCCCGGGGCCAACATCCTGCTCGTGGAGACGCCGACGCCCGAGACGGTCGGGACCACAGGGTTCCCCACAATCGTCAACGCCGAGAACTACGTGATCGACCATCACCTCGGCCAGGTGATCAGCCAGAGCTTCGGCACCGGAGAGGCGACGTTCGCGTCCCCGGCCACAATCCTCGGGCTCCGCAGCGCCTACGAGAACGCGTACCGCAACAACGTCACCGTGCTCGCAGCCGCAGGTGACACAGGCGCGGCCGAGGCGTCGACACCCACAGGCCTGCACTACTTCGGGTTCCGGGACGCCGGCTGGCCGGCCACGGACCCGCCGGTGACGGCGGTCGGGGGGACGCAGCTCACGCTCAACACACGCGGGCGGCGCACCGCTCCCGACCAGGCTTGGAACGACACCACACTCTTCGGCAGCCCCGCCGCGGGCGGCGGCGGGCTCTCCACGGTGTTCACCCGCCCCTCGTACCAGAGCGGCGTCGCGGCGAGCGTCGGGAACCGGCGCGGGATTCCCGACATCTCGATGACGGCATCGGTCTCCGGCGCGGTCAACATCTACGTCAGCGGTCTGTCGTTCGGCGCGGGGTGGGACTCCATCGGTGGCACCAGTGAGGCGGCGCCCGTGTTCTCCGGCCTCGTGGCGATCGCCGACCAGCTCAACACACACCACCCTCTCGGCCTGATCAACCCCGCCCTGTACACGATGAAGGCCGCTCACGACCCCGGGATCGTGAGCGTCACCTCCGGCAACAACTCCGTCTGGTTCACCACAACAGGAACGCAGGTCACAGTCCCGGGCTACGCCGCAACCGCGGGCTACAACCTGGCGACGGGACTCGGCACGGTGACAGCCCCCGACTTCGTGCGCGAGCTCGTCCAGACCGAGCACCGCGTCGGGACCGCCGTCACGTACGGCGACTCGGCCACCTTCCTGCCACACGGATAGGCACGCCGCACCGCCGGTCGGGGGTCGTCAGACGTCGGGCGACGGACCTGCGGCGCGCGCCTCTTACGTGGTCACCGACGGCCGGGTCGCTGCGACCGCCTCACGGACGTCGTCGGGCTCACGGACCTCTCGGGTGTCGACCGGATGGTGCGAACTTCGACGAGATCCGAGAACGGATCAGCGACGTGGCTCGTCTGCTGGTAGCAACGTGAAACGACCACCGTCCAGGGGTCGGAGCGTGCGGAAGTGGCGCTCGTCGAAAGTGAGCAGTCGCCGGGTCTTATGGCGATGCGCCGCGACGACCACGCTCAGGTCGGCGAGACCAGCATCGAGCTTTTCGTAGCGGCGTTCGAGATCCGCGATGAGGCCGTACTCGTCCGGTTCGAGGTGAGCGACGAGGAATCGACCAGCGGCGAGATCTTCGATGAAACCGAGGCGAGCACCGCGCCCGAGCCGACGACCGAGCAAGTAGTCGACCTCTCCGGTAACGGGAGCCGGAAGTACGAGCTCGCCCGGCTCCTCTCGCAGCACCGCCTCAACAGCCGGGCGCAGGCGGTCGCGGCGATCTGCGACCGCGACGAGAGGAGCGGCGTCGAGAACGACCGTCAATCGCCGAAGCCCTCGAGAAGCTCATCCTCCGGAACATCGGCGATGGAACCACCGGGACCATCGGCCACGCCGATGAGCGCGAAGTTTCTGTCTCCTTTGCGTTCGGGCTCGTAGAGACGGATCGCTCGGCGAATGACCTCTGCCTGAGACGTCCCCTCGCGGTCAGCAAGCGATGCGAGCCGAGCGATTTCTTCCGGGTTCAGGTAGACACTCGTCTTGTGCACCTACGTAGGGTAACATGTAGGGCAGTCACTCGGTGGGCCGTAGGCACTCCTATCCGAACCTCGACGACTCCCGAAAACGACTCACCGGCACGCTCTCCGGCACGTTATAGTCCTACTTATGGTCACTCCAGCAACCGAGCAGATCTCTTTGGCAGAGGCCAAGGCACGTTTGTCCGAGGTCGTCGAAGGGATCGAGACTGAGCACCGTCGCATGGTGATCACCAAACACGGGCGACCAAGCGTGGTCGTGCTCGCGGTTGAAGACCTCGAGGCGCTCGAGGACACGCTCGAAGTGCTGTCGGATGCCGGCGCGATGGCAGACCTCCGGGAGGCTGCAGCTGCTCGTCGTGCCGGCCAGACGATCGAGCTCTCCAAGGAGGAGGCACGGGCCCGCTGGTCCCGTGGATGAGTACGGGCTGCGATGGTCACCACCTGCGGTTCGCCATCTCGATCGTCTCGCAACATCCGCACCACGAGTGGTAGGAGCGGTCGTCGAGTTCTGCTTCGGCCGCCTGATCTCCAACCCTCACCGAGTCGGTCATCCCCTTGGACGAGAACTTGAAGGCTGGTGCAGCGCACGCGTCGGGGCATATCGCGTCATCTACTGGATCGACGAGGACGAGCGCATCGTCTACGTCGACCGGGTTGATCATCGGGCCGACGCCTATCGGCCAAAGTGAGCGTGTCCACACGGGAGGAGGCGGCGGGCGCCGCGGTGGATGATCTCCTGGTCGAGGACCTTCAACAGGCCCGACCCGACCCCGAGCGCAGGCCGTAGTGCAGGCCGATCCGCCGGATGCCCTCGTAGAAGGTCTCGAGGTCGCGGCGCGGCCACGGGCTGCACATGACGTCGACGGCGAAGGAGCGACTCGGCGGTGGTGAGGGGACCCGGGTCCAGACGTCGCGGTCCCACGCGTGGTACCGGCGGCCCGCGTCGTCGACGCCGCCGATCCCGCGGTGCAGCGCGCGGAGCTCGGTGGCGGTCTCGTCGCGGTCCTCACCGAAGCCGAACCGCAACGCGTACCCGGTCGTGCGCGCCGCCCGGCTCCAGGGGTCCTCGTAGACCGAGGAGTGGTCGAGGAGCGCCCTGGCGACCGCCGGGTGGCTGCCTGCAGGCCGATCGCGCGGGCGTAGAACGGCACGAAGACTCGCCACTGGGCGAGTTGTCGGGCGAGCGGCCGGGACCCGGGGGGCACCTCGGCCGGCATGCGTCCCTCAGGCCTTCTCGAGCCAGGCCTCGACCCGTCCGACGCCGCCGACCTCGAGCGCCACCGCCTCACCGCGCCCGGGACCCGGCGACACCTCGACGGCGAGCACCTCGCGGCCGATCGCGTCGAAGAGACCGGGGTCGACGCCCGTGAGCCACAGATGGATCCGGTCGGAGACCTCGAGGCCGCGCGCCTTGCGGAGATCCTGGACGTGGCGCACGACCTCGCGCACGAGGCCGCGCCGTCGCAGGTCGTCGTCGAGGGCCAGGTCGAGCGCGACGACGGCGCTCCCCTCGCGAGAGACCGCGAACCCCTCCTGGCCCCGCACTCGAACCTCCAGCTCGTCGGGACCGAGCGCCACGGGTCCGCCCGACAGCTCGACGGTCACGGTCCCGCCTCCCTCGAGTGCGGCGGCGGCCGCCGCGACGTCGAGCGCGCCGAACATGCCGAGCGCGCTGCGGACCTCCTTCACCGCCTCGCCGAGCCGGGGGCCGAGCACACGGAAGTTCGGCACGAGCTCCAAGGAGACGGCGTCGCCGAGCTCTGTGACCTTCACGACCTCGTCGACGTTCAGCTCGTCGGCGACGACGTCGGCGAGGATCTCGGGGGACCCGGGCGCGAGGAAGACGAGGGCACGCGACAAGGGCTGGCGCACCTTCACGCCCGCCGCGCCGCGCGCCGCGCGCCCGAGCGACGACAGCTGGATCGCAAGCGCCATCTGCGCCTCGAGGTCGCGGTCGACGGCGGGCTCGTCCTCCACGGGCCACGCTTCGAGGTGCACCGAGCCGCTCCTCACCGAGCCGCCGCCCAGCGAGCCGGCCAACTCGCGCCACAGCCGGTCGGCGACGAACGGGCAGAACGGCGCCAGGAGCAGCGAAACGATGACGAGCGCCTCGTACAGCGTCGCCTGTGCCGCGAGCGCGTCCGACGGCGGGGCGTCCGGGTCGGTGCGCCAGAATCGGCGCCTGCTCCGGCGCACGTACCAGTTGGAGAGGTCGTCGACGAGCGACTTCAACGCGGTCGCCGCCTCGAGCGGCTCGTAGGCGTCGAGCGCGGCCGTCACCGTGCCGATCGTCGAGGCCACGCGCGACCTCGCCCAGCGGTCGAGCGCGCCCCGCTCGGCCGGCGGGGGCACCGCGGGATCCGCGGGGTCGAAGCCGTTGAGCGACGCGTAGGTCGCGAAGAAGCCCGCCGTATGCCAGAGCGTGAGCAGCGTGTCGCGCATGGACGCCTCGATCGCGCCCGTGCTCGCCCGCGTAGCGGTCCACGGAGAGCCCTGGGAGAACATCCACCACCGCAACGGGTCGGCGCCGTGGCTGTCGACGAGCTCCCACGGGTCGATCACGTTGCCGAGCGACTTCGACATCTTGCGGCCGTCGGCGTCGACGATATGACCGAGCACCATCACGTGGCGGTAGGGGGCCTTCCCGAACACGAGGTCGTTCACCGCGAGGAGCGAGTAGAACCAGCCGCGCGTCTGGTCGATGGCCTCGACGATGAAGTCCGCGGGGTAGCGCATCGCCTCCTTCGACCCGGACACGTGGGGGTAGCCCACCTGCGCGGCCGGCATGGAGCCCGAGTCGAACCACGCGTCGATCACCGGCTCGACGCGCCGAGCCGTGGCGATGGGGAGCTCCGACTCGACGTAGCCGGTCGCCGAGCCGGCGGCCACCTGCGCCCCGGCGAGCGACGCGCACTCCGGGCAGGCGAAGGTGACCTCGTCGATCGTGGGCCGGTGGGGGTCGACCTGGGAGAGGTCGCGCCCCGCGAGCCAGGCGAGCTCGGCCATGGACCCGACGCAGATGACGTGGCCCTCGTCGCAGCGCCAGATCGGGAGCGGCGTCCCCCAGTAGCGGTCGCGCGAGAGCGCCCAGTCGACGTTGTTCGCCAGCCACTCGCCGAAGCGCCCGTCCTTGATGTGGGCGGGGTGCCAGTCGACCTTCTGGTTGGCGGCGACGAGCTCGCCCTTGCGCGACGAGGTGGCGACGTACCAGCTGGGCTTCCCCCAGTAGATGAGCGCCGTCCGGCAGCGCCAGCAGTGGGGGTACGTGTGGGTGTACATGTGACGGCGGAGGAGGAGGTCCTTCGCCTCGAGCGTCGTGTTCACGAGGTCGTTGCTGTCGCGCACGGGCCGCCCCTCGAACGGCGCGCCGGCGGCGGCGGTGAACCGGCCGTCGGGGCCCACGGGATTGAGGGTCGGCAGCCCTTCCGCCCTCCCCACCTCGCGGTCGATCTCCCCGAACGCGGGGGCGAGGTGGACGAGGCCGGTGCCCTCGTCGGTCGTCACGAAGTCGGCGAGCACCACGCGCCAGCCGCGCTCGGCGTCCGACGCGGCGCCGAGCGCGACCGCGTCGAAGGGGCGCTCGTAGCGCAGGCCCTTCAGGTCCCGGCCGCGAAGGCGCGTCGTCGCCCGGGGGGCGGCACCCTCCCCGAGGACCTCGTCGGCGAGGTCGCCGGCGACCACCATGCCGTCGACGACGACGTAGTCGAGGTCGGGGTGCGCGGCGACCCCGGTGTTCGAGAGGAGCGTCCAGGGCGTCGTCGTCCACACGACGAGCCACCGCGCGTCGCCGAGCACCGCGGGGTCGGGGTCGACGATCCGGAGCTTCACGTACGCCGACTCGTCCTCCTCGTCGGTGTACACCTCGGGCTGGCCCAGCTCGTGGCTCGACAGGGCGGTCCCGCAGCGCGGGCAGTAGGGGACGACCTTCAGGTCTTCGTAGAGCAGTGTCTTGTCGAAGAGCTGCTTGAGGTACCACCAGACCGACTCGATGTAGGCGCGGTCGAAGGTCCAGTAGGCGTGGTCGAGGTCCGTCCAGTAGCCGATGCGCTCGGTGAGGGCGTTCCAGTCCTGCACGTAGCTCACGACCGACTCGCGGCAGAGCCGCACAAACTCGGCGATCCCCACCTCCTCTTCGATCTGGCGCTTGGAGTTCACCCCGAGACGCTTCTCCACCTCGACCTCGACCGGGAGGCCGTGGGTGTCCCACCCCGCACGGCGCTCGACGAGGAACCCGCGCATCGTGCGGAAGCGGCAGAAGAGGTCCTTGTAGACGCGGGCCCACACGTGGTGGAGCCCGGGCCGGTTGTTGGCCGTGGGCGGCCCCTCGTAGAAGACCCAGCGCTCGGCACCCGCCCGGCCCTCGACGGATCGCTCGAAGACGCGGTGCGCGCGCCAGCGCTCGA
>DATLRV010000039.1:0-54573 GCA_035534455.1 Acidimicrobiales bacterium
GGTTGCGTTGCTCGGTGCGCTCGCAGCTCGCCACCACCTCGTCGACGAGCGAAGGAGGGAACGTGCGCGTCAGCACACCCACCGAGACGAGGTCGGAGAGCCGACGGTCTGACGCAGGCTTCCTCCAACCGGACCGGGGCATATAGTCAAACTACACCATTGTGAGCTTAACTGAACGGTATTGCCGTTAGCCCCGCCCGGTCTGCACGAGCCCCCGCCGTTCGAGGGTGACACGCAGGTCGTGCGGGTTGGTGGCCATCTCGAGGCCCTCCGCCAGCGTGATCGCGGCCGCCTCGAGAAGGGCGGCCAGACTCTGGTCGAAGCTCTGCATCCCGTAGTAGGAGCCGTCGGCGATGATGTCCGCGATGTCGCTCGTGCGCTCGACGTCCTCGATGCACTGCCGGATCCGCCCGTTCACGACCATCAGCTCGACGGCGGGGACCCGCCCGTTGCCGTCCGCGCGCCGGACCAGCCGTTGCGCGATCGTGCCGCGCAGCGACCCGGCGAGCGAGGTGCGGATCTGCTGCTGCTGGTGCGGCGGGAAGAAGTCCACCACCCTGGTGATCGTCTCGGTGGCGTCGATCGTGTGGAGGGTGGACAGGACCAGGTGACCGGTCTCCGCCGCCGTCAGCGCCGCGGAGGCGGTCTCCACGTCGCGCATCTCGCCCACGAGGATGACGTCGGGGTCCTGGCGTAGGACGACCCGCATCGCCGTGGGGAACGAGTCCGTGTCGAACCCGACCTCGCGCTGGCTGATCGACGCGAGCGCGTCGGCGTGGAGGTACTCGATCGGGTCCTCGATCGTGATGATGTGGCACGAGCGGTTCCGATTGATGTGGTCGATCATTGCCGCGAGGGTCGTGGTCTTGCCCGACCCGGTGGGGCCGGTGACGAGGACGAGGCCCCGTCGCTCCTCCGCGAGCTTGGCGACGGACGGCGGCAGCCCGAGGTCCTCGATCGAGCCGGGGTTCGCGCGCACGCGGCGGAAGGCCAACGCGACCGAGCTGCGCTGGTAGTAGGCGTTCACGCGGAACCGTCCGACTCCTGGCACGGAGTACGCGAAGTCGGCCTCACGATGGCGATCGAAGTGGGCGGCGACCTCGGCCGGCATGATCGCCCGCGCGAGCGCCTGCGTGTCGGCATGAGTGGAGTTCGACTCGTTGGTCATCTGGCGAAGCTCGCCGTCGATGCGGACGCGCGGCGCGGCTCCCGCCTTCAGGTGGAGATCCGAGCCTTCCCACTGGCTGAGCAGGCCGAGGAGTCGGTCGAGATCGTTCCGGTCCACGTCGGCGAGCCTACCCAGCCAGGCGGGCGGCGGCCGGGACTCGGCGAGGGGACGGAGACGCGGGGACGGCGCAAGTGCGCTGTCGGCGGCCGGCAGCGATCGACCCCTTCCGGCGGTCAGCTGAGCGCGGCGCTCCTGAGCTCGTCGAGGGACAACTCCGCAGTCGCCTCACCGCCGCACTGCGGGCAGTGATCGACATGCCGCCACGACCGCAACAGCCGGCTCCCTTCGGGGTTCAGCAGCACGACGAACGACTCGGAAACCGAGTCCAGCTCCAGCCCGTAGTAGGGCCGCCAGGCCGTCGACGCCTGCCGGGCGTCCAGGTCCAGTCCCTTCAAGATGCGGCGAAACCGCATGCGCTCGGTGTCGAAGAGCCACGTGCTGTGGCACGACTCGAGCACCAACGGGGCGTCAGTCGTGGATCCCATCACGGGGACCATCTTGCCCAGGGGTCGTGAGGATTAGCTATGACGCCGATTGCAGTTCGGTGACGATCGAGAGCGCACGCCACGGGGCGCGGCGTTCTCCCTGGTGAAGGCCATATTCTTCGCGCCGGGCCCTTGCCCGCCCGCGGTCACAGCGGTCCGGCGTCGTGCTTGCGCCCACGCAGGACCTCACGCTTGGTGGACAGGGCGCGGAGCCCGGCAGCCAGGGCGCGGCGGGTGTCCGCGGGGTCGATCACCTCGTCGACGAACCCCCGCTCCGCCGCCGGCCACGGGGTGAGGTAGCGCTCCCGGTACTCCTCCTCGCGGGCCCGCCGGTCCTGGTCGGATGTCCGTCGATGGAGGATCTGGACGGCGCCCGGTGCGCCCATGACCGCGATCTCCGCTTGGGGCCAGGCGAGGCACAGGTCGTTTCCCAGTCCCTTGGAGTCCATCACGATGTACGCGCCGCCGAAGGCTTTCCGAAGGATGACGCACAGGCGCGGGACCGTCGCCTCGGCGTAGGCGAACGCGAGCTCGGCACCGTGGCGGATCATCCCGCGCCATTCGAGATCCTTGCCCGGGAGGAACCCGGGCGTGTCGACGAAGGTCAGGATCGGCAGGTTGAAGGTGTCGCAAAGGCGCACGAACCGCGCACTCTTCTGGGACGCCGCGATGTCGAGCGTGCCGGCGAGGGCACGCGGTTGGTTGGCGACGACGCCGACGGCGCGCCCCCCGACCCTGGCGAACGCCGTGACGATCTGGGGAGACCAGCGCCCCCAGAGCTCGCACACGATGCCGTCGTCGACGACGAGGCCCACGACGTCGCGCACGTCGTAGGAGGCGCGCTCGTGATCGGGAACCACACGTCGGAGCTCGGGTTCGACGCGGTCGACGGGGTCGTCGGTGGGCACGTGCGGCGCCTCGCCGTCGGTGTGGTCCGGCAGGTACGCGAGCAGCTCGGTCATGGCCGCCACCGCGTCGTCGGCTTCCAGGGTGCACACGCCGCTCGTCGTCGCGTGCACACCCGGGCCGCCGAGGGCCTGCGGGCTGAGGCGGACACCCGTGAACGCCTCCACCATCGCCGGCCCCGAGACGAACGCGACCGCAGAGGGGTCCATGACCACCAGGTCGCTCAACCCGAGCAGGAGCGCCGGCCCCGAGACGACCGGGCCGACGGCGGCCGCCAGGACGGGGACGATGCCGGAGCAGGCAGCCACCGACGCCGCCGCCGTCCCCCAGCCGTGCAGGGCGTCGAGCCCGACGGACACGTCCGCGCCGCTCGAGGAGAGCTCGATGAGGAGTGGCACCCGGGACTCGCGGGCCAGGTGCGCGGCTCGGGCGAGCGACTCGCCGTCCTCGCGGGCGAGCGCACCTCGCCGACGGTCCGACGAGGTCCGCGCCCTGACGACCCTGCGACCGTCGATGTCTTCGATGCGGACCGCGACCGTCCCGTCGGTGCCGCCCCTGACGGCCACCCAGGCGCCTGTCGTGACCGAGGAGCTCACCGTCCGCGGATCCTACGGCCCACGGTCAAGACCCGTCCGGTTGCACCTGGCCTGGCAAATCCCGTGGATGGCGGTACACTGTCGTGGGACCTCGCCCCCCGGGCGTGAGGTCATGGGGAATGTATCTGCCGGCGGGGAACCGGCGGACCGATCCGGTCGGCCGTGGCCCCGGACGGAACAAGGGGAGTGACGGGGATGGTTGAGCGCATCGTCGGGCTCGACATCGGCACGAGCGCGCTCCGCGCGGTCGAGCTGGTCGTCGAGGACGGCCACCCGCCGGTTCTCGAAGCATTCGGTCAGGTCGGACTGCCTCCTGGCGTCGTCGCGGACGGCGAGATCCGGGACCGTGCGCAGGTCACCTCGGCGATCCGTCGCCTCTGGCGGAACGGTGGGTTCAAGACGAACCGAGTGCGCCTTGGAGTCGCGGGGCTCCGTGCCATCACCCGCGAGATCGAGCTCCCCCTCGTCCCGCCCGAGGAGGTCACCGCCGCCGTGACCCTTCAGGCGGAGGACATCGTCCCCTTCCCCATCGACCGCACCTCGCTCGCCTCCGCGGTGATCTCGCGCACCGAGGACGCCGACGGGCTCCCGCTCATCGGGGTCATGGTCGCTGCGGCACACCGCGACGTCATCGACGGGGTCGTCGCGGCGGTCGAGGACGCGGGCCTCGAACCCGAAGGGATCGACCTGGGCACCGCCGCGCTCTCGCGCGCCTTCACGCTTCCCGGCGGCGAGAGCGAGCCCGAGGCGGTCGTCTCGGTGGGTGCGGGGCTGACCATGGTCGTGGTCCACCACGGCGGCACGCTCCAGTTCGTGCGCACCATCGACTCGGGCGGGGACGCGGTCACCCGGGCACTCGCATCGGCCCTCGACATCCCGATCGCAGATGCCGAGTTGGTGAAGCGCCGCCTCGCAGGACCGGGGCGGCACGATCCGGACGCGATCAGGGTGGTGGGCGGCGTCGTCGGTCAACTGGCCGACGACGTGAAGAGCTCGTTGCGGTACTTCTCGACGGTCCCGGGGCGCACGCAGTCAGTAGTGAGGGTGCTCGTCACCGGTGGTGGCGCACGGACGGTCGGACTGCTCGACGAGCTGCGTGCACGCATCGACGTCCCGGTCCTAGAAGCCTCACCGCTCTCCTTCGTCGACGTGAGCCGACTGAAGATGACGCCGGGCGAAGCGGAGTCGATCAACCAGATCGTCGCCGTGCCGCTCGGGCTCGCGCTCAACGGCCCGGCCCGGACGCGCTTCGAGCTCATCCCGCCCGAGATCGCTGCCAAGCCGGCGATGCGCCGTCGGCGGCGGGCGCTGATCCTCGCCGGTGTCGTGGTGCTCCTCGCACTCGCCGGAGCCTCCGCGTGGCGTGTGCTCGCTGTCCGCACGGCCGAGCGTCAGGTCGCGACGCTCCAGTCGACCATCCACACGATCAACACGGTCGAGATGCCCCGGTACGACAAGGCGGTGCGCCTGGGGAACGAGGTGACCTCACTCCAGCACCAGCTCCAGCCACTCGTCGCGCACGAGGTCGACTGGCTCGTGGTGCTCAACCAACTCGGTGAGTACCTCCCGTCGAGCGCGGTCATGAGCGGCCTGAACCTCACGGCGTCCCAGCCGACCGGAGGGACAATCGGGACGACAGCTCCCGTCACAACGTCGATCATCGGCAACGGCACGACGACCGTGTCCACGCACTCGCTCACACAGGTGACGCAGTTCGGTCTCGCCATGGCGCGCTCGCCGGGTCTCTCCTCGGTCGACTTGAGCGGGTCGGTCTCGGCATCGACGACAGGGGACGTGAGCTTCCCGATCACCTTCGCGATCAACACAAGGGCGCACAGCCAGAGGGTCTCACTTTTCGAGGAGAAACTCCCATGAGCGCATCACCCTCGCACGTGAAGATCACTCGGCGCGGTGCTCTGGTCGCACTTGCGGCGGTCGCTGTCCTGGTCGCCTGGGTGCTCGCCTTCTACCTTCCCCAGACCCACAAGCTCCATGGTCTCAACGGCCAGCGTGCCTCACTCCAGTCCATCGTCGCAGCCGACCAGGCGCGACTCCAAAGAGTCAAGAAGGAAGCGGCGCACGTCTCCGAGATCACGGCGATCCACGACCGTCTCCAGGGTTACGCCCCTTCCAGTGAACGTCTGTACACATACATCCACACGATCTCTGCCGCCGCCAAGTCCGCAGGGGTGAAGATCACATCGCTCAGTGCGAACGGCCTCGCTCCGGTGCCGTCGACGTCCTACTCTGCCGTTCCCGTCACTGCGACGATCAAGGGAACGTACGACGAACTCCTCACCTTTCTGAAGCGCCTCTACGACCTTCCGCGTCTTACCGATGTGAACGATGTCTACGTGAGCGGAGGCGGGCGGGGCTCCAACCGGGGCACCCTACTTTCCGTGACGCTGCAGCTGGCGATCTTCACCTCCCAGACGCCATCGACGGGGGCGGCAGGATGAGAAATCGGATTCGACGGGTGCTCTCGGGCGTCGCTGTGATCGCCGCGGCGACGGCGCTCGGGGGGTGCCAGGGCGCCGCCAGCCCCTCCACGACATCCTCAGGCGCACACACCGTCTCGACAGTGTCGGCCACGTCCACCTCCACCACCCTGCCGACGCCAAAGAGCACGACGCAGAAGACACTCGCACCCTGCGGATCGCCGCGCGACCCCTTCGACCCCAACGGGTCGCCACCACCCGCAGGTTCTCCCGCCCTCTGCTGACGAGCGCCACTTCGTGCGGGCAGGCGGAGTGCCGCTCGAAAGACACGGCGCCGCGGAGCGGCAGGGTGGTCATCGACCACATTCGTCTCGCACGCCGTGGCCGACTCCCCGGTCGGCATGGGGCTAATCTGATGCCCAGCGCACGTCGGCGGACCCCGTAAGGACGCCACCCGACACGCAGAAGTGATGCCTGGCATCGACGGCGTGAAGGTGCTAGACGTGGAAGAAGGCGCCGATGAGCTCGTCACCACCGAGGTGAAGCGCGCGGGCCGCGGCTTCAGCCGGTTCTCGCACCATCGGCTCCGGGTGGTCCTCTACACGGACGGAGTGACCTGGTCGAGACCGATCCTCGCTCCACGCATCACCTCTCCCGTCCCCACTGATTCGGGAAGAGCCCAATTGCTGAAAGACGAGCGGTGCGCAGTCCCGGGACGGGCTCGTCTTCAGCGTGCTCGACCTCTCGGTTGGTTCCTACCGCCACGTTACCGCCACGCATTCGAGCTCATGCCGCCCGCGATCCCTTCCACGTCACGGCGCTCGCCAGCGCGCAGTCTCGACCGAATTCCTCCAGGGCCAGCGAGATGAATGCGCCCCCAAACGAGAAGAGCGGGGCCCCGAGAGGGCCCCGCTCTTCTCATCTTCTTCAGGTCCGTTGCTGATCAGTGACCTGTTGGCGCCGGTGGCCATTTGTTGCCTGCGCCCCACGTGATCGTGGTCGCGGTTGGCACGCAAGCGGTTGTCGCAACTGTCTTCGCCGGAGCGGCAGGAGTCACGTAGCCGTACTTGACCCCGGCTGTTGCACCGTTCGCTGTGTCCTTGGCGACCCAGCATTCCTTGGTCTTTGTCATGTACGCGACCGCGATGAACGTTGTGCCTGTCGTTGTGGTCGCCGTCTTGATGGCGAGTGTGTCCTGCTTCGCGCTCAACGTCGCAGCCGCATACGTGCCACCAGTTGTCGTTCCGTACTTGAACTCCGGCTCGTCGAAGGACAGGTTCTTCGCCATTGTCAGCGTCTTCGGGTAAGTGTCCGCCTTCGCATAGATGGCCTTCGCCGCCGTGACGACGTTGGTGAGGTTGGACTGCGCCGACGTGTCGTTGGCCGTGGACGTCACCCCGAGGAAGGTCGGGATGGCGATCGCCATCAGGATGCCCATGATCAGCAACACGACCATGAGCTCGATGAGCGTGAAGCCCGACTCGTCGGTCTCCTCCGACACCTCGCCGTCGGCCATACGGCGCCGGCGACCGAGGGCTGTGGCGACGCGCCAGAGCGCGTCGCTCCACGAAGTACCCATGTAGTTTTCCCCTTCTCGTTCGCACGTCCCAAGACGTGTCGCTGACGAGTCCCCATCGACCCGTACCACCATCATACTGCACAATCCAGTCTGCGCAAACGGGACTTGCCTGAAAGTCCCCGTAAGGGACCGAGGGGCCATCGGGCCCTGGCCAGATATGGGGTCGATTCGGTGTCGAGCAAGAGGTTAGAATGACGGCTGGGACAGCGGCGGCAAGGCGGGAATGTTCGGTGAGCGTCACCGGAGCCTGGCACTGTGTGGGGTAGCGCCGAGCGCCAAGGGGGACATCATGACGATGCAGAACCCGTATCCGGACGGGCCGGCGGCGGAGACCTCGGATCTGGCCCGCTCGCTCGCACTGTCGTCGGCCAAGCTTTGGGAGGAGCTCTTCGAGCGGCTCGGCCGCATCGAGGTCGCGCAGTCCGAGCTGCGTGCCCTCGTGGCGAGGCTGGATCCCGCCCTGCCGGCGGCACCCGAGGCGTTGGCGATCGGACGCGGGACGGCGGACGACCTCCCCGCCCTCGCCGCGACCTTCGAGGACGCGCCCTCGACCGCAGACGCCTACAACCGTGGCGCGCACGTCGCCGCGGCGGACGGCCCCCAGGAGACGGCACCGGACGCGACGCCCGTCCTCGGGGTACCGGATGAGCCTCCAGCTTTTCCGGAGCAAGTTGGCGAGGACGACCTGGACCTCTCCTTCACTTGGCGACCGGGCGGAACAGACGACGCGACGAAGCCGCCTGAGTGGGTGTCCTCGACGTCCTTGGACGCAAGCCTCAACGGCACCTCGTTCGCCGACGGGATCTTCGGCGGGGCAGAGTCCGACGCAACCAGCGATCTCCCCGCCCACATTGCAGAGACGCCACCTCCTCCGCCCCCGCCTTCTGTGTGGCTCGAGCCACCGGCCGCATCCCCCCCACCCAACGGCTTCTCGTCGGTGCCGCCGCCGCCACCACCGCCCGTCGGGTTCGCCCCGGCTCCTCCGGCGCCCAACGGGTTCTCCTCGGTGCCACCGCCGCCTCCTGCAGGATTCGGGATCACCTCGCCGGTGCCCCCAGCCGGATCCGCGACCGCCAGCTCGATCGGCCAGTACGTCACGGGGGCGCCCGTGGTATCTGGGCCCGGCGGGACAAGCGTTGGCCCTGGCACCGACGCGGGCGGTGCGACCGAAGGAACCGAGCTTTCAGACGCCGCGTCCGCGGAGAGCGGGCCGGCGCCACCGCCGCCCATCACTCCCGACTTCTTCGCCCGCGCCGGTCGGCGGCGGGTCTAGACCCCCGAGGGGGTCAGCGAGCGTGGGAGTCCCCGGAGAGGTCGCTCCTCCGCCACGGGCCGGAGCGACCTCCGGACTTCTCCCACAGCGCAACGTCCGCGATGGTCATCGAGCGGTCGGCGGACTTGCACATGTCGTAGACGGTGAGCGCCGCGACGGTGCAGGCCGTGAGCGCTTCCATCTCGACGCCGGTCCGATCGACGGTCTCCACCTGGGCTTCGACCTCGACGTTGTCGTCGCCGATGAAGAAGTTGACGGAAACCGACCCGACGAGTACCGGGTGGCACATCGGGATCATGTCGGCCGTCCGCTTCGCCGCCTGGATCCCGGCGATCCGCGCGGCGGCCAGCACGTCCCCCTTGGTGATCGCGTTGTTGGCGACCTTGGTCGTCGTCTCGGGCAGCATCCACACCCGGCAGCGTGCAAGCGCCCGGCGGTGCGTCGGCTCACGGGGGCTGACGTCCACCATGCGCGCGCCACCGAGAGGATCGAGATGGGTCAGGCTGCGTTCGGCCACGATGGGAGTCTAGGACGAGGCGGGGCAGGGCGGACTTCCCGCACGCGCCCCGCGCGATCGGCCACGGACGATGCGGCCGGTGGCGCCCTCCGCCCGCTAGGATTGGCACTCAAAGGCAGAGAGTGCCAGCATGACCGGCGCCGAAGTCAGCGCGGAGCGGGACGCCAAGGGAGAGGGCGATGCCAACCTACGAGTACGCGTGCACGAGCTGTGGGCACCGCCTCGAGATCGTCCAGTCTTTCTCCGACAAGCCGCTCACGACGTGCCCGGACTGCGGCGGCGACCTCCGCAAGGTCTTCGGCTCCGTGGGCATCGTGCTGAAGGGCAGCGGCTTCTACCGCACCGACAGCCGGACGGGCTCGGGAACCAAGACGGCGACGAAGGAGAAGACGGAGACGGCGCCGGCGAGCTCGGACGGCAGTGCCGCCAGGCCGGGACCGTCCAGCACGTCGGATTCCTCTTCTTCTTCGGCTTCTTCGGCGTCCGACAGCTCGTCCTCGTCCGGGTCCACCAGCACGTCAGCCGCGGCCGCCGCGAGCTGACCCCGCGCGTCGGGGGCGGGTCGTCAGCCGGCTGCCACCTCGCCCGGCGCGCCGGCCAGGCGCTCGAAATGCGCGCCGAGCCGCCGGCGGATCTCCTCTTCCATCGCTCGTCCGAGCTCCGCGTCGACCATGCGCGACACGAGCGGTCGGAGCGCTACGACCAGCGCTCCCAGACGCTCGAGCTCGGCCGCGGGCAGCGGCTCTCCGAACGGCCCCAGAAGGCGGCTCTCGACGAGGCCGACGAGACGGCCCGCCACCCCCTCCACGTCCGCCCGGAGCCGCCGCGCCGCGCCCAGGACCTCGGCGAGCGGCACGCCCGCCGAGACGAGGAGGCGCCCGATCTCCAGCGCTGCAGGGTTCGTGACGCGGTACTGCACGCCCTCCTCGGCGCCGTCCTCGGGGACGAGCAGCCCGATGTCCACCGCCTCGAGGAGGAGCTCCCCCGCCCCGCCGCCGAAGGACGCCACCAGCTCGGGAAGCCCCACGGCCTCCTCGGCGCGCTCGGACCACGGCGCGCCGAGCGCCGCCTCGAGACCGAGGACGGCGGCCACGTCCTGGCCGCGCTCCCACGCGCCGATCAGCTCGGCGATGCTCGCGAGCGTGTAGCCCCGCTCGAGGAGCGTGCCGACGAGGCGGAGGCGCGCCAGGTGGGCGTCGGAGTACACGCCGACCCTCCCCTCCCGACGAGGCGGCGGCAGGATGCCCCGATCCTGGTAGGCGCGCACGTTGCGGACCGTCGTCCCTGCGGCGCGGGCCAGCTCGTCGACGCGGTAGCCGGGGCCGGTGCCGGGATCCTCCGGCGTGTGCTCGTCGGGCGTCCTCGATGTCACCGGCGTACCCCGCTGGCCCGTTGACCGTTACATCATCTACTGGTACAGTATTCGATGGGAACGGAGGGCGCAAGCACGCACGAGACCGTCGTCACAGGAACCGGTGCCATGTCGCTCACCTACGCCCCCGAAGGTCCTGCCACCCCGCGAGACGAGTTCCGCTCCCTCGTCGAGCGCCTCAGCCGCCAGTCGGTGGAGAAGCACTTCGACGCCTACGCGGACGTCGACTGGGACGCCGCCGAGATGGCCATCGACGCGTCGGACCCGCGCTGGGAGCTCATCGATTTCGATCCCCTCGCGCACACTTCCTGGTACCGCGCCCAGCCTCCCCAGGTGCGCGCCCGCCTCGGCCTCCATCGGGTGGCGGTCACCATGCGCACGGGGTGGGAGTTCGAGAACCTGCTCCAGCGGGGCCTCCTGTCGCACGCGTTCTGGATGCCGAACGGTCGGGCCGAGTTCCGCTACGTCCACCACGAGGTGGTCGAAGAGTCCCAGCACACGTTGATGTTCCAGGAATTCGTCGACCGGGCTGCCGACCGGGCGGGACTCCGCGTCGGGGGGATGCCGTGGCGGATGAAGCTGGGCGCCGAGCTGCTCGTGCTCCCGCTCGCCCGCGTCGATCCCGCCCTCTTCTTCTTCTTCGTGCTCGGCGGCGAGGACCCCATCGACCAGGTCCAGCGTCGCCGGCTGCGCGCCGGCATTGCGCACCCGCTCCTCGAGCGGATCATCCGCATCCACGTGACCGAAGAGGCGCGCCACCTCTCTTTCGCGCGGCGCACGCTCGAGCGCATGGTGGCTGCCATGCCCCGATGGCGGCGCGCGACGTTGTCGGTTGCGGTCCCGCTCGTCCTCGGGGTGATGGTGCGGCTCATGCTCGCCACCCCCCGCGCGTTCGCCAAGGAGCACGGGATCCCCCGGGCAGTCGTCCGCGAGGCGACGCGCGGCCTGGCCCATCGCTCCCTCCTCTCGGACTCGGTGCGAAAGATCCGCCGGCTCTGCGCGTCAGCCGGGTTGGTGAACCCGGTGTCCGTGGTCCTGTGGCGCGCCGTCGGTCTTTGGGGTCCGGTCGACCCCGCCGATCGGGAACGTGCGTCCGGCGCACCAGAGACGAGGTGACCGAGCCCGATGCCCGCCCCGCGCCTGCGGGCACGGGCGTATCCGGACCGGGCGCGTCCTCAGAGGTCCCCCACCACCGGGTCGTCATCGTCGGCGCCGGGTTCTCGGGGATCGGCCTCGCCGTCCGGCTTCTCGAGCGTGGGACAGGGGACTTCGTCGTCTTCGAGCGCGGCGGCGACGTCGGGGGCACCTGGCGGGACAACGTCTACCCGGGGGCGACGTGCGACGTCCCGTCCAACCTCTACTCGTTCTCCTTCGCCCCGAACCCGTCGTGGAGCCGCTCCTTTTCGCCGCAGGCAGAGATCCAGGCGTACCTGCGCGACTGTGCGGCACGCTTCGGCGTGCTGGCGCACGTCCGCCTGCGCCACGAGGTGACCGGGGCACGGTGGGACGACGAGCGCAGGTGCTGGTGGATCGAGACCACGCGCGGGGCGTGCCGTGCGACCGTGCTCGTCTCGGCCCGCGGGCCGCTGAGCGAGCCGCGCCTCCCCGAGATCCCCGGACTCACCGACTTCGGCGGGGCCGTCTTCCACTCCGCCCGCTGGGACCACGACCACGACCTCACGGGGGAGCGTGTCGCGGTGATCGGCACCGGCGCCTCCGCGATCCAGTTCGTTCCCGAGGTGCAGCCGGTCGTCAGGCGACTCACCGTCTTCCAGCGGACGCCGCCGTGGGTCATCCCGAGGCGCGACCGGGAGCTCTCGGGCGCCGAGCACGTGCTGTACCGAGCCTTCCCCCTCGTGCAGCTCGTCGTGCGGGCCGCGATCTACTGGGCGCGCGAGGCGTTCGTGCTGGGCTTCGTCGGCGCGCCGACGCGGCGCCGGCGTCGGGCGAAGGTCGCGGTCGACGCGGCGATGCGCCTTCTCGAGCGCCAGGTGCCCGACCCGCAGCTGCGCGCCAAGCTCACCCCGTCCTACGAGCTCGGCTGCAAGCGCATCCTGTTGTCGAGCGACTACTACCGGGCGCTCGGCCGGGACAACGTCGACGTCGTCACCGAGCCGATCACGAGCGTGACCGACGGCGGGGTCGTGACCGCCGACGGCCGCGTCCACGAGGTCGACACGATCCTTTGCGGGACCGGCTTCGACGTCACCGCGCACGCGGCGGCCACCTGCACCGTCGGTCGCGGCACAAGGACGCTGGCCGGGTCCTGGGAGCCCCGGATCTCGGCCTACGAGGGCATGACGGTGCACGGCTTCCCCAACCTGTTCGTGATGGTCGGGCCGAACAGCGGGCTCGGGCACTCGTCGATCGTGTTCATCATCGAATCGCAGATCAACTACGTGCTCGGTGCGCTCGACACGATGGCCCGGAAAGGGCTCGCAAGCGTCGAGGTCCGGCGGGACGCGCAGCTGCGGTGGACCGCGGAGGTCGATCGGCGAAGCACGCGGACCGTCTGGACCGGCGGCGGCTGCCGGAGCTACTACGTCGACGCCGCGGGCCGCAACGTCGCGCTGTGGCCGGGCACGAGCTGGGGCTACCGCCGGCGGACGCGCCGCTTCGACGTCGACGCCTACCGTGTCGAGCGCGCGACGACGGTGCCGCCGGGCGGTGCGGCGCGCGTCGGTGGCGCGCCGTCCCGACGCAGCCCTGCACCGGCAGCGGTCCCCCCGGCATGACCTCCCGGACGCACCACGCACTGGCCGGTGTCGCCGCACCGCTCGCGGTCGTCACGGGCGCGGGGACCGGGATCGGCCGCGCCACGGCGCACGAGCTCGCCGCGGTAGGAGCGCACGTGATGTGCGCGGACGTCGACGGTCCGGCTACGGAGCTGACCGCGACGGCGATCGGGGGCGAGGCCTGGACCGTGGACGTCGCCGATGCGGGCGCGATGACCGCCTTCGCGACGGCGCTCGTCGCGGCACGCGGCGCCCCCGACATCCTCGTCAACAACGCCGGCGTGGGGCTCACGGGACGCTTCTTCGACACCACCGAGGAGGATTGGGACTGGATCCTCGGCGTCAACCTGAAGGGCGTGATCCACGGCTGCCGCGCCTTCGGCCCGGCCATGGTCGCGCGCGGCCGGGGACACGTCGTGAACCTCTCGTCGGGTCTCGCGTACGCGCCGAGGGCGACCGAGCCCGCCTACGTCACCACCAAGGCCGGGGTACTCGCCCTGAGCCGGTGCCTCCGCGCGGACTGGGCGCCGCACGGCGTCGGGGTCTCCGCCGTCTGCCCCGGCGTGGTCGCGACCTCGATCGCCGAGTCGGCGAGATTCCGCGGCGAGCGTGCGTCGGCGGTCAACCAGGCGCGGGTCCGGCGCCTGTTCGCCAACGGGCACCCTCCCGAGGCGGTCGCCCGGGCCGTCGTCGACGCGGTCAGGCGGAACCGGCCGGTCGTGCCGGTCGGCGCGGAGGCGTGGGTCGGCTGGCTCCTCCGCGGGGTGCTCCCTTCACGGGTCGGCGACCGCATCGCGCGCACGAGCGTCGCAGGAATCTGACAGTCGCAGGAATCTGACAGGAGTTGACGTCCACCCCACCCACGGCGGGCTTCGCCGCGCCGTGGGCAGCGGTTCAGTTGCCGCTGACCTGCATGTCGCCGATGGCGAGCGTCTGGCCCGCCGCGTTGCCCGGCAGCCACTCCACGTCGGCGCCGATGTGGAGCACCGAGCGCAGCATCCGCTGGAGCGTCGACGCAGCCGTGACTTCCCGGACCGGCTCGGCGAGGGCCCCTGTGCGGATCATCAGCCCTTCGGCGCCGACCGAGAAGTCGCCGCTCACGGGGTTCACCCCCGAGTGCACGCCCGTGATCGACTGGACGAACAACCCGTTCCCCACCGACTCGAGGACCCCCTGCTGGTCGAGCTCACCGGGAGAGAGCGCGAGCGCCCGACAGCCCGCGCCGGGCGTCCCGGCGTAGCCGCCGCGCACCGCCGACCCCGTCGACACCGTCCCGGCGCGACGCGCCGAGACGCTGTCGTAGACGAAGCCCCGGAGCACGCCGCCGTCGATGAGGACGTTGCGGCGGCAGGCGAGTCCCTCGCCGTCGACCGCGGACGCGCCGAAGGCCCGGGGGTCCGTCGGGTCGTCGACGAGGGTGACGTCCGGGCTCGCGACCTCCTCCGCGACCCGGCCGGCGAAGAAGGAGCGCCCCTTCACCACCGCCTCCCCGGAGAGCGCCGAAGACACCACCGAAAGGAGCGTCGAGACGACGCGCGGGTCGAAGACGACCGTGAACCGGCCCGAGGGGATCTTCCCCGCGCCGAGCATGCGGACGGCGCGCGTGACCGCCTCCTCGCCTGCCCGCTCGAGGTCGAGGTCGGTGGGCGACCTGCCGACGCTGAACCCGGTGCCGGTCTGCGACTCGCCGCCCTCGCCCGCGATCGCGGACACCGACACGTAGGCGGACGTCCGCCGCGTCGTCGCACGGATCCCGGTCGTGGACGCGAGGGCGACTTCGACGCTGGCGTCGCCGTAATCCGCGGCGTCCACCTGTCGAACCCGGGAGTCACCGGCACGGACCATGCGCTCGAGCTCGAGCGCCATCCGCACCTTCTCGTCGGTCGGCACCGAGCTGAAGGCGGGGTCCCACAGGTCGAGCGTCACCGGTGCGACGCCGTCGGGAGCCGCCAGTGCGACGTGGGGGTCCGGCGTCGCGTAGGCCGCGTTGTCGCGGGCGTCGTCGAGCACCGCGCCGACGACACCGGGGTCGAGCGAGCCGGCCCACGCGAATCCGACGCGGCGTCCCTCGCCGTCCTCGCCGCCGAGCACCACGCGCACCCCGATGCCCGCCGAGCTCGCCGACGCGAGCTGCTCGATCTCCCCGGAGAACGCGCGCACCTCGGTGTCGTGGCCCCGCGAGACGTAGGCCTCGACGCCCTCGCCCGGCCGGGCGCGCCCGACGACCGACTGGGCGACGTCCAAGAGCTCGCTCATGCGGCGGTGCCGCCGATGGTCACCCCGGTGATGCGGAGGGTCGCCTGGCCGCACCCGACGGGCACGCTCTGGCCGTCCTTCCCGCACGTGCCCGGGGTCATGGAGAAGTCGTCGGCCACTGCGTCGATGCGCTGCAGCACGTCGGGGCCGTTCCCGATCAGGTTGGCGTCGCGGAGGGGCTCGGTGATCCGCCCGTCCTCGATGAGGTAGGCCTCGGTCGTCCCGAAGACGAAGTCGCCGGTCGTCGTGTTGACCTGGCCGCCGCCGAGCTTCGCCACGTAGACGCCGCGCGGCGTCTGGGCGACGATCTCGCCGGCGTCGTCGGCGCCGCCGAGGAGGAACGTGTTGGTCATCCGCACCATCGGCAGGTGCTGGTAGCTCTGGCGGCGCCCGTTCCCCGAGGACTGGCGGCCTTCCTTTCTGGCACGCAGCCAGTCCCACATGTAGTCGGTGAGCACGCCGTGGTCGATCAGCACGTTGCGCGCGGCGGGCTTGCCCTCGTCGTCGACGGCGTAGTTCCCCCACTCGCCCGCAACGGTGCCGTCGTCGACCAGGGTCACGAGAGGGCTCGCGACCTGCTCGCCGACGCGGCCGACGTAGACCGAGGAGTCCTTCACGATGTGGTCCGCCTCGAGGCCGTGGCCGCACGCCTCGTGGAAGAGGATCCCCCCCGAACCCCCTGCGAGGACCACCGGGACCTCGCCGGACGGCGCGGGGCGGGCGGAGAGCTTCCCGAGTGCCCGGCGTGCCGCGGTGCGGGCGACCTCGTCGACGTCGACCTGGTCGAACAGCTCGAACCCCATGGTGCGCGCGACGCTCTCGTAGCCCGTCTGCATGCCGGTGTCGCCCGAGGCGATGCACACCACGCTGAAGCGCGTGCGCACCTGGTCGTCCTCGGCGAGCACGCCGTCGGTGCTGGCGACGAGGACACGGCGCCGGGAGTCGCCGTAGCCGACCTGGACCTGGGTGATCTCACCGCCCGCCGAGCGCGCGACGTCGTCGGCGCGGGCGAGCAGCTCGAGCTTCCTGGCCCTTGCGACGGTGGACGGCAGGACCGCCGCACGCGGGGGACGCGCGAGGCGCGTCCCGAGGGCGACCGTCCGCACGCCCCCACCGCCCTCTCGGGCGACCGCGGCGGCAGCCTCGGCAGCCTGCAGCAGCCCCGCCTCGCTCAGGTCGGCGGTGTGGGCGAACCCCGTCGTCTCGCCCACGACCACGCGGATCCCCGCACCGCGTTCGCGGCCGGAGGACAGCTCCTCCACCTTGCGGTCGTCGAGCGAGGCGCCGGAGAGCTGGCGGTCCTCGGCGAAGACCTCCGCCATGTCGCCCCCCCGGCGCACCGCCGCGGCGAGCACGCGCTCCAAGACGGCGGACTCGACGAGTGGCGCGTCGGCAACAGGCTTCCAAGGAGCGTCGGGCACGGGCGGTATCGTAATGGTGATGCCTCCACCCGCACCGCAGGCGCCCGCGCCCCCCGGCTCGGTGCACGCGGGCCTGAGCGCGTCGGTGGCGCTCACCGTGACGGCCGCCGACACGGCAATGAGCCTCGGGTCGGGCGACGTCCCGGTGCTCGCCACGCCGAGGCTCGTCGCGCTGTGCGAGGAGGCCAGCTTTCGGGCGCTCGACGGCCTGCTCGGTCCCGGTCGCACGAGCGTCGCCTCGCGCGTCCAGTTCGACCACCTCGTGCCCGTGCCCGTCGGGTCGGTGGTGAAGGCGGAGGCAACGCTCGAGAAGGTGGAGGGACGTCGGCTCGTCTTCACCGTCTCGGTCGCACTCGCCGCCCACGACCGCGCCGCGCTCGTTGCGGCCGGACGGCTCACGCGGGTGGTCGTGCAGCGCTCCGCGTTCCTGGCCAAGGCGGGCTGCACCGAAGTTGCCCCGACCCCCTGACCCCGGCGTCGGCGCAGGTCCCTGGGCCCGCCTGCGGGACTGGGAACAGGAGCTCCGCTCCGAGCTCGGGGGACGGTTGAACGAGTCGGCGTCCCGGGAACAGGTAGCGTGGGCCCCGCGGCCGACGCCCTCGGAGCGGTCGCCCAGCCTCCTGATGACGATCCTCCCCCGCATCGAGACTCCCGCCGACCTTCGCTCCCTCACTGCAGAGGAGCTCGCGGCCCTCGCCGAGGAGATCCGCGCGTTCATCGTCGAGTCGGTCACGACGACGGGCGGCCACCTGGGCTCGAACCTCGGTGTGGTCGAGCTCACCCTGGCGCTGCACCGGGTGTTCGAGTCCCCGCGCGACGCGGTCCTGTGGGACACGGGCCACCAGGCCTACATCCACAAGCTCGTGACCGGACGGCGCTACGGGTTCCGCTCGCTCCGCCAGAAAGGCGGACTGTCGGGCTACCCGAACCGCACGGAGTCCGACCACGACTGGATCGAGAACAGCCACGCGTCGACCGTGCTCTCGTACGCGCACGGTCTCGCCAGCGCGTGGGCGCTCGAGGGCGAACTCGCCGGCGCCGGCGGCGACCGGCGCGTCGTCGCGGTGGTGGGCGACGGTGCGCTCACCGGGGGCATGGCCTACGAAGCGCTCAACAATCTCGGCCACTCTGGACGCAGGGTGCTGATCGTGCTGAACGACAACGGCCGCTCCTACGCCCCGACCGTGTCGCTCCTCTCGCGCGGCGTCACCTCGCTCCGCCTGAACCCCACCTACGTCCAGACGCGCGAGCGCTTGCGCACGATCCTCCGCGACATCCCCGGCGTCGGCGATCTCGCCTACAGCGGGGTGCACGGGCTCACCACCGCCCTCAGGGAAGTGGTGTCGCCGCACACCTTCTTCGAGGCGCTGGGCGTGCGCTACGCCGGCCCCATCGACGGCCACGACGTGGCGCAGACCGAGCAGGCGCTCCAGCACGCCACCGAGTGGGACGGGCCAATCGTCGTCCACGTCCTCACGCAGAAGGGCCGCGGCTACGCGCCCGCCGAGGAAGACGAGGTGCAGTGCCTCCACGACGTGAAGGCGACCGCGCGCGCCGCGACCGTTTCCCCGCCATCGGCGGCACGCCAGTCCGTCGCCGGCGCCCGCCCGGGTGGCAGGGTGGAGCCCGTCGCTCCGGCGCCCTTGGCGACTGCGCCCGCGGCCACCTACACCGACGCGTTCACGCGCGCGCTCATCCGCGTCGCGGAGCGCCGGCCAGAGGTGGTGGCGCTGACCGCCGCCATGCCCGGCCCGACGGGCCTGCTCGCGTTCCAGGCACGCTTCCCGGACCGGTTCTTCGACGTGGGCATCGCCGAGCAGCACGAGGTCACGGCCGCCGCCGGCATGGTGATGGGCGGGCTCCGCCCCGTGGTCGCGGTGTACTCGACGTTCCTCTCGCGCGCCTTCGACCAGATGAACCTGGACGTCGGACTGCACCGCCTGCCGGTCCTGTTCGCCCTCGACCGCGCGGGGATCACGGGCGACAACGGCCCCAGCCATCACGGCATCTTCGACCTCGTGCTCTCCCTCGCCGTCCCCGGGATGACGGTGCTCGCGCCATCGAGCGCCGAGGACCTCGAGGCCCTGTTCGAGGTAGCGATGGACCTCCCGGGCCCCGCGGCCATCCGGTTCCCGACCACGCCGCCGCGGCACGCGGCGCCGGGGCACGGCCTCGACGCGCGGCTCTTGCGGCAGGGCGACGGCTCGGTCTGCCTTCTCGGCGTGGGCAAGCTCGTCGGCGCCTGCGAGGCCGCGGCGGAGGAGCTGGCCGGCACAGGGATCGACGCCACGGTCTGGGACGTGCGCGCGGTGAGCCCCGCCGACCCCGTCATGGTCGCCGACGCCATGCGCCACCGGCTCGTCCTCACGGCCGAGGACGGGCTGCGGACCGGCGGCGCCGGGACCTTCCTCCAGGACGCGATCGCGCGCTCGGCCGACGAGGCGCAGAGGGTGGCGCCGCCCGTCGCGACGCTCGGCATCCCGCGCGCCTACCTCCCGCACGACAAGGTGGACGCGATCCTCGCGGACCTCGGGCTCGACGGACCGGGCGTTGCGGCGAGCGCGCGACACGCGAGCCGCGCCGAGGACCGGACGCTGTTCGCGCCCTGGCCGCCGCGCCACTGACCGGGACGGCTCGGCGTCCGCTCAGGCCTTGTTCGCCCCGTACGCGCGCACGAAGTCGTTGACCGAGTAGTACGCGTCGATCGACTCGCCGGCGTCGCCCCAGAATCCCTCCAGGACGTCGTAGCGCATCGACCCCTCCCTGACGTAGTGGTTGTTCACGTCGGTGATCTCGAGTTCGCCGCGGCCGGAGGGCTCGAGGGTCTTGATGACGTCGAAGACGCCGGCGTCGTAGCAGTAGATGCCCGTGACCCCGAAGGAAGACGGAGGATCGTCCGGCTTCTCGACGATGCGGACCACTCTGCCGTCCGGGTCCAGCTCGGGGACGCCGAGATGGCGGAGGTGCTCGGGTTCGTCCACCGGGGTGAGCAGGATCCGCGCGCCGTCGGGCTTCTCCGCAAAGCCGTCGACCATCGGGCGGATCGACCGCTCGACGACGTTGTCGGCAAGCATCACGAGCACCGGGTCGCCGTCACAGAAGCGCTCCGCCAATCCGAGCGCCTCAGCGATCCCCCCGGGCCGCTCCTGGTAGCCGTAGCTCAGGCGGTCGATGCCGAACTCGTGGCCGTTGCCGAGCAGTCGCAGGAACTCGCCGGCGTGGGTGCCGCCCGTCACGAGCATCAGGTCGTGGATCCCCGCGTTCACGACGGCCTCGATGGCCCACTGCACCATGGGCCGGTCGTAGATGGGCAGGAGGTGCTTGTTCGTGATCCTGGTGAGCGGGTGGAGCCGCGACCCGGTCCCGCCGGCGAGAAGGACGCCCTTCACGGGGCACCACCCTACGCGGCGCCGCGGGCTGGCCACGCCGCCCCGCTACGGTCGTGGTCATGGGGGTGGAGGACGTCGGCGCAGCCCTCGAGAGGGTGACGACCGCCCTGCCCAACGGCGGGGAGGACCGGCCGGGCCAGCTGGAGATGGCCCGCGCGGTGGCGCGCGCCATCTCCTCGGGCCGCCACCTCGTCGTCCGGGCCGGGACGGGCACGGGGAAGTCGCTCGCGTACCTCGTGCCGGCCGTGCTGTCCGGCGAGCGCGTCGTCGTCGCCACGGCCACCAAGGCGCTCCAGGACCAGCTCGCCCAGAAGGACCTGCCGGCGCTCTCGGGCGCGCTCGACCAGCCCGTGTCGTTCGCCGTGTTGAAGGGACGGGCGAACTACCTCTGCCTCGAACGTGCGGCGGAGGTCACCGGGCGCGGCCTGCAGCAGGACCTCGGCACGGCGGGAGGAGCGCACTGGGCGGACTCCGACGCACCGGACGACAACGCCCGGCAGGGCGACGTCGCCGACACGGGGAGACTCGTCGAGGACCTCCGCAAGCTGCTGGTGTGGTCGGGCGAGACCGAGAGCGGGGACCGCGCCGACCTCGGCTTCGAGCCCCACGAGCGCGCCTGGGCGACGGTGAGCGTCGGTCCTCGCGAGTGCCCCGGCGCCCATCGCTGTCCCGAAGGCGCACGGTGCTTCGCCGAACGGGCGCGCCAACGCGCGGCGGACGCCGACGTCGTCATCGTGAACACCCATCTCTACGGCGCGCACCTGGCAAGCGGCGGCACGGTGCTGCCGCCGCACGACGTGGTGGTCTTCGACGAGGCGCACGAGATGGAGGACGTGATGACCCAGAGCCTGGGCGTGGACCTCGCGCCCGGGCGCCTCCGCGCGCTGCACGCCTCGACGCGCGCGCTCCTCGACGACGGGTCCGGGCCGTCGGGTCTCGACGAGGCGGCCGACCGGCTCCGCTCGTTGCTCTCGGCGCACGTCGGCCGGCGCGTGCTCTCGACGCGGGCTCCGGGTCCGCCGCGGGTCCGTCGCCAGCCCGCCGAGCGCGTCCCGGCGGGGCGCGAGCGCGGCGGGAACGAGCGCAGCTTCTTCGGGATCGGCAGCGAGGCGCCCGCCCCGGGTGCTCCCGCCGTCGTTCCCGCCGGGTCGTTGCCGCACGACGCGGCCGGCGCGACGAGCGGTGCAACCGGTGCAGCCGACGCAACCGGTGCCGAGGGCGTGGACGCGGAGCTCCGCGCGGTCCTCGAGCTCACGCGCTCGCGGCTCGAACGGCTGCGCGCGCACCTCGCCGGCGCCGACGCAGGAGCCGGCGGCTCCGGGGAGGCCGCCCGGCGCACCAGGGCGCTCACCGCCGCGGCGAACCTGGAAGACGACGTCCAGCGGCTGCTCGCCCCCGGTGACGACGACGTGGTGTGGATCGACGGGACGCCGCGCGGGCCGGTGCTTCGCCTCTCACCCGTCGACGTGGGTCCGGCGCTCGCGGCGACGCTGTGGGGGTCGGTGAGCGCGGTGCTCACGAGCGCCACCGTGCCCCCGCAGCTCGCCGCCCGCGTGCGACTCGACAACTTCGACCTCGACCAGCTCGACGTCGGCAGTCCGTTCGACTACCGCGCCCACGCGCTCCTCTACGTCGCACGCCACCTCCCCGACCCGCGGCGCCAGGGCGCCCAGGCGGCGGTGTGGGACGAGCTCGAGGCGCTGATCTCCGCCGCGGGGGGTCGCACCCTCGCCCTGTTCACCAGCCGGCGCGCCTCCACCGAGGCCGCCGCCACGCTCGCGGATCGTCTGAGTTTCCGGGTCCTCGTGCAGGGCGGCCTCCCGAAGGGACGGCTGCTCGAGGAATTCGCGAGCGACGAGACGTCGTGCCTGTTCGCCACGCTCGGCTTCTGGCAGGGCGTCGACGTGCCGGGCCGGGCGCTCAGCCTCGTGACCCTGGACAAGCTGCCCTTCGGGCGCCCCGACGATCCCCTGCTCGACGCGCGCCGCGAGCGCGCCGGGGACGCCGCGTTCGCGCTCGTCGACCTGCCCCGTGCCGCGACCCTCCTCGCCCAGGGGGTGGGTCGGCTCATCCGGAACGCGACCGACCGGGGCGTCGCCGCGGTGCTCGACCCGCGCCTCGCGACCGCCGGGTACCGCAAGGTGCTGCTCGACGCCCTGCCCCCGATGCGCCGGACGGTCGACCGGGAAGAGGTCGCCGCCTTCCTGCGGCTCGCCCTCGCCGAGCCCGACGAACCGTAGGGACCTCGGGCGGCCGAGCGCCACAGGTCGTTGCTCCTCGCAACCGACGTCGGGCACGGATGGCAAGATCCCTCCTGCATGGACGACGCGGCGCGGGCCGAAACCGTCACCCGGGCATTCCGGATCATCCACGACATCCAGGCCGGCGTCCCCGGCGCGACCGACGAGCTCGCCGCCCTCGGGACCCTTGCCCGTGACGCGGGCTGGGACGACGTCGTGCGCGCCTACCTGTTCGGGGAGGCCGTGGCGTCGTGGATCCGCGGTGACGACGCGGCTGCGGGCCTGGTCAGGGCGCTCGTCGAGCAGTCGGAAGAGGCCGGCGACGCCGCCATGCTGGCGCTCGGCCTCGCGCTGCGCTCCGACCAGGGATTCTCCGGGGCGGACCTCGGCGCCACCGCCCTCTACGACGGGGACCTGGCGCGGGCGATCGCCCTGCTCGAACCCGAGCGGGGCCGGCCGTGCGAGCGGATCAGCGCGCACACGGCCTGTGCGATCGCCCTCGGGAACCGCTGGCTGTTCGAGCTCTCGCACGAGCAGTACGCGGCGGCGCTCGCCATCGGTGACGCCGAGCCGAAGGGGACGCTCGACTTCCTGCTCGCCCCCATCCGGTTCAACCTCGCCGAGGAGCAGGTCAGCTGGGCGAGCAAGCTCTACGAGCTCGGCGACGCGGCCGCCGTCGAGGAGCGTTGGGCGGCGTGGAACCAGGCGGTCGCCCAGACCGAGGCGTACTCGATGAGTGAGAGCTGGCGCGTGGAGCTCGACGCCCTGGGGCTCGTGCTCCGTGCGCTCGCTGGAGGCGACGTGACCGGGCCGGCGACGCACCACCTGTCGGAGCTCGGCGATGACGGCGGTGACGCGCGCGCCGGCAGCCTCCTGCGGCTCGCCGTCGCCGTCTCGCTCGCGCAGCGCGCCGCGGCGCAGGGGGGAGGGGACGGCGTCGCAGGGGAGGGTGCCCAGGACCGCGAGGTGGCGGCGGCGATCGACGCCGCCACGACGGCGATCTCCCCCGTCGTCCATCCGTTCATGTACGACCTCGCCCTGTTCCTCGCTGCCGAGGCAGAGGGCCGTCGGGGGTCCGGCGCCGGCCTGCGCTACGCGCGACGGGTCGCACAGGAGCAGTGGGCGAAGCGGGATGCGGCGCTCATGGCGATGCGATCCCAGATCGCCTCGGTCCGCGTCGTGTCCGAGCGTGACCACTTGTCGCGCCTCGCCCGCCTCGACGACCTGACGGGGATCGCGAACCGATGGGCGCTCGAGGAGTTCCTCTCGGACCTCATTTCTCGCCGCGTCGAGCGGTGCGCGCTCGTCCTCTTCGACGTCGACTCGTTCAAGGCCGTCAACGACGTGCACGGCCACCTCGCGGGCGACCGCCTGCTCGTGCGGATCGCCGAGGTCCTGAGCCGCGGGATCCGCGCCTCGGACCTGGCAGTCCGGCTCGGCGGCGACGAGTTCGCGGTCATCCTGGCCGGTGCCGGCCCGGCCGCGGCGCGGCGCCGCGCCGAGGCCCTGCTGCGCGCGTTCGGCGACGAGCCCTCGGGCGGCGTCGCCGACGGGCTGCGGATCCGGGTGAGCGCAGGGGTGGCGATCGGGGCGCCGTCGACGGTCATGGAGATGTGGGCGGCTGCGGACGCCGCCCTCTACGAGGCGAAGGCGGCCGGCGGAGGCGTCGTCCGCCTCGCCCCCGTCTAGGTTCTCGAGATGCGCGTCGCCACGGTCCCGCGACGAGCGCCGGCAGGGCGCACGATGCCCACAGGCTCGAGCTCGGCGGCGTCAGGCGGGCGGGAGACGGAGCGGCCCTGGAAGCGCCCCGGTGCCGAGACGCCATCTCGGAGTCGCTACGTCGTGGGGGGAACCGGGGACGTCGTGGGGGGAACCGGGGACGTCGTGCGGGCGGGTGGCCCCGGTCCGGCGCCGGGGCGTCGCGAGGCGCCGGAGGTCGGAGGTTCGCTGGTCGACGAGCTTGCTCGCCATGGTCCACGGTTGCCACATCATGCAATCAGTATAGCCACCTTCACCGACACTCACAACTATACACAGATATAGTTATCTCACTATGCCAATCCTGGAAGGACCCGGCCGCCCGACGGAGCAGACGGTCATCGTGCGGCCCTCGGCCGCCATCGAGCTCGAATGGCTGCTCCACTCGGCGGTCCGCGAGGAGTTCCGCGCGGACCATCCGGCGCTCCACGCCCTGTTCGACGAGGACCGCCCCGACCTGCTCGGGGTGGTGGCAGCGACGTGGGCGGGCGAGGACCCTGCCGGCGTGGAACCCGGGAGCGGGGAGCCGGCCGGCGGGGAGCGCGGCCTCGTGGCGTTCACCGAGCTCGTGCTCGTCGCCCACCACGGCGGGCTTCTCTTCGAGGCGGACGCGTCGGTCCTCCTCGACGCGCTGCCCGATCTCTGCGCGTCGGTCCCGACCGGTCCCGAGGACTGGCCCCTCGTCGCCGAGACCGACCTCGACCGTCGGATCGCGCTGCACCGCCTCACGCGGCTGCGGCGGTCCGCGGAGGTGCGCCGCCGCTTCGTCGACGTCGTCCGGCGCGTCTGGGAGGCCGCGTCGGCGAGCTGGGAACGCGAGGGACGACCCGCGGTGGCCGAAGCCGTCACCGCCAAGGAGGCCATGCTCTCGAAGGGCGCGAGTTGGCGGGACCTCGTCAAAGGTTCTCCGCACTTCGGCGAGAACGCCGAGCGGGTGGTGGCGGCGCTCCCGCCCGGCGGGGAGATCGCCGTGGTCCCCGCCTACTTCGCCCACGTCGGCCTCCTCTACGACCTCCCCGGCTGCGTGCTGCTGGGCATCCGCGCAGAGGAGCCGGGACCTGCGGCGCGCGAGCGCAGCGAGGGGCTTGCACGGCGGCTCCGCGCCATCTCGGATCCGACGAGGCTGGCCATCGTCGACAGCCTCCGCGCGCGGCCGCTCACCGTCACCGAGCTCGCCCAGCGCTTCGGCGTCGCGCAGCCGACGATCAGCAACCACGTGAAGCTGCTTCGGGACGCCGGGCTCGTCGCCGAGGTGCGCGACGGCACGCGGCGGAACCTCGTCGTCGACCGCGATGTCGGGCGCATGCTCGTCGACGACGTCGCGCGGGTCCTCGACGCCGCGCCGCCGCAGGGCGCGGTGCCGCCCCCCGCTCCTGGAGAGCCTCAGTAGCCGAGGCGGTCGAGCGCCTCGCGGCGCTGCTGCCAGCGCTTCTCGACGCGCACGTGCAGCTCGAGGAAGGCGCCCGAGGGCAGCTGCGCTCGCACGGAGGTGCCGACCTCCTTGAGCACTTCCCCGCCGCGGCCGATGACGATGCCCTTCTGCGACTCGCGCTCGACGAGGATCTCGCAGCGGATACGCGGCCACTCCCACTCGGTGACCCGGCACGCGATCGAGTGCGGAAGCTCCTCACGCGCACGGCGCAGCAACTGCTCGCGCACGAGCTCGGCCACCTGGAGCGCCTCGGGCGTGTCGGAGACGGCGTCGGCGGGATAGTACGCCGGACCTTCGGGCAGCCGCTCGACGATCGCGTGCACGAGTGCGTCGACGCCCTCCCCGGTGAGCGCTGACACGGGGAAGTACTCCGCCTCGTCGGAGCCGCCGAGCTCCTCGACGGTGGCGGACGCCGAGGCGAGCCGCTCGAGCAGCTGGGACGGGCGCGCCCGGTCGACCTTGTTGACGGCGACGAGGAGCCCCCCGGCCGTGTCGCCCGCGTGCGCCTCCTCCCTGGGGCCGGCACCCTGCCGGCCGCGCGCCGCGGCGACCGCGCGGGAGAGCACCATACGGTCGCCCGGCCCGATCGGCGCGGTGGCGTCGAGCACCGCGACCGCAACATCGACGTCGTCGAGCGACGCGCTCGCCGCCTCGACGAGTCTCGTCCCGAGCGCGGTGCGCGGTCGGTGGAGCCCGGGCGTGTCCACGAGGACGACCTGCGCGCCGGGCCGGTGCACGATTCCGCGAACGCTGTGGCGCGTGGTGTTCGGGCGCGACGAGACGATGGAGACCTTCGTGCCGACCATACGGTTCACGAGGGTCGACTTTCCCACGTTCGGTCGGCCGACGACGGTCGCGAACCCCGAGCGCATGGGCGGGTCACTCATCGGCCCACTCGTCGACGTCGTGGGGCACGCCGGCCGGTCGCGTCCGGAGGATCCGCACGCGAGAGATGCGGCGTCCCTGCACCCGCTCGGCCACGAGCCGCACGCCGTCCACGTCGACGGACTCCCCCTCGGCGGGGATGCGCCCGCCGACCGCGAGCATGAGGCCGCCGACCGTGTCCCAGCCCTCCTGGGGGAGCTCGGTGCCGAGCAGGTCGTCGACGTCGTCGATCGCCATCCGTCCCGTCACGACCACGCTGCCGTCGGAGAGCGTCTCGACGACGGGCTCCTCGACGTCGTACTCGTCGACGATCTCGCCCACGAGCTCCTCGATGAGGTCCTCGAGGGTGACGAGACCGACGGTGCTGCCGTACTCGTCGACGACGATCGACATGTGGAACTTCGCCTCCTGCATCTCGCGCAGGAGCGTCGCCAGCCGCTTCGTCTCGGGAACGAAGCTCGCGGGTCGCAGGTGGACGCGTACGAGATCGCCGCCGTGCCCGTCGTGCTCGGCGCGCATCAGGTCCTTGGCGTACGCGATGCCGACCACGTCGTCGATGTCGCCCTGCTGGACGGGCACGCGGCTGCGACCCTCGGCGAGCACCTGCTCGAGCGCGTCGTGGACGGTGACGCCGCCGTCGAGGGTGAACATGTCGAGCCGCGGGACCATGACCTCTCGCACGACGGCGTCGCCGAAGTCGATGATCGAGTGGATGAGGGCCCGCTCCTGCAGCTCGATGACGTCCTCGGCCTGCGCGACGTCGGCCATCGCCAGGAGCTCGGACTCGGTCACCCGCGGCGGCGGCACGTCGGCCGCCCCGCGTCGGCCGATCATGAGGTTGGCGAGGCCGATGAGCACCCCCGAGATCGCCCGCAGCGGGGGGAACCGCACCAGGGCGGCCACGATCGGTGCGGTGAACAGCGCGGCGCGCTCGGGGTTGTGCACGGCCCAGTTCTTGGGCACCGCCTCGAAGAGCACGAAGATCACCACGACTTCGAAGACGGTGCCGACGGCGACCCCCCACGCCCCGAGCCATGCCGAGGCGAGCACGCCCACGAGGGTTGCCGAGACCAGCTGGCAGACCAGCACCAGGAGCAGCACCGGGTTCAAGAACCGCTCGGGATGCTCGACGAGGCCCACCAGGGGACGCGCCCCGCGGCGGCGCTCGTCCGCGAGCGCCTTCGCCTTCACCCGGCTCGTCCGGACGAGGCTCGTCTCGGCGAGCGCGAAGAGCCCCGAGGCAGCGAGGAGCACGACGATGACGACGAGCAGCACCCAGTCCGTCGCGTGGAACGCTGCGCTCGCGACGACCGGCGCCACGGTCACGGCGATCCGCCCCCCCGGTGGTGACGGGCCAGCAGCTCCCGTTCGAGCCGCTCCATCTCCTCGGCCTCCCGGTCTGTGCCGTGGTCCATGCCGAGCAGATGCAAGAGGCCGTGGACGACGAGCAGTGCGAGCTCGTCGTCGACCGGAACCCCGTGGTCGGCCGCGTTGCGTACGGCCACGGCGGGACAGATCACGACGTCGCCGAGGAGCGTGAGCGGCTCCTCCTCGGCGTCCGCACCCGGCCCGCTCCCCCCGGAGTCCGGCGATCGGCCGCCGGGCATCGGCTCGTCCTCGATGGGGAACGCCAGCACGTCGGTCGGCCCGCTGCGCCCGAGGAACTGCTCGTTCAGCGCCGCGATCGACGGCTCGTCGACGAAGAGCAGCGACACCTCCGCCTCGCCGCGCACCCGACGGTCCTCGAGCACCGCGCGGGCAAGCGACGCCCACCGGTCGAGATCGACCTTCCGCTCCGCCTGCTCGTCGGCGGCGTAGACGTCAACCGCCATCGCGGGCGCGCTCAGCCTCCTCGTACGCATGGATGATGTCGGCCACGATCTGGTGCCGCACGACATCACGGCGCGTCAAGTGGACGAAGGCGATCCCGGGCACCTCGCCGAGGACGTGCTCGAGGCCGACGAGCCCCGACCGGGCGCCCGGGACGTCGATCTGGGTGACGTCGCCGGTCACGACGCACTTCGAACCGAACCCGATGCGCGTGAGGAACATCTTCATCTGCTCGGGGGTGGTGTTCTGCGCCTCGTCGAGGATGATGAACGAGTTGTTGAGCGTGCGCCCCCGCATGAACGCGAGCGGAGCGACCTCGATCGTCCCTCGGTCGAGCAGGCGCTGGGCGCCGTCGGGCTCCAAGAGGTCGTAGAGCGCGTCGTAGAGGGGGCGCAGGTACGGATCGACCTTTGCCATGAGGTCGCCCGGGAGGAACCCGAGCCGCTCGCCGGCCTCGACGGCCGGGCGCGTCAGGATGATGCGGTTCACGGCCCGCGTCTGGAGCGCCTGCACCGCGAGGGCGACCGCCAGGTAGGACTTGCCGGTGCCGGCCGGGCCGATGCCGAGGGTGATCGTGTTCTCGCCGATCGCGTCGGTGTAGCGCTTCTGCCCGGCGGTGTAGGGGCGGACCGAGCGGCCCCGCGCGCCGCGGACCACCTCGGCGTTCATGATCTCGGAGGGCGACACGTCCTCGCGCACCATGTCGATCGTCCGGCGGACCTTGGCCGCGTCGAGGGATTGGCCGGACTCGAGCACCAGCACGAGCTCTTCGAACAGGCGCGACAGCCGCTCGGCCTCCGGGCCGTCCACGGCGATGCGGTTCCCCTGCACGGCGATGCGATCCTCGGGGAACGCCTTCTCGACGAGGCGCAGCAGCTCGTCGTGCGGACCGAGGAGGCTCGCCATCAGGTGCGTGTTGGGCACCATGGTCTCCCGCCGCGCGGGCCCGGCGCCCTCGGCGGCCTCGGGGCCGGCGACGGAGGACGCCACCTGCAACGCCGCCGCGCGGTCGGCAGCCGTCACCCGGGCGGCCACGTCATCGGGCGGCCGCCGAGCACGTGGAGGTGGAGGTGCGGCACCGAGTTCTGCGCGTCCTTCCCCACGTTGAGCACCAGGCGGTAGCCGCGCTCGGACGAGTCGACGCCCTCGGCCTGCGCGACCGCGCGGGCCGCCGCGAAGATCGCCGCGAGGTCGTCCGCGTGGTCGTCGGTGAGCGCGCCCGCGTGGTCGATGTGACGGCGGGGCACGACGAGGACGTGGACGGGCGCCTGGGGGGAGATGTCCCGGAAGGCCACGGTGCGGTCCGTGGTGTGCACGACGTCGGCGGGCACGTCGCCGGCCACGATCCGGCAGAACAGGCAGGTGGAGGCCGTCAGAGCTCCTGCCCGTCGGTCGAGCGCCGGGGTGGCAGCAGGTGGACGAGGTCACCCGGGGCAATGCGGCACGCCTCGATGAAGCGCTCGACGTCCTCTTCCTTCAGACGGATCACCCTGCCGAACTTATATGCGGCGAGCTCGCCGCCGTCGATGAACCGGTAGAGGCTGCGCAGCGTCACCCCGAGGCGCGCCGAGGCGTCCTTGGTGCTGAGCCAGCTCACCTGCTCCGCCATCGTCGTCATACTCCCACCACCACGTGCCGTCAGGCACTCATCGTCCGTGCCGTGCCACCGTACCGGCGCGCTGCGCGCCGAGCAGCACGCCGGCCGCCACCGCGGCGGTCTCCGCCCGCAGCACGTGGGTCGCGAGACCCACCGAGGGCAGGCCCGACGACAGCTCCTCGTCGCTCCACCCGCCCTCGGGGCCGACGGCAATGCCGGTGACCCCGGGCCGGAGCGGGGGTGCACCCGGCTCGGCGAGGGCGGCGACGCCGCCCAGGCCCCCGAGACCGAGGACGCCGGCGACCTCTGGCAGCCACACGTGGCGCGCCTGGCACGCCGCCTCGGCGGCCACCCGCCGGAGCCGCTCGATCGCACTCCGCGCTCGCCCTGCATCCCATCGGACGACCGAGCGATCCGTGGCGAGCACCACGATCCGGTCGATCCCGAGCTCGGTGAGCTTCTGGACGACGAAGTCGGGCCGCTCGGCCTTCACCGGGGCGAACGCCACCGTGAGCGAGGGCCGCGGCGCCTCTTCGACCTCGACCGGCCCGTCGGGTTCCAAGGTCCCGTCCGCCCGGTACCGGCACCTGGCCCAGCGCCCGCGCCCGTCGGTCGCCACGACCACCTCGGCGCCCGAAAGACGGAGCACGTGCCCGAGGTGGTGGGCGTCGCGTCCGGTGAGGAGGGGTGACGCCGGGTCGGCGACGAGCACCTGGGCGGCGGCGCGGCGGCGCACGTCCACGCCCGGGGGGCCCGCGGAGCCCGCGGAGCCCGCGGAGCCCGCGGCCGGCGCGGCGGGCACTGCGTCAGCCGAGCGCGGAGCGGATGCGCGAGAAGACGCCGTCGTGGCCGTGGACCTCCTCGCCGCGCTCGACGGCGAGCTCGGCCAAGAGCTCCCGCTGGCGGGGGGTGAGCTCGGTCGGGGTGTCCACCGCGAGGTGCACGTAGAGGTCGCCGCGCCCGCGCCCGCGCAGGTGCGGCACCCCGAGGCCCCGCATCCGGACGACGGTCCCCGTCTGGGTGCCGGGGGCGACCGCCAACTGGCGGAGCTCGTCGAGGGTCTCGACGTCGACCGCCGTGCCGAGCGCCGCCTGGACCATGCCGACGTGCAGGGTCGTGTGCAGGTCGTCGCCGGCCCGCTCGAAGCGCTCGTCGGCCTCGACCGCGAGATGGACGAACAACGAACCGTTCGGCCCCCCGCGCGGCCCGGCGGGGCCGCGTCCGGCGAGCCGGAGCGTCGACCCGTCGTCCACGCCGGCGGGGACCTCGACCGTGAAGTCGCGGTCCTCCATTCGGCGCCCCTCGCCGCGGCAGGTCCGGCAGGGGTCGGCGATCACCTCACCCGTCCCCTGGCACCGGGCGCACCCGACCGCCGTGACCACCTGGCCGAGAAGCGAGTTGCGCAGCCGACGGATCTCGCCGGTGCCCTGGCAGTCGGTGCACGCGACGGGCTGGGTGCCCGGCGTGGCCCCGCTCCCGCCGCAGTCCTCGCAGACCACGGGGAGGCGGACCGAAAGCTCCTTCTCGGCGCCGAAGACCGCTTCGGCGAATTCGAGCCGGAGCGTGACCTCCGCGTCGCTCCCCTGCTGGGGGCCGCGCGGCCTGCCTGCCCGCGAGGCGCCCGCCATCGTGCCGAAGAACATCTCGAAGAGGTCGGAGAGGCCCCCGTCGAACCCGAAGCCCGTCCCGCCGGCGGACGCCGCCGCGCCGGCGAAGCTCGCCGCGCCGACGCGGTCGTAGCGGGCGCGACGCTCGGGGTCCCGCAGGACCTCGTAGGCGAAGGAGATCTCCTTGAACTTCGCCTCGAGCGCGGCATCGCCCCCGCTCGCGTCCGGGTGGAACTCCTTCGCCCGCTGCCGGTACGCGCGCTTGATCTCCTCCTCGCTCGCGTCCGGACGGACGCCGAGGAGCTCGTAGAGGTCGCCCATCGTCTCAGCGCCGGCCACGTGCACGCCTCCTCGGGCGGGGGCCACCCGCCCCCGCCGCTGCTCCCGTGGGGGACGGCGCGGGGGACGGCGCCCCGGGCGAGCCCGACTCGAGCGTCCCGCCGAGCCGCTGGCCGAGGTGCTCGGAGACGACCCGGGCCGCTGCGAGCGCTTCGGGATAGTTCATCCGCGTGGGGCCGAGGAGGCCGACAGCCCCGGCGGCCTGCCCGTCGACCGAGACCGGGGTCACGACCACCGCGCAGGAGGAAAGCGGCTCGTACCCGTGCTCCGCGCCGATCGCGACGGAAAGACCGCGCTCGAGCACGTCGCGCAGGAGCGAGACGACGACGAGCTGCTGCTCGAGCGTCTGGAGGACGCCCCGGACGGTCTCCACCGCGTCGAAGGCGGCGGCAAGCCTCGACGGGCCGCCCACGAAGACCCGGTCGTGCACCTCGTTGGCGAAGTCCTCGAGCACCGACTGTGCGAGGGCGACCACACGGTCGACGGTGGCGTCGCCGCTCGGTTCGGGAGCGATCAACGCCCCGAGGGGCCGGGACTGCGCCGCCGCCTGGACGCGGGCCGACGCCGCGGCGAGCACCTCGTCGGGCACCTCCTCGGTGAGGTCGATCGACCGCTTCTCCACGGCCCCGTCGGCCAGCACCACCACGAGCAGCGCCACGCGTGGCCCGAGGCCCACCAGCTGGACGGAGCGCACGGCCGCTGCCTCGTGGCCCGGCGAGAGCACGACCGAGGCGTACGAGGTGAGGTCGGAGAGGAGGCCGGAGGTGCGCTCGAGCATCTCCTCCATCTCCCCGTGGACCTGCTCGAAGAAGCGGCTCACCTTCTGGCGTTGGGCCGGGCCGAGGACGCCGGGCTCAGTGAGCTGGTCGACGAAGAAGCGGTAGCCCTTGTCGGTCGGAATTCGTCCCGCGCTCGTGTGCGGCTGCGCGAGGTAGCCGTCGCGCTCGAGCGCCACCATCTCCGAGCGGATGGTGGCGGACGACACGTTGATCCCCGGGGCCCTGGCGACATGGTGGGAGCCGACCGGCTGTGCGGTCCCGATGTACTCGGTCACGACAGCCTCCAGGATCGCCGCCTTGCGGGAGTCGAGGTCCTGGATGTCGGTCATGGCGGGTCTCCGGCGGCGGCGGCGTCTCTGGCACTCGATTGTACCGAGTGCCAGCCCGCGACGGTCGCCTGCCGTCCCTGCCCCGCGTCGCGCCGCACGCGGTCCCGGCACGCGTGACGGCTCAATCGTCGAGCCGGAGCGCGGCGATGAAGGCCTCCTGGGGCACCTCGACTCGCCCGATGCTCTTCATCCGCTTCTTCCCTTCCTTCTGCCGCTCGAGCAGCTTGCGCTTCCGGGTGATGTCACCCCCGTAGCACTTGGCGAGCACGTCCTTGCGGCGGGCCTTGATTGTCTCGCGCGCGACGATGCGCCCGCCGATGGCCGCCTGGATGGGCACGTTGAAGAGCTGTCGGGGGATCAGCTCGCGCAGCTTCTCGGTCATCCGCCGGCCGTAGGCGTCGGCCTGCGAACGGTGGACGATCGTCGAGAAGGCGTCCACGGGGGTGTGGTTGATGAGCAGGTCGACGCGCACCAGGTTGCCGGTGGCGTAGCCCGACGGCTCGTAGTCGAGGCTCGCGTAGCCCTTGGTCCGGCTCTTCAACTGGTCGAAGAAGTCCACGACCACCTCGGCGAGCGGGATCGAGTAGACGAGCTCCACCCGCTCGGGCGAGAGGTACTCCATCCGCTGCATCTCGGCCCTCCGCCCCTGGCACAGATCCATGACCGTCCCCGTGTACTCCGAGGGGGTCAGCACGGTCGCGGTGAGCATCGGCTCGTCGACGTGGTCGATGCGCGCGGCGTCGGGAAGCTCCGTCGGGTTGTCGACCTCCACCACCGACCCGTCGGTGAGGTACGCGCGGTACTCGACCGACGGCGCGGTCGCGATGAGCGAGAGGTCGAACTCGCGCTCGAGCCGCTCCCGGATGATCTCCATGTGCAGGAGCCCGAGGAACCCGCACCGGAAGCCGAACCCGAGTGCGTGCGAGGACTCGGGCTCGTACGTGAAGCTCGCGTCGTTCAGCTTGAGCCTGTCGAGCGCGTCGCGGAGATCGGGCAGCTCGTCGCCGTCGATCGGGTAGAGCCCGCAGAAGACCATCGGCTTCGGGTCGCGGTAGCCCGCGAGCGGCTCGTTGGCGGGCGACGCGGCGTCGGTCACGGTCTCGCCCGACCGCGCCTCGCCGACATCCTTGATGCCCGCGACGAGGTAGCCCACCTCACCGGGACCGAGCTCGTCGGCGCGCCTCGGCTCGGGCGTGCGCACGCCGATCTCCTCGACGTCGTGGACGGCCCCCGCCTGCATGAACCGCAGCCGCCGTCCCGACGACATGACCCCGTCGACCACCCGCACCGAGGACACCACCCCGCGGTACTGGTCGTAGGCCGAGTCGAAGATGAGCGCCCTGAGCGGCGCAGCACGCGAACCCCCTGGCGGAGGAACCCGTTCGACGATCGCGTCGAGCAGCTCGGGTACCCCCTGGCCGGTCTTCGCAGAGATCCGCAGGATCTTGTCGGCGGCGAGACCGAGCACCTGCTCGATCTCCTTCGCCGTCCGCTCGGGGTCGGCCGCCGGCAGGTCGATCTTGTTCAGCACCGCCACGATCTCGAGGTCGTGCTCGATCGCCTGGTAGGTGTTGGCGAGGGTCTGGGCCTGGATGCCCTGCGAGGCGTCGACGAGCAGGACCGCACCCTCGCAGGCGGCCAGCGACCGGCTCACCTCGTAGGCGAAGTCCACGTGCCCGGGGGTGTCGATGAGGTGCAGCACGTAGTCGCGGTAGATGACCCGGACGTTCTGGGCCTTGATCGTGATCCCGCGCTCGCGTTCGATGTCCATCGAGTCCAGGTACTGCTCGCGCATCAGGCGGGGGTCGACCGCGCCCGTCAGCTCGAGGATGCGATCAGACAGCGTCGACTTGCCGTGGTCGACGTGGCTGATGATGGAGAAGTTGCGGATGCGCTCGGTCGGCACCTTGCCGGGTGCCGACACGCCGGACGAGGACACGGTTTGTCGATCGTAGTGGTGCCGGGGAACGCCCCGGACGATGCCGGTCGACGGGAGGCACCCGCGGGACCCCCTGCTAGGATGGCTGGCCGCCGCATTCCCGGGAACCCCGGGGCAGCGCGCCACCGGCTCCACCGGTGGCCCCAGACCGCAGATCGAGGAACGCACCGTGGCGAACATCAAGTCCCAGATCAAGCGCAACCGGCAGAACGAGCGACGCCGGCTCCGCAACAAGGCTGTCCGCTCCGAGATGCGCACCCGGACCAAGACGGCCGTCGCGGAGGCGGAAGCGGGCGGCGAGCAGGCGGTCGAGACCCTGCGGGCCGCGGTGAAGCGCATCGACAAGGCTGCGGCGCAGGGCGTGATCCACAAGAACCAGGCGGCGAACCGCAAGTCACGGCTCATGCAGCGGATCGCGAAACTCTCCTCCTGATCGACGTGCGCGTCCGGCCGCTGCGCCCGTCACGGCCGGACCGGGACGGCGGGACTGCCGTACAGCGCTCGGGCCGATGGGCCCCAAGGGTCAACGGCGCACGCGCCCACGCGACCCGGCGACGCTCCGGGAGGTGCGTCCCCCCGCGCTCTTCGTGCGCGCGAGGCGGGCGAGCCGGGCCACGAGGACCTCGAGGACCAGGTCCGTCGGGAGCGCCGTCATCCCCTTCACGTCGAGGTCGGCATCGGCGACGAGGGTGACGGCCTGACCGATGCGCTCGCTCCCCAGCTGGCGGGCCCGTTCGAGCGCCTTCTTCGCGACGAAGGGGCTCCGCGCCCCGAGCAGCGCCGCGGAGTCCTCGCCCGTGACCACGTCCGCGCCGTCGAGGCGAAGCATGTTGGAGAAGTGGCCGTGGAGCGTCGCCACGACGACCGGGGCCGCCCGTCCCGCCGCGAGCAGGCGATGCAGGGCGCGCAACGCCGCCGGGACGTCGCCGGCGTCCACCGCGTCGGTCAGCTCCCACGGGGGCACCGCCCCCGCCTCGCCGAGGAAGGGCTCGAGGGCCACCACGCTCACGGTCGCGCCCTCGCCGTAGGCCGCCGCGAGCGACTCGACCAGCCCCTCCAGGCGGCCGACGTCCTCGCCGAGGTGCTCTTCGAGCCGGCGTGCCGCCGCAGCGTCGAGCTTCACGGGCGCGTGCCGCAGCTGCTCGGCCAACCACCGGCCGCGCTCCCTCCCCCGCCCTGCGGCGGCGTCGACGACCTCGCCGGCCGCGGTCGCCACCTTGACCAGTGCGGCGGGGATCGTGCCGCCGCCCGCCACGAGGACAACATGCACCGAGGGGAGCGGGCTCTCCAACGTGTCTGCGAGTCGCGCCGCGTCGCCGGCGCCGAGGCGGCCGGCCTCGCGCACCACGACGACGCGGCGGTCGACCAGGAACGGGGGCGTCGTGCAGGCGTCGACGATCGCGGCCACGTCGAGCTCGTCTCCTGCGCCGTGCTCCTCGACGGCGAGCGACGGGTCGATGCCGGCCACCAGCCGGTCGACGAGCGACCGCGTCGCCTGGGCGACGAGTGCCGGGTCGTCCCCGCGAACGAGATGTACGGGCACCTGGGCGCGTCCCGCCGCCCGCGGCGGCGTCACGGCGCCTGCCGCTCCGGCACCGGCTCGCCCGCGCGGGCAGAGAGGATCTCGGCCAGCACGTCGCGGACCCGCACGGTCCCTGCGACGTCGTGCACGCGCAGCACCCTGCACCCCAGCGTGATCCCCATCGCGGCCGCGGCCAGCGATGCCTCGCGACGCTCGGTGAGCTCCAGCCCGAGCTCGACCCCGAGGAACGTCTTGTTCGACGCCGACAGCAAGAGGGGGTACCCGAGCCCGGCGAGCACGTCTGACGCGCGCAACAGTGCCAGGGAATGGGCGGCGGTCTTGCCGAGATCGAGCCCCGCGTCCAGGACGATCCTGTCGGGTGACAGACCCGCTGCGACCGCCCGCGCCGCGCGCTCGACGAGGAAGCCCGCGACCGTGGCCACCACGTCGACGTAGCGGGGTTCGGGGTCGGCGACCCGCGGCGCGAGGCGGATGTGCGTCGCGACGACCGACGCTCCCGCGGCCTCTGCGACCTGCAGGTAGTCGGGATCGGCGAACCCGCTGATGTCGTTGCCGAGCACCGCACCCGCGGCGAACGACGCCGCGGCCACCCCCGCCCGCCAGGTGTCGACCGATACCGGGACGTCGAACCGCGCCGTGATGGCCTCGATCGCCGGGACCACCCGGTCGAACTCCTCCGGCTCGCTCACCTCGGGACCTGGGCCGGCCTTGACGCCGCCCACGTCGAGAACGTCGGCCCCCTCTGCAACGTGCTGCTCCGCACGCCGCAAGAGCTCGTCGAGCTCGAAGGTCGCGCCGCGGTCGTAGAAGGAGTCCGGGGTGCGGTTCAAGATGCCCATCACGAGGGCGCGGTGGCCGATGTCGTAACGACGGGCGCCGAGCGTCAGGGCCCTGACGGGCCGGCCCACTGCCGTGGCCGGCGACACCGTGGGTGACGGAGCAGTGGTGGTCATGGCGGTCATGGCGGTCGAGGCGGTCGAGGCGGTCGAATCCGTCCCCGTCACGTTGCTGTCGCCCGTTTCCACGGAGGCGACCATAGTGAAGGGGCGTCACGCGGCGGTGGCCCGGAACTTCCACTTGCGCCCGTCGATTCTCCGGTCTACAATGATTTGGTCTCGGTGCGCTCGTGCAGGCGCCGACGAAACGGCAAACCCGCCGTGAGGTGGGGACGCAAAGTCACGGGGCTCTCCGAGCTAGCCGGACCGCCGAATCGGCCCGCCGCAAGCGTGCCATCTTCCGGCGTTCCCCGGTCGGCTCGTCGAGCCAAGACGGAGGGAATGGCACTCATGGGAGAGAGCACCAGCCGCATGTTGGGCGGCGTGGGCTACCGATCGTCCCGTTCAGGGTCGACCCGTGGGCAGTGCGCGGGTCGGGTGCGCCGTGCCGGTTCCCTCCCAGGTCGCCTCAGGGGATAGGGAGCCGAGCGGCGGAGCCCCCCGCCCCCCGCCAGGGGGCTCCGCCGCCACCGGCCTATCGGTCCTGCAGCCGCAAGACCGCCTCCCGCAACAGCTCGTCCACGTCGCGGCGGTCACCCGGCCCCGCTTCCACGTGAGCGGTGCGCACGGCACCGGGTCGCTCGAGCGCCGCCCCGACCGCCGCCGCGAGCCGCCGCTCGACCCTGTCGCCGGTCCGGGCCGGGAGCAGCACGATCGCCGCAGCGAGGACGCGCCCGTCGATGCGGGCCACCGGATCGCCGAACCGCAGCTCCTTCGTCAGGACACGAGCCGCGATCGGCGTTGTGCGCTCTTCGGGGACCTCCACGAGCACGATCGCAAACGTCCCCGCGGCACGGCTGTCGGGGTCGAGCAACCTCCCCGTCGCGCTGAAGAACTGCGCGAGCCCCGGCAGTCCGGTGTGCCGATCGGGCTCTGCCCACCAGGCGGCCGGCACGTCGACGGGCGTCTCTCCGGCAGGAGCCGCCGGCGCCTCGGGCGGAACTGGCGGCGCCGGCGAGACCGGCAACTGACCGGTCGCGGGTGACGGGGTGCCCGACGGGGTGGCTTCGGCCGGCGCGGTGCCGGGCGGGGTGGCTTCGCTGGCCGGCGCGGTGCCGGGCGGGGCTTCGCCGGGCGGGGTGGCCTGCGGGGCGGCTCCGGCCGGCGCGGTGCCCGGCGGGGTCACTTCGGGGGGCACGGTCGCAGGCCGGACGGAGGCGGCGGTGTCGCCCGTCGCCTCCGCTTCCACCTCCCCCTCGTCGGCACGGACGGCCGGCGCGTGCGCTTCGGGGGCACGGAACGCGGTCAGCCGCAGACCGGCTGTGGGGGGCGCCGCGCGGTTCGGCAGGGCCCACGGCCATTCCTGGCGGGTCTCGACAGTGCGCGCGGCATTCGCCGCACAGGGAACGCCGTCGGCAGCGGTCTCCGCCGCCGAGCCCCCCTCTCGGGCCGATCCCCCCTCTCGGGCCGATCCCCCCTCTCCCGCTCGGGAGCCTCCGTTCATCTGCGCGACGACGTCCAGATGGCGGGACAGGCGCTCGGCCAGCCGCTCGAGCACCTCGAGCTGCGGCGCGTCGAACGTCCGGTCGCGCTCAGCCACCAGCCCGATCATGTTGTCGCGACGAGCGCCACGAAGCGGCGCGACCGCAAGGGTCAGAGCCCCGCCGAGCTGCACGCTTCTCACGAACACCCGAGCCTGGGAGAACTCGGGGTCCGCCGATGCCTGCTGCACGAGCTCGGCGAGCTCTCCGGGCGTGAGCCCGTCCGAGGACCCCGCTTCGGGCACCGAGATGATCCGGAGCCCGCCTCCGGCCCGGAGCGCGGCGAACGCGGTGCCCGCAGCGGCGTCGCTGCGAGCGACCCGGAGAAGGTTCTCGACGGTGGTCGTTCCGACGTGCACGAGTGAACGACGCCGTCAGTTCGGCCGGCGGCTCGTGGCCCGGTCGCGCTTGTGCCGGTACATGGCGCGGTCAGCCTTCGCCAGCAGCGTATCCGGGCCGACGTCACCCTTGTCGGTGCTCACCCAGCCCATCGACGCGCCGACGTCGAACGCGATGCCCCGAACCGTGAACGGCGCGGACAGCACCTTCCGGAGACGGGAGACGACGAGGTCGTCGTCCGGAGGTTGCACGGTGGTGGCGTGGGCGATGACGAACTCGTCGCCGCCGAGCCTGGCGACGACGTCGTCGCTCCGCACGGCTCCGCGAAGACGGCGGGCGAACGCCCCGAGAACTTCGTCTCCCATGTCGTGTCCGTGCTCGTCGTTGATCCGCTTGAAGTCGTCGAGGTCCGTGTAGATGAGCGCCACCGAACCGCCGCGGCGACCGAGCCCCTGCAACATGCGGCGGAGCTCCTCGAGGAGGAGGTACCGATTGGCGAGCCCCGTGAGCGGGTCGTAGAGGGCGTAATGGCTGAGACGCTGCTGCTCCATCCACTCCGCAGTCGTGTCGTGCAGCACCACCAGCACGCCCCGCTGTCCTTCGATCGGGAACGGCCTCGCCGACACGGCCAGGTGGCGCGGGCCGTCCGCCTCTTCGCCGACCGTGAGGTGCGCGTCGCGTGCGACGCCTTCTTGGAGCGCGAGCAGTCCCGGGTGACGGTCGTGCGCCAGCACCTTGCCGTCCTCGGTCCGGAGCCCGCTCGTCATCGGGATCTGCGAGCCAAGAAGCGTGCGCCCCGGCGGCAGCCCGTGCATCGCGTCCGCCGTACGGTTCGTGAGGACCACGATCCCCGCCTCGTCGAGGCACATGATCCCGTCGTCGAGACTTGCGACAAGCCCCGCGGCGTCGATGTGCACGGGCGAGCGCGCGGCACTGGGCGCCGTGGGGGGGCGCACCTCGGTCGTGGTCCCCGACTCGGGCTCATCGACCGGGTGCGCCGGCGCGGGGGGCGACCCTGGGCTCGGCAAGAGGCGTGCGACATCCGATGCAAGACGCAGCAGCCCGTCGCGCTGGTAGTCGTCGGGCTCGGGCAACCAGATGTCGACGACGCCGAGCAACCCGCGCTGCGCGCCGTCCGACCACACCGGCACCACCACGCACGCGAGCGAACGGTCCGCGGACTCCGCCTCTGTGGAGACCTCTGCGTTCCAGAAGAGCTCCCGGCCGAGCGCAGCGGGGTGGGAGAGGCAGTTTCGCGCCAGCACTTCGATGCGTCGCCAGCCGTCCTCGGGGGGCATCGCGTCAGAAAGGACGCGGTGCACCGTGCCTGTCATGGTCACCACGAACGAGCCCAGGCCGAGACAGAGGTCGAGCGCGGTGCGGAGCGAATCGTCGATCGACCCGCCCCCCATTGCCGACTCCGTCACCTTCATCATCTCCATCGGAGTGCAACCGTACTGCACTGGGCCGCGCCGGACCTCCGACAGCGACGGCCGCGCGCCTCGGTGCGCCGTAAGGCTCGACGGCCGGCATATCAACCATACCGACGGCCCCGTATGCCTACAATCGTCGACGCTGCGCCGGACGAACAAGGCCGTGCACCGCGCACGGTCGCCACGCTCTCTGCTCATGTGCGCGCCGACGTGGTGGGCGCTCGCATCGGACGAGGGCCGGGCGCCCGAGGAACCGAAGGGGTATGGGGGAATTGGTCGACTCGCCAGCCACCGTCGACGGGACCCTGGCAGCCGCTGCCGAGCTCCTCGCCAGTGCCAGTGGCATCTCCTGGGCGTACGACCTGCTCACCGAGGTGGCCGCCCGCAACAGCCTCACCGGCGCCTGGCTCGTGCTGCACCCGGGCACGGACCCGGACCCCGCGCCGTCCGCCGGGCCGCAACTCTTCGCGCTCGGGGGGAGACCGGTTCCCGTGAGCACCGCCGCGGCCCTGCTGCGGCGACCCCCCGGGGTCTACGGCGAGCCCCACGAACTGGACACAACGACGAGACAGGGACTCGCCGCGATGTGCGCGATGTGCTTCCGTGGATCCGTCACCTCGCTGCGCGCGGCCGTCGATCCTCTCTCGGGCCTCTCGAGCCGCACCGCCATCCGCGCCGCGGTCGTCCGGGCCACGGCCTGCGCCGCCCGCTACGGATGGTCGTCGACGCTCGTGCGCCTGACCACGGGCGGGGACTCCCCCGGCGGCGATCGGTGGCGCGCCCTGGCCGCGGCGCTGCGGCACGCACTCCGCAGCGGGGACGAGGCGGGCGTGACATCGCCGGGCATCGCGCTCGCGATCCTCGGCAATGCAGGCCCCGATGCAGTCCGGCCCTTCATTGCCAGGGTGCGCGCGGCCCTGAGCGCGGCCGGCAGGGACGACATCGACCTCCACGCGTCCACGGCGAGCTCGCCCTCGGAGACCGTCGACCCCGCCGAACTGGAGCGGCTGACGGCAGAACGGCTCTCGGACGCCGGAGTCGCGACGCCTGTGGCCTCCGACCCCGCGACGACACTGGAGCTCGAGCTCCGGCTCGTCCCCGGCGTCGTGTCCGTCGCCATGGCCACACCGATCGTCGTCCTGTCGGCGTCGGCGCCGGACCCCTCCCACGAGGAGGTGCACCGGGTGGCCCGGTCGCGCCTTCCCGGCGCGTCCGTCAGCATCCTCTCGCTCGCCGACGAGCCCGCCGCCGCGCAGGGAGGTCCGGCGCGTCCGGCTCCCTCGGCGGGGGGTGGCGGCACGACCGAACCCGAGCACGTCAACGGCAACGGCAACCGCCGCGTGGAGGACGCCACGCCGCACGCCATCTCCGCCACGGCGCCCGGCGGCGGCGCCACCACCGAGCTCGGCGGTGGCGCACGTGTGTCGTTCCTCCAGGCGAGCTTCGACCCCGAGCGCGGCACCAGCGAGGTGTCGCTCTCCCTCGGGGCGACGCGCGGGACGGGCCGAGCGCCTGCTGGCCCCCTCGCCGGCGGCGCACAGGCAACGCTCAATGCGTTGCGCGCCCTCTCCATCGACATCCCCTTCTATCTCGTCTCGGCCGAGCGGGCGCACGGCGTGCCCGGCGAGCCCGTCGTCGTGGTGCTCGCGCCGAGGCGGGGACCCGGCGTGGAGACCAACAGGACGGTGGAGCGGCTGGGCGTCGCGACCGGGAACGAGGACGTCGAGGCGGCGAGCCGCGCGACGCTCGGCGCGCTGAACCGGCACCTTGCGAGGGGCCCTGTCGCTCCATGAAGACCTTCCGCTACGGCGCGTCGTTCTATGACCGCGCCAGCGGACTGCGCTTCGAGGCGCACCACCCGCTGAGCCGCCCCGACCGCTGGCGCGCCTACCTCAAGGGCGCCAACCGCGAGTACGCGCGCTACGGAATCGACGGGCTCGTCGACCCGCAGGCGCTCGAGCGGGGTGACGGCGTGTCCCTCTTCTTCGTCGGCGTGGACGCGCAGGACCGTGTGGTGGCCGGGTTGCGGTGCCACGGGCCGCTCGACGATGCCGCCGCGGCGCAGGCTCTCGCCGAGATGGCCTCATCCCCGGAGTGGGAGGAGCACCGCGCGGCCGTCGAGGCGGTCGCCCCCTACGGCGTCATCGAGATGAAGGGGGCGTGGCGTGAGATGAGCGGCGACGGCAGCCCGCTCGTCGGCGCGGCCATGGTGCGTTGCTGCGCCCACGCAATCGAGTGGCTCAACGCGGAGGTGCTCCTCGCCGCGGTCGCGGACCGGATGCGGCCGGTGATGGCCTCCGTGGGCAGCACGATGCTCGGGGCCGAATCGGTGCCGTACCCGACCGAGCAGTACCGCACGATCCTCACCGGCATGCGACGGCCCCGCTACCAGGGGCTGCTCACCGAGGCGCAGGCACGACTCGTCCGCGAGGACGCCGAGCAATTGCGCCAACCGCCGGAGCGGTCCTTCACAACCGGGTGGCGTCCGATCTTGCTCGACGTTCGGCACCGCCCAGACCGCCAAATCCTCACGAACCTTCGCGCCGATCCGGGCATCGACATCGTCGACGTGATCGACCGGCAGCGCGACGAGCTCGGCCGGCTCCTCCCTGCGCCGCCCGAAGATCTCTGGGAAGAGACCTCGAGGCACGTGTACCTCCCGTGGCGGCGGACCGTCGTTCACATGCTCGGGCCCCGCGCCTTCGCCACGTTGCGCCTCGACAGGAACCGCCACCGGATCACGGCAGGGGAGCAGGTGCGACTTGCACGCCAGCGCGTGGGGGTCGTCGGGCTGAGCGCAGGCCACGCCGTCGCGGTGACGATCGCCCTCGAGGGCCTCTGTGGCGAGCTGCGGGTCGCCGACCTCGACGAGGTCGAGGTGTCGAACCTGAACCGGCTGCCCGCCTCGATCCTCGACGTCGGCACGAACAAGGCCGTGGTGGCGGCGCGGCGAATCGCCGAGCTCGACCCGTACCTGCCGGTCCAGACCCTCACCGACGGAATCGGCGCGGACAACGTCGACGAGTTCATCGCCGGGCTCGACGTGGTCATCGAAGAGTGCGACGACCTGGCGATGAAGCTTCTCGTACGAGAAGCCGCCCGCCGGCAGCGGGTCGCCGTCGTGATGGAGACGAGCGACCGAGGGATGATCGACGTGGAACGGTTCGACCTCGAGCCGGATCGCCCGGTGTTTCACGGCCTCCTCGGCGACATCGGCGCCGACGCGCTGGTGTCGCTCACCACCGCCGAGAAGGTCCCCTACGTGCTCGCGATCGTCGACGCGCCGCAGGGGTCCGCACGGGGTGCCGCGTCGATGGCGGAGATCGGTCGCACCATCTCCAGCTGGCCACAGCTCGGGTCCGAGGTGACCCTCGGCGGCGCGATCGTCGCTGCGACCGTGCGCCGGCTCGGGCTCGGTGAGGACGTGCCCTCAGGTCGGGCTCGCGTGGACCTGGACGCGATCGTCTCCTCGCTCGAGAGCCCCGAGTCTGCGGGCAGCGGCATCGCCGGTCCCCTCGGGGCACTTCCGTCGGACTGGGGACGGTTCATCGTCCACGCCGCCACCCTCGCACCCTCCTGCGGCAACGGACAGCCGTGGCGATTCGACCTGAGCGCCCGCGATCTTGCGATCGCGTTCGACCGGTCGAGGACCTGCGGCGCAATGGACGTCCGGTCACGGGCGAGCTACGTCGGACTCGGCGCCGCGCTCTTCAACGCCCGGGTCGCCGCTGCCGCTGCGGGCCGTCTGGGTGCGTTCGAGCTGTTCCCCGAGGGCCCGAGCTCCGACGTCGCGGCCTCCCTCACGTTCGGAACCACATCCGATCCCGCGCTCGCAGAGCTCCGCGATGCGATGCTCGAGCGTTGCTCGAACCGGAGGCACGGCTCCCCCGTCGCGCTCGACCTCGCGGTCGTCAGCCGCATGACCCGGGCCGCAGCCGCCGAGCAGGCGAGGCTCCATCTCGTCACGGGGCCCGACAGGTTGGCGGAGTGCGCGGAGATCTTCGCTGCGGCGGAGCGCGTGCGCTTCCTCCACCCGACGCTCCGTGAGGAGACCATCCGGGAGCTGCGGTGGCCGGGCGAGGACGTCTCGACCGGGATCGACGTCGCGACCCTCGAGCTCTCGGGCCCGGAGGCCGGCTCCCTCCAGCTGCTCCAGCGAGCGGACGTGATGGAGCTGCTCGATCGCTGGGACGCCGGGGGCGCCCTGGGCGACTACCTCAAACGGTCCTTGGCATCGAGCTCCGCCGTCGCCGTGGTGACCGTCGAGAGCGCCAGCCCCGCGTCCTATCTGACCGGCGGCATGGCGCTCGAGCGGGTCTGGATCGAGGCGCAGCGAGCGGGACTCGCCGTGCAGGCGATCGCCCCCGCCTTCCTCTACGCGGTGCAGGAGCGGGACTTCGACGCCTTGGGCGGCAGCCGTTGGGCCGAAGACCTCCGGACGCTCTCGGCGAGGTTCCGGCGGCTGCTCGACCTCGGTCCCCACACAGTCCCGATCCTCACCTTGCGGCTCGGGCACGCGGCGCCGCCGAGGGTCAGGAGCGCCCGCCTGCCGCTCGACCAGGTGCTCCGACGTCGGGCCGAGTCCTGAGCTGACCTGACCTACCCCGAAGCATTCCGAGGGGCTGGCGGCACTCGGTCGCCAATCGTCCCTGAACCGGCCTTCACCCCGGCTGGACGGGCGCCCGGCTCGCTGACCAGCTAAGATCATCGGGGTCGGAGGAGTTGGGGATGGGAAAGACCGTGGATGCCCTCTTTTCAGACGGCGTCGGTGGAGACAATCTCGGCGAGGTGCTGGCCGGCGCGCTCCGGTTGCTGAGCGGCGCGGTCGCCGTCGAGTACGTCCCGGCGTCGACTGCCCACACCCCGATCGTCTGGGCGGACCTGACACACGCGGCAACGACCGCCGCCCTGCACACGGCCGTGAGCGAACGGCTGACGGCGGGCGGTCCCTGGGGCGCCGCCATGGCCGGCTCGAACATGTCGTGGATCGAGCCCACGGAAGCCACCCAGGGCCCGGCGGCCTCGGCGGGCGACGACAGAGACACAGGGTCGGGCGCAGGCGCCGAGGGGGAACGGGTCTCGACGGGAGCCTTTGCCGTGGCCTTCCGCGAGCGGCCGCCGCTCGCCGCCGACGAGATCGAGACGGTGCGGCTCTTCGCTCGGCTCGCGAATGCCGTCACCGCCCCCGGGGTCGCCCCGCAGGCGACCGCCAAGCAGCGCAGGCTCGACGACCTCGTGTCGACGATCAGCGAACGGCTCATGTCGACCACCGGCCCGACGCTGCGGCTCGCGCTCGACTGGGCCGTCGAGGTGCTGTGCCAGTTCCTCGGGGCGGACGTCGCCTTCTTGCGCCGCAACGATCACGCTCGGGGGATGAGCGTTCTCATGGCCTTCTACCCCCCGCGCGGTCTGCCTCTCGAAGAGGACCCCCTGGGCATCGTGCCGTTCGACTCCGACCCGATCTTCGCGGCGACCAAGGACTTGAAGGTTCCCTTCATCGTGCGCAACGCGGCCGAGACGGACGACCGCTACCTCCAGCGCGTACGTGACGCCGGTGGTCCCGACGAGTTCACCGGCGCGGGGGTGCCGCTCGTGCACGGCGACACGACCGAAGGCGTGCTCGCCTTCGTCTACCTGACTCCGTACACGTGGTCCGAGCACGAGATCAACGCGCTCCGGGCGGTCGCCGCGCTGCTCGTGCAGCTGCTGCGCCGCGTGGATGCCGAGGAACGCCTGCGTCACAGCGCGTTGACCGACGACCTGACCGGCCTCGCCAACCGCAGAGCCCTCCTCGAGGAGGTCACCAACCGCAGCTTGGGCAACAAGGGGGCGCTCGCACTGCTCTTCATCGACCTCGACCGGTTCAAGGTCATGAACGACCAGCTCGGGCACCGCGCCGGGGACAAGGTGCTCCAGGTCATCGCCGACCGGATCCGGACGTCGTTGCGGCCGACCGACTTCGCGGCCCGCCTGGGTGGCGACGAGTTCGTCGTGGTCCTCGGTGACGCCGACGGGGGGTTGGGGGCGGTCGCCGCGGCGAACCGGCTCCTCGACCTCATCGCCCTCCCGATCGACCTCGGAGGGCAGCGGGTCGCCCATACCGGCAGCGTCGGGATCGCGATCACCGAGGGGGACAGCCTCACGGCCGAGGAGCTGCTCGGGCAGGCCGACATCGCGCTGTACGCGGCGAAGTCGCACGGGCGGAGCCGCGCGGTCGTGTTCGACCACGAGCTCGAGGCAAGCGTCGCCCAGCGTTCCACGATCGAGCTCCTGTTGCGCCAGGCGCTCGACGAGGATGCGTTGCGGGTGATGTACCAACCGGAGTTCGATCTCGCCACGGGGCGGTTGCTCGGGGTCGAGGCCCTCGTGCGTTGGTTCCGCAGCGGCGAGGGATTCGTGGAGGCGGCGAAATTCGTGCCGATCGCCGAGGAGACGCACCTCATCACCGACATCGACCGGTGGGTGCTCGAGGAGGCGTGCAAGCAGCTCGCGTCGTGGCGCCGCACCTACGGCGAGCTGGACCTCGTGATGCGGGTGAACATGTCCCCCGCCCAGCTCGGGGTGTCCGGCATCGTGGGGCTCGTCGCCGACTGCCTGCGGCGATCGGGTCTCCCCCCGGAGCTCTTGTGCCTGGAGATCACCGAGCAAGCCGTCATCGCCGACGTGGACCAGGCGGTGCAGGTGCTCGAGGACATCCGGGCGATGGGCGTCAAGCTCGCGATCGACGACTTCGGGACCGGCTTCAGCTCCATGAGCCAGCTGAAGTCCCTCCCGGTGGACTGCCTGAAGATCGACCGCACCTTCGTCGACCACATCGCCCACGACCCGACGGACCAGGCGATCGTGGACACCATCGTGCGCCTGGCCCGCGCGTTCGAGCTCGACGTCGTCGGCGAGGGCATCGAGACGATGGAGGACCTGTCGACGCTCTTGCGCCTCGGCTGTCGGCGCGGTCAGGGCTACCTGCTCGCCCGGCCTCTCCCGCCGGACGAGGTGGGCATCTTCATCGAGCGAGGGGGCATCGACCTCACCACGCTCGAGTCCGCAGAGGCCGCCCTGGCGTCAGGGCGCTGAGGGGCGAGGGCTCCGGCTACAGGACGGAGCGGGGCGAGCTCAGAACAGGGGCGAGCTCAGAACAACCGGCTGGCCAGTGCCCTACGGTACTCCCCGGTGCGGGGGTCGTCCGGCCCGAGGGTCTCGAGCAGGTCGACGAACTGCTGGCGCGCGTCCTCGTCGTCGCGCACACGGGAGAGAAGGTCGTCGAGGGTCGCGGTGACGTCGCCCGCTGGCTCGACCCCGCGCGCAGTCAGCCGGGCCTCTGCGGCGACGGCGCGGACGTCGGCAGTCTCGGGGATCCGCGTGAGCAACTCGAGCGCCTCCTCGGGCTCGCCCCGATCGACGAGGATCCTGGCCAACCCGACCACCGCGCCGGGATGGTCCCGCTGGAGGTCGAGCGCCTTCCTGAGCGACGCCTCGTCGCCGGCCGCCACGAGCTGGTCGGCCTCGCTCGGGGGGGCTGGGGCGAGCTTGGCGACGAACTCGGCCACCTGAGACTGGGGGACCGCGCCGATGAAGCCGTCAACGACCTGCCCGTCGCGCATGGCGAACACGGCGGGGATCGACTGGACCCGGAAGCTCGCCGCGACCTGAGGGTTCTCGTCGACGTTCACCTTGGCGAGCTCGACGGCTCCGTCGGTCGCGGCGACGGCCTCTTCGAGCATCGGGCCGAGCGTCCTGCAGGGCCCGCACCATGGCGCCCAGAGGTCGACGACGACCGGGACCGTCGCGGAACGATCGAGCACGGCGGTCTGGAACGTGGCGTCGGTGACGTCTGACATGGCGACGACGATACCGGCCTCCGCCCTTCCCACGACCCGCCCCCGGTAGCGTCGGCGGACATGTCGACCGACGGCGCGGGCGTGGACCACGTCGGCCATCCCGCGCCGGTCGGCATCGACGTGGAGGCGGTGACGGCGTGGTTCCGTGCCCACGTCGGCGACGTCGAGCCCCCGCTTCGCTTCACCTTGGTCGCCGGCGGCCGGTCGAACCTCACCTACCGCGTCGACGGTGCGTCGGGCGGGGCGGTCGCGCTGCGTCGTCCCCCGGTGAGTCACGTCCTGCCCACCGCGCACGACATGGGGCGTGAGCACCGCATCCTCGCGGCCCTCGCGCCCACGGCCGTGCCGGTGCCCACCCCCCTCGGGCTCTGCGAGGACCCGGCCGTGACCGGTGCGCCGTTCTACGTGATGACCTTCGTCGAGGGCCTGGTGCTGCGGGACGCGGGCAGCGGTGGACCGCTCCTGCCCGCCGCGGCCGCGCGCCGTGCGGCCGGCCTCGGCCTCGTCGACACCCTCGCCGCGCTCCACGCGCTCGACCCCGACGCCGTCGGGCTCGGCGACCTGGCCAAACGGGAGGGCTACGTCGATCGGCAGCTCCGCCGATGGGGGCGGCAGTTCGCCCAGTCAGCCACGGTGGGGGTGGCCGCCCCCGGGCTCGTCGAGCGGGTCGGCGCCGACCTCGCCGCCAGGATCCCGCCGCAGCGTCGCACCTCGGTCGTCCACGGCGACTTCCGCATCGACAACGCGGTGCTCCGCCCCGACGGGACTGTCGCGGCGGTCCTCGACTGGGAGCTGTGCACGTTGGGCGACCCGATGGCCGACCTCGGGACGTTCCTCGACTACTGGGGTCTTCCCGCCGACGGTGAGCCGGTGCTCGGACGCGTCCCCGCGAGCGCCCTCGACGGCTTCCCGGAGCGCGACGACCTGACGCACCGGTACTCGGCGACCTCGGGCGCCGACGTCTCCGACGTCGGGTACTTCATGGCCTTCGGGTACTGGCGTCTGGCGTGCATCCTCCAGGGCGTCTACGCCCGCTACCTCGGTGGAGCCGGAGCGGGCGACCCGGACAGCGTGGAGCACTTCCCCGCCACCGTGGCTCGGCTGGTGCGGCTCGCGGCCACTACCCTCGGGACATCGTGAGCGAGCTCTTCGAGGTGCACACCTCGCCGGTCCTCACCGCACCGGTCCTCGTCGTCGCCATGGAAGGGTGGGTCGACGCCGGCCTCGGCGCGGCCAACGCGGTCGCGTCGCTCACCGAGCATCCCCCTGCGGCCGACCTCGCCACCTTCGACAGCGACCACTTCCTCGACCTTCGCGCACGCCGGCCGATCGTGCGCATCGTCGACGGGATCACGACCGAGCTGCAGTGGCCACGGACCCAGCTTCGCCACGGCCACGACCAGGTGGGCGCCGACATCCTCTTCCTCGTCGGCCCCGAACCGGACTACCACTGGCGCGAGTTCGTCGACGCGGTGGTGCAACTGGCTCTTCGCCACGGGGTCCGGCTCGTCGTCGGGCTCGGAGCGTTCCCCGCGGCGGCGCCGCACACGCGTCCGGTGCGCCTGGCGGCGACGGCGCCGCAGGACTCGGCGGAGCTCGTCGCCAGCGTGGGCGTGGTCCAAGGAGAGCTCGAGGTTCCCGCCGGGGTTCTCTCGGCCCTCGAGATCGCCCTCGGCGAGGCGCGCATCCCGACGGTGAGCCTGTGGGCGCGGGTCCCCCACTACGTCTCGGCGATGCCGTTCCCCATGGCGAGCGCGGCGCTGGTGGACGGGCTCTCGGCCGCGTCGGGGCTCCAGCTCGACGCCACGGTGCTCCGGGCCGCAGGCGACCGGGCGCGCGGTCAAGTCGACGAGCTGATCGCGGGGAACCCCGAGCATGTCGCGATGGTCGCGAAGCTCGAAGAGGTGATCGACAGCTCCGAGGGCAACGCCCTCGGCCTGGACGAGGTCCCGTCCGCGGACGAGCTCGCGGCCGAGCTCGAGCGGTTCCTCCGCGGCGAGGAGCACTAGGAGGACTCCGAGGCGGCCCGGCCGCGCGCCGTGCGCGCGCCGCGGGGACGCGACGCGAGACAGGAGGAGCAACGTGAAGATCGACGGTGCCATCGGCTTCGACCCGTCGAGCATCGCCGCGTCGGCGCGGCGCCTCGAGGAGGCCGGCTACGACGGCGCCTGGTCGGCGGAGACCGGCCGGGATCCCTTCCTGCCGCTCGCGGTGGCAGCCGAGGCGACCGAGCGACTCGAGCTCGCCACGGGGATCGCCGTGGCCTTCGCCCGCAACCCGATGACGCTCGCGATGTCGGCGAACGATCTCCAGCAACTGTCCAAGGGCCGGTTCATGCTCGGGCTCGGCTCCCAGATCAAGCCCCACATCACCAAGCGCTACTCCATGCCCTGGTCCCATCCCGCGGCGCGCATGCGCGAGCTGATCCTTGCCATCCGGGCGATCTGGAAGGCCTGGGAGACTGGCTCGGGGCCGGACTTCCGAGGCGAGTTCTACACCCACACCCTCATGACGCCCTTCTTCGACCCCGGTCCGAACCCCTACGGCAATCCGAAGATCGTCCTCGCCGCGGTCGGCGCCCTCATGGCAGAGGTGGCGGGCGAGGCTGCCGACGGGCTGCTCGTCCACCCGTTCACGACGGCCCGCTATCTCGAAGAGGTCAGCATCCCCGCCCTCGGGCGCGGCGCGGCGAAGTCCGGGAAGACGCGCGCGGACCTGGTCGTGGCGCTGCCCGGATTCGTGGTGACGGGGTCGAGCGACGAGGAGACGGCCGCGAGCGCCGCTGCCGCCAAGGCACAGCTTGCCTTCTACGGCTCGACCCCCGCCTACCGTCCTGTCCTCGAGCTGCATGGCTGGGGTGAGCTCCAGAGCGAGCTGCACGCACGCTCCAAGCGCGGCGAGTGGGCCGAGATGGGCGCGCTCATCGACGACGAGGTCCTCGAGACCTTCGCCGTCGTGGCGCCCCCCGACCACGTCGCCGACGCGGTCATCGAGCGCTGGGGCGGCCTCGTCGACCGGTTCAGCTTCTACGCGGCCCTGCCCGAACCCGACATGGCCTCGGTGATCGCCGCGTTCACGCGCCGCTAGTCACGACGTTCACCAGCCTCGGCGCCCGCACCACCACCCGCGCGGGTGCGGTGCCGCTGAGCGCGGCCGACACCCGCTCGGAGGCGAGGGCCACGTCCTTCGCCTCGTCGTCGCCGATGGTCACCGGCACCTCGAGGCGGTCGCGGACCTTGCCGTTCACCTGGACGACCATCGTGACGGTCTCTGTGGCCACGAGCGCGGGGTCGTGCACCGGCCAGGGGCGCGAGTGCAGGCGGTCGCCGTGGCGGCGCTCCCACAGCTCGGCGGCGACGTGCGGCGCCATGGGCGCCAAGAGGAGCAGCAGCGCGTCGACGGCGTCCGCGAGCACCTCGCGGTGCGGGTCCTCCCGGGCGTAGCGCTGGAGGAGGTTCACCTGCTCCATGCAGTGCGCCACGGCGGTGTTGTACGACCATCGCTCGATGTCCGAGGTGACCCGCTCGATCGTCCGGTGCGTTGCGCGGCGGACCCCGGTGTCCGCGTCGTTGTACGCCCCCGAGCGGCCGTCCTGCGCCGATGAGGCTCCTGCCAGACGCCACAGGCGGTCGAGGAACCGGCCACAGCCGTCGATCACCTCGTCGGTCTGGTCAGTCCAGTCGAAGTCGTCGGTCGGCGGTCCGACGAAGAGGTGGAACAACCGGAGCGCGTCCGCGCCGACGGTCTCGTAATAGCGCGCCGGTGCGATGAGGTTGCCTTTGGACTTGGACATCTTGGAGCCGTCCATCCGGATCATCCCCTGGGTGAACAGTCGGTGGAAGGGCTCGCGAGGAAGGTCGGGGGGCGCGACGCCCACGTCGACGAGCGCGCGGGTGACGAAGCGCGCGTACATGAGGTGGAGGATCGCGTGCTCGATGCCGCCGATGTACTGGTCGACGGGCATCCAGTGGACGGCCGCCGACGGCCCGAACGGCGCGTCCGCGTCGAAGGGGTCGCAGAACCTCAGGAAGTACCAGCTCGAGTCGACGAACGTGTCCATCGTGTCGGTCTCCCGCTCGGCAGGCTCGCTGCAGACCGGACAGGTCGTGCGCCTGAAGCCTTCGTGGAGCGCGAGCGGCGACTGCCCCGTCGGGAGGAACTCGACGTCGTCGGGGGCGAGCACCGGCAACTGGTCCTCGGGCACCGGCACTGCGCCGTGGGTCGGGCAGTGGACGACCGGGATGGGGCAGCCCCAGAACCGCTGGCGCGAGACGAGCCAGTCGCGCAAGCGGTAGTTCACCTTGCGGCGCCCCCGGCCCTCGCGCTCGAGGAAGTCGATGGCCGCGTGCTTCGCCTCGACCACGGTGAGGCCGTCGAGGAATCCGCTGTTCACTTTCGCGCCGTCGCCCGTGTACGCCTCTCCCCCCTGCTCGTCCCATCCCTCGGGGGGCTGGACGGTGCGGACGATCGGCAGGCCGTGCAGCCTGGCGAACGTCCAGTCGCGCTGGTCCTCGGCGGGGACCGCCATGATCGCCCCCGTGCCGTAGCTCATGAGGACGTAGTCCGCGATGTACAGCGGCACCTGCTCGCCGTTGAACGGGTTCACGACCGAGCTCCCGGTGAACGCCCCGCGCTTTTCGAGCGCGGGACCGCCCTCGCCCGACGAGGTCCGTTCGATCTCGGACTCCGACGCCACGCGTGCCCGGAGCTCGTCGACCGCGGCACGGCACGCAGGGGTGGTCACCACCTCGACGAGCGGGTGCTCGGGCGCCATGACCGCGTAGGTCATGCCGAACGTCGTGTCCGGGCGGGTCGTGAAGACGGTGAGGGTGAGGCCGGGGTGCCCGACGACCTCGAGATCGAGCTCGGCCCCCTCGGAGCGCCCGATCCAGTTGCGCTGCATGAGCTTGACGCGTTCGGGCCACTCGAGGTCGTCGAGCGCCGTGAGGAGCTCGTCGGCGTAGTCGGTGATCTTGAAGAACCACTGCTCGAGGTCCCGGGTCTCGACGGGGTCGCCGGAGCGCTCGCAGGTGCCGTCGGCGAACACCTGCTCGTTGGCGAGCACGGTCTGGCAACCGGGACACCAGTTGACCGGCGCGTTGCGCCGGTAGGCGAGGCCGGCGTCGAGCAACCGGAGGAAGATGAGCTGGGTCCAGTGGATGTAGCTCGGGTCGTGGCTACGCACCTCCCGGCGCCAGTCGTAGACGGCACCGAGCCGGACGAGGGACTCCTTCAGCTCGCCGATGCGGGCGTCGGTGAAGGTGCGGGGATGGGTGCCGGTCCTGATCGCCGCGTTCTCGGCAGGGAGGCCGAAGGAGTCGAACCCGAGCGGTGAGAGCACGGCCTTTCCGCGCATCGTCTGGTAGCGAACGACCAGGTCGCCGAAGGTGTAGTTCCGCACGTGCCCCTGGTGGGCGGGGCCCGAAGGGTACGGGTACATGCACAGGGCGTAGAACGGCGGACGGGGGTCGTCGTTGTCCACCTCGTAGGTGCCCTCGTCGCGCCACCGCGCCTGCCACTTCTGCTCGACTGCCTGGACGTCGTAGGCCCTCGCCATGGGCGGCGATGCTACCGCCGGGTCACTGGGGCTCTTCCCCTGGCCGATGGGGTCGCCGGGAGTCGAGGGCGCCCCGGGCGGCTGGTAGCCTCGTCGGTCGCACCTCGGGGGCGTAGCTCAGTTGGTAGAGCGCTTGACTGGCAGTCAAGAGGTTCGTGGGTTCAAGTCCCATCGCCTCCACCGAAAAGTCCTGGTCAGGGGGTTACCGGGGGGAGTGACAAGCGGTGACACGAGGGAGCTTGTCACTCATTTGTCACCGGGTCGAGGGGGCCGAACCCCCTGACCAGCCTGACCAGGGACCGGGGAATAAATGGAGCCGACCTGCCCTTGTCAAGTTGGGCTGGGTAAGTCATACTCAGCCTTGACAGGTGTGCTCCCCCGACTGATTGGACAGGCGAAATGGCAGGTGGCTCAAAGAAGCCGGGGCTCGATATCGACAGCTCGCCCGTGCGCCGCG
>DATLRV010000040.1:0-59701 GCA_035534455.1 Acidimicrobiales bacterium
GACGACGGGGACGACGACGACGGGGACGACGGGGACGACGACGACGAGTACGAACCCGGAGACGTGAACTCGCTCGACGCCTCGCCGTACGAAGAAGGGGACGTGAACACGATCTCCGGTCCCGTCGCCCAGGCACCGACCTCGGGTTCTGCCCGGGGCGAGATGCCGGTCGCGGTGCTCGACTACCTCGTCCGCTCGATGGCCGACGACCCCGACTCGGTCGTGATCCGGACCGAGGACCGGCGGGGGTCGACGGTCCTGCGGCTCCACGTCGCTCCCGGGGACATGGGACGTGTCATCGGCCGGCGCGGCAGGACCGCGCAGGCGATCCGCACGCTCGTCGGCGTGGCCGGCGCACGCGACGGTGTCCAGACCGTCGTTGACATCGCCGACGACTGATCCCCGGCCTGACGCGGGCTCCGAACCGGCGTTCCTGGCCGTCGGGCGCATCGGGAGGCCGCACGGCCTGAACGGCGAGGTCGTGGTGGAACTCTGGACCGACCTCACTCAGCGCCTCGAAGTGGGGACGACGCTCGACAGCGACGCAGGGAGCCTGCGCGTCGCCGCCGTCCGTGCGCACCAGGGACGCCACCTCGTGCGGTTCGAAGGCGTGCACTCCCGGGACGACGCCGAGGCGTTGCGCGGTACGGAGTTGCGCGCCGAGCCGGTGCACGTCGACGGCGCGCTCTGGGTCCACGAGCTCGTCGGGGCGACCGTCGTCACCGTGGATGGGCGGGACCTCGGGAGGGTCGTCGCGCTCGAGCCCAATCCGGCGAGCGACCTGCTCGTCCTCGAGGGCGGCGCTCTCGTGCCGCTGCGGTTCGTGACCGACCTCGCGCCGCGGGTGAAGGTGACCGTTGACATCCCCGACGGGCTCGTCGACTGACGCAGGGAACGCTGGCGTGCGCATCGACGTGTTCACGATCTTCCCCGATCTCGTCGAGGGCTACTGCCGCGCGAGCGTCCTCGGACGTGCGCGTGAGCGGGACCTTCTCGACCTGCGGGTTCGGGACCTGCGTGCGGGGGCGTCGGACCCTCGGCGCTCGGTCGACGACGCCCCCTTCGGCGGTGGTGCCGGCATGGTGCTCATGCCCGATCCGCTCTTCTCGGCGGTGGAAGCGGTCGATGCTGCGGAGGGGTTGCCCCGACCGCTGTTCCTGCTCTCGCCGGGAGGAAGGCGCTTCGACCAGGAGAGGGCACGAGAGCTGGCGGCGACCGAGGGGTTCTCGCTCCTGTGCGGGCGCTACGAGGGCGTCGACCAGCGGGTCACCGACCATCTCGTCGACGGGGAGCTGTCGGTCGGCGACGTCGTCCTCGCCGGCGGGGAGCTCCCGGCGCTCGTGGTCGTCGAAGCGGTGGTGAGGCTGCTCCCGGGTGTGCTCGGGAACGAGGCGTCGCCGGACGAGGAGAGCTTCACGGGGGACCTCCTCGAGTATCCTCAGTACACGCGGCCCGCGAACTTCCGGGGGTGGGAGGTGCCCGAGGTGCTCCGATCCGGCGATCACGGCAGCGTGGCGCGGTGGCGCCGGGCGCAGTCGCTGCGGCGTACGCTGGAACGACGTCCCGACCTGGTTGCTGCCCGTGGCGGTCTCACGGCGGACGACGTCGCCCTGTTGGTCCAGGCAGGCGAGGTGCAGCTCCTCGCGGATCACGGCTACGATGCAGGGCTCGGCAACGGCCCAGCGGACCCGAAGGACGCCCCTCATGCACCCGACTGAGATCATCGACCGCGACAGCCTGCGTGACGACGTCCCCGAGTTCCGGCCCGGAGACACCGTGAAGGTGCACGTGAGGGTCGTCGAGGGCAACCGGGAGCGCGTGCAGGTGTTCCAGGGTGTGGTCATCCGCCGACAGGGCGTCGGCGTGCGCGAGACCTTCACGGTGCGCAAGGTCAGTTTCGGTGTCGGGGTGGAGCGGACGTTTCCGGTCCACTCGCCGACCATCGCCCGCATCGAGGTGGTCACCTTCGGCGACGTTCGCCGGGCGAAGCTCTACTACCTGCGGCAACGGTCGGGGAAGGCAGCAAAGGTGAAGGAGAAGCGGGCCGTCCGGCCGTGAGGTGGCTGTGCGGTCCTGCGGTTCCGTCGCGGCGATGAGGGTGCCGCGGTGAGCGAAGAGGATCTCGAGCGCTACGAAGCCGAGATCGAGCTCGCACTCGTCCAGGAGTACCGGGCTGTGCTGCCCATGTTCGCCTACGTGGTCGAGACCGAGCGCCGTTTTTACCTTGCCAACAACGTCGCCGTGACGATCCGCTCCGACACCAAACCAGCCTGCGTCGAGCTCGAGCTGACCGACGCCTGGGTGTGGGACATGTACCGCCCCGCGCGCTTCGTGCCCTCGGTCCGGGTCGTCACCTGGCGCGACGTGAACATCGAGCGGCTCCCCGAAAAGGAGCTCTGAGCCACCGCCCGTCGGCTCGGCGCGCCGAGGCGACGAACGGCGACGGTTCCGCCCGTGAGCCGGCCGTGCGGGCAATGAGCGAGGCACGGCGCCTCCTCGGCGCACGGGGCGAGGCGCTCGCCGCCGAGTGGTACCGCGCAGCGGGCTACGAGGTGCTCGACCGGAACTGGCGGGCGCCGGCGGGGGAGATCGATCTCGTGGTGCGCAGGGGCACGACGGTCGTCGTCTGCGAGGTGAAGGCCCGCACCACGCTGGCCTTCGGGATCCCGGCGGAGGCGGTGACGTCGGCCAAGCGGGCGCGCCTGCGGCGACTGGCCGCGGAGTGGCTCTCCTCCCATCGCGTGCACGCGGCGCACGTGCGCTTCGACGTCGCGTCCGTCCTCGGCGACCATGTGGAGATCGTGCCCGACGCCTGGTAACGCGTCGGACCGGCTCGGCTACGTTCCGGGAACAGTCCGGTACCCAGTTGCCGACGGGACAGGAGGAGCCGTGGAGACAGTGCACGTGGCGCGCACCGGCGGGGTCGTGACCGTCACGCTCAACCGACCGGAGCGCAAGAACGCGCTGACGACTGCCATGATCGAAGAGCTCCGCGTCACCTTTGACGACGTGGCGCACCATCCCGAGGACCGCGTGCTCGTGCTCACCGGGGCAGGTGACGACTTCTGCTCGGGGGCCGACCTCTCCGGTCCCGGCCGCCCCTCGCTCGAGGACCCCGCGGCGGCGCTCGAAGGGGTGCGCAGGGTCGGCGAGCTCGCGCGCTCGCTGCATGGACTCGGGAAGCCCTCAATCGCCAGGGTCGACGGCGTCGCCGTCGGTGCGGGGCTCGGCCTCGCCATCGGGTGCGACCTCGTGTTGGCCGCCGACCGCGCGCGCTTTTCGACGATCTTCGCTCGACGGGCCTTGTCACCCGACTGCGGCACGTCCTGGCTGCTCCCCCGCCTCGTCGGCGCGGCGAAGGCGAAGGAGCTCGCGTACTTCGCAGACGTCGTCGACGCCGACACGGCGCGCTCGGTGGGACTTGTGAACCGCGTGGTGCCGCACGAAGAGCTCGACACCGTAGTCGGCGAGTGGGCGCTGCGTCTCGCCGAGGGTCCCTCGCTCGCGCTGTCGACGACCAAGTCCCTGCTCGACTCGGCCTGGTCGTCGTCGCTCGACGATGCATTGGAGCACGAGGCGCAATGCCAGGCACAGAACCTCACGGGTGCGGACGTCAAAGAGGCGATCGCGGCCTTTCTGGAGAAGCGCCCGGCGCACTACGGCCCGAGGTGACGCCGCAAGGAGCGGCGTCGCCCGTCCGCGGCATCGCCACGGCCATATAGTCGGGGTGGAACGGCTGCGGTCCGGCGACGCGTGGACGGAGCGGCGTCGCACGGGACCGCGAAGGAGGCCGGAGATGTTGAGCGGCGTGCAGGGGATGGTCGGGGAGACCGCAGTGGTCACCCGGGCCATCGAGGGCAGTCACGCGCCGGGCCGGATCCGGGCCCGTGGCGAGGAGTGGCTGGCCATCCCCCTCGACCCGTCGCAGCGGATCGAGGCCGGGACGAGGGTCGTGGTCGCCGACATCGAACGCGGACTTCTCGTCGTCTACCCGGTGGACGAGTGATCGAGGCCGGCGCGCGTGAACCGCGCGGCGCACCGGCACCGCACAGCGCGGCAGGAACGGGGGTGACCCGATGGATGCAGGGCTGATCGTCGGGGTGGCACTGGGCGCGGCGGCTGCCGTAGGCGTGGTCGGCACGATCTTGTACCGCGGGATGCAGATCGTCCAGCAGGGAAGCGTCGGGGTGGTGAAGCGACTCGGCGAGTTCCGTGGGATCCGCCAACCCGGTCTCCACCCGCTGATGCCGTTCCTCGACCGCATGGTCAAGATCGACATGCGCGAATTCCCCATGACCGGCGACCAGCAGTCGGTCATCACGAGAGACAACGTGGCGTTGCGGGTCTCGGCGACGATCTTCTGCCAGGTGATCGACGTGAAGGCGGCGCTCTTCGAGATCGCCGACTACCAGCTGGCCGTGGACCAGCTGTCGCGCACGGCGCTGCGCGCGGTGTTCGGCGAGCTCACGCTCGACCAGTCCTTGTCCGAGCGTGACACGATCAACACGCGCATGCAGGACCACATGGCGGACGCCGCGATGAAGTGGGGTGTGCGGCTGAACCGCATCGAAATTCTCGACATCACGCCGCCGCAGAACGTGCTCCAGGCGATGTCGGAGCAGAAAGAGGCAGAGCAGCACAAGCGCGCCGCGATCTTGAAGTCGGAAGGGGAGCAGCAGGCGGCGATCAACAGCGCGGGCGGACAGAAGCAGGCTGCCATCCTCGAGGCGGAGGGCGCCAAGCAAGCGGCGATCCTCGCGGCGGAGGCGCAGATGCACGTCCTCGAGCTCCAGGCCGAGGGCGAGAAGAAGGCGCGCACGCTGCGTGGGCAGGGCGACGCTGCGGCACTCGCGGCGATCGACGAGGTCGTCATCCAGCCGAACACGCTCGCCGTCATGCAGCTGCGCGCCCTCCAGGAGGTGGCGTCCGCCCCGAACACCAAGGTCGTCGTCCCCTACGAGGCCGCCGGCCTCGTAGGCGCCGCGCAAGTGCTCGTCGACGCCCTCAAGCCCGCGGCAACCGAAGACGCCGCCGGTCCGGCGCGCAAGAACGGCGCCGCACCGGGGGCGCCGCCCCGCAAGCGGTGACCCGCTGAGCAGCCGCGAGGTACCGGGCTGCCAAGGAAACAGGCATAGCTCGAGCAAAAACGGGGCACCGCGCTCGTTACGATCGTCGGGGGCGGACTCTCAGGGCAGGTGTGACTGACCATGGAAGGACAGCGCGAACGCTCCGGCGCCCACCCCCAGGCCCTTCCGCCCACGAACGCCCGAGTCCTCACCAGCGACGAGGAACTTGCCGCGGCGGTCGCCCGGGCACAAGAGGGTGCAAAGCGCCTCCATGACCGACTCGCCGCCCGGGCGGCACGCGACGCCTGGATGGCCGAACACACCGAGCAGCGGGTGGGGTGGTTGCGCTTCGCGGGCGGCACGGCCGGGCCCGCGCCGCTCGCGACGCCCGGCGGCCCGCGTCCGGGCAAGCACCCCGCCGCAGAGCGGGTGCAGCGGCGGGCGCCGAGCAGCCCTGCAGCGTGAGCGGCTGGCCACTCAGGCCACCCGAGGGCCGACGACGGCCGGCCGCCGTGACCTGCCACCCGGTTCGCGGCCGGCAACCAGCGGCCATCGGGAATGCCAGCCCTTTGTCATCCCGTCGCAACGTTGTCCGGGCGTATTCCAAAGAAATTCGAGAAATTCGGCATCCCCAATTGCGGGCGGTCCCGACCAGGCGGTTAACACGGGTTCGTCGGGTACGCAACGCCAATTGCGGCGCCGGGAGGTCATTGATACCCCTCCGAGTCGGCGGCTAAACCTCCCGCCTTGTTCCCCAAGGCAAAGGAAGGGCGACCGTCTCAACCATGTGGAAAAGGTGTATCTCGATTGGCGCAGTTGGTGCAATTGCAGGAATCGCAGGCGCGGGGTGGACCTCGGTCGCCTCGGCGGCGACGGGTGACGTCACCGTGAAGCTGGCGGCGCCGGTCGCCGGCGTCGCGTCGACTCCGACAGGTGGCGGGTACTGGGAGGTGACAGCGGCCGGCGGGGTCATTGCGTTCGGCAACGCGACCTACTACGGCTCGATGGGCGGCAGGCACCTCAGTGCGCCGATCGTCGGGATCGCCGCCGCCCCGACAGGCCACGGCTACTGGGAGGTGGCATCCGACGGGGGCATCTTCACCTTCGGCACCGCGGCCTTCTACGGCTCCATGGGTGGCAGGCACCTGAACGCGCCCGTCGTCGGCATTGCCCCGACGACGACAGGCCACGGCTACTGGGAGGTGGCTTCCGACGGGGGCATCTTCACCTTCGGGACCGCCGGGTTCCACGGCTCGATGGGCGGTACGCACCTGAACGCGCCCGTCGTCGGGATCGCCGCCGCCCCGAAAGGCCACGGCTACTGGGAGGTGGCTTCCGACGGGGGCGTCTTCGCCTTCGGCACCGCCGGGTTCCACGGCTCGATGGGCGGGACGCGCCTCGCGCGCCCCGTCGTCGGCATTGCCCCGACGACGACAGGCAAGGGCTACTGGGAGGTGGCCTCCGACGGGGGCATCTTCACCTTCGGGACCGCCGGGTTCCACGGCTCGATGGGCGGCAAGCCGATCGGCGCGCCGATCGTCGGGATGGCCACCGACGGATCGGACGGCGGCTACTGGGAGGTGGCGGCGCGCGGCCAGGTGTACACGATGGGGGCGGCGCAGTTCGACGGCGCAGTCGTCGACCTCGCGCCGGCAACACCCGAGGCAGCGATCGTCGCCGTCGCCAACGGCCAAGTCGGGAAGACCGACCCCTACGCCTACGGGCCCTCCGGCTCCACATGGTGCGCCTTCTTCACTTCTTGGGTGTGGAGGCAGGCCGGCGTGCCGATCCCGGAGACCGGCCCCGCCGCCGCCGTCGGCACCTGGTCGCTCGCGCACGGTGGGGTGGTCCTGCCACCGTCCGCGACGCCTGTGCCCGGCGACGCGGCGCTCTGGGTCCGTGCGGGGACACCCAATGTCTGGCCGGACGCGGGTGCCCTCAACTACCCGAACATCGAGCATGTGAACATCGTCACCCAGGTGCTCGCGAACGGCGAGATCGTGACGGTGGGCGGCAACGAGTCCGATGCGGTCCGGCGGTTGGGGCCGTACGGCGTGGGCGGCGCGAGCGGCTACTTCGGACAGTCCATCTACGGGTTCGTCCGACCGCCCGCGTAGAGGAGCGTCAGGGGAGACCGGCGCCCGGCCGGGCCCGGCGTCCCCGGCGGACGGGGCGCAGACGCCGCAACGGATCGAGGGGGGCGAGGGCGGCGGGCACCGCGCCGCCCGCCACCGCGGCGGCGAGCAGCCGCCCCGTGACCGGCCCGAGGGTCATCCCCCACATCCCGTGCCCGCCGGCGACGAAGATCCCCGGTGCCCCCGTCCGCCCCACGACGGGCAGCCCGTCGGCGGTGACGGGCCGGGCGCCCACCCAGTCGTCACGGCGCGACGCCCAGTCCACCCCCCGGAGGTAGGGACGGGCGTCGGCCTCGACCGCGCGGATGCGCCGGGGATTGCCCGGGGCGTCCGCCGCGGAGAGCTCCATCCCGCCGCCGACCCGCATCGCTCCGGCGTACGGGGTGCACGCCACCCGCGCGTGCGGAAGGTAGACGGGGCAGGCGGGCGCAGGATCGGTGTCGACCGTAAACGAGTACCCCCGCCCCGCGTGCACCGGTACCGCCGTCGCGCCGGGCGGCAGGAGCCGGTCGAGCCAGGCACCGGTCGCGACGACCGCGGCGTCGGCGGAGAGCGGCTCGCCTGCCGAGGTCGTGACGCGTACGCCGTCGCCATCCGGGTGCACGGCGGCGACGTCCGTGCCGGTGCGGATCTCTGCGCCGCCCGCACGCACGGCGTCTGCGAGGGCGCATACGTACGCGCCGGGATCGACGTAGCGCTGCCCGTCGACCCGGATCGCCGCGCCGATCCGCGCGGAGAGCTGCGGTGCGAGCGTACGCGCCTCGTCGCCGTCCAGTTCCCGCCACGTGAGGGGTTGCCCTGCGGTGGCGAGCAGCTCCAGCTCGTGACGGAGCCTGCCCGCGTCCGAGCCGCGCGCGAACGCCGTCACGATGGGTGCCGCGACCGTGCGCGCAGCGATCCCCGCGTCGCCGAGCTCGTCATGGGCGTCGAGCGCCTCGAGTCCGAGAGCGACGAGTCCCGGCAGCGCCCGGTGCCACGCCGCCGCCGTGCACCTGCGGGCGAAGTCCGCGAGGAAGTCCCACCGGCGCACATCGAAGGTCAACGGGACGGAGATCGCGCACGACGGGTCGACCAGCGCCCGCAGGGCGTAGCGCCGCACCGCGGGGTCCGGCAGCGGTGCGACGAGGCCTGGGGAGAGCCAGCCCGCGTTCCCCCACGACGATCCGGCGGCGACGTCGTCACGCTCGAGCACGACGACGTCGACGCCTTGCCGGGAGAGATGCCACGCGACCGACAGGCCGACGACCCCGGCGCCGACCACGACCACGCGGCGCACCGGTCGGGACCGGTCGTCACCCCGGCCGTCACCCCGGCCCATCGCCACCCCTTCGTCCGATCATCCCGGGGACGCTATGCGCAGGGACGGGAGCGCACCTGCACCGCGTGCTCGGCCAGTCGACAGGCACGCCGGTTCGATCCGCTCGGCACCTACGTCCGGCGTCACGTGCCCGAGCTGGCGCCCGCTCGGGCCCGGCCGAGGTCCACGTACCGTGGCACTGCACACGTCGCGGGACCTCCGGTCGGGCTGCGGCCCGCCGTCGTCCGAGGAGATGAACCGTGAGCATCGAGTACACGAGCGTGGTCGACCACCCGATCGACACGGTCTTCGCGTGGCACGAACGCCCCGGCGCCTTCGAGCGCCTCATGCCGCCGTGGCAGCCGGTGCACCTGATCGCAGAAGCTGGGTCACTCGCAGACGGCAGGGCCGTGATCGGTCTGCCCGGCGGGATCCGCTGGGTCGCCCACCACGGCGGCTGCGACCCGCCGTACCGTTTCGTCGACGACCTCGTCTCGCTCCCGGTGCCGTGGCACCACGTCCACTCGTTCACGCCCGACGGCGCCGCCCGGACGCGCATCACCGACGCCGTCGTGACGCCGATACCGGCCTCGCTCCTTCGGAGGATGTTCGTCTACCGCCACGTCCAGTTGCGCGGCGACCTCGACGCGGTCGCCGGGCTCCGCCGCCTCGACCCCACGGTCCGGACCATCGCGGTCACCGGGTCGTCCGGATTGGTCGGCACCGCGCTCTGCGCGTTCCTCTCGACCGCCGGCCACCGGGTGGTCCGTCTCGTCCGTCGCCAGCCGCGCACCGGCAGCGAACGGGAATGGCGGCCCGACAACCCCGATCCGGCCATCTTCGAGGGCGTCGACGCGGTCGTGCACCTCGCGGGAGCGTCGATCGCCGGCCGCTTCAGCGAAAAGCACAAGCGGGACATCGAATCCAGCAGGATCGAGCCGACGCGCCGGCTCGCGGGCGCCGTGGTCCAGGCGGGGGGTCCGCGGGTCCTTCTCGTCGCGTCGGCGATCGGCTACTACGGCACAGATCGTGGGGACGAGCTCCTCGACGAGGCGAGTGGGGGTGGCAGCGGCTTCCTCGCCGACGTCGTCGCGAGGTGGGAAGCAGCCTCCGGACGCGCCGTCGCGGCCGGTCTGCGTGTCGTGACCGTGAGGACGGGGATCGTGCTCTCGGCCCGCGGAGGAATGCTCAAGCTCCTGCGCCCCGTCTTCTCTGCCGGCCTCGGAGGGCGCGTGGGCGGAGGTCGTCAGTGGCTCTCCTGGATCGACCTCGACGACCTGACGGACGTCTACGGGAGGGCTCTCGTCGACGAGCGCCTCTCCGGCCCGCTCAACGCGGTCGCGCCGACACCGGTGCGGAACGGGGACTTCTCGGCCACGCTCGCCCACGTCCTCCACCGCCCGGCGGTGGTCCCCGTTCCAACGGCGGTGCTCTCAGCCGTCGTCGGTCCAGAGGGTGTGCGCGAGGTCGCGTGCGCGAGCCAGCGCGTCGAACCGCGGCGGCTGCAGACGGCGGGCTTCGAGTTTCGGAGGCCGCGGCTCGACGCGTCCCTCCGGCACCAGCTCGGACGGATCCGCGCGTAATCCCGGTCCGAGCAAGGGGTAGCCGTTGACGCGCCCGGGCTTCAGCCCCCGCTCATGCCCGCGGGTAGGCCAAGGTGAACCGGGAGATCAGGGAGCCTGTCGGGTACCGGGGCCCTGTGGCGGGATAGGCGGCCGACATCACGGAGAAGACCGGGCCTGTCGGCGTCCCGACGACGTCTCCGAGGGTGATGGTCGCCGGATACCGTCGGTAGGTCGTGCTGGACGCGCAATCCGGTGTGCAGACGTGCACCCAGATGACCCCCTTCCCGCGGGCCTCGGAGGCTCCCCAGGCCGTCCACGAAAGGTCGTCAGCCCCCATGCCGTCGTCGGCGCAGGCGATCACGATGGACGCCGGCCTGGTCGCGAGCGCCGGGGTGCCTGCGGGACCCGTGCAGGAGTCTTCCACCGCGGGCACGCCGGACCGGGGCGTCGAAGCGGCCGAGGGGGAGGAGGTGGCGCCGAGCGGCCAGACCGCGGGGTACGAGAAACGCTGCGTCCTGCCACCGCGCACCTCGGTCATGGCGGTGAAATGCCCGTTCCGAGGCCTCGACAAGGTGACGCTCGTCCGCTCGGCCACGGCGGGGGCGGTCGCGCAATCCGGGACACAGCCGTCGGCGTCGGAGGTCCCTCTCCCGACGGCGCTTGACGCCGTCCAGCGCTTCCAGCGGAGATTGGTGACGATGTTGCCCGCGTCCACGCTGATGTCGATCTTCCTGGGCTCTCGTCCCGAGTAGGTCCCGGCGGCGAACACAGGGGTGCTCGCCGTCTCGGTGGGACCGGTCCCGGCGCGTGCCGAGGAGGGGACGGGAGCCGTCGTCGGGGCCCTCCCCGGGTGCGGCGCTCCGAACGCGCCGGCGGCGGCGACGCTCGACATCCCGACACCGATGCCCAGCGCGATCGCGATGGCCAGCCGGCGGCCCCTCATCGCCGTCCCCTTCCCTCCGTCGCCGTTCGTCCCCGGTCGAGGACCGATACCCGTCTCTAGCACTCGCCGGGACGCTGCAGGCAGCGGCCCTGCACGGGACCCTTGCGGCGAGGGGACTACGCCTGTGCGGAGTCCGGGCCGGCAGTGGAGCGCAGAGCCGCTGCGATCTCGTCGAGACGGTCGGCGAGATCTCTGATGCCGCCGGCGGTGTGGACGTCGAGACGGTCGAGAATGGCGACCGTGTCGTCGTAGGTCCGCTGGGCTCGCGCGTCGCTCGCCTCGCTCTGGACGTTCTGTCCGACCATGATCACGGACAAGAGGACGAGCTGGAGAAAGGTCTGGGCGATCCAGGCGATGATCCCCTCTCCACCCGGCCTGAGCGCCGCCGGAAGTCCGACGAACGCTAGGCCCGCGAAGACGTAGGCGCACCACATCGAGCCCACGATGTTCGTGAGGAAGACGGCGAACTTCGCGTTGACGCCGTCCGCCCTCTTGATGTCGTTGCGCATCCCCTTCAGGCTGATGGCGCTCTGCATGTGCCGCCGCACGGACACGGGCACGGGCACGGGCACGGGCACGGGCGCGGGCGCGGGTACGGCTGATCGTCGGTCGCTCACCTGCCGTCCTTTCTTTCTCTGTGGGTCTCAGCGAGCCCTCGGGCGTGGCGAGCGGATGCGTTTCGGCGCGGGCTCCCGCCGCCGCCCGCACAGGATCATCGCGCTCGCCGTGCACGAACGCGGCGCCTCCGCCCGCCGTCCCCGCCGGAGGGAGGGGAGCCAAAGGACCCCGTGGCGGCGCTCGCGCCGACCGTTTCTTCTGTGACCGCGACGGTCCACTCGGCCACGCTGACCGGGACGACCGGGCGCCCCGTGGTCGTCGAGGTGCACGAGACGGCGGGGCTTCCGGGGTTCACGATCGTCGGGCTCCCCGACACCGCGGTGCGAGAGTCGCGCGACCGGGTCCGTGCGGCGCTCCTGTCGAGCGATTTTCCGTGGCCGCAGCGGCGCGTCACCGTGAACCTCGCGCCGAGCGGTGTCCCAAAGGCGGGCGCAGGCCTCGACCTCCCGATCGCGTTGGGTGTCCTCGCCGCGATCGGCCAGCTCCCGGTTCCGACCCTCGAGAAGACGGCGTTCGTCGGAGAGCTCGGGCTCGACGGATCGCTCCGCCACGTGCCCGGTACCATCGCCCTCGCCGAGGCGGTACGCGCCGGGAGGATCGTCGTGCCTGCGTGCGACGCAGTCGAAGCCGCGGCTGTGTGTCCGGGCCGGACCTTCGGGGTGCCCGACCTCCGCGCCATCGTCCAGGTGCTCCGGGGCGTCGAGCCGTGGCCGCCCGCCGTGCACGGCGCCCGGCTCCGCGGGAGCGGCCACGGCTGGGTGACGAACGGGACTGGCGGAGCGGACGCGCGGGAGTGGCGGTCGCGTGCGGTGGCCCGGTACGGCGACCTCGCGGAGGTCAAGGGCCAACGTGTGGCCCGCCGCGCCGTCGAGGTGGCGGCGGCCGGCGGCCACCACCTGCTCCTCGTCGGCCCCCCGGGGTCGGGGAAGACCATGCTGGCCAGGCGCCTGGTCGGGTTGCTGCCACCCCTCTCGCGGGCCGAGGCGCTCGAGGTGACGAGGGTCCACTCCGCGGCGGGGATGCCCGCACCCGAGACGGGGATCGTCTGGGACCCCCCGCTTCGGGCACCGCACCACGGCGCATCGGTCGTGTCGCTCGTCGGCGGCGGGACGGCGACCATGCGCCCAGGCGAGATCAGCCTGGCGACCCATGGCGTCCTCTTCCTCGACGAGATGGGGGAGTTCCCCGTGCCGGTGCTCGACGCGTTGCGCCAGCCGCTCGAGGAGGGCATCGTGCGCGTGAGCCGGGCCAGGGGGTCGGTCGAGTTCCCTGCGCGCGTGCTCCTCGTCGCGGCGATGAACCCGTGCCCGTGCGGCGACGGGGGGACGCCCGGCTCGTGCCGCTGCTCGCCGGCGGCGCGTGCCCGGTACCTCCGGCGCCTCTCGGGTCCGCTCCTCGATCGCTTCGACCTCGTCGTCCCGTTGCGACGCACGTCGCCCGAGGAGATCCTGTCGCCTTCGCCAGGCGAGCGGAGCAGCGCGGTCGCTGCACGCGTCGACGCGGCGCGCCGGGCGGCGCGCTCGAGGGAGGTGCGCTGCAACGCCGAGCTCGCCGCGTCGGTGCTGCCGGCGCGCGTGCCGCTGTCGCCCGGCGCGGCCGCCATGGTCGAGCGCGCCGTGCGCGAGGGGAGGCTGAGCGGACGGGGCGTCGACCGGGTGCGACGCGTCGCACGGACGATCGCGGATCTCTCCGCCGGCGCCGGCGGGGCGGTCGTCGAGGAGGGGCACGTGGCGGAGGCGCTGGCGCTGCGGGCGGGGCGCGAGGTCCTCGACGTTCCCGGCTGAGCGGGGAGCGGGTCGAACGCCGGCAGGCGGGCTTCGTCCGACGGAGGTGCCTACTGCCCGCCTTCTGCGAGCGCAAGCGGTGGATGGCGGTCGGTCCATGGCGCGGCCGCCTCGAGTTGGGCGGCGAGCCTGATGAGGGTGGCCTCGTCCCACGGCGCCCCGACGAACTGGACGCCGACGGGAAGGCCGCTCGGTGCCTGGGACAGCGGCAGGCTCACGGCGGGCTGGCCCGTCAGGTTGTAGGTGGCGGTGAAGGCCACCATCACGAAGGCGCCGAGCGGGGGCGACCCCGGCTGTGCGTGGGCCTCGGCGAGCATCTCGCCGGCGACGGGTGGCTCGATGGCGACGGTCGGGGTGACGAGCACGTCGAAGTCACGCCCCCAGCGCGCCACCATCGGCCGGGTCGCGCGCCGAAGCGCGTGCAGCGAGTTGACGAGCGTGATCGCGTCGACCTCGGCGCCGGCGTCCCGCCAGGCCTTGTTGTGCGGCTCGACGCGGTCCCAGTCGATGTTCTCGTAGTCGCCGTAGGAGGAGTTGATCACGTTGAGGAACGGCCCGATCGCGCCGGGATCGAGGACGTCGGTGTCGAGGATCTCGACGTGGTGGCCGAGCTCTTCGAGCAGTCGCCCCGCGTCCTCGACCGCTGCCCGGCACGACGCCTCGACCTCGACGCCCAGCGCGCTCACCGTCTGGAGCGCGACCCGGAGGCGCCCGGGATCGGCGCCGACCTCCGCCCCGAACGGCCGCAGCGGCGCGGGCGCCTGCTCCCAGGTGAGCAGGTCCGGCAGGCTCACGCAGTCGAGGACCGCGGCCGCGTCGGCGACGCTCCGGCAGAGCGCGCCCTCGACGGACATCCCGAACCACCCGGGCGTCGTGCTCGGGACGCGCCAGCGGCTCGGCTTCAGGCCGACGAGCCCGCAGCACGAGGCGGGGATGCGGATGGAGCCTCCGCCGTCGTTGCCGTGCGCCACCGGCACGATGCCAGCTGCCACGGCCGCCGCCGAGCCGCCGCTCGAGCCGCCGGGCGTGCGCGCGGTGTCCCACGGGTTGCGCGTGATGCCGTAGCGGCTGTTCTCCGTCACGGGCAGCGGGCCGAACTCCGGCGTGTTCGTGCGCCCGCACAGCACGAACCCGGCGCGGCGCATCGCGGCGACCACCAGCTCGTCGTCGTCGGCTACGGAGTCGGGGGCGCCGAAGGAGCCGAACGTGGCGGGTTGGCCCCTCGCCATGGTGAGGTCCTTCACCAGCGTGGGCACGCCGGCGAACGGACCGACGTCCTCTCCTGCGCCGAGGCGCCTCCCGACCAGCTCGGCGTCCGCGCGTGCCGCGTCGTCGTCGCGCCATACGACGGCGTTCAGCTCGGGGTTCAGCCGGTCGATCCGCTCGAGCGTCGCTTCGAGCGCGTCGACGGGACCGAGCGCGCCCGACCGGATCTGCGCGGCGAGCTCGAGGGCACCGGCGAACGGATCGACGTGCACGGCCCATGCCTACCACCGGCTTCGAGGCGCGCGCCCCCTGGCCGCGACGACCGTTCCGGCGTGATGTCACCCGACGATCCCGCAGCCCCTGTTCCCGCCGCGCCCGGACGAGACACCGGAGCGTTGCCCGCCGAGGCCTACGCGGTCGCGCTCGCGTCCGTGCCCGGCATCGGCCCGAGGACGCTTCGGGCGATCCTCGACGACGCGACACCGCGGGCGGTCTGGGAGGCGCTGATCGACGGCAGGGTGCCCGTCCCCGGATCTCGGCAGGCGGCGAGCGCGCCGGGCCACGCGCGGCGGACCGACGTGCACGGCCTCTGGGCCGCGCACGTGCGCGAGGGCGTGGGGGTCTGCCTCCTCGGACGCCCCGGGTACCCCGCGGCGCTTGCCGGGGACCCCGAAGCCCCGGCCGTGCTGTTCTTCGCCGGCACCCCGCTGGTCCTCGACACGGCACCTCGGGTCGCGATCGTCGGGACCCGTTCGGCGACCCGCTACGGGCTCGGGGTCGCCGCGCAGCTCGGCGCCGACCTGGCGGCAGCCGGGGTCGTCGTGGTCTCGGGCCTCGCGCTCGGCATCGACGGGGCCGCGCACGAAGGGGCGGTCGCGGCGTGGCGATCCGCGTGCGACGACGTGCCGGCCGTGCCCCGGGCCACGGGCGGCGCAGCCGACGGCCCTGCGGCCGCCGCACCACCCGTCGGGGTCGTCGCCGGCAGTGTCGCCACCCCCTATCCGCGCCAGCACGCAGGGTTGTGGCGACGAGTCGCGGCGGCGGGTGCGGTGGTCTCGGAGTCGCCGATCGGTGTGGCGGATCTGGCGTGGCGCTTTCCGCTTCGGAACCGGATCATCGCCGCGGTCGCCGACGTGGTGGTCGTCGTGGAGTGCCACAGCCGGGGCGGCTCGCTCCGCACCGTCCAGGCCGCCGCCGAGCGGGGCGTTCCGGTGGGCGCGGTGCCCGGCTCGGTGCGAAGCCCCGCGTCGGCCGGGACGAACGCACTCCTCGCGGACGGCTGCTTCGTCGTGCGAGACACCTCTGACGTGCTCGTCGCGGTCGGGCTGGCGTCGGCCGGCAGGCCCAGCCGGCCGAGGGACGAAACGCCGCCGGCGCCGTCACACGCGGAGCTGCCCCCGCCGACATGCGACGTCCTCGCCGCCGTGGGATGGGAGCCCACGAGCCTCGACGACGTCCTCGTGCGGACCGGCCTCTCGATGAATGCGGCCTGCGCAGTGCTCGAGCGCCTCGGGGCACGAGGGCTCCTTCACGGCGAAGGAGGGACGTGGGAGCGCAGGTAGCCCGGTCCCCAGGACCGAGCGCGGCGCCGGGGCGCCCCTAAGCTCACGGGGTGGACCATGCGCTGCGGCTCTCCGTCGAGCTGCCCCCGGTCCCGGCGTCCGGCCCGGTGCCCCTCGAACGGTGGTGGGAGGCGGGGGCCGCCGCGCTGGCCGCCGGCGCGGACGTGATCTGGTTCACCGGCGGTTCCCAGGATGGCGACCCGGCAGCCCCGTCGGCGGCGTGGTGCGACGCATGCACGATCGCCGCGTCGTCGATGTCGGACCCGCGGCTCGAGGGCGCGGTCCTGGGTGTGGTGTCGGTTCTCCCGCTCGACCGTCACCCGGCCGTCCTGGCCCGGGACGTCACCACCCTCGACGTCCTCTCGAACGGCCGTGCGGCGACGCTGCTGCGGTGGGACGACGGGGGCGCCTCGGGACGCGGCGATCCCGCCGGCCTGCCCGGCGTCCGTGCGGCGACGGACTACCTGGGCGAGGCCGTCGCCGTCTGCAGGGCCGTCCTCTGCGACGACGACCCTGTCTTCGAGGGACGGTTCCTGCACGTCGCCGGAGCGGTGAACCGCCCGCCGCCGTCGCGTCCGAGCGGACCGCCCCTGTTCGTCGAGGTCCCGTCGGGCGCCGCGTCGGTGCTCGCGGAAGACCCGGCCGCGTCGCTCCTCCTTCGACAGTCGGTGGCCGCTGGGGCCACGATCGTCTGCGACGACGAACCGGGCGAGGTCGCCGAGTGGCGCGCCATCCTCGAGACGGCGGCCCGCGAGTCGTGGACGGGCCGGGATGCGGACCGCACCGAGGTCGTGTGCCGGGCCACGGTCCCGCCCGTCGCCGATCCCTCGGCCTCCAGGGTGCACGCTCGGGCACGTGCCGTGGCAGCGCACGCGGCAGGGGCCGGGGGTGTGGTCGTGCCGCTGCCGGCGATCGGCCGCGCCGACGACACCGGTGTCGCCGGCGATCTCGCCGGCTGGTTCGAGCCCTGGCGTGGCTGACCTGAGCGCCCGCGGGTCCCCCCCCGTCCCCCCGTCCCGCCCGTGGCGGCGCGGGCGATCCGCCAGCCGGTGAGCAGCGGCAGAATGGGACGGGCGCCGGGGCCACCGACGCGGTGGGCGGCGAAGGAGGAGCTGTGAGCGACACCCGGAGCGACACCCGGAGCGAGACCCGGAGCGACACCCGGATCGAGACCGACAGCATGGGGGAGATCGAGGTGCCCGCCGATCGCTACTGGGGCGCCCAGACCCAGCGGTCGCTCCACCACTTCGCCATCGGGCGCGACGTGATGCCCCGTCCGCTGATCCGGGCGATCGGCATCCTGAAGGAGGCGGCCGCCCTCGTCAACGCGGATCTCGGGAAGCTCGATGCCCATCGGGCGGAGCTCATCGCGACCGCGGCGCGCGAGGTCCGTGACGGCAAGCTCGACGAGCATTTCCCGCTGCGCATCTGGCAGACCGGGAGCGGCACCCAGACGAACATGAACGCCAACGAGGTCATCGCCAACCGCGCGATCGAGCTCGACGGGGGAGCGGTCGGCTCGAAGCACCCCGTCCACCCGAACGACCACGTGAACATGTCGCAGTCGTCCAACGACACGTTCCCGACGGCGATGCACATCGCCGTCGCCGAGGAGCTCGTGCACCACCTGGTGCCCGCGGTGCGCGCGCTGCGCGACGCGCTCGACGAGAAGGCGAACGCCTTCGCCGGCATCACCAAGATCGGGCGTACCCACCTCATGGACGCGGTCCCGCTCACGCTCGGCCAGGAGTTCTCCGGCTACGTCGCCCAGCTCGACGCCGATCTCGTGCGCATCGACCAGTCGCTCCCCGGCCTCTACGAGCTGGCCGCGGGGGGCACGGCGGTCGGCACCGGGCTGAACACCCACCCCGAGTTCGGCGCCCGCGTCGCCGCCGAGATCGCCGAGCTGAGCGGCCTGCCGTTCGTCTCGGCACCCAACAAGTTTGCCGCGCTCGCCGCCCACGACGCGCTGGTGTGGGCGTCCAGCGCCCTCCGGGTGCTCGCCGGGTCGCTCAACAAGATCGCCGACGACCTTCGCTGGCTGGGGTCGGGACCGCGCAGCGGCCTCGGCGAGCTCGTGCTGCCCGCCAACGAGCCGGGATCGTCGATCATGCCGGGGAAGGTGAACCCGACGCAGTCCGAGGCGATGATCATGGTCTCCATCCAGGTGATCGGGAACGACACCGCGGTCGGGATCGCCGGAGCTCGTGGCAACTTCGAGCTGAACGTGAACAAGCCGCTGATCGCGCACAACGTGCTCCACTCGATCGAGCTGCTCGTGGGGGCGTGCACGTCGTTCCGCACGTTCGCCGTCGAGGGACTAGAGCCGGACCGGGCGCAGATCGCCCGCCACCTCGAGCGCTCCCTCATGCTGGTCACGGCCCTCAATCCGGTCATCGGCTACGACAAGGCCGCCGACGTCGCCAAGAAGGCGCACAAGGAGGGCATCTCGCTGCGTGACGCCGCCGTCGAGCTCGGCTACCTTACGAAAGGGCAGTTCGACGAGGCCGTGCGGCCCGAGGAGATGACTCATCCATGAGCGAGGTGCTGGGCGGCGCCGAGGTCGACGCCGCGCTCGAGCGCGGTCACCTCGCCTGGCGGCGGGAGGACGACGCGATCGTGAGGGTCGTCGACTGCGGCGACTTCGCGGGCGCGCTCGCGTTCGTCAACCGCGTCGGTGCACTGGCGGAGGAGGCGGACCACCACCCCGACGTGGACATCCGCTGGCGGACGGTGACGTTGCACCTCTCCACCCACTCGGCCGGCGGCGTCACCCGACGAGACCTCGAGCTCGCGGCACGCATCGACGCGTTGGACGGCGCCGAGGGCTGAGCCGAAAGGCGGCTCACTTCCGGTCGACGCCTACTCGAGCAGCCAGTCGCGCAGCTCGGCGACGACATCGGGCTGCGTGCCGTGGGCCCCGACGTAGCCTTCGACCGAGCCGAACTCGTCGCGCAGACCGTCGAGGAGCGAACGGATGTTGGCGGGTGTCGCCGAGAACATCGTGGCGGCGACGGTCCGGATCTCCTCTTCGTGGTCGGGGACGCGTGCGAGAAGGTTGCGCAGAAGTCCCTCCATGGCCTTGGCGCTCAGGGCGTAGTCCTCGGAGATCGTCTCGTCGTCGACGCCGAGCAGGGCCAGCAGGACGGCGACGAGGACGCCGGTGCGGTCCTTGCCCGCGGCGCAGTGGACGATCACCGGATGCGACTCGGGCCTCGAGACGATGCCGAGCGCGCGGGCGACCTGGTCGCCTGACCGCCGGGCGATGTCGAGGTAGTGACCGGCGAACACCTCGGGTCCGCCGCGGAACTCCTCGAAGGGCGGAAGGTCGGCGAGGAGCGGGAGGTGGTGGAAGCCGACGGGGATCTCGTCGACGGGGAACCGCTCGTGCTCCACTTCGGCGCGCGAGCGGAGGTCGATGACCGTGGCGATGCCCAGCGTGCGCACGACCGCACGGTCGGGGCGGCTGAGGCGGGAAAGGTCGTCGGCACGGAAGAGGGAGCGCCACCGGATCGTGCGACCGTCCGCGACGCGGTAGCCGCCGAGGTCGCGGAAGTTGACCGCGCCCTCGAGTGCGATGTGCCGGTCGAAGGGCGCGTCGCTCGCCGTGGTTCCCGACATCGGCGTGCGGTGCGCCCCCTCAGCGGACGGGGAGGTCCCACAGGGGGAACCACCGCGAGAGGTCGGTTTCGACCGGCAGGTCCGAGCCCAGGAGCGAGCGCACGCGAAGCTCGAGCTCGTTGTCGCGGTGCTCTTTGCCGTCCGGGGCGAACGGATAGAAGGTCCCTCGCTTGAAGAGGTAGACCAGAAAGAAGGGCTTGGCGCTCGAGTCCGCGTCCGGCCCCGGGACGACGCCGAAGACCGAGCACAGAAGCTGTGGCCCCCAGCCGTTCTCGGCGAGCAGCGAGTTCACGAGGTGCACGCGGTTCACGAGGTCCTCGACGTCGCCGTCGTCCAGGAGCAGCCACCGGTAGCCGAAGGCGTCCTCGGCCTGGGTGAGGAGCCCCGCCTTCGCGCCGGTCGGCGCAGCGGCGGGGAGCATGGCGCCGGCGTCGTGCGCCGGGGTCGCCGCGACGCCTTCGGCGGTCGCCTGCCCCTCGGCAGCCGGGTCGTCGGGGATGTCGAGGAGCTCGGAGATCTGGCGCTGGACGTCTGCGGCGGACTGCCCGGCCGGTGGCATCCAGCAGACGCCCGCGCGCCCCGAAAGGACGAGGCCAGCGGAGGTCTGGAGCGTCACCGCCGCCGAGGGCAGCCCGAAGAGCGCATCGAGGTTGGGTCGCACCGGCTTGGTGCGGCCGAGCAGCGAGTCGAGAAGGCCCACGGCGCGCGCGTCAGCGTCCTGCGCGCCGTGCGGCGTCCCGACTGACGGCGCGCACGGTCAGTGGGGCTGGCCCAGCTGGGCCTCCAGCTGCGAGAGCTGGTCGAGGCGGCGCTCGAGCGAGGGGTGGGTCGAGAAGAGGGCGCTCAGCGTGAACCCGCTGCCCTGTCCGGGCTGCTGCCCCGGCCCTGGGCGGTGCGTCATCGCGGGCGTGAAGAAGAAGGCGTTGAACGCCTCCGCACGGCGCAGGTCCCGCGTCGGGATGCGCGCCATCTCGCCGGACACCTTCACGAGCGCCGCCGCGAGCAGCGACGGCCTGCCGATCAGCAGCGCCCCGGACCGGTCCGCAGCGAGCTCGCGGTAGCGAGACAGGGCCATCGTGAGCAGGTAGCTGATCGCGTAGACGACGATCGAGACCAGCATCACGGCCATTTCCATCAGCACGAGCTGGCCGCCGGACTGTGTGCGCCCGCCGCGCCCGCCACCGCCGAACATCGTCGCGTAGAGCATCACGCGGGTCATGAGCCCCGCGAGGACCCCGAGCGAGCTGGCGATCGTCATGATCGCGACGTCCCGGTGCGCCACGTGCGACAGCTCGTGGGCGAGGACCGCCTCGAGCTCGGGCTCGTCGAGGCGGCGCATCAGCCCGGTCGTGGCGCACACGACCGCCGCCTTCGGGCTGCGACCCGTCGCGAAGGCGTTCGGCATGTCGGTGTCGGCGATCGCCACTCTCGGCTTGGGCATGTCCGCCAGGGCGCAGAGCCGGTCGACCGCACCGTGGAGCTGCGGCGCCTGCTCGGCGGTGACGATCTTGCCGTGCATGCCCCACAGGGCGATCTTGTCGGAGAACCAGTACTGCGCGAAGAGGAGGCCGAAGATGATGACGAAGAGGAGGACGAAGTTGTGGAGGAAGGCCCAGATGATCCCGCCGAATGCGGCGTAGAGGATCACGAGGAACAGCCCCGTGAGGAACATGCGGGTCGTGAGGCCCCGGTCTGCGGGGATCCTCCCTGCGGTGGTCATTGCTCGGTTCCTCCAGTGGCCACATCGTCCGAAGTGGCCGGTCCTGCTGTGGTCGTGTCGGTGGACGCCCCGATTGTCGCCGCTCCAGCGCCGGTTGCGGTGTCACCCACGACCCCGTCTCCCGCGGCGCCCGCCGGTGTGGCTCCGTCCTCCTGACCGTTGGCGGCCGAGAGGGCGCCGGCAGGCTCGCCCGCGGCGAGCTGGGCCTTCAGGGCGGCCAGCTCGCGGTCGACCTGGGTCCCCGCCTGCGCCTTGTCGAGCTCCCGCTGGATGTCTGTCACCGGGGTGGTCAGGTCCGTGAGCGCTCCCGACGCGAGCAGCTCGTCCATCGCCCCGGCCCGGGCCTGCATGGAGGCGATCTTGTCCTGGGCCCGCTGCATCGTGGCCCCCGCGTCGCCCATGGACGTCGAGATGCCGCTCACCGCTTCGCCGATCTTGGTCTGGGCCTCCGCCGCGGTGTAGCTGGCCTTCAGCGTCTCCTTCTTCGTGCGGAACTGCTCGATCTGGCCCTGGAGCCGTTGGGAGGTCGCGATGAGGCTCTCCTCTTGCTGTGCGACCTGCTCGTGCTGGGCCTTCAGGTCGGTGAGCTGCTCGCCGATCGCGGCGCGGCGCGAGAGAGCCTCGCGCGCGAGGTCCTCGTTGCCGATGCTGAGGGCCGACTTGGCCTGGTCCTGGAGCTTGTCGGCCTGCTTCTGCAGCTGGGTGGCCTGCAGCTCGATCCGCTTGCGTGCGGTTGCGACGTCCGCCACGCTCCGGCGCACCTTCTGGAGGCTGTCGAGCTGCTTCTCGTAGGAGAGGTCGAGGGTCTCTCGGGGGTCCTCCGCCCGGTCGAGCACCTTGTTTGCCTTCGCCTGGAAGATGTTCTTCGTCCGCTGCCACACGCCTGGCACGCTTCTGCCCTCCTGTGGGCCGCTCGCCGGCGGCCGCCGGCGCACGTTCCGAGCATAAGGCCCAGACGCCGGCGGCGGGGTACGGCGCGCCGAGCGGTCCTGCCCCGCGCGCGGCCCGGGTGATCGCCTGTTGCGCACGGCCCCGCCCCCGGTAGCCTCACGGACCGTGCCCGAGCGCCGTTGCCTCCTGACCGTGCACGCCCACCCCGACGACGAGGCGTCGAAGGGTGCGGGCACGGTCGCTCGCTACCACGCAGCGGGCACGCACACCGTCCTCGTGACGTGCACCGGCGGGGAAGAGGGCGACATCCTCAACCCGGCGATGGACACGCCCGAGGTGCGCGAGCGCCTGGCGGAGATCCGGCTCGAGGAGCTCGAGGCCTCGGCGAAGATCATCGGCTACGACGAGGTGGTGCTGCTCGGCTACCGCGACTCGGGGATGCCCGGCACCGAGGCCAATGCCCGGCCCGACGCATTCGCCAACGCCCCCCTCGACGAGGCGGTCGGGCGGCTCGTCGCCGTGGTGCGCCGTGAGAAGCCGCAGGTCATGGTGACGTATCCCGAGGCCCAGCACGAATACCCGCATCCGGACCATCTGCGGGTCCACGAGATCTCGATGGCGGCCTTCGATGCGGCCGGCGACCCGGCCCGCTACCCCGACGCGGGGCTGGCGTGGGCACCCTCCAAGCTCTACTACTCGACGTGGCCGCGGCGCCGCTCGAAGGAGATGCACGAGAAGTTCCTCGAGCTCGGGCTCGAGTCGCCCTTCGACGAGCAGCGGCTGGCCCGCATGACGCGCGAGGAGCCGGTCACGACCTCGATCGACCTCACCGGGTTCACCGACGTGCGCAGCGACGCGCTGCGGGCGCACGCCACCCAGGTGGACCCCACGTCGCCCTTCTGGTTCGGGCTCCCCCCCGAGGTGCTCCGCACGATCTACCCGTTCGACGACTACTTCCTGGCCCGGAGCCGCGTCAGCCCGGCAGGCGTCATCGCGTTCGACGACGCCGACGCCGACGCCGCCGACGCCGCGGGGGCGTCGGACGCGGTCAGGGAAGACGATCTGTTCTCCGGCGTCAGCTGACCGGCGTCGTCCGCCGACGCCGCCTGCCTAGCCTGCGCGCACGAGGTCGCGCAGCGCGCGGTAGCCGACCAGCGTGACCCCGGCGACCTCGAGGGCCTCGGCCAGGGCCCCGTCGCCGCAGACGAGCCGGTGGTCGTCCACGCGTGCCTCCCAATCGGCGGCCAGCGCGCGGAGCTCGGGGGTGTCGACGGCGGGATGGAGCCGCAGCTCGGTGATGCCTGGCTCCAGCGCCGCGAGGCGCGCCGCGATGGAGTCGGGCGCACCGAGTCGGCGCGCCGGGAGCACGCGGTCGACGAACACGACCCCCGCGTCCTCCGCCACGTCGCGGGCCGGGAAGCCGAGCCGGTCCGGACGGCGCCCGTCGGCGATGCGGACGGGCAACCCGAAGTCGACGGCGAGCTCGAGGTAGACGTCGAAGAACTCGGGGCGCAAGAGCAACGTGCTCATGTGCGCGTCGAGGTGGCTGACGTCGAATCCCCACAGGATGGCGCGCTCGACCTGGGCGCGGCACTCGCGGCGCACCTCGTCGACGTCCGCGTGGTCCCAGAAGTCTTCGATCGTCCGCGGGAACCCGCCGTCACCGTCGAGGAGCGACGGCGCGTGGGTGATCGGTCCCCATCGGTAGCGCTCCCACTCCGCGTTGACCGTGAGGTGTACCCCGACGTCCTCGCCCCGGTACCGGGCGGCGGCGTCGCGTGCCCAAGGGCAGGGCATCATGAGCGTCGCGCTCGTCACGGTGCCGGCGCGCAGGCACTCGTAGACGCCGACATTCGCCGCATGGCACAGCCCGAGGTCGTCCGCGTTCACGATCACGAGTCGCGCGTCCGGTGGGTACCCGAGCCGCTCCACCAGCGGCGCGCTCACCGCGTCACCCCGCGACCCCGCGACCCGGCGACCCCGGCACCCCGCGACCCGGCGACCCCGGCGCCCGTCACGTCCCGCCACCGTCGCCGAGGATGCCGGCGTCCTGCGCACGTGCGGCGTCCCCGAGTCCGGAACGGTGTGCGTCGAGTGCGTCAGCCAGCGCCGTGTCCGACGTCGCGAGGATGCGCAGTGCGAGGAGCGCCGCGTTCTCCGCGCCGTTCACCGCGACCGTCGCGACCGGGACCCCTCGGGGCATCTGGACGATCGAGAGCAACGAGTCGAGCCCGTCGAGGTGGTGGAGCGCCACGGGGACCCCGACGACGGGAAGCCTCGTCACCGCGGCGAGCATGCCCGGGAGGTGTGCGGCGCCTCCGGCGCCCGCGACGATGACCCTGATCCCGCGCGACGAGGCCTCGTGACCGAAGGCGAGCATGTCGTCGGGGGTTCGGTGGGCGGAGAGCACCCGCACCTCGCGCGGGACGCCGAAGCGGTCGAGCACCTCGACCGCCGCGCGCAGGACCGTGAGGTCCGAGGAGCTGCCCATGACGACGGCCACGAGCGCGGCCCCGGACGCCCCCGGTCCGAGGGCCGCGACGGGGGCCGTCACGCTCACGGTGCGACCGCCGGGGACGGGGACGCCAGGGGCGCGGAGACCGGGGGCGCGGAGACCGGCGCCGTGGAGACCGGGGGCGCGGAGATCGGGGGCGCGGAGACCGGTGCCGTGGAGACCGGTGGCGGCGAGCCGAGCGCCTTCGCGGCGGTCCAGGCACGCGAACGCACGTCGTCGGGGTCATCCCCGCACACGGTCACGTGGCCCAGTTTGCGCCCGGGGCGCACGGCCTTGCCATAGAGATGGACGTGGGCGCCTCTCACCCCGAGCGCTGCAGCGAGCCGTCCGGCCGGCCCCGCAAAGTCCGCAGGGTTCGCATCGGCAGCTGCGCCGAAGACGTTCACGCTGGCGACGTGGGAGGCGGCCGGCGAGGTGTCGCCGAGGGGGAGGCCCAGCACCGCCCGGACGTGGTTCTCGAACTGCGAAGTCACCGCCCCCTCGATCGTCCAGTGGGCGGAGTTGTGCGGGCGGGCGGCGATCTCGTTCACGAGGAGCCGGCCCCGGGTCGCGAACAGCTCGACGGCCAGCACCCCCACGGCGCCGACGACCGACGCGACCTCCCGCGCGAGCGATGCCGACGCGGCCGCGAGCGCCGGGTCGAGGTCCCCGGGGTAGCGGACCTCGCGGCACACGCCGTCCACCTGTGCCGTCTCGACGGGCGGCCAGGCGGCGGACTGACCGTCGGCACCGCGGGCGACGACGACCGCGAGCTCCGCGTCGATGTCGACGTGCGTCTCGACGAGGAGGGGGGTGGCGTCGCGCGCCGCGCGCTCGCAGACTTCCCGCGCGGCTTCCTCGTCGGCGACGGGCCAGACACCCTTCCCGTCGTAACCGCCCCGCGCCGCCTTCACCACGACCGGCCATCCGTTGGTGGCGGCGAAACGCGTGATCGCCGCGACGAGCTCGTTCGGGCTGCGCCCCGCGCCGCCGGCGACGCCGAGCACGTCGAAGGGCGGGACCGCGATGCCGGCGTCTGCAAGTCGCGTCCGCATCTCCGCCTTGTCGACGGCGATCCGCAGCGTCTCGAGCCCGGGGCGCAGTGTCACGCGGGCGCGCTCGAGATCGCCGAGGACGTCGAGGTCGACCTGCTCGTGGTCGAAGGTGATGACGTCGGTGCGCGCGGCGAGGGCACGTAGAGCGCCACCGTCGGTAGCCGCGCCGATCAGCACGTCGCCAGCCGCGGTCACAGCCGCATCGTCCTGGCGTGCGGCCAGCACGACGGTCGGGACCCCGAGCGTGCTCGCCGCCTCGCACGTCATGCGCGCGAGCTGTCCTCCACCCACGATCCCGACGACGCGGGCTGCGTCGCGACCGCAGGAGGCGCGGGGGGTCGACTCGACGGGCACGCCGGCACGTTACCGGCGTGCCCTCGCCGATGCGGGGCGACTCCCGACGTCGGTCCGGGCGCTCCGTGGGCGGGGACACCCGCGGGCGGGCGACGCCGAGCCCGAGCCCCCGACAGGGGTGACGACGCACGCCACCCGGCCGTAGTGTCGCTTCCATGCGGATCGGCGTGCTCTTGGACCAGCGCCCCTCGGTGGCGGCGATCTGCGAGCACGTCGCAAGGCTGCGCGACCGCGGCATTTCGTCGGTCTGGGCGTCCCAGGTGTTCGGCTACGACGCGCTGACGCTGCTCGCGGTCGTCGGGCAGGAGGTCCAGGGCGTCGACCTCGGCACCGCGGTCGTCCCCATCCAGAGCCGCCTGCCCCAGGTGATGGCGCAGCAGGCCCTCACGGTCCAGGCGGTCACCGGTGGCCGTCTGACGCTGGGCGTGGGCCTGTCGCACAAGGCGGTGGTCGAAGGGCTGTGGGGGATTCGCTTCGAGCGCCCGCTCCGTCACGTGCGCGAGTACCTGACCGCCGTCGAGCCCATGCTGCACGGGGAGGCCGCGGACTTCGACGGCGAGATGGTGACGGCCCGCACGCTCGGCGCCCTCGAGATCGCCGGCGCGCCGGCGCCCCCGGTGCTGGTCGCCGCCCTCGGGCCCGGGATGCTCCGGCTCGCCGGGACCCTGGCCGACGGCACGGTGACCTGGATGACCGGCACCGGCACGGTGGGGAACCACGTGGTGCCCGCCATCGCCGCGGCAGCGGAGGCCGCGGGCCGCCCGTCGCCGCGCGTGGTGGTCGCGCTGCCGGTGACCGTGACCTCGGACGCCGAACGGGCGCGGCGGCGCATCGACGATGCGCTCGCCGTCTACCCCACCTTGCCGTCGTATCGCGCCATGCTGGACCGGGAGGGGGCGTCGGCACCCTCGGACATCTCGCTCATCGGCGGCGAAGAGACGGTCCGCGCCGGGATCGCCCGCCTCTTCGACGCGGGAGCGACCGAGTTCGTCGCTTCGGTCATCGGCGACGACGAGGAGCGGCGACGGACGATCGACGTCCTGGCCGACCCTCAGGACGCGGGCTGAGCCCGGCGGGGGGGTGCCGGGCCCAGCCCGCGCGTCCTGAGGGTTCGGGGTTGGGGCACCCCGAACGCCCCACGGTCAGCGCGGGATCTTCGTGTGCTTGAACTCGTTCACCTCGGGGTGCTCGTCGAGTAGGTCGACGACGCGCCCGATCACCGCGCGCGCCTTCGACCCGTCGCCGCGAGGACGTGTCATGAGCCGCACGAACACGGCGTCGTCGTCGACGATGAACGTGGGGACACCGAAGACTTCGTAATCCGAGACCGACTTCTCGTGCTCCGCCCGGACGGTCTGGAGCGGCCACCCCTTCTCGATCTCGGCGAACACCTGGTCGGCGGGGACCCCTACGGATTCGAGCGTCGCGCGGACGACCTCGGGGTCGGAGATCTCCTTCCCCTCGTCGTGCCTAGCGGAGAACAGCGCGACGTGCGCGGCACGGAACCGGCCGGGGAAGTTGTCCCGCACGACGACGCCGGCCTCGAGGGCGAGGAGCCCGCGTGCCTTGTCGGGAAGATCCCACACGGGTCGGTCACCCTCCTCGACGTGTGCCTGCATGAGGCAGAACGGCGTGAACGTCACCTCCCACGGGGCACCGTCGTCAAGGGCGGCGACGAGGTGCTCGTGGGCGTTGCGGGCGAAGGGGCACAGATAGTCCCAGGTGACGGAGTACGTGCGGGAGGTCATGGACGGTTCAACGGAGCAGCTCCCCGGGCTATTCCGCCCGCCACCGGCCTGGAGTGCGGCGAAGCACGACCGCGTCCGCGAGTGGACGCACGACGGCGCCGAGTGCGGCGCCCGCGACCGCCCCGGCGAGCACGTCACTCGTGTGGTGCGCGCGGAGGTGCACCCGGCTCGCCGCGACTGCGGTGGCGAACCCGAGGGCGACGCGGCGCCCCGCGATCGCGTCGGGCAGCACGACGGCCGTGCAGAACGACGCGAGCGTGTGCCCGCTCGGGAAGCTGCTGCTCGACGGGGCGCGCACGAAGCGTGGGTCGAACGTCGTCTCGCCGACCTCCGGGCGCGACCGTGCGGCGGCGCGCTTCAGGGCGCGATTGACCCCGTACGAGGAGATCCCGGCGAACGCCAACGTCACGACCGCTCGACGGCGGCGTAGCCCGGGGCGCCGGGCCGCCCACCCCGCCGTCAGCACCCAGACTACGCCGTGGTCCGACAGGTTCGAGAGCGCCGACGCTGCGACGTCCGCCCATCGGCGCCCGCGCAGGGTGGCGCTCCACCGTTCGCCGGCGTCGTCGATCGCCGCGCACGCCCGGCCAAGGGGGTGGCCGCGATCCCACAGCGAGCCGGACGCCGTGGTCGTTCCCGCGGTCCCGTGCGTCCCGGCCGCCGCCCTCTCCGTGCGGACGGTCACGCCGTGGGGAGCGCGGGCGGGACGCCGCCGAATGCGGGGCACCACTCGTGGTAGCTGCAGTAGTCGCACAGCGGCGACGGCCTCGGCTGGAAGTCGTCCCGTTCGCATGCTCGCTCGATGGCCTTCCAGACGGCCACCGTGCGGACTCGCTGTCCGCGCAGCGTCTGTGGGCTCGGCGTCGCGGAGATCGAGAGGGGCTCGCGTAGGTGGAGTAGCCGCACCTCGACCGGCACTCTGCCGAGCGTCTGCTCGCAGAGCAGCGCGTAGAGGTGCACACCGGTCATCTTCGACTTCTCGAAGCGCTCGGACGGCGCCCGGCCGGTCTTGTAGTCGACGACCACGAGCTCGCCTGTGGCGTTCAGGTCGAGCCGGTCGATGATCCCACGCAGCTTGAGCCCGTCGAGATCGGCCTCCAGGCGGACCTCGATGCCGACGGCTTCCACCGTCGTGGGGTCCTCGAGCGCGAAGTAGTTCTCGACGAGCTGCACCGCGTCCGCGAGGAACGCGGTGGACGCGGTGCCGTCGAGCTCGAGTGCCGCGTACTCCTCGGAGTCCTGCAACTCTCCCCATGCCCGATCGAGCTCCGCCCTCGCCACGGCCGCCGTCCGCTCGCCGGCGTCGTGGTCCCAGACGAGCCGTTCGAGGACCTGGTGGACGAGCGTCCCTTTGGTCGTGTGGGGCGACGGAGGCTCGGGGAGGCGATCGATCGCCCGTAGCCGGAAGGCGAGCGGGCAGTCCGTGAACGACGTCACGCGCGTCGGCGAGAGCGAGATCGGCAGCGTGAGGGACATCGCCGCCAACACTACGCGGGGGTGCCATCATCGACGTCGATGCCTCGCGCCCGGTCGTCCCCGTCACCGAGATCGTCGTCGCCTCCGGCTGCTCCGTCGCACCTCGAACGGACGACGGAGTGGTCCGGCGTCCGGGCAGGCGATCCCGTCGAGGTCGCGGGGCTGCGTGCTCGTTCGGCGTCGTGGACGTTCCTCGCCCACGTGCGCAACGTCCGCACCGGCGAGGAGTGGGTCGAAGTCGTCGGCGGGAGGCCGGGGAGCCGAGCCGTGCGCTCGTTCAGGTCCGAGCAGATCCTCCCGCCCTCGGCGCGCCCGGCGCGGGGGACGGGCCGCGCCGGCGGGTCCCGAGCAGGTCGCGCCGGACGTGCACCGGCTGCCCCGCTCGCGGACGCCCCCCGGCTGCCGATCTGACGCTGCCGATCTGACGCTGCCGATCTGCGGCTGCCCATCTGACGCTGCCCATCCGACGCTGTGCGCGGACGTCGCGGCCCTGACGAGGGCGGGCACCCGGGCCCTACACTGCGGCGATGGCCGGTGACGCCCCGCTCGTGCGCCAGCGGCGCAACGGGCCGGTCGTCACGCTCACGCTCGACTCCCCGTCGAACCGCAACGCCCTGTCCCGTCGGCTCCTCCAGGAGCTCGCCACCGGGCTCGCGGAAGCGCAGGCCGACCCCGACGTGCGCGTCGTGGTGCTCACGGGCTCGGGGCCGGCGTTCTGCTCGGGCGTCGACCTCAAAGAGCGCCTGCACCCTCCCCCGGGCGACCCTCCCGCGACGCTGCCTGAGATCCTGACGGCCATCGTGGCCATGCCCCAGCCGGTCGTCGCGAGGGTGAACGGACCCGTGCGGGCCGGTGGCATGGGTCTCGTGTGCGCCTGCGACCTCGCGGTCGCCCCCGCCGGCGCGACGTTCGCGTTCAGCGAGGTGCGCGTCGGGGTGGCGCCTGCGGTGATCGCGGTCCCCGCACTCCGTCGGATGGCTCGGCGCGCGTTCGACCGCTACGCGCTCACCGGCGACGTCTTCGATGCGCCGGAGGCGGCGAGGGCGGGTCTCCTCACCGCAGCGGTCGCCGACGCCGACGAGCTCGATGCCTGGGTCGACGCGGTCGTTGGTTCGTTGCTGCGCAGCGCACCGACGGCCGTCGCTGCGACCAAGGGCCTCGGCGATCTCGTCGCGCGGCAATGGGATGACGCGCTCGACGCCGCGGCAGGGCTGTCCGAGGGGCTGTTCGGTGCCCCGGCCGCAGCCGAAGGCATGGCGGCGTTCCTCGAGAAGCGCACGGCGTCGTGGGTCGTCGACTGGGCCGCCGGCACCGGGTCCTGACGACGGTGAGGAACGCCGCGGCCTCGCTGCCCGGCGAGACCCGCCGACCGGCGGGACCTACCCGCCCGAGAGCCTCGGCCGCCGGGCGGGAGACGCCGGCGCGTGGTCCCGGGGGCGGCGGCCGGCACTGGTCCCGAGTCGCGCGAGCCCTGACGGCGTGGCCGCACCGACGCACGCGCTCTCGACCGCTCGGCGCGCCCACCCGGGCTCGGACCGGACACCGGCGACGCGGCGGGCGAAGACCGCACCGACCAGCATCTCGGTGAGCAGTTCCGGGTCGGTGCGGGGGCGAAGAAGTCCTGCACGGATCGCCCGGGCGGCGAGCTCGGCGACGGCAGCCTTCGTCGGTCGCACGACGCGGTCTCGGTGGAGCGCCATGGCGGACGGCGCGGCGCGGCAGGCGAGAAGAGTGCCGACGACTTCGAGACATGACTCGGCGAGACCGGCCTCGAGCCTCTCCAGGTACGCCACGAGGTCTTCCAGCGGCTCCGTCGTCGTGGCGGGAGCCTCGATGTCCGCGGCGATCGCGGAGGTCACGAGGTCGGCCTTGTCGCGGTAGCGCCGGTAGATCGTCGCCCGACCGACGCCGGCCTCCGCGGCGACCGACTCCATCGACATGTTGGCGTAGCCGACGTCGGCGAGCTGGCGCCGGGCGGCGGCCGCGATCGCGCCGCTCGCTCGTGCGTCGCGGGGCCGGCCGGCACGGCGAATCAGCGGAGCTGGACCGTCCGTGCAGGGCAGCTGCGCCGCGCCCGCGCGGCCAGCCGGCGATTCGCTCGTCGATCCCGTCGGCGCGTCGGTCGCCACGACGCCTCAGGCCGGCGAGGGCACAGGGACGGTCCCGGCGCCGTCCCCGCCCCCTGGCGCGTCAGGCCGGGACGGAGCGGCCCCTCCCGGCTGCCGGCCCCCGCCGGCGCTGTCGTCCGGACCACCTCGGGCGCCCTGGGATCCCGCGGTGGCGAAGTCATGCTCGCGGACGAGGAGGTAGGAAAGGATCGCGCCGGCGAGCGCGACCACCGCCGCGATGACGACCAAGTGGTCGAGGCTGGAGGCGAAGCCGACCCGGTATGCGTGGAGGACGGCGCGCGACTGTGCGGCGGGCAGCCGGTGGACGACTGTGCGGACCTGTCCCGACGCGACTGCCGGACCGAGCGACGCTCCGTGCTCACGCAGTGCCGCCGTCCCAGCGCGCGACGAGAGGAGCGACGACGTGACCTTCTGGCGCATGTCGTGCTCGAAGACGCTTCCCAGCGCGGCGATCCCCGTCGCGATGCCGACCTGTCGGAAGGTGTTGTTCGCCCCCGACGCCATTCCGGCACGTTCCGGCTTCACGACGGCGACGGCCGACGACGCGAGCACGGGGTTCGCCATGCCGATGCCGATCCCGGCGACGCACAGCCCGGGGAGCAGCGCGAGCCAGCCCGACTGCGCGTCGACGAACGCCATCAACGCGCACCCGGCCGCGACGACCAACATCCCGGTGCCGAGGAGGTACCGGGCGTGGACGCGGACGGTGAGCTTCCCGGCGAGCGGCGCCACTGCGAAGGACAGCATCGACACCGGAAGGAAGCGGATCCCGGCCGCGAAGGGCCGGTAGCCGAGGTCGTCTTGGATGAACAGCGTCAAGTACAAGAAGAGGGCGAAGATGGAGGCCGCGACCGTGAGCGCGGCGATCGAGACGCCGGCCATGGCCGGACGCCGGAAGAGCGACAGGTCGAGCATGGGATCCTGCCCCCGGAGCTCGGCGACGAGGAAGGCTGCGAGCAGCGCGGCCGCGCCGGCGAACAGGCCCACGATCATCGGGTTGCCCCAACCGTCTGTGTCGGCCCTCACGAGCGCGAGCACCAGCAGGAACAGCGATGCCGAGAACGTCACGAAACCGACCCAGTCCACCCGGCGCCTGGTCTGCTCCTTCGACTCCGCCACCCGGGCGAGCGTCATGACCACGGCGGCGATGCCGATCGGGACGTTGACGAAGAAGATCCACCGCCAGCCGATGGCGCTCGTGATCGCGCCGCCCAGCAGCGGGCCGATCGCGACCGCGCCGCCGACCACCGCGCCGTAGATGCCGAAGGCGGTCCCGCGCTCGCGGCCGCTGAAGGCCTGCGCGATGAGCGCGAGCGAGGTCGCGAACATCACCGCACCGCCCACGCCCTGCACGGCACGTGCGAGGTTCAGCATCAGCGAGCTGTTCGAGACCCCGCAGACGAAGGACGAGGCGGAGAAGAGCGCGAGCCCCCACGCGAACATCACCCGCCTTCCGAACATGTCGCCGAGCACCCCTGCGGTGAGCATGAATGCCGCGAGCGTGAGCGCGTAGGCGTCGATGACCCACTGGAGGTCGGTGAAGCTCGCGTGGAGCGAACGCTGGATGCTCGGCAGCGCCACGTTCACGATCGTGATGTCGAGCAGGAGCATGAAGATCGCCGTGCAGACGGCGATGAGGGTCCACCACTTGCGGTCCAGTCGCGGCATCTGGCTCCTGTCTGCCGGTCGGGGAGCGACCGCGTGGCCATTCAGATACGAGCTGCATCGTATCGGTATTCGATCCCGCCCGGCGACGCCCCCGGTTACAGCCGCACCCGGGATGGGCATTAGCCGGGACACAGACGCTCCGAAAGAGGCCCACCGCCGGCATGGCGTCGAGTCGCGCCGCAGGCACGGTGGCGCCGAGGAAGGGGACGACGCGGTGCGCATCCTGCTGGTCCACCCGAGTGCACTCATGTACTCCGAGCTCTACCTGCGGCTCGAGCCGCTCGGCCTCGAACGGGTGGCGTCGTCGCTTCTCGCGGAGGGTCACGAGGTGCGCATGGTGGACCTCCAGGTCTACGGCCACCCGGACTACTTCGCGGCCTTGGCCGACTTCCGCCCCGACGCAGTCGGCATGAGCCTGAACTACCTCGCCAACGTCCCCGAGGTCGTCGATCTGGCGAAGAAGACGAAGGCCGTCGCGCCCCGCTGCAAGGTGTTCGTCGGCGGCCACAGCGTCTCGTTCATCGCCTCGCACGTCTTGTCGCACGGGGAGGGGGCGATCGACGCCGTGCTCCGCGGGGAGGGGGAATCGGGTGCCCCGCCGCTCGTCCAGGCGCTCCTCGACGGCGGGCTCGACACGGTGGCGGGCGCCGTGGGCCTCGACACCGTGGGGCCCAGCCAAGAGACCGTTCACAGCATCGACGACTACATCCCGGCGCGCCACATCGGCGGCCGGCGGCGCAAATACTTCATCGGCGTGCTGGACCCCTGCGCGTCCATCGAGTTCTCACGCGGGTGTCCGTGGGACTGCTCGTTCTGCAGCGCGTGGACCTTCTACGGACGCAGCTACCGACAGGTGTCCCCGGAGGCCGCGGCGGAGGACCTCGCGCGGGTCCCCGAGCCTGGGGTGTTCCTGGTCGACGACGTGGCGTTCATCAAGCCCGAGCACGGCATGGCGATCGCGCACGAGGTCGAACGGCGCGGCATCAAGAAGGAGTACTACCTCGAGACGCGCACGGACGTGCTGGTGCGCCACCCAGAGGTGTTCGCCTACTGGAAGCGGCTCGGTCTCAACTACATGTTCCTCGGGCTCGAGGCGATCGACGAGGAGGGACTCAAGGCATTCAGGAAGCGCAGCACGACCGACGTCAACGCCCGCGCGCTCCAAGTGGCGCGCGACCTCGGCTTGTCGGTAGCGGTCAACCTGATCGTCGATCCCGCCTGGGACGAGACGCGGTTCGCCACCGTTCGAGAGTGGGCGATGTCGGTCCCCGAGATCGTCCATCTCACGGTCCAGACGCCCTATCCGGGGACGGAGACCTGGCACAGCGAGGCTCGGCAACTCACCACGCGCGACTACCGCCTCTTCGACATCCAGCACGCGGTGCTGCCGACGACCCTGCCGTTGCCGAGGTTCTACGAGGAGCTCGTGAAGACGCAGTCGATCCTGGCCAAGAAGCATCTGGGGGTCTCGGCGCTCGCGCAAACGCTCGGGATCGTGGCGCGCCACCTCGCCCACGGCCAGACGAACTTCTTGAAGATGATCTGGAACTTCAGCCGGGTCTACAACCCCGAGCGCCAGCTCGCCGACCACCGCCTCGACGTCGACTACGAGCTCCCCGAGCCCCCGGCCACGCCCGAGAAGGCGCCCGACCGCAGCTCGCTCTACGTGCACGTCCCCGTCCGGCGCCGCCAGAAGGTGTCGGCGGGCGAAGGAGCGGCGGCCGCGGCGGGCGACGGAACGGCGGGAGGAGACGGGGTGTCGGGAGCGACGGGGACGAGCAGGTAGTTTCCTCGGCGTGTCCGACTACGTCATTCCGGAGCCCGAGCCCAAGGAGATCGACGAGAAGCTGTCGATCGAGCTGCGCCACATGGCCGACAATGCCGTCCTCCGTGCCCACCCCTCGGGAGAGGAACGCTGCGACACCTGTCGCTACTACCTCGAGCCCTACAACGACCTGTCGTACTGCTGGCACCCCAAGCTCCGGATCCTCGTGGGTGGCAGCTGGTGGTGCCAGTGGTGGGAGGCGGATCCCGACGAGTCGTAGGCACGGTCTGCGGGCCACCGGCACCCGAGGTCAGCGCCGCGGTGTGAAACGGGGGTAGCCGGGAAAGAGTGAAGGGGGCTGCAGTTTGCTCGGTTACTGCGGCGTGACAGCGAACGGGTGGACCGGATGTTCCCTCAGGCGTTCCGGATGGAGGTCGACGACGACGGTGCAGGCGCGCCGGTCCTCCGGCTCTTCGGCGAGCTGGACCTCGTCAGCGCAGACGCGGTCCAGCATGCCCTCGTCGCCATCGCCCGGACTGCGGTCGTGGCGGACCTGACCAACCTCGAGTTCATCGACTCGAGCGGCCTCGCGGCGTTGCTCCGTGCGCGCCGGCGGATCGAGGAGGCCGGCCAGCATCTCGAGATCCGCGGCGCCCGGGGGGCGACGCGCCGTGTCTTCGAGGCTGCGGGGCTCGCGGACGTCCTCGACGACTGAGGCCCCTTCGGCTCGCGTCCCTCGGCCGCCGGAGATTGCGCGCCGGGCGTCCGCCCGATAGGAGAAGTGGATGCGTCGCACCGCCCCCTACGGGACCTGGGAGTCGCCGGTCACGCTCGACCGGCTCGTGGAGGACATCGTCGGGCTGTATTTCCCGATGGTCACTCCCTCCTTCGTGTACTGGGTCGAGGCGCGGCCGTCGGAGGGCGGCCGCCACGTCATCGTCCGCGTGCCCGCCGCCGGTGGACCCCCCGTGGACGTGCTCGGGCCCGAGCACAGCGCGCGGACCACCGTGCACGGGTACGGAGGGCTCTCTGCGGCCGTTCACCATGATCCCGCACGGGGCGACACGCTGTTCTTCTCCAACTTCTCCGACCAGCGCCTCTACCGCCTCGAGCCCGGCACGGCACCCGTGCCGATCACGCCCGCCCCCGCCCCGGAGGGCTCGCTGCGCTTTGCCGCACCGGTCGTCACCCCCGACGGGCGCCATCTCCTCGCGGTGCGCGAGCGCCATGCGGAGCCCGACCTGCCGAGCACCGTGGAGAACGACGTCGTCAGCATCGCGACGGACGGCTCCGGCGACGTGCAGCTGCTGCTGTCGGGGCACGACTTCTACTCGCACGTCGCACGCTCGCCCGATGGACGGCGGCTCTGCTGGGTGAGCTGGGACCACCCGAACATGCCCTGGGACGGCACGGAGCTGTGGGAGGCGGACCTCGTCGCCGGTGGCGCCCGGGTCGACCACCCGCGCCTCGTGGCCGGCGGAAACGCCGAGTCGGTGACGCAGCCGAAGTACGCCCCCGACGGCACGCTCCACTACGTCTCGGACCGCAGCGGCTGGTGGAACCTGTACGCCGCCGACCCGGATCGCACCGACGCCGGTCACGGCCGGGCGGTCGCCCCCATGGACGCCGAGATCGGCCTGCCGGACTTCGTGTTCGGCCAGTCCTCGTATGCGTGCCGCCGAGACGGCTCGATCGTCGCCACGTGGCGTCGTGACGGCCTCAGCCACCTGGGCGTCCTGCGCCATGGGTCGGACGTCTTCGACCCCCTCGACAACGCCTTCACCTACGTCGACCAGCTCTGTGCCACAGCCGAGGGCGCGTCGGTCGTGGCCATCGCCGGCTCCTCCACGCTGCCATCGAGCATCGTGCGGCTCGACCCCGACGCGGCGACCGGCGACGCGGTCACGATCATCCGGCGCTCCCGCACCGACGTCGTCGACGAGGCGTACCTGTCGATCCCCGCGCCGATCGATTTCCCGACCGAAGGGGGCAAGAGCGCACACGGGCTCTACTACGCGCCCGTGAACCCCGGGTTCGAGCCCCCGGCTGGCGAGCTGCCCCCGCTGATCGTGCGCGTCCACGGCGGGCCGACCTCCGCCGCCGTTCCGGTGCTCGACTACGCCATCCAGTTCTGGACCAGTCGCGGCATCGCCCTCGTGGACGTGAACTACGGCGGAAGCACGGGCTACGGACGCGAGTACAGAGAACGTCTGCGCGGCAAGTGGGGGCTGGTCGATCTCCAGGACTGCGTCAACGCGGCGCGACACCTCGCGTCGACGGGTCGCGCGGACGGCGACAGGCTGCTCATCCACGGTGGAAGCGCGGGGGGGTACACCACGCTGTGCGCGGCCGCGTTCACCGACGTGTTCGCCGCGGGGGCGAGCTACTTCGGGATTGCCGACGCCGCGGTGCTCGCCGAAGAGACCCACAAGTTCGAGTCCCGCTACATGGACAGCCTCTTTGGCCCGTGGCCCGAGACAGAAGAGCTCTACCGGGACCGCTCACCCGCCTTCCACGCCGAGTCGCTGCACACGCCGCTCATCATCTTCCAAGGGCTCGAGGACAAGGTCGTCCCTCCCGACCAGGCGGAGATCATCGTTGCGGCGCTGCGAGAGAACGGCGTGCCGCACGCGTACATCACCTACGAAGGCGAGCAGCACGGTTTCCGCAAGGCCGAGAGCATCCGGCGGACCGCGGAGGCAGAGCTCTACTTCTATGGCCGCGTCCTCGGCTTCTCGCCCGCCGACGTGCTCGAACCCGTCGAGATCGTCCACTCGGATCGCGTCGTCCCCCGGCGGAGCTGACCGGCGGGCGCGGGATCAGCGGTCGAAGGCCACCGCGGTCGTGTTCGCGCCGGAGAGCACCACCGCGACGGTCTCGTTCGGCCCGGACTCGTAGCGACCTGAGACGAGCGCGCCGAGCGCGGCGCAGCCACCCGGTTCGAGCACGAGCCGGAGCCGGTCCCACAGGAGGTGTTCCGTCGCCGTGATCGTCGCGTCGTCGACGAGAACGGTCCCGCTTGCGAGGCGCGCCGCAACCCGGTACGTGTGGCGGCCAACCCGTCGAGGGGCGAGCGAGTCGATGGCGACGCTCCCCACGGGTGCGTCCGTGGGTCCGCCGGCGCGCAGCGCCTCGGTCAAGGTGGGCGCACCCTCGGGCTCGACGCCCATGACCGTCGCCGCGCGCTCGTAACCCGCGCACAACCCGGCGAGGAGTCCGCCACCGCCCACGCCGGCGAACACCGTCTGGACGTCAGGGGCTTGTTCCTGGAGCTCGAGCGCGATCGATCCCGCGCCCAGGATCGTGAGGACCGAGTCGAAGGCTGGAATGTCGAGCGCTCCGGTGCTCTCCCCCCACCGTGCCGCGGCCTTGCGTGCGTCGTCGTACGAGGCGCCACCGACCACGAGCCGTGCGCCGTACGCCTGGATGCGGGCGAGCTTCGCGGGGGAGGACACCTCGGGGACGAAGACGGTCGCCGGGATGCCGAGCGCTGCAGCGGCGTAGGCGACGGCGGCGCCGTGGTTTCCCCCCGACGCCGCGACGACCCCTGCCTCCGGGATGTCGCGCAAAACGAGGTTGGCGAACGCGCCGCGCGCCTTGAACGACCCGGAGTGCTGGAGGTGCTCGAGCTTGAGCACGAGCGGGCCGGGTGAGAGCCCGAGCTCGGCGCGGTCGATCCGGATGACGGGGGTCGTCCGCACATGTCCCCGGATCGCCGGCAGCACACGGGTGACCTCTTCGCGCCCGATCGCGTCGTCGTCGAGCGTCGTCAGCGAACGGAGCGCGCCAGAAGCGGGTTCGGGCATCCGGGCATGCTACGCACCGGCCGCGCCCCCCGCACGGCGCCCGCCCGCCTCCTCCACCTCGTCCGCGTACCCCAGCGACACGGCGTCGGAGGGCTCGAGGAACCGCGAGGCGCGCCAGTCCTCCTCGACGACCCCTTGCGGGCGCCCCGAGCACTCGGCGACCCGCGCGAAGAAGCGGTCGCGCTGAGCAGCCTGGGCCGCGAGCGCACGCTCGATCTCGACGGCACGACCCGCCACGGTCCCGTCCGGCTCTCGCAGGTGGAGCCTGGCGTGGGGAGCGAGGACCCGATGCCGGCCAGCCACGAGGATCCCGACGGCCCCCCCGGCGATCCTGCCACCGGCCGTGACGTCCACCGGGACGCCGAGGACGGCCATCACGTCCATGAGCATCAGCCCGAGGTCGATCGATGCGTCCGCGGCCATGAGGCGCAGCACCACCCGATCGTCGCCGGACGCGTCGAGGGTCATGAGCGTCGCGGCCGTCTCTGCTGCGGATGCGTTGTCGAGCGGGCCGTGTACGAGCACGATGCGGCGGGAGAGGAGCTGTCGGTGGACGTCGTCCGACAGGGAACCGCCGGAGGGGAAGCGGATGGCGGGATGCAGGCGCACGTCCTCGGGGTCTCCCTGGTGGTCGCCCCGGTCCCTGCCGTCGCCCCGGTCCCTGCCGTCGCCCCGGTCCCTGCCCATTTCTCGCTCCTGGCACCTCACCGGGGTCCCCGGTCCTCTCGAGCGCGGGCGGCACGCCCCGCACCTTGCTTCGCCGCAGGTTCGTCACCGTCTCGGGGCTCGCCGAGGGACCACTCGACCACGTGGCCGACGGCCGCCGCGTACCGCTCGATCGTCGAGAGGCGGACGTCCGAGCTCCCGGCCTCCACCCGCGCGACCGCCGACTGGGAGGTCCCCATCCGTGCGGCGACCTGGGTCTGGGTGAGGCCGAGCGAGATCCGGCGGGACAAGAGATCCTCCGCGAGCGCCCGCCGACGCGCGGCCATCTCCCGGAATCCGGGGAGCATGGGTTCGTGCAGGCGTTCTCCTTCGGGGCTCATCGCGTCTATGGTATCTCATACGTGAGATAACACCAGCCCCGAAGTGACGACATCGCCTGCGGACAGGAGGAACCCGACGTGACCACCGGCGCCCACAGGGCCGTGATCCCCACCGTCTTCGACCAAACGGCGCGAGGTGACCGTGCCTTCGACATCTACTCGTTGCTGTTGAAGGACCGGATCGTGTTCCTGGGCCAGGAGGTGGACGACCAGATCGCCAATCTGCTGGTGGCCGAGATCCTCTACCTGGCCGCGAACGACCCCGAGAAGGACATCTTCTTGTACGTCAACTCGCCCGGCGGCCTTTCGTACGCGGGCATGGCGATCTACGACGTCATGCAGCACGTGAGTTGCGACGTCTCGACGATCTGCGTGGGCATGGGGATGTCGGCCGCCGCGATGATCCTGTGCGGCGGTGCCCCCGGCAAGCGCTATGCGCTGCCGAATTCACGCGTGATGATCCACCAGGGGAGCGCCGGGACGCGTGGCGCGCCGAGGGACATGGAGATCCACCTGCGCGAGGTCATGGCGACGACGCGGCGGATGGCCGAGATCATCGCGTTCCACACGGGGCAGCCGCTCGAGAAGATCGAGCGGGACATCGACCGCGACTATTTCATGACCGCCGAGGAGGCGAAGGCGTACGGCATCGTGGACGAGATCATCGTGCCGGCGCGCGGTCTCTGTGCGCCCGGCCGCGGGCCCGTGGCCGCCGTGGCCCGTGCCGGCTGAGCGCGGGCCACGGCGCGTGCGCTGCGCACGCTGCCTCTCCGAGATGTGGACCACGCACGCATGGGAGCACGTCACGTGCGCCTGCGGGGCCGTGACGGTCTCGGGGGTGCCGTGGCGGCCCCGGGTGGACTGGCGGGCGACGCCCTTCGGAGGTTGGAGCTTCCTCGACGAGGATGCGCCCGAACCTCACATCCGCGCAGCCGGCACCGACGAGGGGGAACGACCCGGTCTCGACGGCGATCCATGTCATGCGGGCGAACCGAATCACGACGATCCGGGGCGGGCACCGAGCGTGCGGGTCACCCGGCCGCTGGGCTTCGGCGCGCGGGGATGATGCCGCGAAGATGGACCCACCCGTGCAACCGCGGCGCCCCGCCCGTTCCCTCTCTCGTCCCCCCTGGCCGGAGCGCTCATCCGTTCCGACGAGTCCGACGAGCGGGGAGCGTGACGGTGCGGAGATCTTCAGCCGCGACCACCTCTCCGCCGAACGCGCTCGCCGCCTCCTCGACGAGGGGCGTGACGTCGGGGTAACGCTGGGAGAAGTGCGTGAGCAGGAGGAGGCCCACCCCCGCCTCGGCGGCGAGGCGCCCCGCCTCGACCGCGGTGAGATGGCCGTACGCGGTGGCGAGCTCCGCCTCGGACGAGGCGAACGTCGCTTCGCACACGAGGAGGTCCGCTCCCTCCGCGAGCGCCACGGCGCCCTCGCACCATGCCGTGTCCATGACGAACGCGAAGACCTGCCCTCGGCGCTCGGCGCTCGTCTCGGCGAGGGTCACCCTGCGCCCGCCGACGCTGATCTCCCCGTCGCGCTGGAGGCGTCCGACGTCCGGACCTTCGATCCCTGCGTCGGCGAGCCGCTCGGGCAGCATGGTGCGGTCCGGATGCTCCTCGAGCCGCCAACCCACGGCGTCGACCGCGTGGCGGAGCGGCGTGGCGCGAAGGGTCCAGCGGTCCGTGCCGTCGACGGTGACCACGACGGGCGGCACGTCGCCCGAGTGCGGCACGGGGACGGGTTGGATGCGCACGTCGAGGCGGTCGTCGAAGATCGACGCGTGGCGGAGGCGGTCGATGTAGGGACCGCCGGACGCGGGGAAGGCCACTGGGATGGCGCGAGAGACCCCGTCGAGCGACATGCGCTGGAGCACGCCCGGGAGCCCGAGGCAATGGTCCCCGTGGAGGTGCGTGATGCAGATCCGGGACACTGAGGACGCGGGGACACCCGCGAGCAGCATCTGTCGCTGGGTGCCTTCGCCGGGGTCGAAGAGGATCCCCTCGTCGTCCCACCGGAGGAAGTAGCCGTTGTGGTTCCGCGCCCGCGTCGGCACCTGGCTGGCCGACCCGAGGACGACGAGCTCGCGGGCCGCCACTCAGGACCGGCGGTGGACGGACACGTGGCGGGTGGAGCGAGCGTCGAACGGTGCACGGTCGTACCACGCGACGCGCTCAGCGAGCTCGAGGCCGCTGAGCCGCGCCATGACGTCGAGTTCCGACGGCCAGCAGTAGCGGAGGCGGTCGGAGTAGAGCGAGGTGTCCGTCCCGCCTATGCGCACGTGGCGGCTCTCGACGACCTGGGCGGTCGGGCCCATGCGCGGCCCGTACGAGTCGTCGTAGACGTCGGCGATGCGGTCGCCGCAGGTGGAGGGACCGTATCCGTCCATGCTCCAGTGAACCACGCCCCGCGCCGTGCGACGGCAGGTGTCGCGCCACCCCGTGTGGCTGCGCCACGATGTGCCGGTGGGGAGCGAAGGCCGGTGGTGGCCGGAACAGCTGGAGCCGTACGAGTCCGCGGTGCTCGGGGGGACGGGTGACCGAGGGGACCCGCACCCCGACGTCCTCGTCGTCGGCGGCGGCATCGTGGGCGTCGCCGTGGCCCGTGCCCTCGAGGCGGCTGGGGTGGGCTCGGTGACCCTCGTCGAGCGGGACGCGCTCGGGTCCGGCGCGACCGGGGGCGCAGCGGGGCTCTTGACTCCCGAGCCGCACGTGGGCGTCGACCTGGACGCGCTCGTCGAGCTCGGCCGGAAGAGCCTCGACGGATGGCGCCGGCTGGAGGCCGAGGTCCCTGGCGGCGTCGGGCTCGTGGAGCTGGAATGGCTCGGCCTGTTGCCGGACGGAGACGACGCGTCGGCGCGCTCGCCGCACGGCGAGCTCGTCGGGACCGAGGAGGTGGCGCGGATCGTGCCGGGCCTCGCGGCGCCGGCCCGGGGACTGCGCATCGGCGGCCAGGCGCGTGTGAACCCGTTGCGCGCCCTCGCGCGGCTCGCCGCGCCACTGCGCCACGTCGCGACCGGCGTGCGGGTGCTGGGCGCGACGGTGCAGCGGGGGAGGATCACGGCGGTCGCGACGACCCACGGGCGGTTCTCTCCCGGCGCGGTCGTCTTTGCGATGGGGACCCCGCCGGACGTCGTCGGCCTTGCGATCGCGATCCCCTCCGACGTCGTCCGCGGCCACATCCTCGTCACGGAGCCACTGGCGCTTCGCTTCCCCGGAACGGTGGATCCGCTCGGCACCCCGCTCGGCGACGGCCGGCTGCTCGTCGGAGGGACGCTCGACCACGGTGCGCACGATCCGCGCGTCGATCCCGCGATCGTTGCGGGCATGGTCGACGAGCTCACCGCCTGGACCACGGCGCTCGGCCCCGTCCGGGTCGACCGGGCATGGTGCTGCTTCCGTCCGCACCACCCCGACGGCCTGCCGACGATCGACCGGGTGCGCGGCGTCGACAACGCGTGGTTCACGTCCGGCCACTACCGGACCGGCATCCTGATGGCCCCGGCTACCGCGGCGGTCCTCACGGAGTGGCTCTGCTCGGGCCAGGCCCCGCCCCGTGCGGCGCCGTTCTCCCAGGACCGGCTGTCGTGAGCGCTTGCCGTGGTGGGAAGGACGGCGCGTACGGTCGCCGAGTGGAGGTCCGGGGGGTACGGCCAGAGGAGCACGGGGAGGCTGGCCAGCTCGTCGTGGCGGCCTACCGGGCACTGCCCGGCGCGCACCTCTCGGGTGGATACGCCGCCCTGCTCGCCGACGTCGCGCGGCGCTCGGCAGAGGCTGAGGTGTTCGTCGCGGCGACCGGCACACATCCCTCCGGCCGCTCGGCGCTCTTGGGCTGCGTGACGTTCGTCCCCGACGCGTCGTCCGCGTGGTCCGAGCGGCTCGATCCGGGCGAAGCGGGGATCCGGATGTTGGCGGTGCGTCCCGACGCCCAGGGGCAGGGGACCGGCAGGGCGCTCGTCGACGCGTGCATCGCCCGGGCGCGGACGCTGGGCCGCCCCGCGCTCCTGCTCCACACCACCCCCTGGATGACCGCGGCGGACCGGCTCTACGAGAGCGAGGGATTCCTGCGGTTCCCCGAGCGTGACTGGGACGCCGAGCCCGACGTGCCGCTCCTGGCCTACCGCCTCGAACTCGGATCGCCCGCCGCGACCTGACCGGTCGGTACCGCGACGTGGCGGTGCCGGAGGAGGGCGCGGGCTGCGGCCTGCGGCGGCCTGCCGCCTGCGCCCTGCGGCGGCCTGCGGCCTGCGGCCTGCGGAGCTTCAGCCTGCAGAACCTGAGCCTGCAGAGCTTGACTTGAAGTTAACTTCAATTCATAGAGTAGGTGCATGACGAACACTGCCATCGTGACCGGAGGGTCCAAGGGCTTCGGGCGTGCCGTCGCGGCCGAGTTGGTGCGACGAGCGTGGACCGTGCTCATCGACGGACGGGACGCCGACGCAGTCCGAACGGCGGCGCGTGCGACCGGGGCCGTCGGGGTTCCCGGCGACGTGACCGACGCCGAGCACCGGGCACACCTGGTCGACGAGGCGGTGCGGCGGGGGTCGCTCCGCCTCGTCGTGAACAATGCGAGCTCCCTCGGGACCACCCCGCTCCCGGGTCTCGCGAACTACCCACTCGACGCGCTGCGCGACGTGCTCGAGACGAACGTGGTCGCTCCGCTCGCGCTCGTCCAGGCCACGCTCGCCCACCTGCGCGCGAATCGGGGCGCCGTCGTGAACGTGACGTCGGACGCTGCAGTCGAAGGCTATGGAGGCTGGGGCGGCTACGGCGCCTCGAAGGCCGCGCTGGAGCAGTGGAGCCGGGTGCTGTCGGTCGAAGAGCCTGACGTCGCCGTGTGGTGGGTCGATCCGGGCGACATGCGGACCGAGATGCACCAGGCCGCGTTCGTCGGCGAGGACATCAGCGATCGGCCGCTCCCGGCGCAGGTCGCGCCATCGCTGATCGCGCTCCTGGACCTGTGGCCGCCGGGCGGCCGGATCGTCCTCGCCGACGTCGCGCACGCCGCCGGCGCGGCCGGGCTCGAGGACGTCGGGAAGGGGGGAGGCCGGTGACGACGGCCCTCTCGTTCTCACTGCCGGGCGCCCTCGAAGCCTCCGAGCCCCCCGAGGCCCGCGGGCTCACCCGCGACGCCGTACGGATGCTGGTCGCCGACCGGGACGAGGCGCGGCTGGTCCACTCGACGTTCTCCCTCCTGCCGACGTTCCTCGACGAAGGGGACCTCGTCGTGCTCAACACGTCGGGGACCTTGGCGGCAGCCGTGCCAGGGACCGATCCCGCCGGCGCGGACGTGCTCGTCCACTTCTCGACGGAGCTCGGGCCGCAGATGTGGGTCGTCGAGCTGCGGCGCCCGGCAGGGCGGGGCAATGAGCCATGGGGCGAGGAAGACCGCCCGTCGAACGTGTGGCTCGCAGGCGGCGCGACGCTCGAGGTGCTCGGGCCCTACGAGGACAGCGCGCGACTCGTTGTCGCCCTCGTCACGACGCCCGTGCCCGTGACGCGGTGGCTCGCGGTGCACGGCCGGCCGATCCGCTACGGATACGTGCCGCGGCGCTGGCCGATCTCGACCTACCAGAACGTCTACGTGACCGAGCCGGGGTCGGCCGAGATGCCGAGCGCGGGCCGCCCCTTCACGGCCGAGATGGTCACCCGGCTCGTCGCAAAGGGCGTCGGGGTGACCCCGGTCGTCCTGCACACGGGCGTCGCGTCGCTCGAGGCGTCGGAGCACCCCTATCCGGAGCGGGTGAAGGTCCCCGCGGCGACCGCGCGACGGGTCAACCTGGCGAAGGCGATGGGCGGGCGAGTGGTCGCGGTCGGCACCACCGTCGTGCGCGCCCTCGAGTCGGCCCACGATTCCTCGACCGGGGACGTCCGCGCACTCGACGGATGGACCGACCTCGTCGTGACGCCCGAACGAGGTGTCGCCGTCGTCGACGGCCTCCTCACCGGGTGGCACGAACCGGCCGCGTCCCACCTCCTCCTGCTCGAGGCCGTCGCCGGTCGCGCACTCCTCGAGCGCTCCTACGAGGCCGCACTCTGCGAGGGCTACCTCTGGCACGAGTTCGGCGACGTGCACCTGGTCCTGCACTGAGCCGGGGCACGCGCCCCGTGGGTCATGCTGGGGACATGACCGGGAGCGGCCATAGGTGACCACCTACCCCGACAACCGGCGCGCGCCCGGCGACGCGACCGGGCGCGCGAGGGGCGACGCGGCCATGGAGCCGGTCAGGCTGCGCCCACTGCGTGCCGAGGACGCGGCGGCCGCGTCGGCGTGGCGGTACGAGGAGCCGTGGTCCGTCTACGACGGCAACGACGGCAACGACGAGGACCCGATCTCGGCGGAGAAGGGCTATCAGGCGATCGTCGACCTACGCGGGGAGTACCTCGGGTTCGTGTGCACCGGTGAGGATGCCCGCGTCCGCGGCCTTGGCGCCCGGGCCACGCGTCAGCAGGCCCTCGGATCAGCCGTCGTGTGCGTCTCGGAGCTCGAGCCCGATGGCGCGTGCCGAGCTCTGGAAGCTCTCGAGGCGCTCGGTGGGGACGAAGGCGTGGTTCCAGGCGTCCGGATCGAAGGCGACCGCGGGGCTCACGACGAGAGAGTCCGGCCGCAGCCGCACGTCGAGGTAGCCGGCACCCGACAGCCACGTCGCCAGCTCGCCCGTCGCGGCGCGGGGCAGGACCTCGCAGACGGTGACGGGGCGCGACCTTTCGAGGAGCCGTGCCGCGCCGCGAAGCACCAGGTGCTCGGTCCCCTCGGTGTCGACCTTCACGAGGCCGACCGGGGATCCTCCGGTGGACTCCCACAGGTCGTCGAGCGTCACGGCGGCCACGTCGACGGTGCTCGCGACCTCCTCTTTGAACGTGGGATCGAGCGACGCGCTCGTCTCGACCGTGCTGCCCGAGGGGGGCGGAAGGTAGAGCGTCGCCGTTCCGGTCTGGTCGCTGACGGCGCACCGGTGGACCTCGACCCGTCGGGCGAGCAGGCGATTGATCGCGAGGTTCTCTCCGAGGAATGCGGCCACCGCCGGCGATGCCTCCACTGCGTGCACCCGCACCGTCGGGTTCGCGGCGACGGCAAGGAGCGAGTAGAGGCCGGTGTTGGCGCCCACGTCGACGACGGCGCCATGGGAGCGACGAGCGAGCTCCACGAAGAGCGCAGGCAGGGGAGGCTCGAAACCCCAGAGGCCCCCTTCTCCGACCCCACGGGCGACCTGGTCGTCGCCGTTGCGCCGCCGCATGCGCACCTCGGTGGTGCCGGTCGGGGTCGGGACCCGCAGCGTCACGAGGTCGCCGTCGCGGGCTCGGTAGAGGCGAGTGGCGGACCGCGGCGCGCCGAGCAGGTCAGCCGCTTCGGCGCACGGGACCGCGCCGACCACGGGTCGGAGGACACGCACGGCTGCCCGCCGGAGGAGCGGTCGCAGCGCGTCCGTCCTGATCGACTGGCTCTCGTGCGGGGCGCGCGGGTTCAGGACGCCTCCAGGTCCTCCAGGAAGGCGACGAGCCCCGAGAAGTACGTGCGCTGGTCGTCGTACATGGCCAAGTGGCTGCCCGACGGGCAGAAGTGGTAGCGGCCCTTCGGGAGGAGCTGCGCCACACGTTCCATGTGCGCGGGGTCCATGGTGTCGTGCCGGGCACCGATGACGAGCGCCGGGACCTCCACCGAGGCGAGTGTGTCCATACGGCTCCAAGTGGCGAGCTTGGCGCGTGTGCTGATGCCGAGCTCGCTTGGTCCCTGCATCGACACGTAGATCGCCGGGTTGGTCGCTGCGAAGGCCCGCTGCACGGGGTTCGGCCACTCGTCCGGCGGCAGGCGGAGCACGTGATGGACGTAATGCTGGGCCTGAAGGAGCTCCATGTAGCGCGGGTTCTCGATGTCGTCGGCTTCCTCGAGCGCGACGATCTCCGCGAGGGCATCGGGATCCATGGCGGGCATGAGCACGTCCTTGGCGTAGGCGTTGTACGCGGGAACGTCCATCATCATGTTGGAGATCACGAGCCCCTTGAGGTGCTCGCCGTGCGCGAGGGCGTACTCGATCGCGAGGATGCCGCCCCACGAGTGCCCGAAGAGCACGAAGTCGTCTCGGTCGAGGCCGAGGGACCGGCGTACCTGCTCGACCTCGTCGACGAAACGCGGGACCTCCCAGAGCGCCGGTGTGTCGGGCTGGTCGCTCCACGCCGACCCCAGCTGGTCGTAGTAGTAGTACTCCACACCCGCGGCAGGGAGATAGCTGTCGCACGCCTCGAGGTACTCGTGCGTCGCGCCGGGGCCGCCGTGGAGGAGGAGAACCCGGAGCCCCGGGTTGTTGCCCACCCGCTTGGTCCAGACCTTGAACTCCCCGGCGGGCGTCTCGATCGGCACCATCCGCACGCCCCCGCCGAGCACGTCCTCGCGGCCCGAGTAGTCGAGATAGTCGCAGATCGCTTCGGTCATGGCTCGTCCCTCCGGTTGGCCGCGGTTCGTGGCACGGGCACTCCGTTTCGACCGTACGCGCGCAGGCACGCGTCGACGCGGTCGTGCGGCAGCGCGTGGGCGGTGATCCCGTCCCGTCCGGTCATGGTCCTTGCTGCGACGAGCGCGTTGACGATCGCCTCTTCCGTTGCGTCCACGACCCCTTCGAAGAGCGCGGTGGTCGCCTCGTCGCCGAGCATGTCGACCGTCGTCACGGGCGCCCCCTGCGCCGTCTCGGGCGGCGCCGGAAGTGGGACGCGCGCGTTGCCGGTGGCGAAGGCGATGAAAAGGTCTCCGCTCGAGTTGGCGCCGACCCCGCCGACGCGCCCGACCCCGAGGCCGGCACGTTGCGCGAGCCGCTCGCACTGGTGCGGGAGAAGCGGGGCGTCGGTCGCCACGACGACGATGATCGAGCCGGCGCCGGGTCGCCGACCGCCAGCGTCCGGCGCGGGCACGTCTGTGACGGGGATCTCCCGGCCGACGGGCGCCCCGTCGATGCGGAGCCGCTCCCTGCGGCCGTAGTTTGCCTGGACGAGCACCCCCACGGTCCACGCGGCTCCGGCGGGACCGACGACGCGCGACGAGGTGCCGATGCCGCCCTTGAACTGGTGGCAGACCATGCCGGTGCCGCCGCCGACGTTCCCCTCGGCGACGGGGCCGTCCGAGGCCGACCGGAGCGCCTCGGACACGTGCTCGGGCCGGACGTGCATGCCGTCCACGTCGTTCAGCAGGCCGTCCCAGGTCTCCCCGACGACGGGCAGGCTCCACGCCGGGCCGTCGGCGGAACGAGCGCGCAGCGCCTCGGCGACGAGAGCGTCGCGTACGACGCCGACGCTGTGGGTGTTGGTGATCGCCACCGGCGAGGTCAGCAGGCCCGACTCGCGCACCCACTCGAGGCCGGTGAGCTCGCCGTTGCCGTTCAGCCGGTGGCACCCGGCGAAGAGCATGCGGCCCCCGACGTCCTCACACGGCACGACGACCGTGACGCCCGTGCGGACGGGTCCCTCCCCGATCCTGAGGGGTCCATTGCCGACCACGAGCGTGACGTGGCCGACGCGCACGCCCGCCACGTCGGTGATCGCGTTCAACGGCCCCGGGCGTCCTGTGCCGATCAAGACACCGAGGTCACGGGCGCGCACCGGTGCCGGCACTGGGTCCACCCGACCGACCGTAACCGATCGCGGGACGTCGACCGCCGCGACGAGGCGCGTGCGACCACCGGAACGGAGATCGAACGGCGCGCCCCGTAGGCTCCGGGCGTCACCGACCGTTCCGCCCGCGGCGACCTCTTGGAGGTGGCCGACCTTCTCACGGACGCGCTCGCCCCGCACGTGGACGCCGACTGGTCGGGGAGGGCCGGATCGCTCGAGTGGGACGTCGAGCAGACGATCGCCCATGGTCGGTGCGTGTGCCAAGTACACGATCTACCTGGCGTCCGGCGTGCGGCACTTCATCGCGCTGTCGTGCACGGGGTGGCCCGGTGCGACGCACGAGGAGCTGTGGCGGTCGATCACGCCGGTCGCCGGGGGGCTCGCCACGGTCGCCGGCCTCGTGCCGCCGGAGTCCGAGGTCTTCCACGCCGACGGCGAGCTGTCGGTCGACGGTGTGCTGGCACGGGCATCGTTGGAACTGCTCGTCCACACCGACGACGCGCTCCGCGGGCTCAGTGCGCAGCTCCCCGCCCTGCCGGCGCACGTGGTCGCGGCGATCATGCGCGCCGAGTACCCCGATCTGCCCGACGACTGCGGGTGGCAGGCGCTCGTCGGCGCGACGGGCAGGACGCCCCGGCAGCCGGACTCCGGGAGATCTCGGGAATGAGGTCGTCGCCCTTCGCGTGCGGCGAGTCCGCGCGGCACCGTGACCGGCCGCTCCTCGGATCGCCATCTCGACGAAGGCCTGGTCGCCCGCACCGTCTTCTCGCAGTTCCCCGAGCTCTCCGGCTCGGCGGTGCGGCGGCTTGGCGCGGGACGGGACCACGAGCTGTACGTGGTCGGCCACGACGAGTGGGTCTTCCGCTTCCCCTTCGTCGGCTACCGGTTCGTCCGAGGGGTCGAGGCGCACGATCCGTGCATTCCACGTCACGGGCTCGCCGACGTGCTCGCCGACGAGCTCGGCGCGTTGCTCGCGGCGCTCCACGGGGTCGGTCCCGTCGGGGTGCCCCCGACGCCCGGTGTATGGGAGGCGGAAGATCCGGTGCGCAGTTGGACCTCGGAGCTCCTCTCGGTGGCTTCCCTCGTGGACGCGCGCCTACCAGGAGGTCTTCGCCGGCAGGCCGCTCCCTACCTCACCGGCCACGTCTCCGGTCCTCCGGTGCCGGGTCCTCGCGCCCTCCGGTTGTGTCACAACGACATCTGTGCCGAGCACCTGCTCGTCGACCCAACGACTGGCCGGCTCGCCGGAGTGCTCGACTGGGCGGACGCGATGGTGACCGATCCGGTGGTCGACTTCGTCGGGCTGCTCACCGTCGGGGACTACGGCTTCCTCGCCGAGGTCACTGCGTCGTACTCCCTTCCGGGGGCGAGGAGTGGCCTCGGCGCTCCTCGAGGCTGCGGTGGTGCTCGCGCGTGCGCACGGGGCGACCGCCGTCGAGGGGCACCCCGTCGACGTGGCCGGTCTGCGTGCGACCCGCGTCGGGTCGTCCGCCCTCTACACCGGGACCAAGGCACTGTTCGAGGGTGCCGGGTTCGTCGAGGTCGCACGTACCCACGCGACGAGACCCGTCATGCGCCGCGTCCTCTGAGCACGGCACCCGCGATGTCGCCCCCTCACTGGACCGGCGTCGGACCGGCAGGGGAGCGGGTCCGACCTGCAGGGGAGCGGGTCAGGCGCTCGCCCGCAACTTGAACTGGGCTCCCGCAGGGTCGGCGCACCCCACCAGCACCCCGTACGGGGTGTGTTCCGGTCCCTGCAGCACGGCGCCGCCGATCTCCGTCACGCGCTCTGCGCTGGCCGCGGCGTCGTCGACGTGCCAGTAGACGTCCCAGTGGTCGGCGCCGTCGGAGAGCCAGCGGCTCGAGTCCATCACCCCGCCGAGGTCCTCCTCCGAGCCCCTGGGCCGGAACGTGGAGTAGCGGAACTCGTCGGTGTCGCCCACCGAGCCGACCTCGTAGTCGAAGAGGTTGCGGTAGAAGGCGACCTCCTTTGCGTGCTCGCGCGTGTGGAGCTCGAACCAGCTGGGGCTCGACGGCTCGCCGATCACGCGGAAGCCCTCGAACGAACCCGGCTGCCACAGCCCGAAGACCGCACCGGCGGGGTCGCCAAGCACCGCCTGGACGCCGAGGTCGGCGACGGGCATCGCGCCGGCATGGATCTCGGCACCCGAGTCCACGGCCAACTCGAGCGAGGCGTCGATGTCGCGGGTGCAGAAGAAGGGCTTCCAGGTGTTGTTCGCGGTCATCTCGCCCATGGATCCCATGCCGCCGGCGATCGGCGAGCCGTCACGGGTGAACATCCAGTACCCGCCGAACTCGGGAGAGGGCTCTAGCGCCTCCCAGCCGAACAGCCCGCTGTAGAAGCTCCGGCTCCCCTCGACGTCGGTGGTCCACAGGTCGACCCAGCACGGCGCTCCGGCCGGGCTTGCCTCTCGGATGGTCATGGCGCTTGCTCCTTGCTCGGCTGTGTGTTCCGGTGGCTCCGTGGTGAGACGGAGCCGACCGAGGGGAATCATCGGTGGACGGTCTCGTGCCAACTGGTCGCAACGGTACGCCGGTCGTGGCCCGCGCGTGTCCGATTCGTTCAAGACGGGTGCCGTCGACCACGAGTACCGTCCATCGACGTGAAGCTCGAACCTGCGCTCATCGAACTCGTCGTGACGGACATGGCTGCGACCCTTGCGTTCTACCGGCGCGTGGGCCTCGAGATCCCCACCGACGCCGACGGGGAACCGCATGTGGACGTCTCCTTTGGCGGCCTGCGGCTCGCCTTCGACACCGAGGACGTCATCCGGTCCTTCGACCCGGGCTGGTCCCGACCTGTGGGGGGTCACCGGGTCGCCCTCGCCTTCGACTGCGGCACGCCCGAGGCGGTGGACGCCGCCTGGTTGGACCTCACCGGCGCGGGCTACGAAGGACACGTCCCTCCCTGGGACGCCTTCTGGGGGATGCGTTACGCCGTGGTGCACGATCCGGACCGCACGCCGGTCGACCTGTTCGCGGTCCTGTCCGGATAGCTCGGCGAACAGTCGCGCCGGCGTGGTGTCGACGAGGTCCCGCACCTCTCGGGAGAGATGGGCCTGGTCGGCGAAGCCGGCGATGGCTGCGATCTGCGCGAGGGGCTGCCCGGCGCGCCCCGCGCCGAGTGCCCGCTGGAAGCGGAGCACCCGGGCGAGGTGCCGAGGCCCGTAGCCGAAGAGCTCGAGACAGCGCCGATGGAGTTGGCGAGCGCCGATCCCGACCTGCGCCGCGATGACTCCCGGCGGCGAGCCGCCGGCCGCGAGGCTGAAGATTGCTCGCCCGAGCTCGGGCATCTCCTGACGCGCGGCGCAGTTCTCGAGCCAGCGTTCCAATGCCGCCTCTGGTGCTCGGGCGACCCGATCGGTGAGCCCGCGCGAGGCCGAGCTCGACCAGACGGCGTCCAGATCGGGGCTCCGATCGAGAACCTCGTCGGCCGTCGTCCCGAGGACCGCCGGGCCGATCCCCTCCGCGAACCGGAGCCCCACGTAGACGGCATCGGGGGCCGAGAGGTGCCACCGGGTCCTCGAGTCGGGCCCCGCGATGAGCAGCCGAGTGCCGTCCCAGATGAGGTCCATGCAGCCGTCGGGGAGGATCCTGCGTGGCGCGGGTGCCGACCCTGCGTCCTGGGTCCACAGAACGACGCCGGAGAGCGAAGTCTCACGTTCGCGGTACACCGCACCCCATCATGACGCGCCGTGGCGGCCTGGCGATTCGGACACGGACGCGCGGTCAGTAAGTTTGCCGCAGTGCACGACCACACCGACCACACCGAGAACACCGAGAACACCGAGCACCTCGACACCAACGAGGAGGTCTGGAAGTCCGACCATATGGTCGCCCAGTGGGTCGCCGGCACCGACGAGCGCGAGGCGCGCCGGGCCGAACAGCGCAGGCTGGTGGCCGACCTGCTGCCGTTCGCCGACGACCAGGCCTTCACTTTCGTGGATCTGGGCGCCGGGACCGGCGCCGCCAGCCGCGCCCTCTTGGAGCGCTACCCGCGCGCGCACGCCGTCCTTGCGGAGTTCTCGGCCCAGATGGCGGCGGAGGGAACGGTTGCCCTGTCTGCCTACGCGGGTCGGTTCAGCTACGTCGAGTTCGATCTGTCGCAGGGAGACTGGCCCGCCGCCGCTCCCGCCTGCGCAGACGCAATGATCAGCTCGCTCTCGGTGCACCACCTGCCCGACGACCGCAAGCAGGCGCTGTTCGCCGGGATCTTCCAACACCTCGCACCCGGTGGTTGGTACCTGAACTACGACCCGGTGAGCACCGACGACCCGGTCGTGCAGTCCGTATGGCTGCGCGCAGGTGACCGGCTGGATCCGGAGGCCGCAGCGAAGCGACGTCGCCGGACGTCAGAAGAGCAACTCCGTTACGAGAACCACGTTCGCTACATGATCCCTCTCGCTCCCCAGCTGGACTTCCTGCGAGCCGCGGGCTTCGAGGGGATCGACGTCTACTGGAAGCAGCTGGACTACGTGATCTATGGGGGCCGCAGGCCCGCCTGAGGGCCGCGGCGGTGCCGTGGCTCCTTTCCCGCTGGGCCGGTAATGTCCCAGGCCGATGCCATCGGGACGTGTCGCGGCCGAGCCGCGCGCCGCGGCCCGACCGGACGCCGGCGGACCTCATGGCTCCGGCCTGAAGGAGCGCCCGGCCCTCTTGCGTGGGTGGACGAGGGGGGCCGGGATCTTCCTCGCCTCCAGGATCGGCGTGCTCCTCGTCGTGGTGGCCCTCGCCTACAACGATCACACGTCGGTGGGGCGGCTCCTCGCCTCTTGGGACTCGAAGTGGTACCTGCTCGCCGCAGCGCACGGCTATCCCGCGCACATCCCGACCGGACACGGCAACGCCGCCCAGTCGACGCTCGGATTCTTCCCCTTGCTGCCCGCGCTCATCCGTGGGGTCGCCGTCGTGACGCGCCTGCCCGTGGAGGGGAGCGGGCTCGTCGTGACGGCCATGGCAGGTCTTGCGGCGTCGGTCGCGTGCTGGCATCTGCTCCGCGACCTCACCGACGCCGACGGCGCCGACAGGGGCACCGCTCTGGTCGTCTTCTCGCCGGCGGCATTCGTCCTCTCGATGGTCTACGGCGAAGGCCTCCTCATCACGTTCGGCGCGCTCACGCTCATGGCTCTGCGCCGGGGCCGCTTCGCCGTCGCGGGCATCTGCGCGGGCCTCGCGTCCGCGACGGATCCGATCGGCATCGCCCTGCTCGCGCCGTGCCTGGTCGCCGCCCTTCGCGGTATCCGACGCGGTCGCGATTGGCGGCCGCTTCTGAGTGTGGGCCTTGCGCCATGGGGCGTGATCGCCTTCTTCTCATATCTGTGGGCACATGACGGCACCCCGTTCGCATGGTTCGTGGCGCAGCGTCGCGGGTGGCAGTCCGGCCGCATGGGCACGGGGATCTACCTGATCTACGAGCACCTGTTCGAGCACGGTTTCACGAACGTGAACGACATCGTGAAGGCGACGAGCACCATTGTCGTGGTCGCGATCCTCGTCGTGTTCCTCCGCGGGCGGCCGCCCGCAGAAGTCGTCGCGTACGTCGCCGTAGTGTGCTTCCTGGCGGCTCTGTCGCCCATCATCGGCTTCTCGCCGAGGATCGCACTTCGGGCCTTTCCGCTCCTCGGCGTCTTCGGTGCCGGCCTCTCACGCCGCGTGTTCGTCATCGTCTTCGGTCTCTCGGCTCTGGCGTTGTCGACGCTCATCGTGCTCTCGCTGGGGACGGCACCAATCCGGTTCACCCCCTGACGCGGGCACGGTCTCGCGCAGCTTGGGACGACCGACGGTCAGGACTCGAAGGCGACTGGGGCGTCGTTCCCATCCGCCGTCGCCCTGCGGCGCCGCCACCACGCTTGCGCCGTCGTCCCCGCCGTCCCGACGAGAATCGCCGAGAGCCGGAGCTCCTCGCCGAGCGGGAAGACGCGACGGTGGTACCAGTAGAACGCCGGCGAGTGGTTCGCCGTCAGGTTGATGATGATCGCCGAATTGACGTAGTCGTATAGCCCACCTGCCGTGAGAAGCACCAGCGTCCACGCCTCCCACTGTGCGAGGAGGGCGAACACGAAGAGCCAGAGGGTGTACTGGGGCGAGTACACCTTCTCGACGGCCAGGAATGCGGCGAAGGCGACCGCTGCGACCCTGGTGAGGTCCGGCGCGCGGCGCCAGATGACGAAGGCCCCGGCGATGCCGATGAGCCCCACCAGCCCGAGGAGCACGTCGTCGGCCGTCCCCACCGACACGTGCGACAGGATGCCCAAGCGATAGAGCAGGCCAGCGTGGCCGTGCCGCTCGGCGTTGAATCGCCAGAATTCGAGCCACGACGACATGTTGAGGACCATGAACGGGACGTTGACCACGACGACGACCAGCAGGGCCGAGGTGCCCATGGCGCGAGCAGACCGCCTGCTGGTCTCCCCTCGCCGTGCGCGCCGCGCGAGCTCGACGAGGCCGTAGAGCAAGAACAAGGCGGGGAACGCCTTGGCGCACGCCCCCGCTGCCAACCAGATCCCCGCCCATGCGTAGCGTTCTCGTCGGTAGGCGCGCCATCCGAGGAGCATGAGGAAGATGGCGAAGAAGTCCCAGTTCAACAACGTGTAGACGAACACCAGGGGGCATGCGGAGAGCCACCACGCCGCACGGCGGGAGATCGACCACAGCACGAGCACGCTCCCGAGGGCACAGGCGAGGAGACCAACCGAGCTGAGGAGGAAGTACGCCCGCACGCCGTGCGTCAGGGCGGCAGCCGCCGTCATGTAGACGCCCGTGAGCACGGGGTACTCGATCGGCACGTTCACGTAGGGCCACGGATGATGGAAGAGGCCGTGGAGGGCGTACTCGGTGTAGAGATCCGAGTAGCCGAGCCGCGCCGAGAGGGGTCCCTGGAAGCTGAGCGAGATGTTGCCGTTCGGCAGGACGATGCTGCTCGGCGCTCGAAGCCGCAGGTACGCGAGGACCACCTGGAACGTCGTGAGGAGGACGGGGCCGAGCACCGCAGCGCGCCGGCACCGGTCGAGGACGCGATCGCGGAGCCTCGCCGAGGAATGACCGACGCCGGCACGGGGCGACCGTGACGCTCGATGGGCGGCGTGGCGCCCGCGTGCACCCGGACCATGCAACGCGTCCGGGAGCCGCTCTGCCACGGCCGGAATCGTATTGCCGGCGTGCACCTTTTCCGCCGCGGGAGTTCGGTCCGGCTGCTTCCTGCTAGGGCGCCTGGTTGATGGTGTCCCAGACGATCCTCGACACGCTGTCGATCGTCGCGATGGCGTAGGCTTCAGTCGGCTGGTACACCGTCATGACGGCGATCTCGTAGGAGCGGCCCGCGCCGGTCACGATGCCGATGCGGTTCACCTGCCAGTTTCACCGACTTCGACGGCGCCACCCGTGGCTGGCGGTGTCCTCGCGTCGCGGGTCGTACACGGTCGTGTACCCGGTGACGTCGCTGTGGACGGCCACGCTCACGGTTCCCCTGCGACTCTCCACGTAGGCAGCGATCTTCGCAGCGAGACGATGCTGGGCCGGCGGCAGAGGCGCTGATGCGTAGACGATCCAGTAGCCGCTCACGGTCGCCATCACGGCCATGGCGACGGCGACGGAGGGGGCGACGGAGGGGATCGCCTGGCCGCCCGTCGACCCGTAGAAGTGCGCCGTTCCGAACGTGAGATCCCGCCTGCTGTCGATGCGTGTCACGTGATCGTTCCTCTCACCTGCCCCCGATGCCCCAGTGAAAGACCGTCCATGCGTCAGTGCGTCGGCGTACGCGTCGTCTGCGTTCACGCCGTGGCCGTGCTTGCGGCACATCGAGAGAATCGAGAGAACTGCTGTCCCGCTTGCGATCGAGTGACACAGAAGTCGTTGTAGGCCAGGGGATCTCCGTGCGGGCTGTTCATTCGTCGATGGCGGCAAACTCGTCGAAATTCGGCGGTGATCGCGGGTCTGCACGGGCTTCTCTGCGCAGGGTCGCACATCGAGTTCTCACAGCACCCCAACAATTCGCCAACACCCGGGCTCTTGAATTGACTGGGCGTCACGGGACAGCTGAACCATCGCGCGCCAGGGACGCGTAGATCGGTGGGAGGGCCGGGGAATGGCTGATGGCATCGTCGAGAGAGCCGCGGCCGACTCCGTGCACCAACTCCTGGAAGGGGCGTGATGGAAGCGGTCCGGCTTCCGCGGCGACCGGGGCGACTCCTTGGACTCCCGCCTCGAGCGCGTGGCGGCATCCGCGGGGTAGCCCTCGCGTGTGTGGCGGCCGCGGTGGCGGTCACGTGCACTGCGCTGCTCCCGACCGGCGCTGGCGGGAATCCTCACGAGTACTACGTCGCCATCGGAGCCTCCGAGATCTTCGGCTACCAGCCCACGTCCGGAGGGCTCCATGCTCCTACCCACGTGGGCAACGTGCACGACCTCGCCGTGATGGAGCGCACCCGGTTGCCCGGTATCGCCGTCGTGCGAATCGCCTGTCCCGAGATCCGGATGGAGCTGGCGCTCGCGGGTGGCGGGCGGTTTAACCTCGATCCACCGCGTAACGCCGTGAACTGAACCAGCGCGTATCCGCGGAAAATGCCTCCTGGACTGCGAGGATGGGTGTTCTCAACGCACCGATTCCCGCAGCACCAAGGAGGCACTTCCAGTGAGGCCAGTATCGCGCGGCATCGACCGCATCGCGGTGACCTTCGATGAACCCGGTCTCGTGGCCAACGCCGGGCTGTTGCTCATCGCCACGCTGGTGAAGCGCCTCGATCTCGAGGAGCTGGTCGACGCCATGGTGCGCATCCCGTCCAAGCGCGGCGGCTTTTCACCGGGACGCAAGGTGCTCACCCTCGTCCACGCCATGGTCGCCGGCGCCTCCCACATCGACCACGCCGACGTGTTGCGCGCTGGTGCGACCGAAGCGGTCCTCTCTCACCGGGTCATGGCACCGTCGACCTTGGGCACGTTCCTTCGGGCGTTCACCTTCGGCCACGTTCGCCAGCTCGAAGCGGTCGTTGGCGAGGTGCTGCGGCGCGCATGGAGCGCCGTGACCCTCCCTGCCCGTCTCGTCGTCGACGTGGACTCGACCATCTGCGAGGTCGCGGGAAAGAAGAAGGCCGGCGCCGCCTACGGCTACACGAAGGTCTTGGGGCTTCACCCACTGCTGGCGACGCGCGCAGACACCGGCGAGCTGCTCCACGCCCGGCTGCGCAAGGGGTCGGCCAACACCCAGCGGGGAGCCAAGCGCTTCATCGAAGAACTCGTCGCCCGCCTGCGCCGCGCCGGGGCGACCGGCACGCTCGTCATGCGCTTCGACTCGGGGTTCTGGTCGAAAGACATCCTCTCCACGTTGGAGCGCCTTCAGGTGTCCTACACCATGGCCGTGCGGGCAGGCACGAAGGCGATCGCCCAGGTCATCGCCACGATTCCCGAAAAGGACTGGGTCCCGATCGTCTACCCAGACGGCGGTGAGGCCGCCGTTGCCGAGACGACCTACAAGGCAAGGCGCCTCGTCGTGCGGCGCACGCGGCTCGTGGGACCCCAGGCGACGCTGTGGCCCGACTGGCGCCACTTCGCCTTCCTCACCGATCTGACCGGCACCGCCGTCGCCCTCGACGCCTTCCACCGCGAGCGCGCCCAAGCAGAGCTCGACATCCGCGACCTGAAGGAGGGGGCAGGCATGGAGCACTGCCCCTCGGGCAGCTTCTCAGCCAACGCCGCCTGGCTCCAGTGCGCCGTCCTGGCCCACAACCTGGTTCGCTGGACCCAACTCTTGGGCGGCCTCCACGACCGCGACGGCCACCGTCCGGCCGTCGCACGGACCATCCGCACGCGCTTCGTATCGCTGCCGGGTCGGCTCGTCAACCGCTCGGGGACGCCGACGCTGCGCGCACCGAGCCATTGGCCGTGGCAAGAGCCGTTCACCCGCGCGCTTTCGAACCTGCGCGCCCTCGCGGTCGCCGTCACCTGAACCGTGGTTCCGCGGTCGGCGCAGCCGCAGACGACCCGCATCAGTGCGCTGACATCCCGCCAACCACAAGAGTCTCTGGTCGGTCACGCCCATGCTCGGGTCGTGCCGGCGTTTCAGCAGTGCCGAGTGGCACTCCCGCTCCCGCCCGGTCATCGACAGGCGGTCAGCCGGGTCTGCGCGGTGGATCGAGG